>CANQNT010000037.1 GCA_947625255.1 uncultured Acetatifactor sp. | reverse complement strand
CCTCCTGATAATGTCCACCTCCGTTTCCAGAGGTAAGTTTACCACACTTGAGACATTTTCTCTTGTGATTTATTAAGGCATTATCATAAATGACTTATATGCTTGGAAAGAGGAAAAAATAAAACTTGTATTTTCCGTAATAATAGGTTAATATAGATGCAATTAATATTTGGTTAATGATTGGAGGAATAAGGAATGAAGATAGCGATCGCTGGAACGGGTTATGTAGGATTATCTAATGCCATTCTTTTAGCACAGCATAATGAAGTCGTGGCAATCGACATTGTTCAGGAAAAAGTGGACATGATTAACCATAAAAAGTCCCCTATTATGGATAAGGAGATTGAGGAGTATTTAGCGGGAAAAGAGTTAAACTTGTTGGCAACGACAGACTATGAGTCGGCACTGAATGGCGCGGAATATGTGATTGTTTCCACTCCCACGAATTATGACAGCTCGAAAAATTTCTTCGATACCAGTTCTGTAGAAGCGGCGATTGAAAACGTTCTGCGTTACGCGCCTCAAGCAGTGATCGTGATCAAATCTACGATTCCGGTGGGATATGTGTTGGAAACCAGAAAAAAATATGGCGTGGACAATATTATTTTTTCACCGGAATTTTTAAGGGAAGGGCGGGCGCTTTATGATAATTTGTATCCGTCCAGAATTATTGTGGGTGAAAAGTCTGAACGCGCCCAGAAGTTTGCGGACTTGCTTAAGGAAGGGGCTATTCGTAAGGATATGCCGATTCTGTTGACGGATCCGACAGAGGCGGAAGCGGTGAAGCTGTTTGCTAATACTTATCTGGCGCTGCGTGTGGCATATTTTAATGAACTGGATTCCTATGCTGAGATGAGAGGATTGAATACAAGGCAGATTATAGACGGTGTTTGTCTGGATCCCAGAATCGGCACACATTATAACAATCCGTCTTTTGGTTATGGTGGGTACTGTCTGCCTAAGGATACGAAGCAGCTTTTGGCCAATTACCGGGATGTGCCGGAGAATCTGATCGAAGCCATTGTGGAAGCGAATCGTACCAGAAAGGATTTTGTAGCAGATCGAGTATTAACGATGGCCGGCTATTATAGTTATTATAACCGGGGTGATTATAGTAAGGACGATGAGAAAAGCTGTGTTATTGGTGTGTATCGTTTAACGATGAAATCGAACAGTGATAATTTCAGACAAAGTTCGATACAAGGTGTGATGAAGCGCATCAAGGCAAAAGGAGCAACAGTGGTGATTTATGAGCCTACCCTGGAGGATGGAAGTACTTTTTTCGGAAGCAGGGTGATTAATGATTTAGAAAAGTTTAAGCAACGGTGTGATGCCATTATTGCAAATCGGTATAATTCTGAATTAGACGATGTCAAGGAAAAGGTCTACACGAGAGATATTTTTCGGAGAGATTAAGAGACGTGATTTTATTTGCTTGGAAATAGCCAACTGATGAAAACTGGTTGGCTATTTTCCGCTTGACAATCCCTCCCCCTCCCTATATAATCAGATATACAAAATATTTGAATATCGAAATATTTGGAGGCCACATGAATATTTTTACAGTCTGTTATTGTCGTATCTTTCAAACCGTATTGAAGCTGGCGCTGCCGGTGCTCCCTTATCGGGATCCTAAAATTATTCCCCGGATTTCCCAGGTCCCTGCCGTACTAAAAGAAAATAGCAAACACAGGCCCCTGATCGTGACGGACCGGATGATTTACAATCTGGGTCTTACTTCCGAATTGGAACAAGACTTGAAAAAAGAGGGCTTTGAGTATATAGTATTTGATGAAGTGGTTGCCAATCCAACCACGGACAATGTGGAAAAAGCGTTGCGCATCTATAGGCAGAGGAGCTGCGACTGTCTGATCGCTTTTGGCGGCGGTTCGCCTATGGACTGTGCCAAGGGCGTGGGAGCGAGAGTGGCCAGACCGAAGAAGCGTCTCAATGATTTGCGGGGGATTCTCAAAGTGAGGCGCAGGATCCCTTTGCTGATTGCTATTCCCACCACCGCAGGAACCGGGAGTGAGACCACGCTTGCCTGTGTGATCGTGGATAGCAAAACCCGGCACAAATATGCCATTAATGATTTCCCTTTGATCCCCGCTTATGCGGTATTGGATGAAGCTGTGACCATGACCTTGCCGCCCAATGTGGTCGCCACCACGGGAATGGATGCATTGACGCATGCCATAGAAGCCTATATTGGCCGGAGCGGCAACCGCGGGACGCGAATGGATGCTCTGGAAGCGGTGAAGCTGATTCTTGATAATCTGGAGGAATCTTATAACTCTGCCACACCTGTCGCGCGCCGGAAGATGCTGGCGGCCGCCCATAAGGCGGGCAGGGCTTTTTCCAAAGCCTACGTGGGATATGTACATGCCCTTGCTCATGCTTTGGGCGGAAAATATGACACGCCCCATGGCCTTGCCAATGCCGTCATTTTGCCGATTGTTTTGCGGGAGTATGGCGCCGCCGTTCATGGGAAGCTTTCGGAGATCGCGGTGTATTGTGGCCTGGCGGATGAGGCAGCGCCCCGGGAGGAAGCGGCGGAGCGGCTTATCCGGAGGATTGAGGAGCTGAACGAGCGATTGGGTATCCCCAGGGGCCTGGATATGATTCAAGAGGAGGACATGGAACTGCTTGCCGACTATGCATATAAAGAGGCCATCCCTCTTTATCCGGTTCCCGTGCTCTGGGATCGGCGCAGGCTGCGGGAAATGTATCAGAAAATAGCGGTTGCGTGAACTGTAAGATGGCCCCTGTTGTCGAATGGCCGGCGCCGCCAAATCATCAGGAAAAGAGGATTTTTCATGCAGGAATATGAGATCTTGGAAATCATAGAACGTCAAAAATCGTACTTTCGCAGCGGCAGGACGCTGGACGTAAACACGCGTATTCGATACCTGAAAGCCTTATATCAAGCCATCCAGTCGCATCTGGACGAGATTCACGAGGGCTTGAAGCGGGATTTGGGCAAAAGTCAGAGCGAAAGCTATATGTGCGAGACTGGTTTGGTTTTGAGCGAGCTTTCTTACATGATTCAGCATGTTAAGGGCTTCGCGAAAAAGAAGCGGGTACGGACGCCATTGGCCCAATATGTGTCCCGGAGCTTTCGGATTCCGTCGCCTTTCGGAACGGTGCTGGTCATGAATCCTTGGAATTATCCCTTTTTGCTTTCCATGGATCCGCTGATCGATGCCGTCGCGGCGGGCAACACGGTCGTCTTAAAGACCAGTTCCTATTCGCCATATACGAATCAGGCCATCCGTACCGTGCTGGAGAGTGTGTTCCCTCCGGAATATGTGGCTGTGATTTTCGGCGGTTCCCAGGAAAATACGACGTTGATTCACGCAAATTTTGATTATGTTTTCTTTACCGGCAGCAAAAAGGTTGGGAAGCTGGTCTATGAAAGCGCGGCGGCACACCTGACTCCGGTGACGCTGGAGCTGGGAGGTAAAAGTCCCTGCATCGTGGATGAGACCGCCAATCTTGCTCTGGCGGCAAAACGCATTGTTTGGGGCAAGTTCCTGAATCTCGGACAGACTTGCGTAGCCCCGGATTATATTTTCTGTGAGGAAAGCATTCATGATCGGCTGGCGGAGGAGATTAAGAAGCAGATTACGAAGCAGTTTGGCCCGGAACCTCTTCAAAATCCGGATTATGGGAAGATGATCAATGAAAAGCATTTTCGGCGTGTCTGTGGCTTGATAGATTCGGCCAAGGTAATCCATGGTGGGAAAACCAATCCGGATACCCTGCAGGTGGAACCTACGGTTCTGGATGGCGTGGCGGGCGAGGATGCCGTCATGCAGGAGGAAATTTTTGGGCCGATTTTGCCTATTCTCACCTATCGCTCAGAGGAGGAAGTGGTAGATTATGTGTCGGGACATGATGCCCCTCTGGCTTTTTATCTGTTTTCTTCCGATCAAAAGAGGATCAGGCGCCTGACTGCCAGGCTGGGCTTTGGGGGAGGCTGCATTAACGATGTGGTTATTCACCTGGCGACCTCTTATATGCCTTTCGGAGGATTCCGGGAAAGCGGCCTGGGCTCCTATCATGGGAAAACCGGTTTTGACACGTTTACCCATTATAAAAGCATGGTGGATAAAAAGACATTTCTGGATCTGCCCATGCGTTACCAGCCTTTCAGACCGCTTTACCAAAATATTGTGAAACTCTTTTTAAAATAAAAACTGAACAGAATAGGAAAACGCCGGGGAAGTAAGGTCTCCGGCGTTTTGTCAGCATATGAAGTTCTTTATTGATCTGTGCCAAAATCAGCCTTAAATGCCTCCGCCAGCTTCTCGGGCCAGTCAGAGGTGGCCTCCAGAATACCGGTAAAAAAGCGCAGGGTCTTAGGCTCGTGTACAAAGCGCAGTCCGCCGATCATGTCACGGTGGTCATACAGCCATTTCACGCGGTCAATGACGTATTCCGTCTGGGACAAGGTGAACACGCGGCGAGGAAGTGCCATACGAACCAGTTCCATGGAAGCGAAGCGTTCACTGCCGTCGGCGTTGCGTTCCTCGGACAAGGTTCCGCGCTCCATGCCGCGGATACCGCCGCAAATATACAGCGCGCAGACCAGTGCTCCCGCGGGATATTCCTGCTGAGGGATGTGACTGACGAACTGGCTGGCATCCAGGTGGGCTCCCAGGCCGCCGCCGGGGGTGATCATCGGTACGCCATAAGCGTCCAACTGATCCACACAGTATTTGATGAACTGAGGTCCCTGGGAAATCACATCGAATTCCATGCTTTCGTCAAAGCCGACGGTCATCGCTTCCATTTCCCTGACGGACATACCGCCGTAGGTCAGAAAGCCTTCAAACATGGGAATCAGGTCCTCCATGGAATGGAACAAGTCAAGATCGCGTACCAGGATGCCGCCGCCGCGCGCAAATCCGAATTTCCTGGCGGAGAAGTAGATGATGTCGAAGAGATCCGCGATCATTCTGGTGATCTGGCGAATGGACTTATCTTTCATGGATTCTTCCCGAGTCTTGATGAAGTAGAGGTTGTCCTGCAGTAAGGAGGCGTCCAAAACGGTCAGAATGCCATACTTTTTCGCCATATCGGTGGCGGCTTTCATGTTTTCATAAGAGATAGGCTGTCCGCCGATCAGGTTGGTACCGGCCTCCAGACGGAGGAAAGGAACGTTTTCGGGAGTCTCCTTCAGGATGCAGGCCTCCAGCTTTTCCAGATCGATATTTCCCTTGAAAGGCAAAGTGCTCTTGGAAACCAGACCCTCGTCCTTGACCAGCTCTTCCACGCGTCCGCCCAGGCGAGTAATGTGTGCCTTGGCAGTGGTAAAATGATAGTTCATGATCACGCAGCTGTCAGGCTTCACAAAACGGGTGGCAAGGATATTTTCGCAGGCACGGCCCTGGTGCGCCGGCAAAAGATAAGGGATGCCGAAGATTTCCTCCAGCTTGTCGCGCATCCGGTAAAAGGTTTCGCTTCCGGCGTAAGCGTCATCCGCCCGCATCATGGCCGCCAGCATATTGTCGCTCATGGCGTTTACGCCTGAGTCAGTCAGCATGTCCATGAAAATGTCTCCGTTATGGAGCTGGAAAGTATTGAAGCCCGCTTCTCTGATTTTCCGGACACGCTGGTCCACGGGAAGCAGGTTGAGCTGCTGAACAATCTTCACCTTGTGCATCTCGATCGGAAGCGGCTCATGTTTGTAAAATTTGATTTCCGGCATTGGTAAATCCTCCTAAATGTATATCTTCGTAACTTTAAAGCGTTAAAGCCGATTGCATTCATTATACTACGACTTATGGAAAAGTACAAATAGTATTTTAAAATTATTCTGAAAACAAAGCCGTTGTATTGCATCCATGCGCTTTCGGCATTATAATAATAAAAAAGTAGTTTTTGTCATCAGATAAGTACAGTTTCGGAGATGCAGGATAAACAATCAATTATTGTGCGGGATGGGATTCTGCGCTGAAAAGGGGGGAGATAGCCGCATGGCAATGGTGAAAAAGAAAACGAACTGGAAGAAGATGTTAGTCGCCGTAGTCGCGTTTATTGTGCTTTTGTGTATGCTGCAGCTGATTTTTGTTGGATGGTTTGGAGGAATTGGCCCTTTTCGGGGACTTGAGGAGAAACGGATGCGTAAAGTGGCAGGGAATCAATCGGAATATGACTTCTCTCAATTAGAGCAAATGGAAGGAAGCCCTTTTCCTGGTGGAAAAATAGGTATTCTGGGGTCTTCCGTGACGTATGGAAGCGCTTCTCAAGGGCAGGCGGTAGGGGAGTATCTGGCCGCGCGCCTGGGAACGGAATTGTATAAAGAGGCGGTCAGCGGTACGACCCTTACGGACGGGGAGAGTAACTCTTATGTTTCCAGGTTAAAAACGATTCCGGCAGAAGAAAAATTTGATCTTTTTCTATGTCAGTTGTCTACCAATGATGCCACACTTGCTTTCCCTCTGGGGGAAGTCAGTGAAGAAACGGATCTCGATCGTTTTGATACTTCTACCGTGATTGGCGCGATGGAGTATATTATCGCTTACGCAAAAGCTGCCTGGGGATGCCCGGTTGTATTTTTTACCGGAAGCTATTATAATTCCGCGGCTTATGGGAAGATGGTGGATGCGTTAAAGGAATTACAGGTAAAATGGGGGATTGGTGTTCTCGATTTGTGGTCGGATAAGGAATTCAATACGCTGTCGCAGGAGCAGCGGATGCTTTATATGTGGGATGATATTCATCCTACAAAGGCCGGGTACAGCCGATGGTGGGGGCCAGAGCTTGAGCGGCAGTTGTTGGATTTTTTGGAAACGGAATAAGGCTTTCGGAAGCGGATGCAGGGAGGCTTTTGTATGTCAATTGAAAAGGTGAAGGCATATTTTGAAAAATATGGGATGGAAGATCGCGTTCGGGAGCTTGAAGCTTCCAGCGCGACGGTGGAGCTGGCTGCGGCGGCGCTGCATTGTGAACCCTGTCGTATCGCGAAGACGCTCTCGTTTCTGGCAGGCGGCCAACCTATATTAATAGTCACCGCCGGGGATGCCAAAATCGATAATGCCAAATACAAGGCGCGGTTTGGAACAAAAGCGAAAATGCTGACGCCGGATGAGGCTGTAACAATGATCGGTCATGGGGTGGGCGGGGTATGCCCCTTTGCGGTCAACGATGGAGTGACAATCTATCTTGATGAGTCCTTAAAGCGGTTTCAAACGGTGTTTCCGGCCTGCGGAAGCAGCAACAGTGCCATAGAGCTTACGATTGGCGAATTGGAAAAATACTCTGGCTTTAGTGCCTGGGTGAACGTATGCAGGGGATGGGACTTATAATGAGTTGTACCGTATTTATAGTGCGGAAGGCGCATAAAATGGAGCGGAAAAGTATTGATATCCCAAGCCGTTTTTGATAGAATGAAATCGGAATTTGGTTTCAGAGTTTCATGAGTATGAAGAGTGCGGGAAATTTGCATTGGATAAGGGAATGGTAAACAACTTGGAGGAATCGCGGCACTGTGGCAGTTGAGAATCAAAAGGCTTTGGAGAACAGAAATATAACGATTTACGACATTGCGAGGGAGGCGGGCGTGTCTGCGGCGACGGTGTCCCGGGTACTGACAAATAATGCGAATGTGCGCCCGGAAAAGAAAGAAAAGGTCCAGGCACTGATCAAAAAATATAATTTCAAGCCCAACGCCCTGGCGAGAGGGTTGTCTGATACGAAGAGTAAGGTGTTGGGGATCATTGCCGCTGATGTGCGGAATTCCTATTATGCCGAAGTGGTGGTGGCGTGTGAGGTGGCTGCCAGAGAGGCGGGCTATACGGTTCTTCTTTGCAATTCCCTGGGAGAGACGGAACGGGAAAAGCGGCAGTTGGAGACTCTCTACGAACAGAGAGTGGGCGCTATGATCCAGCTTGGCGGCCGCGTGGACGATCTGGTAAGTGATACGGAATATGTGGAGCTTGTGAATCAAATGACCAACAATATCCCCATGGTGGTGAGCGGAAAGCTGGACGGGACGCTTTGCTATCAGGTGCAGATTGACGCCATGAAAGCGATGGACCTTTTAATGGAGCATCTTATCGATCTGGGGCACAGGCAGATTGCCATGGTGGGGGGAGGAATGGATGTCCTTTCCACTTATGAGAAGCTGCAACGGTATAAGCAGATCCTGAAGAATTATCATCTGGATTTTCACGAGGAGTATGTGATAGAGGGCGGATATGATTACCAGACAGGCTATAGAGGCATGAATGCCTTGTTTGAGTGTGAAAAGATGCCTACGGCGGTGGTTGCTATCAATGACTATGCCGCGGTGGGTGTGATGCACAGCATTTATGAGCACGGAAAGCGGATCCCCGAGGACTTTTCCGTGGTGAGCTATGACAATACCCAGCTGACAAGGCTGATGATGCCGAGGCTTACCAGCATCGATTACCGCTATGAGTTTTACGGCAGGAAGCTGGTGGAGACCGCGATTGCGGCGTCGGAAGGCGGCGAGATGCCGCGGATCCAGCTTGTCACTCCAAGACTGGTGGTCAGAGAAAGCACCGCGCCCGTCGCGGAGGTTTAAAACAAAGAAGCAAGATACCCTGTGGAAAAGGGGTGTGGACCAAGAACAAGATGTATCTGCAAGGATAATGCCGGGTCTGGCGTGGGCATGGGAACCTGCCGCCTGGCTGTTTTTATGCGCCAATATGAAACCGATTTCTAAAAATCAAACGGAGAAATTTGGATTTTTTCTGTAACGGGCAGGGCCTCTTTCCCTGTTTTGAAAAAAATAAAGAAAATATAAAATTAAGGAAGTAAAAGCGCACAAAAAAAAGCAAAAACGCAAAAGAAATTGTACAAATTACTATTTTGTTATTGACAAATAAGGGGAAAATGACTATGATTCTTTATATGAAATGGGTTTCAACTATTGAAATACCTAGAACGTGGGCGAAAGTTCGCATAATTAAATAATATAGGAGGAAGAAAATGAAAAAGAAAGTTTTAGCAATTCTTTTGAGTGCGGCGATGGTTCTTTCTTTGGCAGCTTGCGGCCAGGGCAGTAGCGAAAGTTCCACCCCGTCATCGTCCGGCAGTTCCAGTACTCCCGGTTCCAGTGCTTCTGGGGTGGAGTCTTCCGCACCCGAGGAGTCTTCTGTACAGTCCTCTGAAGAGGTTCCCGCTGAGCCCGTTGTGATCCGTTATGGTACCCACTGGATCAATGATTTGGATCCGAACCACACGGATGATGTGACCGGTGAGTATACCATGGAAGAGTCCAAGAGGCAGGCGGCTCTTACCGCTTTGGCGGCAGTAAAGGAAGCGTATAATGTCGACATCGAGTTTTTGCAGTATCCCAATGATGTTACAACCGATCTGATGACCAGTGTTCTGGCAGGGGATCCTATTGTAGACCTGGCGCTTCTGTGGGGCGGCGTTGAGCCTACCATTCTTTCCCAGAACGTTTTGCAGGATCTGAGCGCTTATACATATCTGTTCGAGGATGAAGAGAACGCATGGATGCTGAAGAATTCTTTGTTTGGCGGCTATTATCTGTTAAACAATGAGACTCCTCAGGTAACCAACTTCCCTTTGGTAGTGAACCTGACCATGCTGGAAGAGGTTCCCGGACTTAAGGATGAGAATGGCAAAACCATTTATCCCATGGATTTGTTCTTAAACGGCGAGTGGACCTGGAGCAGGTTCCGCAGCTATCTGGAGACCGTTCAGGCTTACTACGCAAACGTAGCTGCTCCGGACGGCGGTGTTTATGAGTTTGTTCAGGCTTATGAGACTGACCATCGTTATGCCGCGCTGGCCGCGATGCATTCCAATGGCACGGGTATTTTCAACGGTGGTGTGACCGCTGATTCGGATGAGGCGATTGAGGCGGTTCAGTTTGTAAAGGATCTGATGGATGCGGATCTTCTGAAAGACTGCGGCCTGTATGATGACGGATTTACTCCCGAGTGGACCCGTGGAAGCGGAGACTTTGGCCTGGGCGCTACCGTGTTCACTGACTGCGCAAACTGGCTGATCAACTGGGAAGCCTCTCAGTGTGCCGATAGGAACCAGAACATTGCCGTTATTCCCTGGCCGAGACCGGATGATGTGGAGATGGACAGTGATGAGTATATGCAGAGCACCAATGGCGGCAACAGCGTGGCCGTCCTTAAGGGTGTCAGCCCTGAGAAGACCGAGCTTGCGCTGAAAACCTATATCCTTTACTGGCAGACCTATTACAAAGCCCTTGGCGGTGTTGAAACCATCGCTGAGTACAACGCTCAGTCCGCACAGTCCACGCTGGTAGGATGGGGTGTAGATATTTACAACGAGACCTATGGCGATTCTATCGTGGATTGTTTCACGTACGTTTTGAACCATACCAATACCAACTATGCAAATCTGATGGGCCTGTGGGATGGCAACTGGGAAGCGATCCTGGGCAAGTCTTTCTATGGATTGGAGGGTATGCCTTCCTATGATGTGGCGATTAAGCAGAACCTGACCGATCTGACCAACGTAACGGACAATATTGCGGCAATCTTAAAGACCGACGAAGTACATGATAACCAGGCTCCCAAGGTAGAGGCCGATACGGTGGTCCTGACTGTGGGCACGACCGATGTTGACTGGACACAGTATTTCACGGCAGAGGATTCCGTGGACGGCACAATCGCTGTAACCGCTGACAATATCACTGTAAGCGAAGAGCTGGATCTGGCCAAGGCCGGTGAATACAATGATGCGGTAAAGGCGGCCGTGAAGGATGCTTCCGACAACGAGGGTTCCAAGTCCATCAAGGTTGTGGTATACGATCCTGATAACAAGACGGCTCCTACAGTGGAAGTGACAGAGGGCGATCACAACGTGAGCCTGAATGCCAATACTGCCGACATCGACTGGACCAGTTTCCTTGCGTCCGCCACAGATACAGATGGCATTGATGTTAAGAGCAATGTAACAGCGGACCTTTCCACCTTGGATACTACCACGCCCGGCACCTATTCTGTGAAGCTGACAGTGACGGACTATGCGGGCAATGCTGCCGAGGTTACGGTTGATATTACTGTTGTATCCGAATAAAGGCAGAATGATCAAAACCGCAGAATAGAGGGCTGCGGAATAACAAAAGCCCGATTACAAAAAAATAGCGGTAAATCAGGGCAGGCGGCGAAGAGCCTCCTGCCCTTTTTGCTTCATTGGGGCAAAATTTTAGAGAGGTATGCTTATGAAACTTGGCAAAATGAAGAAGATTATCGCCTGCGCTGCAGCGGTGGCCGTCATACTCCTGCTTGTGTTGGTATTGTTTCAAAACAGCAGGGCCCAGATAAAATATGCTGTCCCCAAGTCAGGCGCCATTTCCTATGAGGAAAGCTATCAGAAGTATTTGGAGGCGCACGGCTATGAAGGCGTTCTGTCAGGGGAAACCATAGAAATCGACCTGGCAGGCTATAAGGGCTCGGATGATCTTACTGCTTACGCTGGAGAGCAGGGGATCATAACGGAGGATCTGGGAACCATCACCTGGAGCTTTCGAGTGCCGGAGAGCGGTTTCTATCATCTTAAGCTGGGATATCTGACGCTTCCCGGCACAACGAGTGATGTACAGAGAAAGATTTACATTGACGGCGAGATCCCCTATGAGGCATTATCTCAGGTGGTAATCAGCCGGTATTGGACTGACGGGGAAATCAAAGTCAAGAACCATAATGAGATCCGCCCGGAAAGTCTGGAGGTTTATGCCCAAACTGACTGGTTTGTGGAGGATTATCAGAGGAGGAACAACGAACCTCTGCTCTTCTACCTGGAAGCGGGCAGCCACACGATTAGCTTCGAGGCGATCAAGGAGCCCCTGGAGTTTACCTCCCTGACTTTCTGCGCGAAAGAAGCGCTTCCTTCCTATGAAGACGCGATAAGCGCCCTGAGTGCAGAGTATGGCGAGTATAATGGTCAGGTCCTGATCGGTCAGGCGGAACGCAGGGAAGGGATCACGACGGATATTATCAAGAGTTCTTCTGCGATCAACATACAGAAAAACTATTCCGACAGCCTGTTGGAGCCTTATCATCCCTACTATATTAACTATAATACCATCGGCGCGGAGAACTGGTCCAAGCCGGGGGATTCTATCACCTGGAATGTGTCCGTGGAGGAAGAGGGCCTGTATGAGCTGACATTCAAGGGCCGACAGAATACCAACAGGGGTGTCACCAGCTACCGCAGACTTTACATAAATGGTGAGGTTCCCTATGAAGAGATGATGTCGGTTGGTTTCACTTATCAGTCGGATATGAATCATTATACGGTGGCAAAAGAGGATGGGAGTCCTTATCTTTTTCATCTGAAGGCAGGAAATAATGCCATAACTCTGGAAAATGTGATGGGTCCCATGGGAAGCATTATTACCCGGGTAGAAGAGAGCATGAGCAGCCTGAACAAGCTGTATCTGGAGGTGGTGCAGCTTACTGGTCAGGCGCCCAGCAGGTTTATTGATTATGAAATTGTGAGAAATATTCCTGATTTCAAGGAAAAAATGGGAGAACAGGCTTCGGTGCTTGCGCAGATCGTGGACGAAATCGTCGCGATCACCGGTGAAAAAGGTGAGAATACTACCCTGCTTGAGAAAATGGCGCTGGAAGCGGAGAGGCTTGCGGAGGACCCGGAGAGCGTGACAGAGGAGCTGAACCAGCTTAAGAACAATATTTCGGCCCTGGGTACCTGGCTTGTGAACGTGGCGGATATGCCCTTAGAGGTTGACTATATCGTCTTGTCGCCGGCGGGAGGAGAGCTGCCTCGCGTGAAAGAATCCTTCCTTTCCAGTGTATGGTATGGGACGGTTCGTTTCTTTTCCACCTTTGTCATTAAGAACAGTCAGATTTCGGCGGATGTGGATGGCGGAGATGATGGGATCAAGGTATGGCTTGCCTCCTACGGCAGAGAGCAGGCGCAGATGATTCAGAACATGATTGATGAGGATTTTGCTCCGAAGACCGATATCTCTGTGAACCTGCAGCTGATTCCCGTAGACGTGGTTTTGCGTGCCGCTTTGGCCGGCAACGGTCCTGACGTGGTAATCGGTCTGGGACAGGGTACGGTACAAGACTTCGCGATGAGGAACGCTATCCTGGATCTCTCAAAGCTGGACGGCTTCGCGGAGGCGACAGGGCGCTTCTACCAGAGCTCTATTGATTCCGCTTCTTTCCAGGGCGGCGTCTATGGAATCCCGGAACAGACCACATTTATGATGCTGTTCACCAGGGATGATATTTTGGATGAGCTGGGGCTTGAGGTCCCGAAGACCTGGACGGAGCTTCTGGAAATGATTCCCGAACTTCAGAAGAATAATTATAACGTATATATACCCAATATCCAGCAGACGGAGAATTCTTTGATCGGCACTTCCATTGATTATAATATGCACCTGTATCAGTCCTTTGTCTTCCAGAACGGCGGCGATGTCTATCTGGGAGAGGGCAATGATTACGGCATTGAAAGCGGTCTGGCTTCTGATGCGGCGATGTCCGCTTTCAAGGATTACACGGATTTCTATACCAGCTATGGTCTGGATGTGCAGATTGACTTCGCGAACCGTTTCCGCACCGGTGAAGTGCCTGTGGGCGTGATCAACTATACGATGTTCAACGCCCTGGAGATTTTTGCACCGGAGATTAAGGGACTTTGGAGCTTCCATCCGCTGCCGGGAACGCTGCGGGAGGATGGGACCATCAACAATACCTTTGTGGTAGACACGGTGCAGTCCATTATCATGGCTGCCACGGACGCTCCCGAAGCTTCCTGGGAATTTGTGAAATGGTGGACCGGTACGGAGACCCAGCTTGACTTTGCAAACGCTCTGGAAGCCCTGATGGGAACCAGCGCCAGATATGCGGCGGCTGATCCGGAAGTATTGAAGCAGCTTCCCTGGAGCAATACGGAACTGGAAAGCCTTTTGGGACAGTTTGAGAGTACCACGGGAATTCCCGCGGTTCCGGGCAACTATATGACTACCCGTATGGTACAGTATGCTTTCAATGATGTGGTGTCTGATCATGCGAATCCGAGAGAAACTCTGTATCTGAACATTAAGGATATCAACGAGGAACTTGATAGGAAACGTGAAGAGCTGCATCTGTCAAGGCTTACCGGAAAGGAGGATTAAGATGGCAGGCAAAAAAGGTTCCTTTGCAATGGTCTGGAAGAAACATAAGTACAAATATCTGATGATCGCGCCCTTTGCCCTCATTTTCATTGTGTTCACCCTGCTTCCTGTATTGGTAGCTATATTCCTGAGCTTTACCAGCTTTAATATGGTAGAAATGCCGGACTTCGTGGGCCTGGAGAACTATATTAAGCTGATCGTGTATGACCCGATCTTCCTGACGGCCATAAAAAACACATTGTTTTTCGCCATTATCACCGGACCTGTCAGCTATATGATGTGTTTCCTGTTTGCCTGGATGGTCAATGACCTGCCCAGAATTCCCAGGGCCATCATGACCCTGGTGTTCTACGCCCCGTCCATTTCCGGCAACGCTTACCTGGTATGGAAGCTTCTGCTTTCCTCGGATTCCTATGGCTGGGTCAATGCCTGGCTGTTGAAGCTCGGCATTATCAGGGAGGCCGTGACCTGGCTGGTGACAAAGGAATACATCATGCCGATTTTGATCATTGTGCAGTTGTGGCTGAGCCTGGGGGTCAGTTTCCTGACCTTTATTGCGGGTTTCCAGAGTCTGGATAAGTCTCTGCTGGAGGCCGGCAGTGTGGAAGGTATTAAGAACCGCTGGCAGGAGCTTTGGTACATCATCCTTCCGTCCATGAAGCCGCAGCTGATGTTCGGGGCGGTGATGCAGATCACCAGTTCCTTGTCGGTATCCCAGTTGTCCATTGACCTGGTGGGGTTCCCGTCCGTCAGTTATGCCGGACATACAATTCTGACCCATCTGCATGACTTTGGCAATGTGAGATATGAACTGGGCTATGCCTGTACCATAGCCGTGATTCTCTTCTTCATCATGCTTTTCTGCAATATCATTGTGCAGAAGCTCTTGAGGAAGCTTGGTTAAGGAGGGATGAGGATGAAGGTGATTGCATTTGTTAAGAATTGGTATTATCGCAGAAAGTTTAAACGGCGCAACCGCAGCATCGGCGGCGACCTGGTGCTGATCCTGGTGCTGGGCTTCTTCGGTATTTTCAGCCTTTTCCCGCTTTTGTATACCCTGACCAGCGCGTTTAAACCGTTTTCCGAGATTTTCATGTATCCGCCCAGGCTGACCGTGGAAAATCCCACTCTGGATAATTTCTTCGATCTGGCTTCCATTATCGAGGATTTTACAGTGCCGCTTTCCAGGTATGTTTTTAATACGTTGGTGATCACGGGGCTGGGCACTTTCGGCACGGTGATGCTGGGATCTCTGGCGGCATATCCGCTGGCAAAATATGAATTTCCCGGCTCTAAGGTGATGAGCAACATCATTGTGTACGCCCTGATGTTCAATACATCTGTAACCGCAATCCCGAACTACCTGATTATGAGCGCTCTGGGCATTGTGGATACCTATTGGGCGGTGATTCTGCCTGCGGTGGGCGGCACCCTGGGCTTATACCTTATGAAGAACTTCATGGTGCAGGTACCCGATGATATGCTGGAGGCGGCGAAGATTGACGGCGCTTCGGAGCTCGGTATCTTTTTTAAGGTAGTGATGCCCCTGTGTAAACCGGCATGGATCACGTTGGTGATTCTGTCTTTCCAACAGATGTGGGGAACTACAGGCGGCGTGTTCATTTATTCGGAGGAATTGAAACCCTTGAGCTACGTGCTTTCCCAGCTGGTCAGCGGCGGTATCTCCAGAACCGGTGTTGCCAGTGCGGTTTCACTGCTCATGCTGATCGTACCTATCGGCGTATTTGTGTTCTCCCAGAGCAATGTTATCGAGACCATGGCTACGTCCGGTATCAAGGGATAGGAGGCGCAGGATGAAGAAACGGATAAGAAATATTTTCAGCGGTCTCCTTATGCTGTGTTTATGCTTTACGATGATTCTTACGCTTCCCATGCAGGCGCAGGCCTCTGATGGAAGCAGCTATGTATATGATGGATATACCTATGATTTCCATGGCAACGCCAAGGAAAGTCCTGCCATGTTCCAGCTGGAGCGCATTATTTCCAGGGAAAACATGGGCGGGGTGGCCCTTTCCAGCGTGGATGACGTATGTACCAGCGATGACGGCAGGATCTTTATGATTGATACAACGGAGAGTCGTATGAATGTTTTTGACAGCGATGGGACTCTGTTATTTACCACAAGACTGGTACGTGCCGTGGATGGCACGATCGCTCTGGATGAAAACGGCAATCAAATCATGCTCAACGCACCGGAGGGTGTATTTATTCATGAAAAGGAACAGGAAATCTATATCGCGGACACCGGCAACAAACGGATCGTGGTGCTGGATATGGAAACCTATGGTTTGCTTAGAATTATTACCGCGCCGGAAGAGCTCATTGGCGTGACCCAATTTGTTCCTTCGAAGATCGCGGTGGATCTGGCGGATCGTATCTATGTGGTGGTGCAGTCCAGTTATGAAGGAATTCTGGAGCTGACAAGGGAAGGCGAGTTCAGTGGTTATTACGGTGTGAATACCCCTATGGTGAGCCTGACCGATTATTTCTGGAAGTCCATCGCCAGTGATGAGCAGAAAGCGCAAATGGCAAAGGTCTATGCCCCGGCTTTTAACAACGTGACTTTGGACGGAGAAGGCTTTATTATGGCGGTGACTTACGATTCTTCCGCCGCGGATATGGTGTTCCGCCTGAATTCCAAGGGTGAGAATGTGCTTCGTCAGGAAGGAAATACGATGGTGCGCGGTGATATCTGGACCATGAGCTCCAGCGATACAGGGAGCCAGTTCGTGGATATCGCGGTGACGGATTTCGGGACCTACGCCTTGCTGGACCGCGCCAAGGGACGTATTTTCCTGTATAATTTTGACGGAGAGCTGTTGAACGCATTCGGCAGCCTGGGCAACCTGAAAGGCGAATTTAAGAGCCCTACCAGCATTGCCTGGCTGGGTGATAAGCTGATCATCTCCGATGACACTTTGAATTATATTTATATTCTGACACCCACCGCTTTCGGACGCGCGGTGCTGGAAGGAAACGAAAGCTATTATTTCGGCGACTGGGATGAGGCTCTGGTCAGTTTTGAAGAAGCCCTTACTTTGAATGCCAATTATGAAGCTGCTTACAGCGGCATCGGCAAGAACTATCTGATGAAAGAGGATTATGAGACTGCCATGTACTACTTCAAGATGGGCAATAACCGGAAGTTCTATTCCAAAGCATACAATGGCTATCGGGGAGAGTGGCTGGAGCGTCATTTCCTGATCATCATGGTGCTCTTTATTGCGTTGGTGGCGGCGGTGATTTACTCCGAGATCCGCTATCACAAGCAGAGCAAGATTAAGGCGAAAGCCGCCATGAAGCTGATGAATAGCCGTAGAGGGAGGGCTGCAGAATGAAAGAACGAGTATGGAGTACTGTAAAAGAAAAACTGTTCTATTTAAAAAGCTCTGTTTTCCACCCCTTTGATGCCTTTTATGAGATTCGTTTCCGAGGAAAGGGCAGTATCTTTCTGGCAGTGTTTATTCTGATCTTTTTTGGCATTCTGCAGTGCGTGAGCTACCAGTATACGGGTTTCGTGATCAACACGAATGATCTGTCCAGCATGAACAGTATTTCCATTTTCCTGACCTGGGTGCTGGGTTTTGTCCTGTTCATTGTCAGCAACTGGTCTGTTACCACCCTGCTGAATGGCAAGGGAAGCATGGGAGATATCTTAAAGGTGGTCTGCTATTCCCTGGTTCCCCTTACCTGCACTTTGATTTTCCAGGTGTTTGTGAGCAACTTCATTATTCTGGAGGAAGCCATGATTGTCTATGTGGTCACGGGTATCGGGGTAGTATGGTCCCTGTTTATGCTTCTGGCGGGTTTATGCGTGATTCATGAATATGGTTTTGGAAAGACGTTGGCTTCCATTTTCCTGACCTTTGTGGCGGCGGCGATCATCATGTTCCTGGGAATCTTGTTTTTCACCCTGATCGAGCAGATGGTGGTGTTTGTCATCTCAGTAGGACAGGAATTTATCAGAAGGCTGTAGAAAGGGGAGTGACGAAGGATGGCGGAAAGCAAATCAAAGCCGCAGGGCATAAAGAGCGCCCTGAAAAAGTTTTATGATACGCATACCATCGGAAAGATCGCGGTTACGATACTGGCGGCCGCGGCGCTGGTGTATATACTTGTCAGCATTCCGGTGTGGACTCTAAAGAGCACAAAGCTTCCTGGCACGACCTCCAGACAGCCTGCGGAGGGTACGGAAATCGCCCTGGATGCCGGTAAGGTGGTAGTCGCGCAGAATGGCGGCAAAACACTTACCGTCAATACGGAAAATATGACCTTTGAGGTGAAAGATGATGTAACGGGTTATCTGTTCAGAAGCTATGCCAACGGGCAGGGCGACGCGGAGCAGGCGCTCTTAAGCCTTACTTATCTGGGAGAGGACAACAATCTGTACGAATGGAATTCTTACACCAACTGTACTGCTTTTTCCAGTTATTCCATGTACCGGATTGAGAACGGTGTCCGCATCAATCTGAACTTAAATGAAGGGGAATCGAACCGTTTCTATGAGTATCTGCCGAAGAAAATGGGAATTGAGACCTATGAAGAGCTGTTCGTGGGAACCCTGGAGAAGTTAATAGAGGATGGGAGTCTGGATGAAAGCACGGGCAGCCGTTATCTGAATACGCTGTCTCTGGTGTACAAGAGAAGTCTGACGGAAGATTGCTATTCCGTCACTTATACCGGGAATCCCCCTACCAGCGCGACGAATCAGCTCATTGAGGTGACAAGGCTGGTGGGCTATACCACGGAAATGCTGCTGGAGGACGGGGATACCTACGGTTTCTCGGTGAATTTTACGGAACCCGCGCAGTTTGAGCTGGTGGTGGAGATCACCCTGGATGAAAACGGTGATTTGCTGGCCCATGTGCCTACCGGAAGCATTGTTTCTCTGAACGATTATTATACGCCGCAGAGTCTGACGCTGCTTCCCAACTTCGGGGCGGCTACCATCGACCAGTATGATGACGGCTACATTCTGGTGCCGGACGGCAGCGGCGCATTGGTGCGGTTCAACTCTTATATCGCCAATGTGACAGATTATAAAAGACCTTATTTTGACAACGATTTTTATAATGATTACGCTTATATGCCGGAATACGGCGAAGAACTGTATATGCCCATCTTCGGCGCTTTGTACGGGCCGGAAGATAAAACGGAAAAAGGGTTCCTTGCCATTATTGAGGAGGGAGCCAGAACGGCTTACCTGAATATCCGGCTTGCCAGCGCGGGAACGGACAGCGCTAATTACAACAAGGTATACCCTTCCTTTGAAATCGCCCAGTATAAGAGAGTGAAGATCAATGGGGAGTACAGCACGAACAGCGGAACCTATCTGGTGAATACCGGGATGCAGGATCTGGATCTAACGCTGCGGTACCGGTTGTTTGGACGGGGAACGACCTATTATGATCTAGCGAAAAGCTATAAAACCTATCTGGCCGGGAATGAGGGTCTGACGGAGGAGTACGACGACGGCGCCTCCCAGATTTATCTGGAGATAGTGGGTGGCTTAAATATTGCCTCCCGTTTCGTGGGAATTCCTTACAGCAAGGCCTATTCCATGACTACCTATGAAGAGCTTAAGGAAATCATGGAGGCCATGCAGGGTGTGGATTATCAGCTGCAGTACGACGGCGCTTTCAATGGGGGCTGGAATGGCAGATTAAACCGCGGCGGAGCCCTGGCAAAGCAAAACGGCAGCCGTTCCGGGTTAAGGGATGTCCTGTCTTATGCCGGGGAGCGGGGCATACCCTTGTATCTGCAAGTGGCGCTGACCCAGATCTGGGAGAACGGCAATGGATTCCGGGCTTCCAGACACGCGGTGAGGGACTATGCCAATGACGAGGTAGTGCTTTCCCGTTATCAACCCGTGCTGGGAATTTTAAACGGCGCGTTGAGCGACGGCGTGACGCATGATGATTACTATCAGCTTTCCCCCAAGTATTTAAGTACCATAACGAATTTGTTCTTAAAGGATGCGGGCGATTATTCCGCCTTGGCGGTTTCCGACCTGGCGGGTATGTATTACGCGGATTACCGCTATCAGAATTATGTGAGCGGCGAAGCCGCGGACCTGGTTTTGCAGGAAAGTCTGGCGAAGCTGTCTGAGGAGAAAGCGCTGGCACTTGCCAATCCTCATATTGACAAGATTAAGTATGGCAGCGTGATGACGGATGTATCCAGGGAAAGCAGCGATTATACCACCTTTGACGTGACGATTCCTTTCAAGCAGCTGGTGATGAACGGTTTGGTGGATTATACCACGGAAAATGTGAATCTTTCCAGCAAGAATGTGGCATATTTCGTGCTGCAGGCTGCGGAATTGGGTGCTATTCCGAAGTTCATTTTGACCTATAAAAACGTGGATGTGCTGAAAGATTCGGATTTCAGCTACCTTTTCTCCGCGCAGTTCACTCTTCTGGAGCCGAAGATCAGGGCGGTCTACGAGGAATGCGCCTCCATTCGCAGTCAGATCGGCACAAACGAGATTACCGGACATAAGGTGCTGGCGGACGGCGTGTACCAGACGAACTACGCATCCGGCAAGACGGTGCTTGTAAATTACAACCTCTATGATGTGACTCTGGAGGACGGCACGGAAATCGGCGCGGAACAATATCTGATAAAGGAGGGCAATTAAATGAAAAAACCGAATAAAAAGTTATCGTTTCGGACAATGTGGAAAATTCACGGATTGATTTTTGTGAGCCCTTTCCTGATTGGATTTATTGCATTTTTCCTCCTGCCTTTAGTCAATACGATTTATTACTCGCTCAATAACGTGGGCGTGGGCGATCAGGGCGGCATGACCTTTGAATGGACGGGAATTCAGAATTATATTGATCTGTTCCAGAAAGAGGTCACCACCACCAATACCACCATGGCAAGGCTTTTTACGGAGGAAAATTCCACCATGCTCTTAAGCCTTCCCCTGATTGTAGTCTTCAGTCTGTTTATGGCGCTTTTGGCTAACCAGAAGTTCAAGGGCAGGGCAATTGTAAGGCTCTTGTTTTTCCTGCCCATTATCCTGGGAATTGATGTGGTCATGGATATGTTGACCATTACCACCGGAGGAACCACCCTGGATACCGGCAGTAACCTTCTGAGCGGCAGCTATGTGACCATTTTCCTGGTGAGGACCCTGAATGTCCCCATGCGGGTGCTGTATCCCATCATGACTTATGTGGAAAATATTTTTGACCTGATTTCCCAGGCGGGCGTGCAGACGCTGGTTTACCTGACCGCCCTGCAGTCCATCAGCCCCAGTCTTTATGAGGTTTCGAAGATGGAGGGCGCTACCGCCTATGAGACTTTCTGGAAAGTGACCATTCCCTCCATCATGAACATCACTTTCTTTGTGGTTATTTACACTATCGTAGATCTCTTCTTAAAGTCCTCCATAGCGGAGGAGGCTTATGCTTTCGCTTTCACACAAGGCAAGATCGGTGTAGGCTCCGCGCTTTCGGTGGTCTATATGGGCAACGTAATTCTGGTACTGGCCATTGCGGCCCTGCTTCTCAGGAAGGCGGTGAAGAAGAATGAAAAATAAAATGAAGTATTCGGATATGGATGCCAGTCTGGCGATTTACCTGTTTAAAAACAAATTCAAACAGGGCGCGGTAAAGTTCTTTTCCCTGGTACTGATCCTGGGTCTGTGCTTTACCATCGTATATCCGATCCTAAGCCTGGTGCCGGTAATCTTTTCAACCGTGGAGGATCTGGGCAATCCCAACGTGATCTGGATCCCGGAGGAATTTTCCGTGGTCAGCTTCAAGGCGGCGATCCGGCTGGTTATGCCTCAGGGTTTTATGACCATGGTAAAATCCGTGCTTTATGCGGTGGGAATCATGATTTTACAGGTATTTTTCTCCGCAATGGTCGGCTATTCCCTGGCAAGGGTGAAGTTCTGGGGACGGGGACTGGTGTTTGGCATGGTCATCCTGGTATTCCTCCTGCCCAGACAGTCTCTCTTGCTGGCCCAGTATATTTCCTTTGTACATTTTGATGTATTGGGAATCATGAATCTCTTTACGAAGGCCGGGGAAGTGAACCTTATTAACAATCCGGTGGTACTGGTGCTCTTAGCCGTCTTTGGCTTCGGTGTCAACCAGAGCCTGTTTATTTTCCTGTTCAGTCAGTTTTTCAAGAATATTCCGAAGGAACTGGAGGAAGCTTCCCTGATTGACGGCTGTGGTTTCTACCGCACCTACTTCAGGATCATGCTGCCTAACGCCGTGCCTATCATTTCCACCGTGGGGATCCTGTCCTTTGTGTGGAATTACGGGGATACCTATTATACCAATTACTTTAATCCCGAGGGAAGCTACATGAGCACCCTGCTCTCATCCACCTTTATTTCCGCCAATAAGGATTATATCCTGAACGCCCTGCGTACCTGGTATGACGTGCCTGTGGCTACCGATCTGGCCTTTGACGCGGTAAAACAAGCGGCGGTGCTGATCTTCCTGATTCCGCTTTTGATCGTATATCTGATCGGACAGCGGAAACTGGTGGAAAATATGGAGAATTCCGGACTGGTAGGATGATGAGAGAAGAAAAGGGTATTTAAGAAAGGTCTATTGTGGTTATGTGGAAGAGAATTGTAGCTTGCGGACTGGGGCTGGCTCTGGTTCTGGGGGTACTTGCCGCATGCGGCGGGCAGGAGAACTCTATGCAGGACGACGTGCAGAATCGTGTGGAAAAGGAAGCCGAAGAAAGCACGCTGCAGTCCGGAGAAGAGGAGGGAACGGAGATTATACCGTCTACAGAGCAGATTGAGTCAAAAAAATATCAAAGGATAACGGTGGACACTGACACCACCTATCAGACCATAGAAAGCTTTGGAACCAGCGGAGCCTGGTGGAGCCAGTATGTGGGCGGCTTTGAAAATGTGGCGGATGATTCCGGGGAAAGCTCCAGGGAGCGGATCGCTGAGCTTTTGTTTGATAAGGAAACGGGAATCGGACTGACCTGCTATCGTTTTAACGTGGGCGCGGGATCGGCCGACAGTCATAATGGAAGCTATTCAGATGTTCATCGCCGTGCGCAGAGCTTTGAATCCGAGCCCGGTGTGTATGACTGGAGTAAGGATGCGAACGCGGTCTGGATGATGAAACGGGCCGTGGAGCTCGGAGTGGAGGAGGTTGTATTTTTCTGCAACAGTCCGCTGGAGAGACTTACGGATAACGGGAAAGCGCATTTGGACGCGGGGATGAAGAGCAACATTTCCCCGGAGAATTACGGGGCATTTGCTTCCTATGTGTGCGATGTGGCGGAGCATTTCCGGGGGGAGGGGATACCTGTGAAGTTTATTTCCCCGATCAATGAGCCGCAGTGGGATTGGACGGGCGGACAGGAAGGCGCCCACTATGAGCCTGCGCAGACGAGGGATATTTATCTGGCGTTTCTGGATGAGCTGGAGAGCAGGGAAGCCTTGGCGGGGGTGAAGCTTTCCGGCCCGGAGAGCGGAGAATGGGGCGGTCAGGCGATCGACTATACGGAAGCCATTTTGAAGAACGAAAGGCTTGCCGCCCATTTTGACACACTGGATAATCATTCCTACTGGTCGGATGAGACTTCCAAGAAAGCATACCGTAATTATATGAAAGTGTATTATCCGGATGTGAAGCTGCGCACCAGTGAATGGTGTGAGATGGTGAATGGTTCCGACGTGACCATGGATTCCGCCTATCATTTGGCACAGCAGATCGCCGAGGATCTGCGGATCTTAAATGTCGTTTCCTGGCAGAACTGGGTGGCAGTGGCCCCCGGCGGATATCGGGACGGTCTGATTTATATTGATGAACCCAGCCAGAAGTTTCGCGCTTTAAAACGGCTGTGGAGCTTTGGAAACTACAGCCGTTATGTGCGTCCCGGCTATGTGCGCGTGGATATCCAGACGGAAACCGGCGAATATGATAAGATGATGCCTACCGCGTTTACGGGCGTTAATGAAGACAGTGAGGAAGAACTGGTCATGGTTTTCATTAACGAGGATGTACTGGATAAGGAGTTTCAGTTGGTGGGCTGCGAGGCTTATCATAAAATTGCTTACTATGAAACATCCGACACGAGGGATCTGGAATGTGTGCAGGAAGGCGACTATACGGCGGACCTGCCGGTGGTGATTCCGAGGATGACCGTGACTACGGTTATCTTGACAAAATAGAACTGCTTTATTATGTAAGTTCCGCAGACACGGAGCAATTGATTTTCATGGCATGGTGGTGCGCGGTATCGGCGCCGCAAAGAAGCATGATATAAAAAAGCGACGGCAAAGGAGAAACGGATGTCTAAGATTTTTGAGATAAAGGATACTTTTTATCTGAATGGGGAGCCTTTTCAGATTTTGTCGGGAAGTATTCACTATTTTAGAATTGTGCCACAGTATTGGCGCGACCGTCTGGAAAAACTGAAAGGATTGGGACTGAATACGGTGGAAACCTATATTCCGTGGAATGTTCATGAGCCCCGTAAGGGGGAATTTGTCTTCGACGGGATGGCGGATGTGGAAGGTTTCGTGAGGCTTGCGCAGGAGCTGGGCTTATACGTGATCCTGCGTCCGTCGCCTTATATCTGCGCGGAGTGGGAATTTGGAGGGCTGCCTGCGTGGCTGCTGGCGGAAGAGGATCTTCGTGTGAGGAGTTCTTCGCCGTCCTTTTTGCGGCACGTCAAGGAATACTATCAAGTGCTTTTGCCGAGGCTTAAGCCCCTGCAGATCACTGAGGGCGGCAATGTGATCTTGATGCAGGTGGAAAATGAATACGGACATTATGCCGATGAGCCGGAGTATATGTCCGCTTTGCGGAATCTGCTTCTGGAAGGCGGGATCACAATCCCGCTGATCACTTCCGATGATCCAAGAGAAGAGAGTCTGAGAAGCGGCAGCGTGGAAGGAGCGCTTACTACAGGGAACTTTGGCTCCAGGACGAAAGAAAGATTCCGGGTTCTTGAAAAATTTACCAGGGGCGGCCCTTTGATGTGCGCGGAGTTCTGGGTGGGCTGGTTTGACTACTGGGGCAATGGCGGCCATATGACAGGGGACTTGGAGAAGAGCGCCGCTGACCTGGAAGAAATGCTCAGGCTGGGACATGTGAATATTTATATGTTTATCGGAGGCACCAATTTTGGGTTCATGAACGGGGCAAATTATTATGATGAGCTCACGCCGGATGTGACCTCCTATGATTATGATGCGGTACTCACGGAGGCGGGGGATTATACTCCGAAGTATTGGCGTTATCGAGAGATCATCAGCAAGTTTAAAAAGATTTCCGAAGTGGAGCTGACCACGCGGATACAGAAGAAAGCCTATGGGAAGGCTGTTGTGAAGGAAAAGGTGGGTCTGATGGAGTCTCTGGATTTGTTGTCCGAAGTTCACGAGAGTACATATCCTCAGAGCATGGAGCGCCTGGGACAGAATTATGGTTATATTTTATACACCTCTTCCATCCGCAATGAACAGAAATTGGAGCGTATTCGGTTGTGGAAAGCCAATGACCGGGCCAATCTGTTTTTGGAGGATCAAAGGCTTCTGAATCTCTATGACCATGAGCTGTTAAGGGAGCATACTCTGGATGTGGAGGTCAGGAAGGGACAAGAACTGCGTATCCTGGTGGAAAATATGGGGCGCGTGAACTTTGGACCCAGAATGAATGAGCAGAGGAAGGGAATCGACGGCTGCGTGCAGATCAATGGGCGTATGCATACCCGATGGAAGCAGTATCCCCTGCCCTTGGATCATCTGGAAAGCTTGGATTTTAGCCGGGGATATACCGAGGGGATGCCCGCGTTCTATAAATTTGAACTGTTCGTGGAGGAGGCAGGAGATACATTTCTGGAGCTTCCCGGCTGGGGGAAGGGCTGTGTGTTTGTAAATGGTTTTCATATCGGACGTTTCTGGGAGATCGGTCCCCAGAAGCGGCTATACATACCGGCTCCTCTTCTGAAACAAGGCCGTAATGAAGTGATCATTTTTGAAACGGAAGGCAAGGCCGCCGGGGAAGTCATTTTTATGGAGGAACCGGATCTTGGATAGTGATGTTGACAGCATAAGTGAAGAAAACCGGGACTTGATCCGGCAGGAACGTCCTGTATTCCGTTCTCTGTCGGAGGAATAGAAAATGGCAGATCAGGATAGAAATGAAGTGAAAGTGTAGGAGCCTATCAGGGGAACGATAATCAAGTATTTCAGTGGTTATTGTTCTGCGAAAGATAAGATGGTTAAGGTATCGATTGAATTTATTGATGCGGCATATCCGGAAGCCAGGTTATTAAAAGGCAAAAGTGAAATGATTTAGCAGATACATATTGATGTACGTATAAAAGCGTACACCATAATAAAACAAAGGTGGCGACGCTGAATTAAGCAGAGGCCAAGGCTGCGATATAAAACAATCAGATCAGAAAAAGCACTGAAACTTGTTTAAGGCTTTGCGGGATCGATACCAGAGAAAACAGTAAATGAATTTACAGAGTCGAAAAAAGGCTTGTTTTAAGGCATTTCTTGAATGTCGGATCATTTTCATATCTTTGCCGGAATGATTCACAAACCGGAAAAATCCATTTGATCGATCTGAAAAAACAACCTTTTTTCCTCTGGCATGAAGCTGCCGGAGCTGTTTCATATTTGTGCTGACTGCCCGGTGAATAGAATGTTTTACGGGGACGGGGTTGTCATTGGGGTATGTATGTGGTCGAGATAGTATTCTGTTACCGGAAACATATTCTACGGTAGGAAGACTGCTTTCTTTCCGTCAAATTCTCCTATAACGATAGTCAGGCATTTTTCATACTTTTGTACCTGCTTATCATAGATAGCTTGAAATTTGTTTACCCGACTGCTGAGCGGAACCGTCCAATAGGTCCCGTCTATTCATCCCGCAGGCAGTAAAAGGTGGGACGGTATGCTGCGTTCTCCTTATTCTGCATGAGCTTGTCAGCTTTTACTTTTTCAAAGTATTCATCTTTGATATGGTAAACATATCGTTCTTGATAAATCATAGTATTCCCACTGATTAGATAAAAATAGCCCTACCTTTCGATAGGGCTTGATTTTCAAGCCGGACATTTATTAGACGCTTCCGGCAAGCGGACAATATTTTCGATGATGGAACACTCTACTCATCCTTATTATCATTATACGCAGGCAACTGGGCTACAAGGATTGCGGCGGTTTTGTTGTTGATATTTCGGGTTACGAGCAGCCTGTGGAAGCGTGACTGCTGTCGGAAAATCCGTGAGTACTTTGCGAAATTAAGTGGCGCCAATTTTACGGAACCGATTACTGTCGGGATTTTTGTATCTATTGCGGTGTGGGCAAGTTATCAGCGTTCCGCGGATAAAACACCTTACGATCATTTAAAAAGGCCGCAAAAATATCAAGTACTATGTAAAAGACTATGAGAAGGTTTTTTTGAATGGAATATGGAGAATGATAATATGATGCGCCCGACCTGTAGGACGTGGGGAACAATGCTTACCGCTTCATCAACGCAGATTGGTAAAACAACAAAGAGATGGGGTGGCTGAGATTATTTTGGTTTCAGCCATTCTCATTCTATTTGCCTTATATTCAGAGACAAATTGATTGAATTTATGGCATGGACATACCGGGTTTTTTTAGTAGTCCGGCAAAAGATTAAGATAGGGAAAGTGAGGTTTACATAAGCCTCACAAAAAGCGGCCGCAAAACAAACAAACGTTTGTGCCCATATAGACAAATGAGAGGTAATATGGTATAATCAGTTCCGAGTTGTTCCTTAAACTTACGATCCTTACGGAAAACTTGGACGAATTTCCGGCGAATAGTCGAACTTTTTTATGATAGATTTTGGAGGTGATTTTGGCTCCATGTTGTTCAAATTGCACAGTGAATACCAGCCCACCGGCGACCAGCCGCAGGCTATAGAAGCCCTGGTTAAAGGCTTCAGGGAAGGCAACCAATTCCAGACTTTATTGGGGGTTACGGGCTCCGGAAAGACATTTACCATGGCGAATGTCATAGAACAGCTGCAGAAGCCCACTTTGGTCATAGCGCACAATAAGACCCTCGCCGGGCAGTTGTACGGCGAGTTCAAGGAGTTTTTCCCCGAAAACGCGGTGGAATATTTTGTCAGCTATTACGATTATTATCAACCCGAGGCCTATGTTCCGTCCTCGGACACTTATATTGCCAAGGACTCCTCTATCAACGACGAGATTGACAAGCTTCGGCTTTCTGCCACGGCCTCCCTGACGGAGCGGAGGGACGTGGTCGTGGTGGCCAGCGTGTCCTGCATCTATGGCTTGGGCAGTCCTGACGAATATCAGCAGATGACGATTTCCCTGCGCCCCGGGATGATAAAGGAGCGGGATCAGGTGATCCGGGATCTGATCGATATGCAGTATGACCGTAATGAGATGGATGTACAGCGTGGCTGCTTCCGGGTGAGGGGGGACGTGGTGGAGATTTATCCTGCCCAGGGAGGCGATTATCTGATTCGAGTGGAGTTTTTCGGTGATGAGATTGACCGCATTGCGGAAGTGGATCCCTTGACGGGGAAGATGCACGCAGTGTTGAATCATATCAGCATTTTTCCGGCTTCCCATTATGTGGTTGGGCAGGACAAGATCAAGGCCGCATGTGTGGAGATTGAAAAGGAGCTGGAGGAGCGGGTTCGTTATTTTAAAGGGGAGGACAAGCTGCTGGAGGCCCAAAGGATTGCGGAGCGTACCAACTTTGACGTGGAGATGCTTCGGGAGACGGGCTTTTGTTCCGGTATTGAGAATTATTCCCGGCATTTGAACGGAATGCCGGCAGGAGCGCCGCCCATGACGCTGCTGGATTTCTTTGGGGACGACTTCCTCATTATCATTGACGAGTCCCACATGACGATTCCCCAGATCCGCGGAATGTATGCTGGGGATCGTTCCCGTAAGCAGACACTGGTGGATTATGGTTTCCGCCTGCCCTCCGCTTTGGACAACCGGCCGCTGAATTTTGAAGAATTTGAATCCCATATTGATCAGATGCTGTTCGTATCGGCTACTCCGGCGGAGTATGAAGCGGAGCATGAGCTGCTTCGGACGGAACAGATCATTCGTCCCACGGGGCTTTTGGATCCGGAGGTGGATGTGCGCCCGGTGGAAGGGCAGATTGATGATCTGATCAGTGAGGTGAACAAGGAAACGGCCAGGCACAACAAAGTGCTGATCACCACTTTGACAAAGCGAATGGCCGAGGATCTGACGGATTATATGAAAGAGGTGGGAATCCGTGTGAAGTACCTTCACTCTGACATTGACACCCTGGAACGGACCCAGATTATCCGGGATATGCGTCTGGATGTGTTTGACGTGCTGGTAGGAATCAATCTGCTCCGGGAGGGGTTGGATATTCCGGAGATTGCCCTGGTGGCGATTTTGGACGCGGATAAGGAAGGCTTTTTAAGAAGCAGTACGTCTTTGGTACAGACTGTGGGCCGCGCGGCCAGAAACGCGGAGGGCCATGTGATCATGTATGCGGACACCATCACGGATTCCATGAGGATTGCCATTGATGAGACCAACCGCAGGCGTGAGATTCAGATGCGTTATAATAAGGAAAACGGTATCACGCCGCAGACAATAAAGAAAGCGGTTCGTGATCTGATCAGTATTTCCAAAGAGATTGCTCAGGATGAGGTGCGTTTCGAGAAAGATCCGGAATCCATGAGCCGCAAGGAGCTGGAAAAACTGATTGCGGACATCCAGAAGAAGATGCAGAGGGCGGCGGCGGATTTGAACTTCGAAGCGGCAGCAGAGCTGCGTGACAAGATGATCGAACTGAAGCAAAAGCTGCGGGAGATGGAGGAATAGAGAAAGGATATTGTGGAATGGAAGAAGTAATGAAGATGCGCCCGCGGGAGTATATTAAGATCCGGGGCGCGCGGGAAAATAATTTGAAAAATATTGACGTGGATATCCCCAGGAATGAGCTGGTGGTATTGACGGGGATGTCCGGTTCCGGCAAGTCGTCTTTGGCCTTTGATACGATTTATGCGGAAGGACAGAGGCGCTATATGGAATCCTTGTCTTCTTACGCAAGACAGTTCCTGGGCCAGATGGAGAAGCCCGATGTGGATCAAATCGAGGGCTTGTCCCCGGCCATTTCCATTGACCAGAAGTCTACCAACCGCAATCCCAGGTCCACTGTCGGAACGGTCACGGAGATTTATGATTATTTTCGTCTGCTTTACGCTCGGATCGGGATTCCGCATTGTCCCAATTGTGGTCGGGTGATTGCAAAGCAGACCGTGGATCAGATGGTGGATCAAATCATGGCCTTGGGAGAGGGGACCAGGATTCAGCTGCTGGCGCCCGTGGTCAGGGGGCGTAAGGGAGAGCACGCCAAGGTTTTGGACAGGGCCAAGAAGAGCGGCTATGTGCGAGTCCGCGTGGACGGCAGCCTTTACGAGCTGACAGAAGAGATCAAGTTGGAGAAAAATATCAAGCACAATATTGAAATTGTGGTGGACAGGCTGGCGGTCAAGCCCGGTATCGAACGTCGTCTGACGGATTCGATTGAGAATGTATTGGGGCTGGCAGAGGGCTTGCTGATCGTGGACGTCATTGGCGGGGAATCGCTGACTTTCAGCCAGAGTTTTTCCTGCCCGGACTGCGGTGTCAGCATCAGCGAAGTGGAGCCCAGAAGTTTTTCCTTTAATAATCCTTTTGGAGCCTGTCCGGTATGCTTTGGTTTGGGTTATAAGATGGAATTTGACGTGGATTTGATGATCCCGGACAAGTCCTTAAGTATAAACGAGGGAGCGATTACGGTGTTGGGCTGGCAGTCTTGTACGGATCCCGGCAGCTTTACCAATGCCGTTCTGAGAGCGCTTTGCAAGGAATACCACTTTGATCTGGATACGCCTTTTGAGAAATATCCCAAGAAGATTCAGGACATCTTGATCAACGGGACGGAAGGCAAGGAGGTTGATGTATATTACCAGGGGCAGCGGGGCAAAGGAGTTTACCCTGTGGCGTTTGAGGGCCTGATTAAAAATGTGCAGCGGAAATACCGGGAAACCTTTTCCGACACGATGAAGCAGGAATACGAGACTTTTATGCGGATCAGTCCTTGTAATGAATGCAATGGAATGCGCCTGAAAAAAGAGTCCCTTGCCGTAACGGTGTGTGATAAAAACATCTACGAGGTCACGACGCTGTCCATTACCGATTTGTATGAATTTGTGCATCATATGGACCTGACTCCCCAGCAGCAGTTGATCGGACATCAGGTGCTCAAGGAGATTCGTGCCAGAGTCGGCTTCCTGCGGGACGTGGGATTGGAATATTTGTCGCTGGCAAGGGCTACCTCCTCCCTGTCCGGCGGAGAGGCGCAGCGGATTCGTCTTGCCACCCAGATTGGTTCCGGTCTTGTAGGGGTATGTTATATTTTGGACGAGCCCAGCATCGGCCTGCACCAGCGGGACAATGATAAGCTGCTTCGCTCCTTGAAAGGTTTGCGGGATTTGGGCAACACCCTGGTGGTGGTGGAGCATGACGAGGATACCATGTTGGCGGCGGATTATATTGTGGATATCGGTCCGGGGGCAGGGTCTCACGGCGGAGAGGTTATCGCCTGCGGTACGGCGCAGGATATCATGAAGGAGCCCAAGTCCATTACGGGACAGTATCTCAGCGGAAAGATTCAGATTCCCATCCCTGAGACGAGGAGAAAGCCCATCGGGTTCCTCAAGGTGTTGGGCGCCCAGGAAAATAACCTGAAAGATATTGACGTAGAGTTCCCTCTGGGAGTTTTCACCTGTGTCACGGGAGTATCCGGTTCGGGAAAAAGCTCCTTAGTGAATGAAATTCTTTACAAGCATTTGGCCAGGGACTTAAATCGGGCCAGATGTATTCCCGGTAAGCATCGGGGGATCGAAGGAATCGACCAGCTGGATAAGGTGATCAATATCGACCAGTCCCCGATCGGGCGAACGCCGCGTTCCAATCCGGCCACCTATACCGGAGTGTTCGATCAGATCCGTGATCTTTTCGCATCTACCGCGGATGCCAAAGCCAAAGGCTATAACAAGGGCCGTTTCAGCTTTAACGTAAAAGGCGGGCGGTGCGAGGCCTGCGGCGGCGACGGGATCATTAAGATCGAGATGCATTTTTTGCCCGATGTCTATGTTCCGTGCGAGGTTTGCGGGGGCAAGCGTTATAATCGGGAGACGCTGGAAGTGAAATATAAGGGGAAAAGCATTTTCGACGTGCTGGATATGACGGTGGAGGAGGCGCTTCCGTTCTTTGAAAATCTGCCGTCCATCCGCCGCAAGATCGAGACCCTGAACGATGTGGGCCTTTCTTATATTAAGCTGGGGCAGCCGTCCACGGAGCTTTCCGGGGGCGAGGCCCAGCGGATCAAGCTGGCGACGGAATTGTCCCGGCACAGCACGGGCAAGACCATTTACATTCTGGACGAGCCCACCACGGGACTGCATTTCGCGGACGTACACAAGCTGGTGGACATTCTGCACCGGCTGGCGGACGGAGGCAACACGGTCGTCGTCATCGAGCATAACCTGGACGTGATCAAGACGGCGGACTACATCATTGACCTGGGTCCTGAGGGCGGCGACAAGGGAGGAACGGTCATTGCTGTCGGAACGCCGGAAGAGGTGGCCGAGAACTCCGCCTCTTATACGGGAATTTACATTAAAAAGATGTTGGCAAAGAATCGGCGGGGCTGACGCCGCGGGCCGTTCGTCCGCGGACCGCGCTTGTCCGTGTTATATTCAGGGAGGCGGTCTTGTCCGCTGTCACGCGCGTTCGGGTGCCGGTCCCGTGGATTCCCGTACCACAAGGGGCGCCCGGAGCAGGATGGAACCGATGGGCACGTTGTTCAACAGGCAGGACATGGCGTAATAGCCGCATTTTCCCAGCGCGATCCGATCCTGGCGGATGGTGGTGAGCGGCGGAATCGTATAAGCCGTCATGGGCAGGTCGTCAAAGCCGATAATGCTGAGGTCCTTTGGCACCTTGATCTCCCGGTCTTCGCATTCGGTCAGAGCCGAAATGGCCCGGATGTCATGGGAAAACAGGATGGCCGTCACGCCCTTTTCCACCAGCTTCGGCAGATAGGTGCGGGTGGACTCGGCTATGTAATATCCCAGCCCGATGTAGTCGTTATTGACCTCCAGACCGTATTTTTCCATGGCGTTCAGGTAAGCCTGATAGCGCGCTTTCAGGATGTAGGAATCAAGGGGGCCGGAAATCAGTCCGATCTTGCGGTGCCCCAGCTGGATCAGGTGCCTGACGGCCAGGTCGAAGCCTTCCTGGCTGTCACAGCCCACGGAAGCGATGCGGGGATTGCTCTTGACGTAATTATCATATAAGACGGTGGGGATCCTGGCGCTGCGGAATTCCTGCATCCAGGGATCGAGCAGGGAAAAACCCAGGATAAAAGAAGCCTGATAGCCCTGCTGGATCATGAAGACACCGTAAGGTGTGGAACGCTGAAATTCCTTGGTCAGCGGAACAATGTCCACCGTCCAGCCCTCCAGCTCCGCCATTTGTTTAAAGCCCAGGATAATGTCATGCCCGAATTGATTGGGCGTCTTATAGTCCATGTTTTCAATCAGAATACAGATCTTTTGTTCTTTCTTGAGCAGGCGCTTATTGGTATAGCCCAGTTCCACGGCTGTTTCCAGAATCTTGCGCTTCATCTCGTCGCTGATATCCGTGGCGTTGTTCAGCCCCTTGGACACAGTGCTTTTTGAAACCCCCAATTTATTGGCAATATCGTTAATGGTGGCCATCCAAGTCCCCCCTCCCATGGGCGTCATGATTGCGTTACGGGTCGTGCCAAGGCTTTTCCGAAAGGAAGACCGATGGTTTTCCCCTGTACCAAAATTATTATAGCAAGGGACAGGGGAAAAAACAAGCGAGCCTGTTAAAATTCCACAAAATAGCTGTAATCCAGTATCACGTTGCCGTGTTCGTCAGGAGTCGTGTAGCGCGGACACAGCCCGTTCTCAAACGACCACACGCGTCCCTTGGCATCGTGCCATAGGCGCATTCCGGCGCGTTCGAGGGCGGGAATACAGCCACCTGTCTGGTGCGTGTCGCTGCCTTCTTTGCCATAGATCCAGCAGGTGCCGAGCGCGCCCGCGGGAATATCGATGTAGTCGAATCCCTCAGGGACCACGGTGTTCGCGGGCGTGAACATACCGATGTAGTATTCGAATTCGTTCTCTCCCCGCATTTCAAGTCCGACGTAACCGCCGCCGCTTTCCCATATCGCGAGGATCGAATCGACGCCTCCCATCGCGCGCTCGATTTCGTCGAACCAGCCGTTGACGAACCACTCGCCCCAGTTGCCGAAATCGGCGTACTTCTTCCCAATGAAGCGCATCGCGGGAATTTCTTCTCTGTAAGTCTTGATAATTTCTGCCATGTTTCTTGTCCTCCGTGGTATTCTATTCTTTTTTGATCCGTATCGGTACGAAAATTGTTTCGGAAAACAGCCTGCTTTTTTCCACATAGCGCTCGAACTCATAGTCATGGCGCCGTTCATAGCGGCTCTGCGGCAGCCATACATCGCGGATGTAGTCCCATGTTTTTCCGATCGTGCCGACGAAGTCGGTGTGGGTCGCAGGGGGCGTTTGGAACACCCCGTAGAGCCCGCCCGACAAGGAAAGCGTGACCGTGCCGCTCGTGTCGCCCGCCGCGTCGCGTTCGTCAATGCCTATCCAATAATCGAGGCGCGCCGTCGATGCGTTCCATCGGCACACGCCGTAGTCGGCGACCGTCCGTCCGCCCGAAAGCCGCGATGACAATCCGCTTACGTTGTACCTGTTCCAGAAATTCGTCGGGTCCTCTTCGTCGCTCGGGAAAGCGACGACACGGAACGCATCGAGTTCGACAATGTCACACAGAATGCCCTCGCATTTCGGTACGAGTTCGAAGCGGCCGTACAGCTTCAGACTGTTTCCGTGTCTACGGTACTCGGTCGGCAGGATGTGATGCTCGGACTTGAACGCGCGTATGAAATTTTCTTTCGAGTTAAAACCGTACTCGAACGCGATATCGCTGACGGGACGGCTGCCGTCGCCGCTTTCCATGCGCCCGACGATCTCGGAGATTCGCCGCTTTCTTATATAGCTGGCGGGCGTGAACCCGACAAAACGCTTGAAAATGCGCAGAAAATGATACTCCGAGTAGCCGATGGCCGCGGCGACCTGCCCGATGCTTATGTCATTTTTGAGGTTTTCCTCGATATAGTCGATCGCTTTTTGGACCGTAGAAAGGCTTTCCATGCTGTCTCCTGTCTGTGATCACATACACAGTATAACATAAACCGGGCGCGTATGATTGATAAAAATTGCGGTTTCAAGTGAT
>CANQNT010000036.1 GCA_947625255.1 uncultured Acetatifactor sp. | reverse complement strand
GTTAAAGTTACCCTTTTTAGCAAAAACATATCAAAATCTTTTTAAAAATCAGCTTGACATATCACCAGATTGCTCCTGTCAGAGAGAAGAATCTTCTCCCATATTGATATAAATGACTTTGTGTATCCCTTCCAAATGTCCCAGCCACTGAATGGAAATCTCGGGAATCGGCTGGTCCATTTCAATCACCATGATGCCGAAGCCGCCCCTTTTATCCCGGTATAAGCGCATGGTGGCGATGTTGATCTTGTCGTGGGACAAGACGGAGGTCACCTCTGATACATAACCCGGACGGTCTTCATTGTAAACAATCAAAGTGGGTTTTTCCGCGGAAAAAGTCACTTCAATGCCGTCCAGCCTATGAACCTCCACCCGACCGCCGCCGACGGATGCCGCCTGAATCTGCACGGTGCGTCCCCCTGCCCCTTCCAAAACCAAAAGCGCGGTATTGGGGTGGGCGTTTTTTAGGTTCTTATTAGCAAAAGTAAAGTTCAGGCCTTTTTGCCTGGCAATCTCAAAGCTGTCCGGTATCCGCATATCGTCCGGCTTCATGCCCAACAATCCTGCTATCAGGGCGCGGTCGGTACCGTGTCCCCTGCCCGTGGTTGCAAAGGATCCGTGCAGATAAATATCCGCACGAACAGGCGTCTCCTGCAAAAGCTTTCTCGCCAGGTTGCCAATCCGCACCGCTCCGGCGGTATGAGAACTACTGGGTCCTACCATCACCGGTCCCAGGATGTCAAAAAGGTTCATGGTTTTCCTCCTAGTTAAGGCCTTTTTTCAAGGATTTGTAATAAATGCTCAAAATATTCCGGCAGGGGTGCGATGACCTCCACATATTCATTCGTGGAGGGATGTACAAACCCCAGCACGGAAGCATGCAGGGTCTGTCCCTGAAGATGAAAAGGTGATTTCGTGTTGGAATATAATTCATCACCAAGCAAAGGATGTCCGATGCTGGCCATATGCACCCGAATCTGATGTGTTCGCCCCGTTTCCAGGACACATTCAATATAAGTATAACCACTAAAACGCCGCAGCACTTTTACATGGGTAACCGCACGTTTCCCGTTTTTCATATCTACGGCTCTTTTTTTCCGGTCCGCGGGATGTCGTCCCAAGGGCTTGTCAATCGTCAGTTGATCCTCTTTCAAATTGCCGGTACAAATCGCCAGATAACTTCTTTTGATGGTATGCTCTTTCAGCTGCGCGGCAATGCGATTGTGTGCCTTGTCATTCTTACAAACGATGATCGAACCCGTGGTATCCATGTCAATCCGATGTACGATGCCCGGACGCAGTACGCCATTGATGCCGGATAGTTCTTTCCCGCAGTGATACAATAAGGCATTGACCAACGTACCGCTGTAATGTCCGGCAGCGGGATGCACCACCATACCCTTGGGTTTATTGATCACTGCCACGTCCTCATCCTCATAGAGAATGTCAAGGGGAATCGGCTCCGGCTCAATGTCCGGTTCCACGGCCTTTGGCAAAAAAAAGCGCACCTCATCCTGTGCTTTCACGCGATAACTGCTTTTGACCGCCGCCCCATTGACGGAAACCTGCCCGTCTTTAATCAGCTTCTGCAGAAAGGAACGCGACAAAGAATCGATAAGCATACTGATACACTTATCGATTCTCTCATCTTCCATATCTTCTTCAATTTGAAAGCGGAACTCATCCATCACTTCCCCTTCCACATTTGCTCCACGTCTTCTTCTTTGTATACGAATAAAAGCAGGAGGAACAGAGCGATCGTACACACCACCACATAGGAATCCGCCACGTTAAAGACCGGATAATCGATCAGGATAAAAGAAATAAAATCAATTACATATCCCAGGCGGAACCGGTCCAGCAGATTGCCCAGGCCGCCTGCTACAATTCCACACAACAAAAAATGGAGCACCCAAAATTTCCGGTACACGGGCAGACGAACCAGGAAAAAAACAATGGCACCGATAAACACAACTCCGATTATCAGCAGAAACGCACGCTGACCTTGTAAAATTCCGAATGCGGAACCGCGGTTTTCCGTATACCGCAATTCCAGCACTCCATCAATCAGAGAGAAAGCAGAATTGCCTTTCAAGCGCGACACCGCCAGGTGCTTGGTAAACTGATCAAACGCAATCAAAAGGATGACGAAGAGCAAATCCAGCGACAATACCCGTCCCTTTTGCATGATTTCCAACGGCTTATTCTTCATGAGGAGCCTCTTCATCATAATAAATCTCATTGACGGCGGCCAGAAGCTCTTCCTCTGTCACGCTTCGATCAATCACGGCCTTGCCGATTCCCTTTAACAAAACAAATTTCAGCATTCCGCCCTCCATCTTTTTATCCGCCTTGGTAAGCCTGACCACCTCTTCCGGAGAAATATGATCAACGGATATAGGCAGATAAAACGGGACAAACATATCACGGACTTCCAGATATTCCTCTTGACTTATAAGTTCTTTTTTCCATGAAATAAACGCCGCGGCTACAATTCCAAGGGCAACGCATTCTCCGTGATACAATTCAAAATTCCTGGCTTTTTCAATCGCGTGGCCAATGGTATGGCCCAGATTAAGCAGTGCGCGTTCCCCCGTTTCCAGGGGATCTTTTTCCACCACCGTTTTCTTGATTGCGCAGCTGAGCAGGATCATTTCCTCCAGGGTGTCCAAATCTTTCTCGCAAATCTCATACATATTGGCGAGCAGCCATTCATAGAAAGTGGCGTTTTTAATCAGGCCATGCTTCATCACTTCGGCAAAGCCGGAGAAAAACTGTCTGTCCGGCAGCGTCTTGAGCGTGGAAAGATTGATATAGACCAATTTGGGCATTTTAAAGGCCCCTACCATATTCTTGTAACCATCGAAATCCACGCCGGTCTTGCCGCCGATACTGCTGTCCGTCTGGGCTAATAAAGACGTGGGAATCTGCACATAATCGATACCGCGCAGATATGTGGCCGCCACGTAACCGGCCAAGTCTCCCGTGACACCGCCTCCCAGGGCCAGAATCATGTCCTTACGGTCAATTCCCTCTTCAATCAGAAAACGATAGAGATCTCTTGCCGTATCCAGCGTCTTGGAGTCCTCGCCCGCGGGAAAAGCATAGACAGATAGCTTACGGCATTTTCCCTCCAACACTTCCGACAAGGCATCTCCATAAAAGTTCTTCACGTTAGAATCTGTGACGATGCACAATTTCCGTTCTTCCGCTCCCAACTCTTTCAATTCTTCGGGAAGCTCTTCAAAGGATTTGCTGACCACGATGTCATAGCAAGGCTTTTTATCCATTAAAACCGTTAATCTCTGTGCCATAATATTCGTGCGAAAGAAAGCCGTGCGGATGGAAACCGCACAACCAACTTGTCCTTTCTGATCTTTATAAGCCGTTGTCAATCGGTTCTTCAATACCGCCGTTCAGAAGTTCCTGAAAATCTCCGGAGATATCCACCGATGCCGGCGTGATAATAAAGATATAATGGGAAATCTTCTGCAGATTTCCGGCAATTGCAAAGCAGGATCCGGAAGTAAAATCAATGATTCTCTGAGCGATGTCCACGTCCAGACCTTCCAAATTCAATACCACCGTGCGATTGGCAAGCAGGGTCTCCGTGATCTCTCTGGCATCTTCCACGCTGGTGGGCTTGATTACGCAGACCTCCATACCGTTTCCGCCCGCCATTCTGCGGGAAACGGGCTGACGCATAGGAGTCACCTTGGGCTGAGTGGATTTTCTGGAACGATCCTCGTAATCGTCATCGGAATTTCGCGATTTGCCGATTCTCTTGCGGGGAGCCTCTTCCTCGTCTTCATCCTCGTAATCGTCATCCTCGTAATAATCTTCATCCTCATCATCGTTCAACTTCATGATGTTCAAAAACTTATCCATTACACTCATTAAAATAATCTCCTCTTCTAATCAGAAGCGTATTCTCTACGCACCATAATCTCTTTCCCCGAAAATGCCTGTCCCAACCCTGACGAAACTGGCTCCTTCTTCTACAGCCACCCAGTAATCTGCGGTCATTCCCATCGACAAAAAATTCATACTAACATTATCAATGTTTTTCCTCTCTATGTCAACTGCCAATTGCTTCAAACACGCAAAATATTTTCGATTTTTTTCTGCGTCCTCCACATAGGGAGCGATTGTCATCAAACCCTTGACGTATACCCCGGGCAAAACCGAAATCTCTCGAATCAGGTTTTCCGCATCCTCCGCCATGACACCAAATTTGCTTTCTTCCCGGGCCACGTTCACTTCAATCAGAATATTGACCGTGGTCTGCTTCTTAACCGCTTCCCTGCTGATCTCCTCCGCCAGCCGGAGGGAATCCACGCTATGGATCATCCACACCCTGCCAATCAGATACTTTACCTTGTTGCGCTGCAAATGTCCAATCATGTGCCACCGAATGTCTTTCGGCAGGACATCCGATTTCTCTACCAGTTCCTGCACCTTATTCTCGCCGAAGTCCCTGGCGCCGGCCTGGTAGGCTTCCATCAGCATCTCTACTGGTTTGGTTTTACTGACGGCAATCAGAACCACGTCTGACGGATCCCTGGATCCCTTTTTGCAGGAAACGTCCATCCGCTCCCGCACTTGTCTCATCCGTTCCTGAATCATTCTTTACAAACTCCTTTTATTGATATAAGAATTGCTCATCCACCACGCTGGATGCGTCCAGAACGATATTATCATAAACATTCAGGCCATAGCGTGTATTGGATTCCACGATCGAGTATTCTTCGTTTTGAGCCAAAATGTTGATCTCACGAAAGTCCGCGTATCCCTTGTTCATATTATAGACTCCGATCAATGTCTCCATCCGGCTCACAGTATAGGTTTCCTGGCTGTCCGGCTTGATCAGGATATCCCCCATGCCAAGCACATCCGCATCCAGGTAGTAATCACCGGTTTCTTCATCATAAGAATAAACATTTGTCTCCACAAATTCCGCAGAGGGGGTTCCGTCCTCCAAAAAGATTCTTCTCAGCACGCCGTCCTCCCCGCTGTTTCCGCTCTGAGTGATATATGCCTCCGGAACCAGGAAGAAATCTCTGTAAGCAATGGCGGAATTGGGGATCTTAAGTCCGGTCTGTTCATCCAGCAAAAGTTCTACGTCCAGAAAACGTTCGGACACAAAACTCACCATGGAATTATTAAAGCCAAGCTTCACATAATATTTGCCATCCGGATTGATCAACAATTCCGTGGATGCCCAGGATTCATTTTGGCTTTTCAAAAAGCGTACCTTGATGTAGCCTTCCTCGTCCAACATCAATCCCTCTTCATACTCCACAGGAATCACGACGCACCATTCCTCACTGGTGGATAATTTATACACCGGATCTCCAACAGCTGCCAGATCCGTGTTCATGAGCTGATTTTTTTCATATTCCCGTTCATCAAGAACATCCTCGGTTACCTGGTCCGGCGTAAGATTCTCATAGCCATCCGTCCAGTAGGTCACAATTCCTGTATCCTGGGAAAAGCTGGTACGGAAAGTGCCAACATACTCCTCCGCTCCTTCCAGACTACTCAGCATATTGGCGTTCGCCAGCCTCAGGACCGTGCCTGACAGGGAATATTTAAAATCATACACGCCTGAGAAATCCGCAGGGTCAAAGCCATGCATGAAATTGACGAGCTCATTGCGGAATTCTAACAATTCCTTAGAACTCAGGGTGTTTTCCCCCAGACTCAGGCTGTTCAGATACTCCTGAAAGCGTCCCGTTTCATCTATGGTGTAGACAATATCCCCTTTGGCCACGCGCTCTCCCTCGCGGGCATAATAATTCAAATACCCGGCAGTATCCGCGTAATAAACCGTTTCCTCCCGAAGAACAATTCCGCGATAAGTGGAATTAGCCGACAAGGAACCTTCTTGTACCTCGTAAGGTCTGGGGGGATTGGAATTCAAATAATTCATTACGCTATAAACCAGGTATATCAAAATTACTCCGAAAATCATCATGCCGATATTCGGAATCAGGAGCCGCTGGGACCTTTTATGCGCTTTTATCTCATCTTTATGTATCCGCTTCCTGCCGGATTTACGTTGTGCCAATTCTGTTCCTCCTGATTACCGGTTTACATCAAGGCATCTATGGACAAGGTAAAAAAGCCCCGGGCAAAACAACCGAGGCTTTTATTCCAAGTCTGAAATCTCTTATAACGAAATCAAAACATTTTTCTTCAAATTCTCGGGAAGCTCATGCTCGTCCAAGGAAACACTGATCACAAAATCCACATGGAACGCTTCACTGAATCTCTCCAGCTTTGCTACTGTCGGCTCGATATCTTGTCCTTCCAAACATGCGATCTTCAAGAAGCTATCCAGGTACATCTGCTGCAAATCATGGTCCTGGGAAATAATACCACCAATAAATCCTACAAACTCACTGTCACTCTCAATCATGTAATCCGAAACATTAATCAGGCGCACCTTATTGTTTAATTCGAACATATGCTTGGTGCTCTTGTCGAGGTATGCGATATTGCCCTCAACAGTCTTAATCTCGCTATTTACTTTATCCAATAACTGCTTTGTTTTGCCCTTCCCTTTTCTGCCTACAATTAATTGAACCATTGGTAAACCCTCCTAAAGTAGATTATTCGTTAGCTCCATCTGGTAGATGCCGCTCGGTTGAAGTTGATACGCATTCGTTGCCCCGTTATCTCTTCTGTCATTATATTATAGAGTATTTTCTTAGAAAAAACAACCATTAATTCTGGATTTCAGTCAATAAATCGATCATTTCCTTATAAAGGACATCATTAGACGCAGACCGCAGAATCACGGAAATGTATGGCGTCCCGCTGGTATCCCTGGATAAAAGCATCAGGCAATGTCCCGCCGCGTTGGTCGTTCCCGTCTTGCCCCCCACGACCGTCACCTGGTCAGGGGCCTGATAAACGCCTTGCAGGAACTTGTTGGTACTTTTCACGGCCTGATTTTTCTCCTTGCCGTTGGCATCATGATAGACCGTCTGATAACTGTCCATATGGATGATTTCCTGGATCAGGCTCTGCCGCATCGCCTCATTCATGATCAGATAAAGATCATATGCCGTCGTATAGTGGGTTTCGTCCGTCAGACCATGGGGATTGGAAAAATGGGTGTTGGTCGCTCCCAGCCGCTGTGCTTCTTCATTCATCAAATCGACAAAGGCTTCCACGCTCCCCGCCACATTCTCTGCCACCATCATCGCCACGTCATTGTCGGAATTGATCAGCATATAATGCAAGGCCTGATTCAGTGTCATGGTATCCCCCACCTTAAGGCCTAATAACTGCGCGCCTGATTCCGAAATGTTGACGACGCTGGTAGCCGTCAGCATACTGTCCACGGAACCGTACTTCACCGCCACCAGGGCTGTCATGATCTTGGTCAGGCTGGCAGGATACATCCGTTCATGCACGTTTTTTGCATACAAAACCTCATTATGCTCCGCATCAAAAAGAAGGGCCGCGCCCGCCTGGGACATATCAACCCGTTCGTCATCCGTCACGTTATCCGCGACGACGCACAGATTGGACGCGAAGGCCTGCGTCACTCCAGGCTTCTGCCTGGATATCACGTTAAAACTGCTGATATCCGAATCCGGACGATACGGTATTTCATAAGCCGTGTCAGCGCAGCCGGCCAAAAAGACCACACCAAAAGACAGACCAAGGGCCAACACTGACATTCTTATCTTATTTGTACATTTCACGCCACTCAAAATCTCCTCTGTCTAAGGACTTAATTAACAGTTCCGCGCTGGCAAGGTTGGTAGCCAGCGGTATATTGTGCATATCGCACAACTTTACCACGTTATTCACATCGGGTTCGTGAGACTTGGGGGTCAGCGGATCACGCAGAAATATCACCAGATCCATCTGATTATGCTCGATCTGTGCCCCAATCTGCTGTTCTCCTCCCAGGTGTCCGGCCAGGAATTTGTGAATGTTTAAGTTGGTTACTTCCTCTACCAGTCTCCCCGTAGTTCCCGTTGCGTACAACTCGTTTTTGCTTAAAATTCCCCGATAAGCAATACAAAAATTCTGCATTAATTTCTTCTTTGCATCATGTGCAATCAGCGCGATATTCATGCCTTACCCTCTCTCTCCTTGATGTGATTGCGGACGTGCTTTACCCGTCCGGCGCCTTAATGAACCATGATCACTGCCTGCCAGCCTGAAACCTTACATTCAGGACAAAACCCATGCCGATGTATAGACTCAAAAGAGATGTCAGCCCATAGCTGATGAACGGCAGGGTCAATCCCGTGTTCGGAAGGATAAAGGTGGCTACCCCTATGTTTATGAAGCTTTGGAACGCGATCAGGCCCCCCATCCCTGCCGCAATGATCGTGCCGGCCATATCCTTGGCCTTACGCGCCACGGACATACATTCCAGGGCCACTCCCATCAGCAGCAGGATTACCACCACGCTTCCTTTGAAACCAAATTCCTCTCCAATCACCGCGAAAATGAAGTCCGTCTGTGACGCATACAAAAAGTTCCCGTTTATCACGGAAGTGACTTCGTTATTCTTATAGCCCTTGCCGTCCAACTGACCCGAGGCAATGGCCATGACCGAATTTAACTGCTGCAGCGCTTCCGCGTCCGCGTATTGATCCGGGTCGCGAAACGCCAGAAATCGGTTAATCTGATAATCCTTCAGGTGTGAATTGATAAAATTCTCCTCTGGTTGGATAGCCAGTGCCAGCACGATGGCTATGGCAGGTATGGTCACCGCCAGGACACTGAAAACCAGCTTATAACTAACTCCCGCCGCAAACATGATGACACAGAACACCAGGATCAGCACGATACTGGTGGAAAGGTCCGGCTGCGCGAAAATCATCACCCATGGAATCAAAATCAACACCACACAGGAAGCGATGATATGGAAAGTATTGATTTTCTTTCTATATTTCATAATAAACTGTGCAAAGAATAAAATCAACAAAATTTTTGCGGTTTCTGAAGGTTGGAACCGAAAAGATCCGATTTCTACCCATCGGCGGGCGATTCCCACATTGTCGCCAAGGCTGGTGAATACCAGCGACAGCAGTCCGATGTTCAAAAGATACATCAGCCAATGCAGCTTTAACAGCCAGGTATAGTCGAAAAATGCAAGGAAAAGCATAATGGCCACGCCTGCCGTCGCTCCCAGAACCTGTTTTCCCTGAAGGGACGGCTCCGCGCTGCCAACGACCAGACAGCCGATCACGGACAAGGCGACTGTCATCAACACCAACTTAAAATCAAAATTACGAATTCGATAATGCTTGAACATGGCTTCCTTTCATCCCGCCGCCGTTCCTCGATGCCTTGTCCCCCTGGGAAAGGAGCTGCGCCTTGAGGAAACCGTGCGGCCTATTTATGTAAATCAAGGATCGGAATATTCGCATACAGCGTGGGCGTCTTCCCCCTCGATCCTTTTCCTTTCGTATTGATCTGAATCTCCATATTAGCGGAGTCTATTTTCATATATTTGGAAATCACCTTGGCGATATCGAGCTTAATCATCTCCATCATCTCCGGAGAACAGTTCACTCTATCGGAGATTAGCAGAATTTTTAAACGATCCCTCGCCACCTCGCGTGAGGATTTCCTACGGAAAAATCGTCTCATATCTGCATCCCTCCCTAAACCTTATGAAAAATACCCGTCACTCTGGTCCAGAAAGAAATCCCCCGTTCAAAATTCAGGAAAGGGACCTCCTCGCCCAATACTCTCCTGACCACGTTCGCATAAGCTCTGCCGGCCGGACTGTCATTTCCCACCAGAGGCTCTCCCTGATTGGTAGAAATTACCACGCTCTCATCATCCGGTACAATGCCGATCAGCGGAATCGCCAGAATGTCAACAACGTCTGAAGCCGACATCATGTCTCCCCGCTTCACCATATCCGTCCTGAGGCGATTGATCAGCAGATCAATCTGTTTGAAACCATTGGCTTCTAATAGGCCGATAATGCGGTCTGCGTCCCGGATGGCGGACACCTCGGGCGTCGTAACCACCAGGGCCCTGTCGGCTCCGGCGATGGCGTTTTGAAATCCCTGTTCGATTCCTGCCGGACAGTCCAGGAGCACATAGTCAAATTGTTCTTTCAGATGCTCAATGACCTTGATCATCTGCCCCGGGGACACGGCGCTCTTATCCTTGGTTTGGGCGGAAGGCATCAGATACAGACCTGGATTACGCTTGTCGCGTATGAGAGCCTGCTTTACGCGGCAATTTCCGTCCACCACGTCCACCAGATTATAGACGATTCTGTTTTCCAGTCCCATTACGACATCAAGATTCCGCAGTCCGATATCTGTGTCGATCAGACAGACCTTTTTGCCCAGCTTCGCAAGACCCGTTCCTACGTTTGCAGTTGTGGTGGTCTTCCCCACACCGCCTTTTCCTGACGTGACGACAATTACTTCGGGATTACTCATAATTCCTCCATTTCCACCTTTTTGGGCTCCGATTAGATTTTGTCGTCCGCCGTACACTTTCCGTTTAGAAAGTATCCAGCAATTCTTTCGTAAGCGGTTCAAACACGATTCTCTTGTTTTTCACATAGGCGATCTTCGGCTGTACCTTGGGCTGTATCAATCTCCTTTTTCTCAGGTTTTTGGTTTGATATTTGAAATCGCCGATCGTCAGGGACTCCGGCTCCATTTCAAGCGCTACGATATAATGACCTTCTTCTCCGCTGCCGCCCGCATAAGCGGTACCGTACAAGCCTCCCAGGATAAGAATGTCCCTGGTAGAGACCACGGTACATCCGGGATGCACGTCCCCGAGAATAATGATGCTTGTCTCTGTTTCCAGTCGCTCGTGATTTTTCAGACTTCCCCGATAAAACTGACCCTCATCTCCTCCTACAAGGTGTCTCTCCATCTGTTTTAAAGCTTTCATGAAAATCTTGTCCGTTTCCTGATCCTTTCCAACAATACAGACCACCTTGACATCGCTGCTTTGGTTGATCGTATCCAGAATCTGAATCTCCTCCCGGGAGGAAAGCTTGCGTCCCTCCAGAGAAATGGCAACTCTGGAAGTTCCAAAAAAAGCTTTCGACTGGGAAAATTTCCAGGACAGTTCATTTAAAATCTCATCGAAGGATACGTCTGGGTTCAGTCGGATTTCAATCCCCTTTTGATAACTTTTCAATACCACGGCTTCGTTCATAGTGACACCTCCGTTTTGTGTGGCAGGGTTACATCTCGTTCATGGATATTCCCTCATTGGACTCATTGGCCGTCCCGGTTATGAGGTCTTCTTCTTCAGCAAGTCCATAATAGTATCTTATGATATCCCTTGTCACTTGCGCGGCATAGTCGGAGGAATAACCGAAAGGAATACGGACGGAAAACGCCAGCTCCGGCTCCTCATAGGGCGCATAGCCCACGAATAAGGCATGATTCGCACGGGTCTTAATCTGCTCGGCGGTACCGGTCTTTCCCGCCACCTTTACGGCCAGATCGTTGAAATAGCTCTTTCCCTCCACCACTTTCCGCATCCCGGTGTGAATGGCATCCCAGAAGCCCTGGGGCATTTCAATGGTGTTGCGCACTACCGGCTCATAATCGATGACCAGATTCCCTTCGGAATCCGTCACCCTGTCCAAAAGTGTCAGGTTATAGCAGGTTCCCCCATTGGCCACGGTCGCCACATACCTTGCCAGGGCGACGGAAGTATAGCTGTTGGAGCCTTGTCCAATGGCAGAACGCACCGCGTCGGAAACGGATACGTTAGGCGAATATTCGGGAACCTCCACTCCGGATTTTTCCGATAATCCGTATAGGTCCGCGTACTTGGCCAGGGTGTCAATTCCTGATTTGTCATTATAGGAGACATCTCCGTTGGCCAGGCGGTATCCCACTTCATAAAAGAAATAGTTGCAGGAATTCTGAATGCCCCCTACCACGTTCAGGGAACCGTGTCCCCACCTTGACCAACATCTGGGCGATGGCTCGATGGCGGTAAAGGTTCCGACGCAGTTGATACGGGAATTCAAATCAATCGCTCCCTCCATAAGACCCGCCGTAGCGGTCACCATCTTAAAGGTGGATCCGGGGGCGGCCTTGAACTGGGTGGCATAATTAATAAACGGATTGGACTTGTCCGCATAGAGCCTGGCATAGTATTCCGCGTCCACGGTATTGGCCATCAGGTTGTTGTCATAACCCGGATAAGTTACCATGGCCAACACTTCTCCCGTATTCACGTCAGTGACCACCGCGGATCCGTTGCAGGGATCCAGGGCGAGCTGTGCCGGCGTGATATCCAGATTGAGAATTCGGTTCATCATGAACTGATAGGCGGATAACTTTCCATCGTATAGATTTTCTTCGTCATCGGGATCTATTTCCACTGCCTTTTGTTCGCACAAAAGCATACAAACATCTTTGCCGGAAATCACATCATTCAAAAGCATATATTTATAAAGTTTTTTTTGAAAATTCACGTTTCCGTCAAGCATTTGAAGAATGTATTCTATCAATTGATCAAAAGTTTCCGAGGAATCCACATATTGTTCCTCCAGATTCAGCCTGCTTACGTCGAGCCAACGCTCACCGATACAGAAATTCAGATACTCGTTCAGGCTGATCACTTCCTGCCTGGTCCACGCCAGATATGTGGCGTTTGTCTCGTCCACCTTTGCGGTATCGATGACACCATTGTCATAAAGCAAGGACACAATATTGCTCTGATAGACCTGGTATTCCTTGCTCAGTTTATTATAGGGGGTCTTTTTCTCCAAAAGCTCTTCTCTCAGCTTTTCATAGACGCCCTCCTTGTATTCCAGATATTTTTCATAAACGGCCCGTTCTGTTTCCCTGGCATCCGGGGCACTAAAATGTCCCATATCCACGACGCTGTTATCTATCACCGCAAAATAAACGTCATAGATCGGAATCGGGATATCCTTGTTGCTGGAGTTGGCGTCAGCATTATATTCCTTGATATTACGTATTTTATCGGATACAATACCCGCGATATGCTGTTCCAAAATATGATAAATGGCGATCGTCAGGTCCGCGTCAATGGTTAAGTACACATCCTGGCCGGCTATAGGTTCCACCCGGTCCTTCACCTCCAAGGTCTTTCCGGTGGAATCCACCACCACCGTTTCACTGCCCTTGATTCCCTGCAGGTAGCTCTCCATATATTCCTCAATCCCGCTTCGTCCCACCATGTCATTGATGTCATAACGCTCCGGATTACCGCCTGTCGCGGCTTCCGCGGCGTTGAGCGTCTCCAGGGCTTCGGAGGAAATCTTGCCCGTATAACCCAGCATTTGCGCGAAATATACGCTGTCCACATATCTTCTTACCGTGTCCTCTTCGATGGTCACGCCCTTAAGAATATCGGAATTTTCCATGATAACGGCCACAGTCCGTTCGCTGACGTCCTTTGCCACCGTGGTCCCGATGTATTTACGGAATCGCGTCAGCCTCATGGCATATCGCACTGTGGTGATCTTTAGCTGCTCCTTACGGGTATATCCTTTTCCTACGATAAAGTCGCTGTCCGAATCACCTTCCGTCTCTCTGGCCCCGATCTGGAATTCCTGACCCAGGTACTCCATTAGTTCCCCGGCAGTGGCGGAGCGTTCGTCTTCTTCCAGATCATCCGTGTAGGAATGTCCGTAAACATCCGCCAGGAAACGAAGCAGACTGCGGCCCTCCACGTTATATTGGAATTCATTGTTTTCATCCAAAACAACGTTAAAATCCGAAATGATGGTATCCCCGTTCCGTTCAATCATATTGATCAGGCGGCTGACGTTCTCATTCATCAGACGATTCTTTTCGGAGGCATTCATGCCGGATTCATATACGTCCTCGATCTTCACGGAATAGGCCAGTTCATTATAGGCCAGTACTTTGCCGTTTCGATCCAGGACCCGCCCTCTGCTGCTGGCAATATCCCTTGTTTTCTCGGTCTTAAGCACAAACTCGTCCAGATATTCCTGCCCCTGAACGATCTGGAGATCGAAGCAGCGATAGACCAGAATCACGCCCAATACCAGAACCATCAACGCCAGTACCGTTGAACGGCTGGTGATAATGCTTTTCACCTTTTCTATCCATTCGTCAAACAAATATCTGCGCGCTCCTTTTTTCTCTCGCTTCCAACCGTTCATTGATCTTCAATACGATTGGATACAACACAAATGTCACAACAATGGTATAAATCGCTTCCGGCAGGATAATGCCCGCCACATAGGAGAGAAAATCAAATTTCCCCCGCAGCAAAAACAGCAATACATAACAAACAATCCCGTAGGTAAAATCGCTCACAACGATCAGCGCCAGGGGAAGCTTGATATCCTCCGGATAAAAAATCTGATTGAACTTTCCGTTCAAAAATCCCAGGTACATCAGTACCATGGCATAAAATCCCAGCATATCGCCGGAGAAAATGTCACACAGCAATCCGCAGAAAAAACCGATCAGCAGGCCCTCCCGTTCTCCTCGCATAAATCCAAAAGAGGAAGTCAGAATCACCATCAGATTAGGGATGATTCCCCCAAAATCCAGACTTCTGAACACCGTGGTCTGCAGAATGAAGCAAAACAGAATGAGAACTGCCGTGATAATCTTTCTAAGCATATTGATCTCCCGATTAATCCAAGGCGTCTTCTTCATTCACCGATTGTTTCAGCTGGGTGATGATCAGCACCTCTTCCAAATGTTCAAAATCCACCACCGGCGTTATGGTTCCTGATTTGGTCAGGTTGTTGGCGTCCAGAGTTACGGAGTCGATGTATCCGATCAAAATATCGGACAAATATTTATCGCTGATGCTGGAAGTCACTACCTTGCCGCCCGGCTCCACCTCGTTTTCGCTGTCCAGAAGCTGACCGAAGCGGATCACGCCGTCCCGCATGAGCATCAAATCCCCGGAGACCATCAGCGTGACCCCGGACGGCATCACGGCACCGCTCACATTGGAATTGTCGGAAATAATGGCCGTCACTTTGGCCCAATTAGGGCCTACGGAAGTGACGCGTCCTACCAGTCCGCCGTCCGCCATCACGTTCATGTCCGCCGCTATTCCATCCTCATAGCCCTTGTTCACCGTGAAATTGGAATACCAGTTGCTGGAATCTCTGCTGATGATCCTGGCGCCCACCGTGTCATATTGGCTGTATTTTTCCTTAAGCTCCATCAGCTCCTGAAGTCTGGTCAACTCATAGCGCTCCTGCTGCAGGATCGTATTTTCGCTGGTCAGTTTCGCCACCTGTTCCTGCAGGCGTTCGTTTTCCTCAAGAAGCTGTCGGATCTGCACCAACTCCTCGGAGCGGTTGGCAAGCCAGCTCCCGGCCTCGCTGATTCCCTCCTGAAAAGGAAGCACCACATATCCCGCCACGGTGTTAAACGGCCCGTTGAAAAGATCCGTGCCAAAAGTCAAAAGCATGGCGACACTGCACAACACTGTTAAAATAAAAAGGAGATATTTACTCGGTAAAGTAAATCTCTCCCCTTTTCTTTTTATGATTGGGCTCATTTACTCATCCCTTCAATCGCATAGGCTACCGTTTTATAATTATCATCCTTGATGATCTTGGAGAGCCCCAGGGCCACACTGGTAATCGGATTTTCGGAAACATTCACTCTCAGTCTTGTCCCCTGCGCGATACATTCTGCCAGCCGTCCGGTCTGGGAGGCGCCGCCCGTTAAATAAATGCCGTGGCGATAAATATCCGCAGCCAGCTCGGGAGGCGTCCTCTCCAGAATCACTTTTACGTTATCCACAATGGTATTGAAATGCTCCTCCAGGGACTCGTCCACCAGCTTCGTGGGAATCTCCCGTTCCACCGGAAGCCCTGTCACGATGTCCCGGCCGTAGACTACGGCGCCCCGTCCGCTTTCCTGCAGTTCGTTCAAGGCGATTTTCACAGCCTCCGCCGTCTTGCCTCCGATGACCAGGCTGAATTCCTTCCGCACCGCGGTGCGGATCGCGTCATCGAACTTCGCGCCGCCTACCTTGATCAGACGGCTCAGCACGATTCCTCCCAGCGAAAGAATGGAAATTTCCGTTGTCTCATAGCCCACATTGACCACCAGAACGCCCTGGGAATTCTTGACGTCAATCTCCATTCCCAGACCGTCCGCCACGGCTTTTTCCACTACCATGATTTTTTTGGCTTTCACATTGGCATCCCGGATCAGATCGTAAAAGGCTCTTTTCTCCACCTCGGTCACATCCGTGGGTACCGCGATCAGGAAATCCGCCGGCTTGGCGCTTCCTTTCTGCAGATCGGATATGAAGTATTTCACCAAAGTCTCCATGTTTTTTATATCAGCGATCACGCCGTTGGACAAAGGATAAGAAATCTGGATATTGCTCGGCGCTTTTTCATACATTTCGAACGCCGAATCTCCATAAGCGAACAAGGTGTTCTTGTTCTCGATGGCGATCATATTCTTCTCCACGACGATTTTGTCGTCATTTTTATTGTAAATCTTAATATTGTTCGTACCGAGGTCGATACCAAATGCGTTGTTAGCCAAAGTGATAGCTCCTTTCTTATAGTAAACACAGTTCCTTAAAGCTGGCATATCTGTTATCGCCGATCACGATATGGTCCAGAAGGGGAATCCCGATCTGCTCCCCCATCTGTGCCACGCGTATTGTAAGCTCCTTATCGCTTGCGCTGGGAGTCGGGTCACCGCTGGGATGATTGTGTACCAGCAGGATGTTGACCGCCTTGTTCTGCAGCGCCTCCAAAAAAATCTCCCGCGGGGAAATCAGGGACATCTGCACACTGCCGCTGGACAGCTGTGTTTCCCGAATGCTCATTCCCTTGGCGTCCAGAGATACCAAAAGCACGCATTCCGTACTTCGGTGGCGCATTCTCTCCATAAAATATTCCGCTACCGTTCTGGAATTATGGAACAAAAGACCCTCCCTGGCCGTACTGCTGCTGATTCTGGCGGACAACTCCGTGAGGCACTTTAGTTTCACCGCCTTGACCTCTCCCACCCCTTTGACCGTCATAAGCTCGTCCAGCGTCACATCATACAGCCCCAAAAGGCCTTCCCTGGGATACCTTGCCAGTTTCAATACTTCCTCCGCCACCCTGGTGGCGTCCATATCTTTTGTGCCCGTGCGAAGAATGATCGCAAGAAGCTCACTCTCCGTCAAATGCTCCGCCCCGTAAGCCATAAATTTCTCATAAGGCCTGTTGGGAACCGTTGAAGCCTGTTTCGTGTTTTTCATACGTCTCCTTCCGGACCTTCTCCGACGCATGACCTGATCAGGCACGTTTAGCGGATAAAACGATAAATAATCAACGAAATCACTACACCCAGCACGCTGGCAATGGTGATGTGGATCTGCAGACCAAAGGTCAGGACCACAAAGCCCATGTTCAGCTCCACCGGAGAGGTAAGTCCGAAAGATTGTCCATAATTGAGAAACGTCCCGTCAAAGTAGGTTCCGATGAACCGCCCGATCACGAATCCGACCAGAACCAGAAGCAGCAATACCCAATTTACTCTTTTCATGACATTTCCCCAACTTTCCTGTGTCTTCTTTTGTTACATTTCCTGCTCATGCCGCCAGCCTTGTCCTCCGCTCAGAAAACACCCTGCCGCAATTCCCACGGTCTTTGCTTTTCTTGAGCGCCGCCGGTGCAGGCACCCCCGCCGCGTGTCGCCGGCCCGATTCTGACGACAAACGCTTCGTTTTTCAAATGCTCTCTTAATACTAACACATTTCCCGGAATCTGTACATAAATTTCGACGATTTTATTTCGAGGTTTTTCTTAATTTTTCTTTCGCTTTTTCAATATCCTGCCCCGAAACGACACCCGCGTCCAACAAGGCCTGCAGTGCGCGCAGGTTGCCGAATCTGGCGTGGGGCCAGGTAATTCCGCCCTGGAAAAACACCGCAAAGGGAGGTTTGACGGGCGCGTCCGCCGATAATTCAATGGAAGAACCGGATACAAAGGCGCCGGCAGCCATGATGACCTTGGAATCATAGCCCGGCATATCCCAGGGCTCCGGCGTCACATGGCTGTCCACAGGAGAGGCTGCCTGGATCCCCTGGCAAAAAGCGATCACGCCCTCCGGCGTGCCCAGGGTTACCGCCTGGATAATGTCGTGTCTGTCCTCCTCCCCATTGGGGATCACGGGGAATCCCAGATTTTCATAGATGTTGGCGGCGAAAATCGCGCCTTTCAAGGCGCTGGCCGTCACTGTAGGGGCTAGGAAAAAGCCCTGGTAAAGCTGCGGCAGGGCATGAAGGGACGCCCCCACTTCTTTTCCCAGTCCCGGAGCGGTCAGACGGAACGCCGCGTTTTCCACACATTCCTTACGTCCGGCGATATAACCTCCGATGGGGGCCAGTCCGCCGCCGGGATTCTTGATCAGGGAACCCACTACCATATCCGCGCCCACGTCGGAAGGCTCCCGCTCCTCCGTAAACTCTCCATAGGAATTGTCCACCATGCAAAGCACGTCGGGTTTGCACGTTTTGATAAAGGCGATCAGCTCGCCGATTTTGTCAATGCTCAAAGTGGGCCTGGTCTGATAGCCCTTGGAACGCTGAATGGTTACCAGACGGGTACGCTCATTTAAAGCCTCCTTGATTTTCTCATAATCAAAACCGCCGTCCGGCAACAGGTCCACTTGTCTGTAGGTGATACCATATTCCGCCAGGGAGCCTTTGGAAGGACGGATGCCGATTACCTCCTCCAGCGTGTCATAGGGCTTCCCCACAGGTGAAAAAAGCTCGTCTCCGGGTCGCAGATTGCTCATGAGCGCCAGAGCCAGGGCGTGGGTTCCGCAAGTGATCTGGGGCCGGATCAGACAATCCTCCGTATGGAAGACATCGGCATATACCTTTTCCAGGGTTTCTCTTCCCAAATCATTATAGCCATAACCCGTGGTGCCCAAAAGACAGGCCTCGCTCACTCTGTTTTTCTGAAACGCGGACAACACTTTCAATTGATTGAACTCCGCCAAAGCGTCAATACCGGCAAAACGCGCCTTCAGTTTTTCTTCAATGACCTCTCCATATTGATATACGGCTTCGCCGACTCCCAGATCGGCATACTGCTTTTGTTTCAAATCCATGTTCCTTTTCCAAACCTTTCCTTGCTGTATTACGGGGCTGTATTATGGGGCATTTGGTCTCAACGCAGGATTCCCTCCGCCCTTAAGCATTGCAGCATGAACGCAAGAATCCGCTCTTCCTCATATGAAAAATCTTCTTTCTGAATCCAGATCACGGATTTTTCCCGTCGGAACCAGGTCAGCTGGCGCTTGGCAAAATGCCTGGTATTCCGTTTGATGAGAGAAACCGCTTGCTCCAGAGTACAGCGCCCTTCCAGATAATCCAGGATTTCCTTGTATCCCAATCCCTGCATGGACACTTGGCCGCTGTGGCAGCCCATAAGCTGAAGCGCCCTTACCTCCTCCACCAGACCGGCCAGAAGCATCTCGTCCACTCTGGAATCGATCCGCCGGTACAACGCTTCCCGTTCCTCGTTCAGCACAAAATAACAGGAACGGTAGGCGGGAGGCTTTCCCCTTTCCCTTTCATTATGTTCCGAAATCCGTTCTCCCGTCAAATGAAAAAATTCTAAAGCGCGGATGGTTCGCTTCCTGTTGTTGGCATGAATGGCCTTAGCGGAGGCGGGATCCACCGCCAGAAGCATCTCATGTAAAAAAGCAGGCCCCCGTACCCGCGCCAGTTCCTCCAGCTGCCTTCGATAAGCCCCATCCTCTTCGTTCTCCGTAAAATCAATGTCATAAAGCACGGCCTGGATATAGAAACCGGTTCCGCCCGTTAAAATGGGGATGTGTCCTCTTTCATAAATCCCCCGCATGCATTCCTTGCATTTTTGTTGAAAAAACACCACATTGAAGTCTTCGGAGGGTTCCAGCACATCGATGAGATGATGAGGAACGCCCTGCATCTGATCCGGCGTAATCTTGGCGGAGCCGATATCCATGCGGCGGTAGACCTGCATGGAGTCTGCGGAAATAATCTCACCGTCAATTGCCTTAGCTAACGCTATGGACAGCTTTGTCTTGCCCACCGCGGTGGGACCGGTTAAGATCACCAAAGGCTGCATAAGCATCCTCCTTTAAGAAACAATTCGCTGGAATTTCTTCTCCAGCTCCGTCTTTGTCATGGAAATGATCGTAGGCCTGCCATGGGGGCAATTGTAAGGATTGTCCAGTGTCAAAAGCTCATCAATGAGACGTTCCGCTTCCGCGGCCGAAAGACGATTGTTTCCCTTTACGGCGGCTTTGCAGGACATGGAAGCGATTTTCTCTTCCACCACCTGGAAGCTTCCTCGGAAGGATCCATCGGATAGCTCGTCCAGCACCTCCAGGAACAATTCCCGTTCGCTGCAGCCATAAAGGTCCGTCGGAACCCCCCGCAGTGCATATTCATTTCCCCCAAAGGCTTCGATTTCAAAGCCCAGAGCCCTGAAAGCATCAAGATGCTGCTTTAAAACCGCTTCCTCCTGGCCGGTCAGGCTCACGATCAGAGGCGGAAACAAGCTTTGACTCACCACTTGCTTTTCATGGTATTGCTTCATCAGACGCTCGTACTTTACCTTTTCATGGGCGGCGTGTTGATCGATGAGAAGCATCTTTTCCTCAAACTGTACGATCCAATAGGTATCAAAAACCTGACCGATCACATGATAACGGGAACGGTTGTCGGCGGTAAGGATCCTTTCCTCAAACAGATTCAACTGCCGCGGTTTCCCTTCTGTCTGCGGACCCGTGGAACTCTGAGATGCGGTTGAGGATAAATTCTGTCCTGTTTGTTCTGTTTGTCCTGTTTGAAGCCCTTCCATGGCAGGACCCGCGCCTTTTAACGCCTTGGGATCCGCTTCTGTGAAAAAGGGTTCGTCTGACGCTTCAGGACCTCCCGTGTTCGTTAAGGTCTGAGAATCCGCCAACGCTTCTCCGGGCTTTCTGCCCTGCAGGACGCGGCTCCACAAGGGGCTTTGCAGCATCTCCCGCATTCCCGGCTGCTCTGCCTGATAGCGGGTCTCTTCCATAACCTTATATTGATTTCCCCGCACCCGTTCAAAAGGCTCGGGAGTCTTGGATGCGTTCTGTGACGTGTCCGGATTTTCCGGCTGTTTCCGGGTCAGCACGGCTTCCGGTATCATCTCCCTGCGGTGCAGGGTTTCCCGGATGACTGCGGCCAGCAGATTACAAAAGGCCGGACCGTTGGAAAAGCGCACGTCCATCTTGGTTGGGTGGACGTTGACATCTACCGCTCCGCTTTCCATGGAAATGTGAAGCACACAAAGCGGGAACTTGTGCTGCATCAGATATTCCCGGTATCCCTCTTCCAGCGCCTTGGCAATCAGCTGGCTGCGAATAAATCGGCGGTTCATAAAATAAATTTCAAAATTGCGGTTGGAACGTACCAGAATCGGTTTCCCAAGATAACCTTCGATACGCACGCCGCTTTGTTCTTCTTGAATGGGAATCAGTTGGGAGGCAATGTCCCTCCCATAAAGCCGGTAAATGACCTCTTTCAAATCCCCGTTTCCGGAAGTATGAAAGCGGGTTTGGGTTCCCAGGACAAATTTAAAGGAGATGTCCGGCCTCGACAAGGCCAGATGCTCCATCAGTTCCCCGATATAACCGCCTTCCGTAGCGGGTTGTTTTAAAAACTTGCGCCGCACCGGCGTGTTGAAAAAAAGATTTCGCATGAGAAAGGTAGTGCCGTCCGGCGCCCCGACCTCCTCAAAGGAAGTTTCCCTGCCGCCGTCCATGCAGAAGCGTACTCCGGTCAGGGCCGTTTGGGTTTTGGTAATGACCTCCACCCGGGAAACCGCGGCGATGCTGGACAGAGCCTCTCCCCGGAACCCCAGGCTGGACACGGTCGCCAAATCCTCCGCCGTAGAGATCTTGCTGGTGGCATGGCGCAAAAACGCCGTCCGGATCTGGGACGGCTCCATGCCGCTGCCGTTATCCGTCACCCGCAGGAATTCGATACCGCCATCTTTTGCCTCCACGGTAATGGCGGTGGCTCCGGCGTCAATGGCGTTCTCCACCAGCTCCTTGACCACGCTGGACGGACGCTCCACCACTTCCCCGGCGGCAATCTTGTCTATGGTTGCAGAATCCAGAATATGAATCTCTCCCATGTGTGGAAATCCTTTCTTTATCGTTATGCGGGAAAAAGCTTTTCCGCCGATGGTATCTTACCGAAAACATCAGGCCTCTCCCGTGCCCTGCCAGCGGTTTTTCAGTTTGGTCTGCAGACGGTACAAGGTATTCAGGGCATCCAAAGGCGTCAAAGTGGAAATATTGATTTCCTTTAGTTCTTTCAGCACGTCTTCGTCCGTCACAGTATCAAAAAGAGACATCTGTGCCAGGTCCACTTCATCATACTTAGGCTGTTTTCCGGCCTTTTCCGGCCTGGTATCCACCTGAATGCTCTGTATCTTTTCAATAACGTCGTTGTCGTCAAGCTGCCTGGCGATTTCCTTGGCACGGTCGATAACCATATCCGGCACGCCCGCAAGCTTGGCCACCTGAATGCCATAGCTCCGGTCCGCACCTCCCTTTATGATCTTGCGCAGGAAGACGATATCGTCGCCGGATTCCTTGACGGCGATGCAATAGTTGTTCACGTTGTTGATTTTTCCTTCCAGCTCCGTCAACTCATGATAATGGGTGGCAAAAAGGGTCTTGGCTCCCAGAAGCTTGCGGTTGCTGATGTGCTCGATGACCGCCCAGGCAATGCTCAGGCCGTCAAAGGTAGAGGTTCCCCTGCCGATTTCATCCAGAATCAGCAAGCTCTTCGAGGTCGCGTTACGCAGAATATTCGCCACCTCGTTCATCTCCACCATAAACGTGGACTGGCCGCTGGCCAAATCATCGGATGCCCCTACTCTGGTGAAAATCCGGTCCACGATACCGATGTTGGCGCTTTTGGCAGGCACGAAACAGCCAATCTGGGCCATCAACACGATCAGGGCGGACTGCCGCATATAAGTGGACTTCCCCGCCATGTTGGGCCCGGTAATGACGGAAATGCAGTGGCTGGCGTTGTCCAGATAGGTATCGTTGGCGATAAACATCTCATGATCGATCATTTGCTCCACCACCGGATGGCGGCCGTCCTTGATATCGATCACGCCTTTTTCGTTCAGCGCGGGACGCACATAATGGTTGCGTTCGGAAACCAGGGACAAGGAAGCGTAAACATCCAGTCTGGCCACCGCTTTGGCGGTCCGTTGGATGCGCTCCACTTCCAGGGCGATGGAATCCCGGATTTTACAGAACAAATCATATTCCAGAGTGTTCAGCTTGTCTTCCGCGTTGAGTATGGTATCTTCCAGTTCCTTCAGCCTGGGTGTGGTATAGCGTTCCGCCCCCGTAAGGGTCTGCTTGCGGACATAGTCCGCCGGCACCAGATTTTTAAAGGAATTGGTTACTTCAAAATAATAACCGAAGACCTTGTTATATTTGATCCGCAGATTCTTGATGCCCGTACGCTCCCTGTCTTCGCTTTCCAGCTGGGCCAGCCACTCCTTGCCGTCCGTCTTGGCCCGGCGCAGCATGTCAATGTCCTGGTCAAAGCCGCTCTTGATGATGCCGCCCTCCCGAACGATCAAGGGCGGGTCCTCCTCAATCGCCCTGTCAATAAGCTGATAAATATCCTCCAGCCCGTCAATATCCCTTTCGATTTCCCGCAGAGCCTCCTTTTGAAAGCCCTGCAGCACGGACTTGATATGAGGCATCATCTCCAGGGAATTCCGAAAGGCAATCAAATCCCTGGGATTGGCGGTCTTATAGGTCACTTTGCTTAAGAGCCGTTCCAGATCGTAAACCGGATTCAGATATTCCCTGATTTCATCCCGGGAAACGGAATCATTGCACAGCTCTTCAATGGCGTCCAGCCTTTTTTCCATCTGCTCCTTTTCAATCAGGGGCTGCTCCAGGTAACCGCGCAGGGTTCTGGCCCCCATGGCTGTTTTGGTCTTGTCCAGCACCCAGAGCAGGGAACCTCTTTTCTGCTTCTCCCGCAGGGTCTCGATCAACTCCAGATTCCGCCTGGTGGCGCTGTCCAGAAGCATATATTTATTGGTCAGGTAAGGATATAAATGGATAAACTGATCCAGAGAGGTTTTCTGGGTTTCCATCAGATACTGCAGCAGGGCCCCTGCCGCGATCACGCCCGTGGGAAAATCTTCAACGCCCAGCCCCATCAGGGTATTGATCTTGAAGTGCTTCAGCAAAACCTTTCTGCAGGCATCATCATCGAACACATGGGGTTCCAGGGCGTTGACGCTGATCCGCAGTCTCCCCCGCAGGTCCCCGATATCCGCGCCGCTGACCAGAAACGCTTCGTTGCATACGATTTCAGAAGGCTCGTATTTCATCAGCTCGTCCATCAGACGTTTCAGATCCTCCACCTCGGTAAGGTAAAAGTCTCCCGTGGTCACATCCGCAACGGACAATCCGATCTTGTTCGGGGTATAGGTGACACACATAATATAATTGTTTTTGGATTCCTCCAGGGACTGCATGTTCAGATTGGTCCCCGGCGTGACGATCCGCACCACTTCCCGCTTTACCAGTCCCTTTGCCAGCTTGGGATCTTCCATTTGCTCGCAAATGGCCACCTTGTATCCCTTGTTGACCAGTTTGGTCAAATAAGTTTCCACGGCATGATAAGGAACGCCGCACATGGGCGCGCGCTCCTCCAGGCCGCAGGACTTGCCGGTCAGGGTAAGATCCAGCTCCTTGGTGGCGGTCAGGGCGTCATCAAAAAACATCTCATAGAAATCTCCCAGTCTGTAAAAAAGAATACAGTCCGGATATTCCTTTTTCGTCTCCATGTACTTCTGCATCATGGGAGTTAGTTCAGCCACGTTTTTTACTCCTGTTCTAAAGCTTCATCCGTTAGTCAATCATCTATAAAGACAGTCATTCGTTCTGTCAGTGATCCGTTACGCCAAATGTCCGAAATAGTAAAATCCCCGACATTCTTCCAGGACCACGTTCACCAAACTTCCGATCAGGGAAGCATCCCCCGGAAAATGAACCAGGGTATTGTTGGAAAGCCGTCCCGTCAAAAGGGCGGAATCATGGTCATTGACCTCTTCCACCAGGGCTTCCATGACCCGTCCCTGCAGGAGGGAGACTTGTTCTCTGGCTGTTTCCTGCACGGCGGCCAGGACTCTGTCAAAGCCGGCCTTGACCTGCTCCTGCGGCACTTGCTCCATGGCCGCGGCGGGAGTACCGGTTCTTTTCGAATAGATAAAAGTGAACGCATTATCAAACTTCACCGTCCGGATCACGTCCAGCGTGTCCTCCACGTCCTCCATGGTCTCCCCCGGGAAACCCACGATAATGTCCGTGGTGATGGCCAGATCCGGGATTTCTCTCCGAAGCCTCAGCGCCAATTCCACATACTGCTCCTTGGTATATCTGCGGTTCATGGCCTTCAGGATTCTTGTGGAACCGGATTGCAGGGGCAGGTGCAGGTGTCTGCAGATCTTTCGGGACTCTTTCATGACCTGGATCAATTCCTCGGAAAGATCCTTGGGATGGGATGTCATAAAGCGGATGCGGCGAAGTCCCGGAATTTTTTCCACTTCCCGGAGAAGTCCGGCAAAGGACATGGGTTCCTCCAGATTTTTCCCATAAGAATTCACATTTTGCCCAAGAAGCATGATTTCCACCACGCCCTGTGCCGTCAACTGACGGATTTCCCGCAGAATATCCTCCGGCTTGCGGCTGCGCTCTCTGCCCCTGACATAGGGAACGATACAATAACTGCAGAAATTGTTGCAGCCGAACATGATATTAATGCCGGATTTGTAGGGATATTTGCGCTCTGTCGGCAAATCCTCCACGATTTTGTCCGTATCCTTCCAGATGTCGATGATCATGGAATCACTTTCCAACGTCGCGTTCAAAAGCTCCGCGAACTTGAATATATTATGGGTTCCAAAGATCAGATCCACAAAGCGATAGCTTTCCCGAATCTTTTCAACAACGGAAGGCTCCTGCATCATACAGCCGCAAAGGGCAATCTTCATATGGGGATTCTTACGCTTGAATCCGTTTAACACCCCCAGCCTTCCATACACCCGTTGATTGGCATTGTCCCGGACCGTACAAGTATTGAAAATCACAAAATCCGCGTTTTCATCCTCCGTAAGCCGATATCCGACTTGCTCCAGAATTCCCGCCAGCTTCTCGGAATCCCTGGCGTTCATCTGACAGCCATAATTGACCACACAGGCTTTGGGAAGCCGTCCGTTTTCCTTTTCAAACGCCCGTACCTGGCATCTGCATTTTGCCATATAATAATATTGTCTGGCCGGCTCCTCCGCGGGCGGGGACAAGGTCAAATCAATTTTCTCCAAATTTTCCACCTCGTACATATTACCTCTTGATCAAGCGTATCTGCGGGCAATTTCCACCAACAGCTCCGTAATTTTTTCCATGGACTGAACGCAGGCAAATTCATACTTGCCATGGCAGTTTTCTCCGCCCACGCACAAATTCGGGCAAGGCAGTCCCTGGAAAGACAATCTGGCCCCGTCCGTACCGCCTCTGATGGGGGCGATATGAGGCTTGATGCCAAGCGTCTCCATTGCGGCGCAGGCATTTTCGATCAGGTGCATATGATTCACCATTACATCCCGCATATTATAATAGGAATCTTTCATTTCCAATTCTATGGTTCCCTCTCCATACTTCCGATTTAAGAAAGCCACGGCGTCCGCAAACAGACTCTTTTTCTGTTCGAACAATTTTCTGTCATGATCGCGGATGATATAGTCGGCCCTGACGCTTTCCACATTCCCCTGAATGCCGTCCAAATGGAAAAATCCCTCATAACCGTCTGTATACATGGGATTCTGGGACACGGGCAGCAGGGACTGGAACTCCTGGGCAATCAGTATGGCATTGAGCATGACGTTTTTCGCGGAACCGGGATGAACGCTGCGTCCATGAATAAAGAGCCTGGCCCCCGCGGCATTGAAATTCTCATATTCCAGTTCTCCCAGGGCGCCTCCGTCCACCGTATAGGCGAAATCCGCGCCGAAAAGCGCGACGTCGAAATGATCCGTTCCCCGACCGATTTCCTCGTCGCAGGTAAAGCCTACCCGGATCTTACCGTGAGGCACCTCCGGGTGCCGTAAAAGGAATTCGGCCATGGCCATGATCTCCGCAATACCTGCCTTGTCATCTGTACCCAAAAGCGTGGTCCCATCCGTGACGATCAAATCCTGACCCTTATATTTTTCCACGCCCGGGAAATCTGCCACGCGAAGTACCACGTTCCGCCCGGCATTCAAAACAATATCCCCGCCATCATAGCATTGAATCACGCGCGGCTTCACATTGGTGCCGCTCACCGCCGGAGAAGTATCCATATGGGCGATAAAGCCCAAAACCGGCGCCTTTTCATGGCCTTGAGCGGCCGGGACGCTGGCATAAACGTAACAGTGCTCCTTGTCGTAATAAATCTCAGACGCTCCCATGGCTTCAAGCTCTTTCGTAAGAAGAAGCGCCAGATCGTGCTGCTTCCTCGTGCTGGGCGTGGTCAGGGAATCCTCATCCGAGCAGGTATCCACTTTTACATATCTTAAAAAATTCTCAATCGTTCTGGAATAAGCCATTCTACCATCCATCCTTTGATCCGTGTTAGGCTTTTCGCCTTCCCAGACATTATACTTGCTTTTTCCTCGAAAGTAAAGAAGCAAATTCGGTCAAGTGCCATAATCCCGCACCATCCGGGTAACTTCTCCTGACAGGGCAAGCAGGCAGATCAGGTTGGGGATCGCCATCAGGCCATTGCAAATGTCGGAAAAGTTCCAGACCACGTCCAGGGCGCATAAGGCTCCCACAAAGGACATGAAGCCGTAAGCAAAGCGGTAAAGGATACAGAATCCGGATTTTCCGACCAGAAATTCAAAAGCTTTTTCTCCCTGATAGGCCCAGCCGATAATGGTAGCAAAAGCAAACAGCACAATGCCGATGCTGACAAGCACCGCGCCCCAATCCCCAAAAGTGGTTGCGAAAGCCGCCACGGTAAGCGCTGTTCCCGTCAGCAGCTCGCCGCCGGCATCCGTTCGTCCCAGAACTCCCGAAGAAGCCAGGGCCAGCCCCGTCACGGAGCAGATGACCACCGTATCCAGAAAAACACCGGTCATGCTGATGTAGCCTTGTCTGACCGGATCCTGGGTATGGGCCGCGGCCGCGCTGATTCCGGCGGCTCCCAGGCCCGCCTCATTGGAAAAGACCCCTCTGGAAACACCCCAGCGCAGGGCGCTTCCCATATCCGCCACCAATCTGCCGCCCACTCCCCCGGCCACGGCCCGCGGGGAAAAGGCCATGGAAAAAATCATCCACAGCCCGCTTGGCAGATTCCTCCAATGCACGAAAGTGACCGTGGCAGCCCCCACCATATAAAAGACGGCCATCACGGGGACTACCACTCCCGTTACCCTGGAAATGGTACCGATTCCTCCCAGCACGACCAGAATCACGGCCATGGTAAGGATCAGGCCGGATAAGGGACGCTCTATCTGAAAAGTCTCTTCCAATACGGTCGCAATGGAATTGGCCTGGGTCATATTTCCCATGCCGAAGGAAGCAAAAACGGCAAAAAAGGCAAAGGCCTTTCCAAGCCAATTGCCCGCGCGTCTCCATGGGAACGCCCGCCGCAAAGTGTACATGGGTCCCCCGACCGTTTCTCCCTTGTCGTTCCTCGTCCGATAATGTACCGCCAGAGTGCTCTCCGCCAGTTTGGTGGCAAGCCCCACTAAGGAAGAAAGGATCATCCACACCAGCGCTCCCGGACCGCCCAGTATCATGGCCGTGGCCACGCCAACGATGTTCCCCGTGCCGATGGTAGCCGCCAATTCCGTCATAAGAGAAGAAAAAGGAGAGATTTCTCCCTCCTTTGTACGCGTTCTTTCATCCTTTCCCATGGCGCAGCGCAGCGCCCATGGAAGATTTCGCAAGGGTAAAAATGCCATCCGGGCCATCAGATAGATGCCTGTTCCAAGCAGTCCCCACAGCAAAAACGGTCCCCAGACCAAATCATCCAGCTTCTTAAGACAGGCCGCGATTTCTGTCATAGTCATTCCCCGATCCGTGCCGAACGTACCAAAACGTTTTCTACGTCCGCAGCCGGCCTTTTCTCAGAAATTACTATATTATATACGAGCCGTCTTAGCTTTATGTCCGATTGGGAAACTCTTCTTCCGCCAGTTCCTCCAAATACTCTTCCAGAGTCAGGTCATTTTCCATAATGTAAGCGGCGGCGTCCACTCCCACATAACGAAAATGCCAGGATTCATAGCTGATTCCCGTGATATCCGTCTTGTCCTCGGGATAACGCAGGATAAAGCCATATTCCGCGCAATGCTCTTTCAGCCAGATATTTTCCCTGGTCTGCGCCTGCTTTCTATCCAGAATCTGATAGCTGAGTGCCACAATGTCAAAGGCCAATCCCGTGGAATGTTCACTGTACCCGGGCGGCATGGTTTCCATGGTCACTTCGTCATAAGCATCCTCATAGCTATAGCCCTTACGCATCAGGGCGTCGATGTCCTCGTCCAACAATTCCTGCTGTCGCTCCACGGACCGATAAGAAGAGCAAACCTCGAAAGAAAGTCCTTCCTTTCTGCCCGCTTTCAACATGTCGGTCAGGGGCTTGTAAGCGATTTTGGCGGCATGGTTCGTGCCGTCCGGCAATTCCACCAATTCCACCTTGTAATCGTCCGGCAGCTTGTGGTCCTTGTTGACCAGCAGCAAAACCGGCGCCTCCTCCCAGATCCAGGAAATATCCCCGGAGGAAATCCCATTCGCGGCAATGCTTTCCCCATTCTCCATGCTTGTCCCCACATTCCCGTTTCCCTCGCTGCCGGCGCCTCCCGCATCTGCGGAAGGCATCGTGCCGCTTCCCTGGGTGGTCTCGGAATCCGCTGACCAATCTCCCTCCGTGGTTTGATCCCCCACATTGGCCAGGGTCTGACGCTGATCCTTTAACATTTTGCTGCGCATGGAATTGCTGCCCACATAGTGCCCGACGGAAAACGCCGCCACCAGAAAAAACAAAAGCAATCCGTACCGGATACACAAAACCAGGATCATTTCTCTTCTTTTTTTCCGGATGATTTTTTTCCTGCGATCTGTCATGAATTCCTCCAACTTTCTTTCTTCTTTTGATTCCTGATTCTATTCCGCTCTCACACCGCGGAAATCCTCCGGCAAAAGCTCCTCCAGCTCCTGAATGCCGGCACAAATCCCATGATATGGCAAATCTCCCTCCGGCTGTGCGTAGTGAATGCAAAAGTTCAGATTTCCATCCTGGAAAGGCAGCCCGCCGATCCAGGAATCCTCGTTTCTTTGCTGATAGAAGTGACTAAATGTATTCACAAGAAATCCATTTTCATAATAATAGGAATACGGCGTACTTTTGCTCAGCCGCGAAAGGCTAATCCCGTTTTCCTCAAAAAAAACGGCCCGCTCCTCTTCTTCCTGTTGTAGTATGCTTTCATAATTTTCAATCGGAATTCCGTAATATTCAAGAGATACATCATAAGCCTGGTATACAAACTCATACAGGTCGTCAACATTGTTATCCAGATCCCAGTCCATCAAATAGTACCAATTACTGGCGGGGCTATAGACTTCCAGATAATAAATGACGGCATCGGTGGCATCCACGAGAAAACGCAGCTTGTAATCCAACATTTGCAGTTCATAATACTGACATAAAAGAGGCGTCCCGTTAATGGAATCCACGTCATACATCACAAGATTGGCACAATTGAGCATTTCATATTCAGCAAGGGAATATCCTTTTATAAATGAGAGGAAACTGTAATAAAAGCTATACACATATTGACCCTGTATGCGCTTTAAGGCCTCGTCCCGCTGTTCCTCATTCAGATCCAGCTCCGAAGAAATGGTATCATAATGTTTGCCTTCCGCAAAATCGCCGGCCACGGAGTTCAGTCTATTGCCCACATTGTTGGAATAAAGCGTGCTGGCGGCGTAATCGATTCCCTGTCTGTTCTGCAGCACATAATCCTTTTGAATCTGCCCGTCCATCCAGTCCAGGATGACCGCCGGAAACCAAACCGCCGCCGCGATTAAAGTCCCCACCAGCAAAACACATAACAAATATTTACGCCATTCATTTTCTCTCATGAATTCTTTTCCGTCTTTCATTTTTGCGGCACTCCAAAGAACGCGTATTCCATGTCACTTTCATTATATTGGCAGCGTAACGCGGACGACCGTTCCTTCCCCAAGCTTCGAATCGATCTGTAGGAAACCTCCATGGAGCCGTACGATTTTTTGACATAGGGCCATCCCGATACCGGCTCCCCCTTCCTTTCTGGAACGTGACTTGTCCACCATGTAAAAAGCCTCCGTTACCCGGGCAATCTCCTCTTCCGGAATCCCTCTTCCGTTGTCCACTACCTTGAACTCGTATTCATTCCGCCCCAGACGACTTCCTTTCAAAAGGATAAAACCATCCGGCGGAACGGCCTTGACGCCGTTGTCCAACAAATTGTACAAAAGGGATAGAAGCAAATCTCTGTCCCCCCACAGCTTGGCCCGCTCTAAGGTAATCTTGCCGTGAATGCCTTTCTTATGAAAAATGGGCCGCATGGTATTGCGGATGTTTTCCTCCAGTTCCCTGGTGGAAATGGGCCGTCGTTCCAGTTCCTGCTTATCCAGACCCACCAGCTCCAGGAGCTTGTGAGAGAGATTCTCCAGGCGCTTTCCCTGCTGGAAAATATAATAAACGGCTTCGCTTCGCTCCGCCTCCGAAAGCTCCATCGTGCCCAGCATGTCCGCGTAACCGATGATGGAAGTTAACGGTGTCTTCAATTCATGGGCGAAAGCCGCAGTAAAATCTTCCTGGCGCTTGGCCTCCAATTCCTTTTCACGGGCCTCTTCCTCTTTTTCCTTGACCCTCTCTACCAGGGCGTTGGCCATGCGGTTAAAGTTCCGCGCCAGTTCGCCGATCTCGTCCCGGGTCTGATTGGCGCAGCGCACGGACAAGTCTCCATGAGTGATGGCCCTGGCCGTGGCGGAAACCTCACGGATGGGCTTGGTAATATAATGCGAAAGAAAGAAAATCAAAACGGTACCCACGATCAGAAGCAGCGCCAGCGCAAAACGGTATTGATTGAGCAGCACGCTTCTGTCTTCAAAAATGGAGCTGATATCCTTACAAATCGTCAGATAGAGAATCAGGCCGTCATTATCACTGCGGCAGGAGGAAAGCAAATAGTACTTATTTCCGTGGCGCGTCACACGGCTTCCATAATTGTTCCGGGCGTTCAGCATATTCTGAAGCGTGTGCAGTTCCGACAAAAGCCCATCCTCCTGATTCGAAAAATTCCCGTACAGAAGCTCTCCGTCTCTGTTAAAAATGTAGAAGTTATCCCCTTTCAGGTTCTTCGTGATAGATTCCGTCGCCTTAGTCAGGGCATATTCCTCGCCATATTCACTGGGCACCGAACGGTATGCCATCTCAAAGACGTATTGAAACATCTGGTTTTCCATGCTTCCCTGATCCAGTTCCCGATTTAACAGGTTCTGAAAAAAGGAAGACAAAATCCAGATTCCAAAGACGGCAAAAATCACCGTCATGAGCGCGGTCATGGTGAAAAAAAGCTTGTCTGAAAATTTCATAGATTTCTCCAGCATCTGCCGACAGAAAGCCCTTGCCTGCCTTGAACGGTACTTTCATGCGCTGCCACAGGCGACGGTTCCCCTCCTCTATTGCAGGCGGTACCCTACTTTGTAGACGGCCATCAGATGCTCCTCCCAATGAAGCTTTTTCTTCAATCGCTGTACGTGCAAGTCCACCGTCCGGCTTTGCTCCGTATACTCCCCTCCCCAGACATTTTCATAGATCGTGTCACGATACAGGGCGATATTGCGGTTGCGCACAAACAACAGTAACAGGTCAAATTCTTTCATGGTTAACGGCACTTGCCGTCCATCCTGCAGCACGGTACGGGACGCGGTGTCAATACATACGTCGTAAATTTCGATGAGGTTTTCCGCCTTATGGTACCTGCGCAGCACCGCTTCCACACGCGCCAAAAGCTCAACGATTTCAAAGGGCTTGGTCAGATAGTCATCCGCCCCCATTCTCAGTCCCTTTACCTTGTTTTCCGTACTTGAAAGCGCCGTTAAAAAAATTACGGGGACCTCAAGTCCTTTTGCATACTCCATCAGCTCGTATCCGTTATAACCAGGCAGCATGATATCCAGCAATATCAGGTCAAAATGCTCATTCTGCATCAGATCCGCGGCCTTTTCGCCATCCAGGGCGCAAACGCACTGATAGCCGGCCTTGGTCAGATTCATCCTGATCAAATTGGAAATCGCTTCCTCGTCTTCAGCGATCAAAATCTTAATCATCCAATTGCTCCCCCCATTGTGCGCGCTTTCTCCGATCTCTTTTAGTCTGCCTCAGGAATGTATCAGATTTGTATCGGTGATCAAAATTTCCCGGCATCCCCCCGCCGGATATTCTTATTGTACCCCCAAATGGCAGTATTTACAAGTACGGGAAAATCCTTTTTCCAATGAAATCAAGATTTCCTCGGAAATCTTGATTTCATTTGTCACCGATCCCCCAGGGCATCATACTATATTATTAACTAACCGAAAGCTTTATGAAAGGAAAATCATGAAGGACGATTGTTATAACGATCAGCACGATCCTTTCCAGCTTGCCATGGCTTATGTCCCCTGGCAGCATTTTGACGGGATCTTCGAGAACCTGGAAGAAGCCTTTCAGACAGGGACTATCTTCCCGGAACTGGATCTGCCTTTCACAGGAAGGAGATGTGTATCATGAATCATAAGGAACAGATGTTTCACGACATCTCCGTCGTTGACTTTGTTGTCGTCGAACTGACCGAGTACTTGGATACTCATCCGAACGACACGGAAGCTCTGGAATATTTTCGCCATTATTCCAAAATCAGGAATCGTATGGTGGAGGAATTTTCCCAGAAGTACTTCCCTCTTACCGCAAACTACGCGAATTGCAGCACAGAATGGACTTGGGGCGCGGCTCCTCTTCCATGGGAAGGAGGATGCTGATTTATGTGGATTTATGAGAAAAGACTTCAGTTTCCCGTCAACATCAAGGAGCCTAACGCCAAGCTGGCACAGGTGATCATATCTCAGTTCGGCGGCCCCGACGGAGAATTGTCCGCCAGCATGCGTTATCTTTCCCAGCGCTACACCATGCCCTACAAGGAAGTCGCCGGACTGCTCACCGATATCGGTAGAGAAGCCCCTAAAATGTGTCATTTTAGGGGCTAACGCTTTTTTTGACGCTTTTGCAACCGTATAGCTCCACTTGATTGGAAGTAAATGCAGGTACACATCTATATTGTCACGATCATTTACGACCATCTTATCCAAAATCCGTTTGTAAAACTCATCTTCGTATTCCACGCCGCCGACGATCTCTTTGATCGCATCGCTGATCTCTCTGATAAGCTCTTGCTGCTGCTTTATCATGGACTGCTGTTTATCAATGCTGTCGATGACCGATTGCAGCTCGGCAATTTCCCTGTCGTATTTGGCTCTGGCGTCCGCAAATTCCTCTTTGGTTATGACATTCGACATATAGAGGTCAATCAGCTTGGCTTGGTTGTCCTCTATAGCTTTGATTTTCGCTTTCAGCTTTTCTACATCCGACCCTGTGGCATCCAAAGCGATAATGGATTTGATAACGGAAAGCAGGTTATCCGTGATTTTCTGTCGGTTGAATTTTAAGTCTTTGGTAACGAGATACATGAGATGCGTAGCGTCCTCGTTTCGGATACTTGGGGCTGTGCAACCGACTTGATTGCCTGCCTTATCTATATGCGGGCTGCCGTTTCGGGCGGCTTCCAGACAACGCCACGCCTTATATCGGTTTCCGTCCTTGCGTGTCTTATACCGTGCCACGAAGCTTGCGCCGCAGCACCCGCATTTGATTTTCCCAGAGAACGGATAACGGTTTGAGTGCTTCGCCTTTCCCTCCGGCGATAAAGAGCGTTCGTCTAAAATCCGATTGGCTTCATCGAACAGCTCACGGGAAATGATTGGCTCATGGTGATCTTTAATAATGACAAATTCCTCCTGCCCACGGTTGTACTTTTTCTCATGGGATAGGAAGTCCGGCGTATAAGTCTTTTTCTGTACCAGATCGCCGCAATATTTTTCGTTGCGGATAATGCGGAGAATGACCGTGTTCTGCCATTCCTTTACCCGCATAGGTTCAATGCCTTCCTCCCGAAGCTCACGGGCGATAACATGAGTACCTTTTCCCTCGACAACAAACTTATGAAAGATAAGGCGGACGATTTTTGCCCCTTCTTCATTGATATACATTTTGCCGCCACGGACATCGTATCCGAGCATATCCCTGCCGAAAACGACGCCTTGTTCCATCTGGCGTTTCTGCCCCCACTTCACACGCTCCGAGGTCTTTCGGCTTTCCTCCTGTGCGATAGAGGACATAATGGCAAGGCGCAGCTCTGCGTCGCCGTCCATCGTGTTGATGTTGTCGTTCATAAAGATAACACCTACACCGTGCTTTTTCAAGTCACGGGTATAGTAAATGCTGTCGAGCGTGTTTCTGGCAAAGCGGGAGATCTCTTTTGTGATAATCAAATCAAAATCCCCGTTTTTAGCACAGGCAATCATGCGGTTAAACTCTTTGCGCTTCTT
>CANQNT010000035.1 GCA_947625255.1 uncultured Acetatifactor sp. | reverse complement strand
TGCGTACCCTCCGTTTCAAGCATGAGGCTGATAAGTGCCTTTTCAAAGGTCTGTGTGTCTTCATACTCTTTGTAAAAATCATCTGCTATACGATAAATCTCCGTAACTTTGGTCTCTGAAAACATCATGGTAATTGCTTAAATGTCGTTAATTGAATACTATAAATTCAATGCTTTTATTGCTATGTGCCTAATTTATTTACAGAATTAGAATTGAAAGAATATGACACAGACTTTTTATACCAAATGGCAATCTTCTGTCCTTGCAGATGCAGGGAATTATGTATCAAAGGAATACAATAACTTCCAAACGGCGTTGTTGAGTGAAATATCCAAATATGCAAAAGCCGTGGATGCGGCAGTTGTAGCCGAGAGCAAGGGGCATTACCTTACAAGTTGCTTTATTGAGCGTAACGGTAAATTCGTGTACATAAGCCATTCTTCGGATGCGCGGATGGACGGTGGGGTAAAGATAGAACTTGATTCGTTCCTGATACGGACTGCCCGGCACGTAAAGGATTATACTGGTGGTATCAATCAATATTGCGATATGTCACAGCTACAGTCAATGATTGACAAACTGTTGTCTTAATGTAATGTATAAGAATGTGAGGTGGCTTCACTTCAACGCCACCTCACACTCGTTTCCGTTATCGGTGCAGACCGCTGATGTAGCTTTCCTCTTGCACTTCGGCCTGGTATTCTTCCATACCCTCCAGTTTCTCGTTCACGCTTTGCAGGTTGGCTTCCATCGACAGACAATGGTTGTAAGCGAAGCGGTGTCTGTCGGGTATATCCGTACCGGTAAACGGTCCGGCATTGAGCGTGTCGGTTTCCCTGTTATACCAGACGAACAGATGTTTTCCGTTCGGCATCTCGAACATCGGGAGTTTCTGATGTTTCAGGACATCAAACTCTTCCGCCGCCATATCCTTGGCCACCTCTTTCACATCATCGCTGGCGCGGTCGGTTCCGTAACGCCGGATATGGTCTCGCACCTCCTGTTCCGTGTACTTCAGCATGATGTCGTAAGTGCCCCCGACACTTCCGTTGTACACTACGGCAAAGTCTTTATCCTCGATTAGCAGATCATCTCCCCGGTTCTGGAGGGGAGAAGCGAATGTATGCTGCTCGTCCATACCGTTGCCGTCGTAATACTCCTTGGCGAGTGCCAGCAATCCCTTGTAGTCGCCTTTGTCCTTCAATTCGTCCAGTTGCGTCGTGTCATCGGTGGATTGGAGATAAGCCACCGATGCGTAAAAGATACGTTCCTTGGTCGAGTGTTTGTTCTCTTGCTCTTCAGTAACATTTTGTTCCAACTCCTGTGCAATCTTATCCACCTTTTGAGTAACGATTGACGAAGCCCTTTTCACGTCCAGAAGCGTCGTCTTGATAAACTGTGGCGATTCCTTCAATTCATCGAGCCACCCTTTGAGGTATGCGCAACTGTCTTCCTTGATATGCTTGGTCATGCCATAGCGTTGTGCGATCAGTGCACTGCCGAGTTCGGCCACCAGTTCCTCGCGGGCATACTCTTTCGAGCCGAAAGATGTCGGCTGGAGGCGGTCGAGAACACCCTCGGCGCCGGTGGAGTGGACCATTTCATGAAACAGCGTTCCGTAAAAGGCTTCTCCGGACTGGAACTGTTCTTTTTCGGGCACGATTATCTCGTTTCTCGTAATCGAGTAGTATGCTTCGTCCTGATGTCTCGGTTTGATAGGACAAATCCAAAGGTTATCCCGAATCATCGTATCGACGGGCGCGAAACTGAAATGTTCGCCGTTTTCGATCCTTTTCCCGTTCTCTACCTCCAACTGCTCCCACAACTCCGGTCGTGCCTCCCGCAAGTTGGTCTGGGCGACATTGAACACCCGGAACACCTGCATTTTGGGATAGACGTTGTATTGCGCCTTCTCCTCGTCGGAGAGCTTCTTGTAATCGTCATACTTGATTTTTTCCTTTGTCTCCTTGTGTATGCAGGTGAATGTGGTCAGCATCACGGGAAAGGATTTCTCGCCTTTCAGCACAGATACCCTTGGCAGTTCTTGTCCGTCCTTACCGGGTTTGTTGAGCCGCTGCACGCAGTCGAACGTACAGAAACGGGGAATCTTGTACCCTTCGTTCTCACAATGCAGGAGCAGCATCAGGGCGTTCATACCGTTGTACTCGCGCCCCGACAGGTTACGCGGCCATTGCAGTACACCCTCGGTAAACCACGGCTTGTGCCAATCTTTCTGGATGCTTTCGATTTTCTCGATCATCATCTCGGCAAAGAGGTCCAGCGCCTTATCCTCGCTGTTCGGTCCCTCTGTATTTCGCTTTCTATAACCGGCCATGACTGCTACTGATTGGAGTTATCCGATTCGGGAACATATTGCATCAATTCTTCCACTCGGCAGGAGATGTCCGGCTTCCCGTTATGTACCGAGACCGTCAGTTCGCCCTTGGCCTCTACCTTGACACCCGGTTGCAACCACTCTTCGCGTTGCCTGTCGAAGCAGAAGAAGCGCACCCACTGGTACTCGAAATTCTCATCGACCTTCTTGATGCTGAATGCCGAGAACATCGTGTAGGGTTTGTCGTTCCTGTCTTTCCGTTCCTCGATATTTTTGCCCACTTTACCGCGAAATGCCATATCTCCTTTGAGAAAATCCGCCGTGTCTGAGGCAACCGGATCGATACGGTCTGCAAAAAGGTTGAAATAGAGTTTGTCACCCCTGCGTTTCAGAAACAGCGTTCCTGTAATCTCCACGTGCGAACCGTTCCGATAACCTGATGCCTCCTCTTGGGAGCCGTCTTTGCTGACACTGATTTCGATAACTTCGTTTTGACCGTCTCGGTCCGGAATCGTGACACGTAGCGGAAAAGACAGAAACGAATTTCCTTCCTTGTTTGTTCTCGCCGAAGCATTGCGGCCTATCGTGCCGCATACCGTAACATTACATTTAATCATTTTGCTTTTGTCTTTTAATGATACACATATACCATCTGACAAACAGGGTCCTATGAATTGAAGTTGAACAGACTGGTGGCGGCCCTAATCAGGAGCACGTATCCTTATGTAGATGAATCCTGCTGCAATCAGCAACTGCACCCCCATGACGACGAGCGTTGTCACCCAGCCCAGCAGCAGGTAACAGAGCAGAATGTGCAGGACGCAGACGGATAGTCCGAATAGATACCCGCATAACCGTATCATCACGCGTTTTATCATGGCTTTCGGATTTTATCGTTTCAGGATTTCCGTCTGTCCCCGTTGCTCGGCCATTCCCTGCTCGAAATTCAGCGAGGCTGCCTCCGAGAGGATGACCGTGTTCAACAGTCCAGTCACACGCAGTCGTTTGGCTTCTTCCGAAAGAGAACCGTCGTTAAGCGTCACCGACAGGCGGCTTAACTCGGCAGAGGTCAGTTCCCGCGATACCTGGACGCTTCCGTTGTCCGCTTGCAGGACAGCCCGCCCGTTTTCCCCGATCACGAGGTCGCAACTTTTCATGCCGGGCAACAGCGATGTCAGGTCGATTTCCCGGCGGTCCATCGCCTCGGAAATGGCCGCCTTTTGTTCTTCCTCGTTTTTGCTGTCGATTTGCGTCGCCAGCAACATCAGGGAGGTAAAAGCGGTCATGGCCATCTCCACGATAGGGTCGCTACACCCTGACAGTCCCATGCCGCTGTCCTCCGAGGAGAGCAGTTTTTTCATCCATGCATCGGGTGAAAGGTTTTCCTTGGCATTCTCCGGACTTTTATATTTGGCGAACAGGTCGTTGCCGTTATGCAACACTTGTTGTTTGATGTTGCCCTTTTGTGCGATTTCAGCCAGATACGCTGCCGGATCGACGTCCCGTTGCGTACCGTCCGCATGAATTTGCCGGACACTGAAATGCAGGTGTTCCCCGCTCTTGCCCGATTTACCGAGCCGATTTCCGGCCTGTACTGTATCATCGGTTCTCACGAATACCTCGCCGAGGTTTTTGTAGGTACACTGTATTTTGCAGCCGTCCGCACGGGGGTATTCCACCGTGAGCGATTTGTTTCCGACAGCGACGACCTTGCCGCCTTGTTCCGTCGCCAGCACTGCATCGCCGTTGTTACATCGGATGTCCATGCCTGTGTGCATTCGTTTTGTCCCGTCCTTGGTGTCTTGCCGCATACCGAACGGTGAGGTGACGAAAAGAAACTCTTTCCGTTCCACCGGAAACGAATAGTCCACTGCATTTCCGGCTTCCCGGAGCGGGTTCTCTTCCACACCGAACCGCTTTCCCTGCGCTTCCATCTCCTGCATGACCTGACGGTCGTACTTTTGCAGCCCGTTCTGCTCGATGATACGTTGCAGACTGTCGGCATAATGCCCGCCCGTGGCATAGCCCGCCTTTTCGAGCCCCAGCGTCCAGCCTTTGTAGTCGTCGGGAGAGAGCGAGAAACAACGGGCATAGCGGTTGTTCTCTTTCAGGAAGCGTGAGTGATGCTCATACGAATCGCCCACACTGTCGTAACTGCAGAACTTCTCGTTCGGCTTGTCATCGGAATACAGGCTGTACCGGCCACCCTCGGCAATCCATTCGGGCGTGGCCTTGATACCGAAGTGGTTGTTCTCATTCTGCGCCAAACGGCTCTGTCCGTTGGAACTTTCCAGTATGCCCTGTGCCAGCGTCACGGAGGCCGGAATGCCGTACCGCCGCATCTGTTCCATCGCATAGTCTGCATATTGTTCCGTATATTCTTGATTCTTGTTTGCCATATTTCTACCTCCTCATGGTTGGACGTTGTTCGTTCTCTTCGTCGGTTGTTTCTGCAGGCCCGTTTTGCTGTGCCTTGGACATACCGTCACAATCCATCACGTATGCCCGTAGCGCATGAATTTGCTGCCTTGTTTCCTCATTGTCATGCTCGAATACCAATATGATTTTGTTTGCATCATACGGAACGCGTTCTTTGCTCGGAGGCAGGTTCAGTTCGTTCGCAATGGTCTCCGCATCATACATGGAAGCATAATAGTTGTTCCCATGTTTGAAAAGGACGACCGCTTCCGGTTGTTCTTCTTTGATTTGCTCATACTTGCCATACAGTTGTTCCGGCATATCTTTTATGGACAACTCTTTTAGGGATGAACCGGCTTTCTGGGCTTCCCCGGCGGTTTGTTTAGGATTCTTGTCTTTATCCTGCTGCTGGGTATCCTCTTCTCCTTGTTTCTTTCCGGCACTCTCTTCCTGCGTCTGTCCTTTGCGCAGTACGTCGGCGAAAAGCGTGGCCGCCAGATGGCATTTGTATTTGGCACGGTCCTCCGCCACCCACATGCGTTGCCATTGTTGCCGGGTGACGCTTCGGGGTTGTAATTTCTTTCCGTCAATGGTCGCCACGCACAGAGTCCCTTCTTGTTTGGTCTTGAACACGGACACCCGCTGAATCCGGTTCAGGTCAATGTCCTGCGCCCCGCTGCTGAACAGGTCCACTTTCAGGTCGGGTTGTGTTTCCGCCAGCGCATAATACTTGTGCGCCAGCTCCATGCGTACATTTTCGATATTGTCCATCGACTGTTTGAGGGTGGAGAAGAAGCGGTTCAGGTCGTCCTTGTCGGGATAGATACTGTACCCGCTCTGATGTTCGGGCTTCAGATACAGTGCCCAGCGGTTCTTGTCGTCCTGAATCATCTGTACTTGGTCGAAGCCGATTTCGTCCGCCCGTTTGACCGCAGGCGTTACGTCCAATGTGGAGAGCATCTCCAGCGCCCAGTTCTTCAGCCGGGCCAGTGACACCTGTTTTTGGGCGAAATAAGTATCATCGGGCCTATACCCCCATGCGCCGTCAGGATTGAAGAAACGCACGTTTTCGATCCCTTCCCTTCGCAAAGCCCTGCCGATACGGGCCTTGTTCATGCCCGGCACTTCATTGTCCACTTCCGGCGACGCACCGGCAGGGAGTATCACATCCGCCGATTTCGAGGACGGGTCGATGACAATGACAATGGTCTTGTCCTCCTTGTTCGGGTGTTTCCGGATCTCGTCAGCTACATAGAAATGCTTGGGTAACTGCTCCTGCATGTCCGAGGTCTGCCGGCGGTTGCGCATCGTGGCATATTCGATTTTCTCGCCCCGTTCTGCCTTATGGATTACTTCGAGGGCGTTGTTCACGTCGCTTTCGAGGGCGTCCACCAGGTTGGGGTTCTCCTTGAGTTCCCGGTTCCAGTAGTCCACCAGTTCAAGGCTTTTGTCGGACAGACGGGCGGGCAGTCCCAATTCCAGCATTTTGATTCCCGAAGCCACCTCCACGATTAGCCGTTCCTGTTTGAGGGCATCTTCCGAGGGACCCATACCGTTTTTCATCACCATGCCTTCACGGGCCAGCCGTTGCTGGTGTCCCGTGGCACTTACGATTTGCCGCAGTGCCTCCTGTACATAATCGTTGTAGTGTCCGAAATCCCGTTGGCGCGGCATATAGACCGCATCGCGGTCTGTCTCGTAATGGGGCATTCCGCTTCCGTCCGAACGCACGGGCACGAGATTGTCCCGCATTTTCAGCAGGAAGTCGTTGAAACGGATATGCAATCGCCGTTCGTCGGCCTCGGAATATCCCCGTTCCACGGCACTGCCGTCTTTCAGCAATACCATATCGTATTCCTCCTTATCCACGTAAGGCAGTGTCGTTTGGTCGATATTGAAAAGTGTGCGGATCTCCCGGTTATGTATGCCCTTGTACTGTTTCTGCACCTCCTCGTCCAGTTTCAGATAGGCGTCTCGGCTGATGATGTCCTCCGGATTGTTGCGATGGACGTACTTATTCCAGTTATAGAACAGGAACGGGACTCCCTGCTCGTGCTCACGGACAGATGTGCCGCGAGCCTTGGCATCGCTGTAAAGGGTAAACAGGTTGGTCTTGCACCCGTTCCGGTCCGAATGCAATGCCATAAACAACCCGTTGAACGGGCTGACGGCGACACCGCGCGGGTAGAATTTTGGAAAACCTTTGCCAGCGGCGTTGAGCCAGTGGCCTCCAGCGTTCGATGCTTCGTTCAAAGCCGTGGAGAGCAACTCTATCTGTCGCTCCTCGGCATTCTTTTCTATCTGCGATTTCTCTTTCATATTCCAAAATTTTTGTCGGTTACGAAATGATATTACTGAATGCCCCGTGTCCGCACGATGGTCTCCTGTTGTCCGTTGTCATAGTTCTGCGAAGCCATCTGGCGAAGTCGGTCGCTTTGGACGAGCACGGCATTGGCCAGCGTGTTCAGCGGCAAGGCACCGGCACGGTAGGCGTCCGCCACCGTGGAATTAAGCTGCACCGTGCAGGGCACGTGGTCTATCGTGGCAATAAGGGTATTGCCTTGCAGTACCGGATTCACAATACGTGGATTGAGCGGCTCATCGGGATAGCGTCTGTACTGCACCTTTTTGTCGGTCGTGGCCACATTTCCGTTTCTCTCCGTCCTTTCTTTTCCCAGTGCCTCGTGCCCCGCCTTGTTCAGCAGGTTCGCACCACCCAAGCCGATAAGCAACATCTTTAGCATCGGATTCTTGACGAATATGCCCGCCACGATACTCGCTATCGGCAGCAGGTTTTCTTTCAGTCCCAGTGATTGCGTCTTGCCTGTGAATATACCCAATAGCATGTCTGGCAGCATGGCCAACACACTGCCCGGATTACTCATGACTTCGCTGAAACCTTCCAGTCCGAGGAAACGGGTCAGTCCATCCCAACCGTTCTCGTTGGTCTGTATGGTCTGCGGTTCTTGCCCGGACGGCTCTTCCCGTATCGTTTTCTCGGTGGAGACTGTGGAAACCTGCACTTCTTTCGCCTCTTTTTCCCTCTGTTCGGATTCCTGACCGGCTTGTTCCGTTTCGGTATTCCCTCTTTCCAAGTCTTGCAGATAGGCTTCCTCCTGTCCGGGAGCGACCACCATCGGCACATCTTTATACCGTTCCGCCCGCTTCCGTTCTTCCCCGGCAGTTTCTTCCCGCCACGGCATATTTATACTGTCTGTTTTCCACCAATCCATAAAATCGAATGTTATAATCGGTATCTTTTTCTGTAACTCTCCGTTGGCTTCGGCCAAGAGTGTGTTCTCTTTGGGTGGAATCGCCGCTGCTTCCTTACGGAATCCCTCGAACACATTGCTTTCGCTGCCGAACACACCCTTGCTGATACACTCCTCTGCAGAGAGCGTCTGTGTCTCTTCTGCCCCGAAGTGATCGGCAACGGCCGAGATGGCTGTATCCGCTCCGATGAACCGTGCGAAGCTCGCCCACGAACCTGCACCGCCCAGCATGACGGTATCGGCTGAAGCCCCCAACACCCAACCTGCTCCTTTTTCCAACTTGCTCGGACGATAGGCGGCCTCTCCGCGTTTCTCTATCTCTTCGGCCAGCGGCGAGCGGCTCAACGCCTGAGGCAACCCCAACAGGCTTGATTCAGCCGCTTTGCGGATGATGTAGTCCGCCGAGGACTTGGGCATACGTTCCTTCACCAGATGGTCTATCATCAGTTGCTCCACGCGGTAGTCCACGAAAACGTAGGCGAGGTCACAGCCCAATTCCTGCGACAGTTCGTCGTAACGCTCGCGTCCGACTTCCTGCACGACGGTATCGCGCCACTCTCCGGCCATGTAGGCGAGATCGTGCTGTATTTCTTCCGACGAGAGAATCCGTTTATTGCACATCTCGATGTAGTCCTCTGTCGTTTTGGAGTTCCATTCTCCCGTTACCTTGAGTGTTTGGTACGGGTCGGAGAGCGGTTGGCCCGCCGACGCCATCATGCCGAGTATGCCGCTTATGGAAGTCGAATACTCCTTCATTTCCTCGCCCTGCTTCTCGGTCAGGTAGGTTTGCGTCTGCGTCATGACGGGGACGAGATGATGGCGGAAATAACTGCCCATGAGGGTCTCTATTTCCGCAAACCTCCTGCTATGTTTGATTTCGTCCATATAATCAATATCTTTCTATATCATGTTTATCTGTTTCAGCAGTTGTTTCTTCGTTTGTTCGATGGCGTTGTGGTACACTTCCATTTGCTTGGGGAAAAACTCTTCGAGCCATGCATCTTTTTCGATACGGTCTTGAATGAAGCGTACCGCCTGTTCCCGTTCGATTTCCACCGAGGCTTCCCCTTCTTCCCTGTTGTTGAACCATGCTTTCGTCCACCAGCGGACTCCGGCGCGGTCGGGATAGACGGAGACAATCCTCGATATGTCGAAACTCTGGATGTCGATGTCCAACTCCGCCAGCGGGTCGATGAGTCCGCAGCCCGCTACAGCTTCGTCATGAAGTTTTTTTTTACCTCGCCGCCCATTGTGGAGAGGTACACCTCATGCCGCAGGGCAAGGTAGTTCAGGAAATCCGCTATCAGCAGGTTCTGAACTTTGCAGGCAAGCGGCATGGCTTTGCGCCCCAGTCCGAGGGGATTGGCTATGCTCGGCATCTGCTCGTAGAAATACTCTTTCATCGCTCCCATCGTGAAGATGTGGCGGAGCGACTGTTCCGTATGTGCGGGCACCGTGTACGCTCCCCGCTGCAAATCCTCCATGTAAAGCGGCAGAAAGCGGAGCATCAGTTCTTCTATTTCCCTTTGGTCCTTCTCGTAGTCGTTTTTTACTCCCGTTTCCGCATCGTAAAAACCTGCAGGGCCGTTGCCGTCGGTTTCCTGCAAAGCCTTGATGTTGCCGTACAACATGGTCAGGAACTCTATCGGGTTCAGCTCCTCGCCCTTGAATTTGACTTCTATATGCAGCCGTTCACCGCTCAAAGCCACCGTTTGTCCGGCTTTCACCCGTTGTCCGAATTGTGCGAACACATTCGACAGAAGACCGTATGTCACCTCGTACCCGCCGTAACGGACTGTCTGGCAAATGCCGTGTACCGGGTCGTTTCCCACGCCCGACACGATGCCACTGGCCACAGCCGACAGTATGTAGTACCGCGCTTTGAAGTCTATCCCGTGATGAAAGAACTTTTCTCCCGTTGTCGGGTGTACCTGCTCGCCGTAACCGAGCGACAGTTCCACGTCTTTTCCCCGCGGCTCTTCGAACGGCATACAGTAACCGCTGTCCGAGTGCAGGATCATTTCTTCCGTATATTTCATTGTGATATATATTTTTTATGTGTTCCTACCTTCTCATTCCTCCGCTTTGCGCTTGTTCCTCCGGAGAGAGTGTCGGCGTCTGTGTCCTCGATACCGTTTCCGAGGGAACCGTGCGGACAACGCCCGCATTGTTGCCGATAAGCATCATGCCCAGGAACAGACCGGCGATTTTACCCAGCCAGCCGGAACGTCCGAACACGAGGTACGCCGCCGCAATCAGTCCTGCAATGTTCAACCCCGACACATTGCCTCCTCCGAGGTTTCGCAAAAAGCCGCTGAGCATGTTGAACAACCCACCGCCGGAGGCTTCCCGCAGGAAGTTCGACACCCCGTTCAGTTTCGAGTCCGCGCCTCCCACAGCCTCGCCTATGGCAGAGACCGTCTCTCCGGCTTTGTCTTTCAGTTCCTTCATGTCTTCGGTCGTACCTGCAAGGGCATCCGTGGCGGATTTGCCGACTACGGCCTCACTGACGATCCGTGCGACACTTTTGTCGGTGGTCAGTTTTTCCCAGCCCACATAGCCGACGGCAGCTCCGGTAGTGGCCATTTTGACCGCCTGCCCGGCTCCCCGAAGGGTCTGCGAGGGATGCAGTACCGCATGACCGGCACTTTTTCCCGTCGCATTGGCGGCCTTGCCCATGCCTTTCATGGCCTTTCCGCCGTATTTCAATATCGTATCCCAAGCTCCCATATTTTTATTCTTTTTTAGGGTCTAACATTTCTTCCATTTTGCCGCCATCGTCTTTGGGCGGCTTTCACGATGTCGTACTTGTCCGCAACAGGGCGTGCACCCTCGTCGATTTCCCGCCAGATGTCGCCCATCCTGGTATATTTCACGGCTTTAGTCAGCCGTTGCAGCGTCCGGTTCATCGACCGGAGTTTCGGACGTATGCCGAACACGATCTCCATACGTTCCCTTTCCGTCATCTTGTTGTCCGACAGGCAGGCCGTGCGGATGTCGTTCACAATCTCCACGCTGTTCAATATCATCTCCCGGTAAATCTGGTTGCGCCGCGTGGAGAGGGCGACAGCCAATGCACCCGTCGAATGTCTGCTCAATTGTTTGGTGAAGTCGCCCATGTTGTCCGTAAGCTGCGATATTTCATGGTAGAAACCGTAAATCTGCGCCGCATAGCAGACAATCGAACGGAACGAGTTCAGGTAATTGTTGAACTCCCGTTGCAAGTCCGTCGTACCTTCCACTTCTTCTTTTGTCCACACATGCCCTGTGGTTTGCATCAGCATGACCTTCTCTTGGTTTTTCAGTTCCTTCTCGGCCTTGTTGGTATAAACCAGAATCATTCCCGCAAGGGTCGCATCGTTCTGCGCCTGTACCTTCGAGATACCGGCGCACAGCAACAGAATCCATATCGAGATTATCCGCTTCATCGTTCTTCGTTTTTTATTGTCCTTTTTTCAACGGGCGGTGGCTGCCGCCCTGCGCCAGCGGGACATGGCCAGACGGGCCACTTCGCCGTTGCTGCGGTCTATCATACCCGCCGTTATGTTGTTCCACACGTCGTTCAGGGTATAATAGCGCAGGCTCAAATAGAGCAGATGCAGTTTCCGGCTGAATGCCGCGAGCTGGTCGTTCAAAGCCCACAGGGTTTTGCTCCGTTCCGCCCCCGTGAGCATGTTTTCCATGCCGCCTTTGGCCACGGCATCGTTCAGCAGCGTGAACACGGAGACCAGTTCCGTCGCTGTCTCGATATAGAGGTTGTTCATGTTCATGCTGGCGACGATACCCTGCGGGTTGTTCCGTATCGCTTTGCCCAATTTTTCCAGTGTGAGGAAAATCCGTACACCGTCATTATAGAGGTGCGTGCAGGCTTTCAGCGACGAGGCATAGCCGCTCGCCGTCTTGAGGTAGCTGTTGTACTGTTTCTCCCACTCGTGTATGCGATTGAACTCTGCTGCGATACTGTTTTGCATCAAGGCGGTCTGCGTCTGTCCTTTGATTTGTTTGTCTATCTGGCCGTTAATCAATTCATTGCCCTCGGCCAACGCCGCCCATTCCAGCGGGTTTGAGGCGGCAATCTGCGCCTTGGCCAGTTGCGGAAGCAGACCGGCAAGTATCAAGACCGCCCATATACTAATGATTCGTAATCTCATAGATTCCCTTTTTTCGTTTATTGATTTCCACACGTTCACGGATAATCGCCACGATGTCGTTTCCGCATCGGACGCCGATAAGGTCGAGCCTTGGCGTGTTCCGGTCCATCGAGAGAATGCGAACCGTCTTTAACCCGCAAATCTGTTGCAGGAGGCTCTGGTGTTCTTGAAAGTCCACGATACGGTACAGTTCCATGTAGTCCACCCTGCGTATGAAAATGCCGTGTTCGCTGACAAGCTGTTCTTCGCCGACCCTGTAACGTATCCGACGCAGGTAGATGAAGCGATACAGCAACACGAGGAGCAGAAATAAGGAAACGATTCTCGCCATACTGCTCAACGGCAGACCTTCCATGCCGCCGTACACCAGCCCCGCCATGCACACGAACATCAGCGGCAGTTCGTCGATGACGAATTGCCCGGTATGCGGCCGCAGAAGGATATTCCGCTCGTCTTGTATGGAATGCTGCATAGTCATCGGCGAAAATGTGTTTGTCGTTCTTGTTCAGGTTCTTCCTCTCTGACCGACTCTTCACGGACCGATTCTTGCTGTTGCTCTGCCAGCAATTGTTCATTCCAGCCTGTATAGCGACAGTCCGGCATTTCACGGGAAATGGCGACATCATGCTCCTTGTCGATACCGAGAAAATCCTGTAATTTCTCACGGAACTCACGGTAACACTTCCTCATGGTATCTATTTGGTCCTGCACATCTTCCGGGGCACACAACCTGCTCGAACTCATTGATATGGCTTCTTCCCGTTCGGCATCGAATCGTATGCAGCTCTCTTGCAAGCCGCCTTTGGGCAACAGATAAAATTCTCCTTCGTCCAGATCATTGCCGTCCGGTATGGAATCGAGATATGGTTTCCGCTCCGGTGTCTCCTCGATGGTGGAGCGTATCGTGCGGCAGATTTCCTTTTGCAGGGTTTGGGCAAACTTCCACCCCTCCCGACCGGTGTCGAAACAGATATGCTGCCGGGCCGGGATCGTAAGCTCAAGCACGCCTCGCATCTGTTTCTCGGTAGGTTCGCCGCCCGTTGAGACGAAGACCGCCTTTCGTAGCTCTTGGTTTTTCGCCTGATGAAGCTGGTAGTAGGCCATTGCCTCGCTGGCACTCTCGAACCAGTAGATATGCTTGGCTTCCGAAAGAGCTGTCCGGGCAGGACTGGCAATCCATACACCTTCCCCCGAATGGTTGCCCTCGGTCATGTCGTCGTAGCTGGAGTTACCGTCCGTGTAGGCGTGTCCTCGCTTCTCGAATCCTACGATCTTATCCGCATCTTCGGGTAACGTCATCGGAAAGGCGAGGCAAGTGCGCCTCTGACCGTCCTCGCTGTGTCGGGTCGCCAGACAGAAGTCCCGGTGAAAGGTTTGCTGCGTACAGAGGTCGATACCCCTTTTCTCGAAATAGGGTGCAAACTTCTCCTGCGTACCCCTGTCCTGCGGATCGAACTTCTGAATGTTGTAGTCCGCAATGTCGAACGGTCGGGTGTCCCGCTGGGGTTGTCCTGTGCGGGTTTCCTGTTCGGGAATAGGGTAATGCAGAAGGCGGTAGCATACGAGTTCCACCAGCCGATCCGGATTTATGCCCTCATGGTATTCTGCAAAAAGATGCGGGTGTTCCTTGATGAACGAAACGACGTTGTATTCCTTCTGCCGGGGTGGCTGGCAACAGCACTTCCCATGCTGTGTGATGACGAACTTGTCGCCCCGGATACGCTTTCCCTCACTGTCCGTGCGGATAAACGAAGAGAGACGCAAACCGAAGCGTCGGTTCTGGCGATAACCGGCATCGAGCAGTACATCCCGGATGTCGAGCCTTTGCAAAAAATCGTCATGTGTCAGTTCTTTGTCATTCATTGTCTTCTCTTTTGTTGTTTCATGTGGGGTGTGCCGCATTGTCATCGGTGGAAACGTGCTTGCCGTTCCTGTTCGGGTTCTTCTCTTCTGGCCGGCTCTTCGTGAACTGATTCTTGCAGCTTGGCTTTTGCCAAGAGCTGTTCGTTCCAGTCCTTATAGCCTTTGTCAGCGGGCTCGTACACGATAAGGTCGGTGCTGTCCTCGCCGGGAGCGGGAAGATTACGGATCGCATCCTCTATGGCCATGATATTTTGTCTCATGCCCTCCAGCGTTTCCTCACTGGCCGAACCCTCGGCAAGAGCCATCTCGTACTCATCTTGGCACACCATGCTCATCTCCTGCAAATATCCGTCGCCGATTGTCCGATAGTCAAGCGTACCATCTTCCCGATAGATTTCTTTGGGACGTAAAAGCGTGCCGACTATCCTGTGAAAGTCGAAGGGTTCGAGTTTTACTTCGTAGTTTTGGTTCTCCTCGCCACTGATACGGACCAGCAGTTTGTCGTCTTTCGTCACGTTACTGGTGAATGTCTTGCCCGCATGGGTGAGCGCGAAGTTGATGGCGAAGATCTGCCCGGCACGGTCCCCGTCGAAGCAGAGATGGTGGTAAGCGTGTGGAGTGGCCTCTATCATGGCTTTGAACTGTTGCTGGCTCGGTGCTCCGCCAGTAGAGACGAACACTCCCTTTCTAAGTTCCTTGTCCCATTTCTGGTTAAGCTGGTAATAAGCCATTGCGTCGTAGGCACTCTCGAACCAATAGATACGCTTGGCTTCCGCAAGTGGGGTCTTGGCAGGGCTGGCAATCCACAGCCCCTCGCTCGAATTGCTGCCCTCGGCCTTGCCTTTGTAGCTGCCGCTTCCGTCCATTCTTGCACGTCCCCGTTCTTCGAAGCCCACGACCGTACCGTCGCCTTTGGGCAAGGTCAGCGGAAAAGCGAGATTGGTGTATGCCGCACCGTCCTCACGATGTTTCGTCGCCAGACAGAAGTGGCGGTGGAAGGCATATTGCGTGTAGAGGTCGATACCCCGGCTCTTGAAATAAGGATAGAACTTCTTCTGTGTCTCCCGGTCCTGCGGGTTGAACTTGTGCAGGTCGTAGTTTGCGATGTCGAACGGGCGGATGTCCCGCTTGGGCTGTATAATCCGCGTTGTCCGGTCCTCGATAGGATGGTTCAGCAGCCGGTTGCACACGAGGTTCACCAGTCGGTCGGGGGACATGCCCACACGGTATTCCGTGAAGAACTGCGGGTGCTCCTTGATGAACGAGATGATGTTATAGACTTTCTGCTGCTGGGCTTGGAAGCAGCATTTTCCCTGTTGCGTCACGATGAACTTGTCGCCGCGGATACGCCGTCCCTCGCTGTCTATACGAACATACGAGGGATAGCGCAGGCCGTCGCGCCGGTTCAGGTGGTAGCCCGCGTCAATCAGCACGTCCTGAATGTTCAGCCTTTGCAGGAAGTCGTCGTAGGTAAGGTCTCCTTCTCTCATAGTTGTCTTTATCTCCCTCTTCTCATATCGTTAATATCCTGATTCATCTGTGCCTCGAAATTGCGTATGGCCACGTCTCTCGGCGTATCGACACCGGGTTTGAAATACGGGTGTGGCGGGCCACCGAAACGCTCGCCGTAGAACTCCGGACCGTGATGATGATGCCGCAAGCCGTGGACGACGCCCGCCGTGATGACCGTTCCCGCTGTGAGGGCGGCGAAAATTTTCACGCCGAGACTGCGCTGCGCTTCCGGCCGCATCTTCATGTCCACCTCGCTGAATATCTTCGAAAAGATTTTCATGCGATGGTAGTCATCGACCGCAAGGAATTTATCGTAATCCTTCTGGCTGATCTCGTGAGTGATGACTTGCCCGTCGATGACGGCCGTCATCTTGTACTTGCCCTCTATGGGGGATGGATGTACGGCTATTTCGCCGACCTCGACCTCCCTGCCGTGCCGTTCTTCCCGATACCAGCCCTTGCGCTCGTCGAGCACGGAAATATCCCGTCCATCGACGGAAGCGGTTGCGCCATACGGCATCTCCTGCCGGAGCTGGTTTTCCAGAGGGGAGAGGATTTCCTGCTCCTGTTGCTGGCGTTGCGTCAGTTCCTCCTGCACTTCGGGGTGCAAGCCGAGGGCGATACGCCGCTCGCTGTCGAGATCCGCCATTGTTACCTTGTCGGCGAAATCCGCCCTGATTACCCCGTTCAGGACTTCCAGTCGTTTCTCGACAGGTTGTTCCTCGATGGAGTTGGAGGTCAGGACGGCCGTTTCTTCTTTCGTCAGGTCATAGACCATATCGGCGGCCACCTTTTCGGACTGTACGGTCAGGGTCCGTGCCTCCTTATCGACGATAAGACCGTGGGAGGCAAGACACTCCTGCCATTTCTCGTTGGAAAAATAGACCGGAGAAGCAATCAACTCCTTGTAGGTACGGGCCGGTTCTGTACTGCGCGGACGGCTGACTATCGGCGTGATGACCGTTTGCAAGTCCTGCAGGACATCGGTCTGTCGTGCGGACTGTATAGGCTGCCCGTCCTTGTACTTGTAATAAAATCCGTAGCCGCCCGATTGCAATTCGCCCGGCTTCATGCGCCCGTCCCACCGTTCAGGGACAATGGGTGGTCCCGGATAGAACAGCTGTCCGCCGACCCGCCGCAGATGGAAACCCCACTGGTGGCGTGGCGTCCAACCGAGGAACGGAGGCGGCATACCCAGCCGTCCCACACGTCCGTATTCGCCCATACCGATACGGTAGCCGTGCAATCCCATAGCGACACGGCCGTTGGCGTTACGGGTATGGACGAAGTTCTTGGGCATATAAAAGTCTTTCCCTACAATGCTCGTGAACACGTTGTAGGCTTTCTTGTTGGCCGAGTTTGTCCCCCAGTCCGTCAGGGCCAACATCTGACGCTCGGTAAGGTCGTAGGTCAGCAGCGGCGAGTCGTGGCCCTGTACCACGAGCCGGTAGCCCGTGCCGTCACTGACCACGTGGGCCTGCATACCGTTACGCCTCAATATGTCCTGCATTTCGGGTTGCAGGTCCATCATTCGGGGGTTGGTATTCTTTCGTATCGCCATAATCCGTTGTTAAAAAGGTTTCCGTTATGCGTCTCCGCTCTCCATCGCCGCTTCCAGTTGTTCGTCCTTGTAGTGGACGAACTCGGCGGCCGATTCATTGCCCACCATGAGACCGTGCTCCTTGCAATAGCGGGTATATTCCTCCTGCCATTCGGGTGAGAAATGATTCACATAGTCAAGCCAGCCGTACTGGCCGCGCTCCATCTTCTCGATAAGTACCTCTTCGGGATAATATTGGTGTTCTGCCATATTTGATGAATGTTAAGATGTTATTTGTGAAGTCCCGCCGCACGGTTACGCTCGGCGCTTTTCTTCTGTTCGTTCCACAGTTCCTCGGTATATTCCTCTTCGGGAACGTAGTCGAGATTGCCGTCGTCGTCCATCACCCAGCAGCCGTACACGCCGAAAGTGTATTTGTCCCACTCGCGTTTGGGTTGTTCTTTCCATTTTTGGCTGTCGCCCGAACAGAAGCGGATGCCGGTCTTGTCGTGCAGGTCGATACCCACTGTGACGGGTTCGTCGTCTACGACCAGCGTCAGCGGTTCGCCGTTCTGCATTCCGTTTACCTCTACCGGACCGAGATGCATTATTTCGGCCAGCACTTGCAGGTTGCGCCCGATAATCGGCGTGGGAACATACATCACTTGCTTCGTTCCCTCGTCTATCTGCACGAATGCCTTGCTGTGCCGCCCGTCCGCCGTCTCCACGTCCGCAATGATGGCTTTGCCGTCAAGAAGCTGTTTCTGTTGCGCCTCGTCATAGCGTTCCAGCGGCGAGGATTCCAGAACGGGATAGAACACCACGTCCGGTCGGCCGTCGTCCCTGCGGACAAGGGCGAAGCGGCTGCGGCTCTCTATCAGTTCTCCTTTCTCGTCACGGACACGCACCGGAAGCACGGGAGAGTGTCGACCGTCGCAAATCTCATCAAGGACACGCATCGGCAAGTCCTCGATCATCTCCTGTGTAAGCCCGAATCGGGCCAGTGTCGGATAGGGCAATTCAATTAGTTCAAATCGTACTTTATTCATAATTGATTTTGTATTTTGAATTATACTTTGCAAAGATAGATTCTTTTCATTTCGCTGTATATAATAGAATAATATTAGTGTATTAAGAGTGTTTATTTTTATGTTCAAAGTATGATTTTACACATAAATTCATACTCTGAATGCTTTTTTTGTTGTACTTTGGTCGAAAAAGGTCGTGGAAACGGGACATCTTGGGCAGAGCTGGTTATATTTGCCGCATGAGAAAGAAACTACTGTTTTTGATGGCGGGTGCTGCAAGTGTCGCAGGCCCCGTTCAAGCACAATTCAATACGGTTTCGACCGTGCCGTTCCGATACAGGGTTGAAGTCGTTTCTGCCGGTAGGGATAATGCGGTAACCTTGCCCGGATACACGCTTTCCGTCCAAGACACCTTACCACCGTCAGGAGACGCTGCCCCGGCATTGTCTGCCGACACCTGCAAGCACGTATGGATAGAACGCTATCTTAGCGTAAGCTATCCGCTGCGCCGGATGAAAATCAACTCGCTTTATGGGTATCGGAAAGACCCTTTTACCGGAAAAAGAAAGTTTCACAACGGAATCGACCTCCATGCGCGGGGCGACGAGGTAATGGCCATGATGGCGGGAGTGGTAGTGAAAGTCGGGCAGGACAAATCCTCCGGCAAGTATGTAACCCTCCGGCATGGAAACTACACGGTCAGCTATTGCCACCTGTCGCGTATCCTTACCCGGAAAGGGGCTGCTATCGGGCCGAGGGATGTCGTCGGCATTACCGGTTCTACAGGACGCAGCACCGGTGAACACCTGCATATTTCCTGCAAGCTCGACGGCAAAAGTGTCGATCCGTTAATGGTACTGGATTACATCAAGTCCATACGCGAAGAGTGCGTGGCGGCACTGGCCGAATCCAGAGAAACTTCCTCATTAAGTCTTGCAGATGAAAAATACAGATAATTCTCGTTTATTTTTGTTAATTATTTTATGGAAATGGTAAGAAAGGGGGGCTATGCTTACCCTATGGAAAGTAAAATTAAAGCATAAAAGGGTCCGTTGTTGTTCTATCGTTGGTACTGACGGCTTTGGTATGCAGTTCCGGTGCGCAGCATGTTCCGGCGGCCGGTGTGGCGGCTGCGCAGGAATGTTGTGTCCGAAATACGGACAACGCCTCTTTTCTGCAATTTCATGACAGAAACTCTATCCGGCAAAAAAAGGACAGCGACATAACAGGCATAGTCGGAGAAATCCCCGATGTGGCTTGCCGTGCCGGCGCATAGGTAAATGGGGTGCATCTTCGGTACATATCCGTGGAAACGGCCCATCTTCTCCGAACTTTACAGCGGTATCTCATTTGCCGCATGAACAACCTGACCTATTGTTGTACCCTCGTGCATGACTCTTCCCGTAGCCCGAACTGGGACAATGCCTGCGAGCATTATATTTTCGGGATGAGACGGATTCTGATTTAGCAGTTTGTTTTTCATGGTTTATACTGATGTCTACACTTGGCTGAAAAGCGAGGTGTAGCTGTTCGTGGTGAATATATTGAATAATCAAAAAAATAAAATTTTCGCACGGTATGAATCAAAATATTTTCGCTTCCGAAACGCTGTTCTCGGCGGCATATCTCAATATTGAACAAACTACTGATATTTCACGTCATTATCTCCGTTTCTCTCTGCACGGTCGGACTGTTCATCTTGTTTTGTTGTTGGGACTGCTACGGGCAAGCCTGACGGTGTTTCCCGTGAGGCGAGCAACCCAGTATGACCCGTCGGTATGAAGCTGGACATCATTTAATCTGAGCGGAAACAGGAGCAATATTTCGCTTTATGCCTATGCGGCGATAGATAAAAAAGAGTGGGGTTGGTGTGGATTGGATGCCAGCCCCCTTGTTATACAGAATAAACATACAAAAAGCAATGGCTTGTCCCGCCGGAACAACAGGCTTCGTGTCCGGCTACAAGTCTTCTACGAAATGATTGGTTGCCTCGTCCCAATATTTCCTGTACACGAACTCGTTGTCGCCATTCAGGTTTAACTGGTACATTCTGAATATCACGGGGAAGTTCTTGGGTTGCCACAGTTCTTCGTATGAGTAACGGTACGTCATGCCGAGCTTCCGCATCACGTTTCCGCTTCTCGGGTTGTTCCTGTCGTGCGTGGCGGTGATGTAGGGCAGACCGTCTTTCCTCACTTGGGCGATGACGGCTCCGCCCGCTTCAGTGGCAATCCCCCGATGCCAGAACTCCTTGCGGAGCCCGTAGCCGAAATCGTGGTGTTCCTCCATATCGACTTTCACGTAGCCTATCGGGAAATTGTCCGTTTTCAGGCAGATGGCATAGGCGTAGGCTTGCGGCTGTCCGTATTTCGCCGCATACCTTTCCTGATAAAACCGCCGGGTTTCTTCGAGGTCTTTCACCGGATACCAAGGCAGGAATTTATTGGCTTCTTCGTCTTTGAGTATCAGGAAGAGGGCTTCCATGTCTCTTTCCGTGAACTTCCGCAGTATCAGGCGGGAGGTTTCCAATATAGGTGTATTCATAAGCTTATCTGTCTAACCATCCTTTCAGCTCCGCCGCCCTTTCCCGGCTTACGATGATTTCCACATCGGGATACTTCTTCAAACGAATCTTCAGTCGGGAGTTGAACCAGTTATTGATACTCAAGATACTGTCTATATGGATGAGGTACTGGCGGTTGGCGCGGAAAAAGACATCGGGGTTGAGCTGGGATTCCAGCTCGTCGAGAGAATAAGGCACGGTCTCGGACGTGCCGTTGTTCAGGCAAAGGAGCGTATTGCGTTCGTCCAAAGCGATGTGGCTGATATCTTTCACCTGCACGGAAATATAGCCGTCGCGGTAAGGCAGAAGAAAACGCTCGCGATAACGGTAATTGCTTTGCCGCATATATTCCAATAGCTGGCGCACCTCTTCGCCGTTTGTCTGCGGGGAACTTGCGCGGCGCACTTTTTCCATGGCGGCGGCAAGCTCGTCGGCCTTGACGGGTTTCAGCAGATAATCGAAACTGTTGTATTTGAAGGCCTGGATGGCATACTCGTCGTAAGCGGTGGTGAAGATGACAGGCGAGGGCACTGCCGTCCGGCGCAGCACGTCGAAACTCAGGCCGTCGGACAGGCGGATGTCAGCGAATATAAGCTCCGGGGCAGGATGTGCCTGTAGCCATTCCACCGCCTCCACAATGCTTGCCAACGGCCCGTCGATGCGGAATGTGCCGTCGATTTCTTCCAACAGCCTTTTCAGCCGGTTGAAGTTCCGTTTTTCATCTTCTATGATCAGGATGTGCATAATCGTCGGGTATAATAGGTAATTTGACTATATATGAATGTTCGCTTTTCTTGATGACAGGCTTTTCCTCGCACAACAGGAAGTAACGCTCGATGATGTTCCGTTGTCCGATACCGGTAGATGACAGGTCGGACGACACGGGGCAAAGGTCGTTTTTCACCACAATGTGGTTTCCTTCCCGAAAGACGTGAATATGCAGCGGTTGGTGTACCGACAAGCGGTTGTGTTTGATGGCGTTTTCTACCAGCAGCTGGAGGCAGACGGGGGGAATCCGGCCGTCTGTCCGCTCCAGTTGTTCATCCACATCGACGCTTATGGCATTCTCGTAGCGCATCCCTATCAAGTAGAGGTAGGAACGCAGGAAATCCAACTCTTCGCTTACCGGCACGGTGTCGCGCTTCAAGTTTTGGATGACGTAACGGTAAACGCTCGACAGATTCTCAAGGAAGCGTTCCGCCAATGTACGGTTTTCCACTATCAGTTCGGACAGAATGCTGAAGTTATTGAACATGAAATGCGGGTCTATCCACCAAACTGGCAAAAGAAATGAATATCACGATGAATGACCGTCTGGAGTTTGCCCATGACGAGAACAATCCCAAAGAATGGTTTCTGCACAAGACCGCCGACAAACAAGGTTTCCCGCTGCAGTTCAACAGGGGAGGAACACGCTTGAGGAATAAGTACATCTGTAAGACCATTTTGGATATAGCGAAAGTCAAGGAGAGCGCGACATTCTTGGTATCGAAAGACCCGGTAAAGACCGAGCTGGGGTCATTTTACAGAATAATACTCTCTTGTCCCATTCTCCCGAAGAACAAGCCCAAACTATAAGCCTGTAACCTCTGTGGTCTGTCCGAAGGGCGAATGCCTTTCGGACAGATTGCAGGGCAACCGATACCTTTTATAGCACGATTATCTCCTTTTTTACCTTCAGGCTGTTTTCCCTGTTATACGTCGGCTTTCCCAACCCCGTAAACAGTTGGAAGTCTGTGCCGTAACAAGTCGTCAAGGAAAGGGACGGGAGGCCGTTCCAAACCGGCGGCAGCCCGGATCGTGCCGTTCCATGCCGGAGCTTCGACCTGTCGAAACAACACGGTATTCCACAGCCCGACCGGTCTTTATGCCGCTGGTTTCGGACTTTCCGCCTCCTGTTCCGTATCTTTCCCTTGTGACCTGCCACGTCAAGGGCAAACAGCGATACTTCTTATCCGCCCCGCGCTTTCATTCCGCCCGGTCGAAATTCAGGCGTGGAGCGGATAAGGAGAATCCCGTTCGTGTTTGCCCCGGCAGACCCTTGCTTGACCCGCCCAAGCCGCATTCTTTTCTATTTCATTTTCTCCTGCATTTATATCCGGCAAGGCCGTACCCCCCTTTTTACCATCATATTTACCGGCCTGTTCCGGTTTCCTCTCCGCCATCGCCGTCCGGTTTTCCAGCTGCAAAGGTCGGCTGCCGCGCTTGATCCGGCGGCTTGAAGTGCATTCCCTGCAAATTCTTCCTTTCTGCGAAAGAGTAATTGGCCGGGAAAACCGCCGTATGAAGCCCTGCCGGCAGTCGTGTACCGCATCTGTAAAATCCCGGAACGGTTCAGGCAGAGAAAAGAACCGAAAAAAGGGTAAAAAACAGATGTTTCACATAAAAGACAAGAGATGGACAAGAAAAACTGTAAAACAGGCAAACGCACAAAACGGCAGGTTGAAAAAATCCTGATGGTTATCGACGTCAAACGGGAAATCATAGATATTCTTCAGATAACCAATCGGCGTTTTATGTACAATCCGCAAACGGGAACTTTAATTTTAGGAGATGAAATGTACGGCAAAAGCATTTGCAGCTCCCATGCTCAAGAGTTCCATGCGTCACAAGCGGAAGGACGCTTCGATGATTATTTGCGTGGGTGGATAGGTGTCTCGAAAAGCTATCCCCACGGTATTGTTCATTTTGCCCCCGCTGTCAGCATGGAACAGTTCGACTGTGGATTTGACGCGTTGCAAATGTTCGCCAGACTTGAAGGTGTAAACGAAGATACTATCGTTCGTGGATTTTGCACTATGCCGGAACAGAGGATGGGGGATTTGCTGCCTTCCTCTCTTTAAGATACCGGCCCGGTCAAAACTGGCTATAAACGGGAATCGTGCCTATGGCAACACCATTGGCGGAGGGCACGATATCCGTTTATAAATACCGCAACTCCGTTGTCGGCTTCCTTTTATACCTCTCTCTTTCCCTCTGCTCTTATACTTTGGCGAAGCCCTCTTCCTTTTATATCAGTTATAGGTATAATCTCTACGGTCTCCTCTCTGCCGTCGCCGTCCGGTTTTTCAGATGCAAAGGTCGGCTGCCGCGCTTGATCCGGCGGCTTGAAGTGCATTTCTTGCAAATTCTTCCTTCTACGAAGAGTAATTGGCAAGAAAAGCCGTCGCATGAAGCTCTACCGGCAGCCATGTACCGCATCTATAAAATCCCGGAACGGTTCAGGCAGAGAAAGGAACCGAAAGAAGGGAAAAAATAAACAGTTTAGGTAACGCAGGACCAACCACCTTGCCACAAACAATTTTCTATTATGTTACATGTTCACACTATCGGACGCATCGGCAAAGACTGCCAGGTTATTTCAGGAGTACACGGCTCATTCATGGCTATGGACATAGCCGTTGACGATTATTCAAGAGGGCAAAACACTACCACTTGGATAAGGGTACGCAGCAACAAGGACAACCATATCCATTTGTCCGAATATCTGACGAAAGGAAGACTCATACTCGTTGACGGTACACTGTCATCTTCCCTGTGGAAAGACAAGAACGGCGAGAGCCAGATACAGCTCTCCATCACGGCAGAAAGCATTGCCTTTATCAATACCGGAAAACGCGAGGATGCGGCAGCCGGAGCGGACAACGATGTAAACGGTGCAGACAGCGTACCCGTTCCTCCCGCCGATTTTCCGCAGGACGAAAAGGAGGATTTGCCCTTCTGATAAGATAATAACTATCTGAAAATAAGCAGATACTAAATATAGTATTTACTAATCATAGTAAAATAGGAAATTAGTAAACCTATTCTTGTTAAAATTAGTAGATACTATATTTTTGTTTTTTAGTTTCGTCCTTTCTTAAGAGTTCATACATCTCAAACATTTTTTCTATCCTTACAGAGTTTTTCAGAAAATGTTAGCCCATTATTTAATAGATTTGTCTTTCTTGCAGTTTATTTAATATTGGTTTTAGAACAATAGACTTAAAATCCACTCATAACTTTAAGAAAATCACGGTATATAAGGTCCTGTTTCATGAAATTTCACTACCTTTGTGCCGGATTGAGGAAACTCTTTCCAAGACATATTAGAAAAGAAAGAAGCGTTATGCTTATCTCGAAGTCGGGAACGTAGGAAATTCAAGACTATTCAGAGGGAAAAGCGTAATTGGTTTCTCACGCTATAGCGTGGGCTGCTATTACCATACTCTGAATAAAGGTTATTCCTACGACCTCCGACTTAGAACGTGGCATTTGCAGTTCCACGCTTCGTGGTTTAATCAAGCAGACTCTACGGGACTGCAAGAGTCTTAATTTATGATGAACAGATATAGCCAGCAAAGTATTTGTATGCTGAAGAATATGTTCGTTAGCAGAAACATTATTAAATGGGTTTTGTTTCTAATCCTTAATTTTTCCCTATGTACGCAATCTTTTGCAGATCATTATCGAGTGACCGCTCCCAACGGTCTTAATGTACGAGCTTCAGCCAATAAAAACGGAAAACTATTAGGACAATTGTCTAAGGATAACGTGATTGATGTTGTATCTATAGAAAACGGATGGGCTAATATCAATTATAATGGCTGGCAGGGTTATGTCAGCGCATCGTATCTGGAAGCCGTAACAGAAACAGACGAAGCGGGTACTTCCACCAAAGAAGAGTCATGGGACTTAACCTCTTGGTTGTTTGATTCCGAAGGAGAATCGGCTTGGTTCACAGCGATAAAGTGGATACTGTTTTTAGGCATAGCCATCTACATTATTAAGATTGTGTTACAATTCTTCGCATTGATGCTGGTTGTAGGTTTGATTGTTGGAGCGATTGGATTGGCAGTAGGTTTTATTCTTGATTGGCTGGGTTGGATAGACTCTGGTACCATGTGGGATATGGCCCAATGGGGATTCAGTATAGGCAACGGGATAGGTCTTATTATGGGTATTCTCGGTTTTAAAGACTTGCATAAGGGAGCGACGGAGTCTTGGAGCGGTTCATCATCAAGCAGTTCAAGTGGTTTGAAAACAGCAAGTTTTACTGATTCTGGAACATTATATCATCTTACACAAGATTCTCCCTATAGCGAGTGTGATTACACCGACCAATTTGGCGGCAAATGGGGACGCGACAGTTCCGGATTTTATCGCAAATAAATGAATAATGTAACGTATTGATAATTAAACAATAAAACTGTATGAAAAAACAAATTATTTTGAGCAGTTTACTATCCGCACTGCTGATTGGCAACTGTTTGGATACACAGGCTGCAAATGAGGCAAGAACTATCAATGATTTGCCTTCGATGGCAAAAGTTTCCCAGAACAAGAGAGAGGTGTCTCCGGAATTTCCCGGTGGTATCACCGCATTGGTACAATTTTTATCAAAGAATCTAAAGTTTCCGACAGTTTGCAAGGAACAGAAAATACAAGGCAAAGTGTTGGTGAAATTTACAGTCAAGAGCGATGGCTCTATCTCAAATATTCGTGTTACCAAGTCTGTAGATCCTTATTTGGATAAGGAAGCTGTCCGCGTAGTGAAGTCCATGCCTCGTTGGATTCCCGGTACACAGGATGGCAAACCGGTAAATGTGGAATACACTCTGCCTATCACGTTTAAACTCTGATGAATCTAAAAACTATAAAACGATATACGTATGAAGCGATTATCTATTTTACTATGCCTCATTGTCTTAGGGGCATTCTTCATGAGTCATGCGACTTTTGCGCAAACAAGTTTTTCCATTCCTCCCAAGAGTTATCCGGTAAATGTGCCGTTCAAATGCGATGCCGGAGTGGATCGTTATTGGCATGTTACCAGCGTTACTTGTACGGGACGCGCTAATGGCGGCTATAAATTTCAGATAAAGGGAGTGGCACAGAAGACAAGCCGCAGTTTGCCCATAGACTTGTTCTACCTGATGCCGGGCAATCGGATAAAAACAGCGGGTACTTATTATTTTCCACGTATCGAGGAGGGAAAAACATTCAGTTTCGAAGTGGTATCGGCATTCTCCGGGTACGCTCCTTCTAAGTTCAACGGTTTTCTTATCTCCAGTGAAGTGTTGCAAAGAACATTACAACAGGAATTGGAAGAGCAAAAAGAAACAGACAAAGATACTCCCGAAAGAAGATTTGGTATGCCAACCACTCCGAAGGAAGATAGACGAGAACCGGCACAATCCAAGGTAAGCCCCAATAAGGTGTACAAAGGCAGCGAGGTGGATAAGGAGCCGGAATACCCCGGTGGAAACCAAGCATTGCTGGCGGATATTGCCCGAAGCATACGTTATCCCATGATCTGCAAACAGCAGAAGATTCAGGGCGATGTGCTTGTTTCCTTTATAGTGGAGAAAGACGGTTCGGTATCTGATGTTACGGCTGTGAAAAAGGTTCATGCCAATCTCAATACCGAAGCCGTAAGAGTGGTCAAGTCCTTAAAGGAATGGACACCCGGAATCAAAGACGGACAGCCTGTACGGGTACAGTCTGCCGTATATGTCACTTTTAGTCTTTAATTTTAACCATATAAAGCAACAGCATAATGAAAAAATTGATATGCCTAAGTTTGATAAGCCTTGTTTGTGGCTTCTTGAGTGTACACGCGTCTATACAAGCAGATGACACAAAACCCTTTGTGGGCAAATGGGAATATTGGGAAGGCAACAGCCAAATTCAGTTGGAAATAGACCTTTACAACACACCGACAGATGGCAGTTACGGTGCTTACAATGTGTTTGAAGGAGGCTATGGGCTTACCTATAGTATTGTAGACGTCTATCACATTGATAATACAGAGGCTTCGGTTGCCGTAGAAAGCAGTATGGGAAAACAAAAAGCGGAGTTCAAGTACAATCCCACCACGAAGGAACTGTCCTTCTTGCCACCCGGTTCAGAGCCGGTAGTGTTTAAGCAGAAAGATAAATGTAACTACGTATTCATCAGTGGAGGAGATAAAATCAATGTCCGTTCCACCCCTGTATCGGGTAGTTCTTTAATGAAAGCCAACCGTGGACAAAGCTTCAGATTCTTGGGGAAAGAAAAGGGATGGTTCAAGGTAGAGCTTTCTGCCCAAGACAAACGTATCGGATATATTTCTCCGAAGTATGCTTTTTACTTGAAAGATAACACCATCCCAGAACATGCTTTTTCAAAAAGTTATGCCAATGCTCTGACATCGTTCACACTGGAAAAGAAAGGAGAACAAGTTTTTATGGTCAAAACGACCATGTATCCTCCACAAGGTGAAAGCATTCCTATGTCAAGCGTGGAGTCGTATGCCGGAAAAATAGAGGGTAACGCACTGGTCTTTACCTATTTTAGTGGAATGCCCACGCAGGACATCAATGAAATGTCGAAAGTAGAGCCTTATGTGGTGTATTACTGGAAAGAGTCGGGAATGTTTATCATGGAGGGCGAGAATTATGCAGCAGATATGTAAAAAGAGCAGCAGCATGAAAAGAATGGTTTACCTTGTCGCTTGCCTGCCTTTTTGGCTGACATCGTGTGAAGAGAAAGTCACCGCCTTGCATTTCAACGAGGCGGAACAGGTATTTGAAATCGGAAAAGAGAGTGAACTGCGTTTCCTGAACGAAACGTTCGAAATCAAGGATAAAAACATGGAAGCACAAACGCTGCTCACCGATGCAGGCAAGGAGATTCCAGCAGATGAAGTGCGGATTAAACTGGTGAAGGACATCGAAATCAGCGGTGAATGGACACCGATTAAATTCCCGGTTAGGGAGTTCGACGGCAACGGACATACCATTACCTTCGACGGAATACGGGTGGTCATTGAAGAGAGCTCCAAAGGAGTATTTGATGTCGGTCTGTTTGAAGAAATGGGTGGTGAAAAAGAAGCTGTGGTCAAGGATCTGACATTGGCAGGTGACATGACCATCGACGCTCAAAAGAGAGAAGACGGTTATAGCCTGCTTGCCGGTTCTCTGGCGGGAGAGTTCAAGAATGGATGTATCGAGAATTGTACCAGCAAGGTGGATATCTCATTCGCTGACAATAAGGGTATCTGTACACTCTGTCTGGGTGGACTTGTCGGAGACCTGGATAGCTACGGCTCCGAAGTGGAAGTGGCTTTGCGTGGCAAGATAATCAATGAGGGCAACCTCACCGTTAATCCGTGCAGTGATGCCTACATAGGTGGAGTCATCGGGAGGGCCACCAATTATGGTAAAATCTTTATCAAAGAGAATGTCTGCGTCGAGAATAAAGGCGATTTGACCGTGCAGTGGAAGGCCGATGCCCAACCTGATCATAGCTACATCGGTGGTGTTGTCGGACTTTTCAAAACCAATGAAACTGATATAGAGCATCTCCATAATTGGGGAAACATCCGCTTGGACACACAGAATACATCTGCTACATTTAATATCGGAGGGGTATGTGGCGAACTGACACCTCACAACTACGAACGAATCTATCCGTTGGATCTGTACAATGCAGGCAACATCGAAATCAAGCATGACCTGCTGGCTGAATTTTCCGCCATCGGAGGAGTAATCGGCAGTTTCGGAGGTTCCTCTTTCCATCAGGTGGTGAATGAAGGCAAAATCATTGTGTCGGGAAAAGGATGCAAATACATCTCCGGATTGCTGGGTTCGGAAAGCTCGATACACGGGAACTGTTATCTGCATTCGTGCTGTGTAGATAAGGTCGGAGCTTATCCCGTCTGGAATATCTCTTATCATCCTGTCACCAAGCAGGTCCCCTGCAAGGAAAATCATCCAACAAATCAAAAATAACGGAACATGAAAGCATTACAGACCATACAAGCTGTCGCTCTTTCTTGCTTGCTGTCGATAGGAGCAGCAAGCTGTGGCAGTGAAGAAAGCAACCAGCCTTATACACCGCTTCAGGTGTATTTTGATCCGGTAAGAGTGGATATGAATGCGGAACATCTGATGCCTTATTTCGTAAACTATCCTACGGATTGGGCAAAGATGGGATTGCGCAACTATCCGAAGCTGGTCACCTACGAATACCACAATGCACAATGGGGGGTGACAAGCACCTCGCAATACGAGTTCTTGCCTAACGGCCGTTTATCCGAACAGCGGCGCACTTCTTTCAATGTGGGTGCAACCGGATTTGATGTCATTTCGTATGAATATAACGGCAATTCCAATCTGACCCAAATCAAATCGGTAGATGACGGACGTTACAAACGCCGGAAAAAAGATGACGGCTTCACATACGACAGTGCAGGTCGGTTGATACGTCGCGACAAGAACGGGCGGGGACATTATGACACAACCACTTTTCTGTATGCCTATCACGGTAATGGGGTATTGCAATCCATCCTGCCCGAAAAAAAGAATGGCACGGTCAATGAATCGGGCGTGACGCTTCATGAGATGCAGTTTGACTCGCTCGCTCACTTGAAGTCTTTTGAAACACCGAAGACCACGAACATGTTCTTGAAAGACATCGACAGTTACAAGACAGGACAATCGGTGACAACCTATGTCTATACAGGCCATCTGTGTACACAAGCCGTAGAGAAGATTCCCGTTGAATTTGACGGGGGGAACGAAACACTGACTTGTACCAGCAGCTTTGCGTATAACTCACACGGAGACTTGGCTACTTGGACGTATAGCGGAGGTGTATATAAAAGTAAAGGCAACAACTGGCGGGTGGATGACATGACGTTTACCGTCTCCTACGATTATGTATATGATGAAAAAGGAAACTGGACACAAGCTACCGTTACATTCCCGGCTAACATCGATGAGATACCTGCATTGCGTACCTACTATAAGGCTTTCAGAGACGGATTTACATCGAATCGGGATCGTTCTTCTGCTGTCAAAGCGGGTGAGACTCCCAGCCTGACAGTTGTCCGCAGCATTGATTACTGGGACGATGAAACGATTGCTTCCATGAAAGCTGCAAAAGAAAACGGTCAACCTGTCCTAATGGGTAGTTTACGCTACAAAGGAACGGATATTTATGGGTTGTCCGGTAAAGTCAAGTCGGTAAACGGCAATGAGGAATCACTCAAATTTGACCAGGCGGGCAATCTGATTGCCATGCAGAACAAGTTCGGAGACGAAGCGGCCTATCAATATGTCACAGCTACTTCCTACAAAGTGGAAGGATGGGGAGATTATGTGGTGAACATCGAATCAAAAGATGGTATGCGGACGGATATTTGTCCGGATGCTGATACCAACACGGAACTTGACCAGACCTATATGTTTGATAAGCGCAATCGTATCATCAGTCATCAGTTTACTTCGCACATGGCATACGTCACTTGGAAATACAGCTATGAAGGTGACAGCAAATACCCGGCCACGATGATACAGGAGCACCCGGAAGAAGGTAACACCACTTATCGCTATACCTATACCAAGTTCGACAAGCACAAGAATTGGATAGAGCGGAAGGTAAGCTACACCACCGAATACGATAAGTATGATGACAATGGGAACTATGTCGGCGATGAATATACTGCTCCAGAAGAATATACAGAGAAACGAACCATCGAGTATTGGTAAATTTGTAAAATCTCTATTGATTTACTTTCTGACCCTTTCTCATTTGAAATTTGCTGATAAATAAACCAAGCCTTATTAGACAAGAGAATCTATTGCTACAATAATTGCTATGGATTCTCTTGTTTTTTTGTACTCATCTGTAAAGTGTACTCGAAGGATTTTTTCTGAAGAATACACTTAATTCTTGCATTTAAAAAGTACTGTAGTACAGAGCAAATCTGCCTTACTGTATAGTATATACTATATTTAGTATAATAGTAAATACTATAATACTAATATACTAAAATTATATATTGTAGTAAATTAGTATATACTAAAATTAGTAATTACTAAAAATAGTATTATCTTTGTATTGAATTTAAAGGCAATATGTTATGACAAAAATAATTGCGGTTCTAAACCATAAAGGCGGGGTCGGAAAGACGACCACCACCATCAATCTGGCTGCGGCCTTGCAGCAGAAGAAAAAGCGCGTGCTGGCTATCGACATGGATGGTCAGGCAAATCTCACGGAATCCTTCGGCCTCTCCATTGAGGAGGAACAGACCGTGTACGGGGCGATGAAAGGCAAATACCCCTTGCCGTTAGTTGAAACGGCAGGAGGTGTTACCGTCGTACCGTCCTGTCTCGATCTCTCGGCTGCCGAGGCCGAACTCATCAACGAGCCGGGACGGGAACTGATATTGAGCGGGCTAATAGCCAAATCGCTCGATCACCGGAAATTCGATTATATCCTTATCGACTGTCCACCCTCGCTGGGATTGCTTACACTGAACGCCCTTACTGCGGCAGACTACCTGATTATCCCGGTACAGGCACAGTTCCTCGCCATGCGCGGCATGGCCAAAATCATGAACGTGATTGCCACCGTCCAGGAACGCTTGAACCCGAAACTCGCCATTGGCGGTATCGTCATTACGCAGTTTGACAAACGCAAGACGCTGAACAAGAGCGTGGCCGAACTCGTCAAGGATTCATTCTGCGACAAGGTGTTCAAGACCGTTATACGGGACAATGTATCTTTGGCCGAAGCGCCCATAAAGGGCAAGAACATCTTCGAGTACAGCAAGAACAGCAACGGGGCTAAGGACTACATGGCTCTGGCGCAAGAGGTACTGAAATTAAAATAACCCCGATATGAGCAAGAGCGATTTACTGAAAGACAGTATGAAGGGCGGACTGGACGGGTTGCTGTCGTCCACGAAAAAATCTACCGGCGGAAAACAGCCGGTAGCAGCCCCCACGGAGAAAGAAACGGCGGTTCATTGCAACTTCGTCATCAACAAAAGCATTCATACCCGTATGAAATTCCTCGCCATCAAGAAGAACATGTCGCTGAAAGACATCGTGAACGAGGCAATGAAAGAATATCTGGAAAAGAACGAACAGTAAACAGGCATGGCTGCCGCATCTGCCCACCCCGGAGACGGTAGCCATGCGTCCTTTTTTATCCGCCCGCTGTTTTCCATAGGGCGCATTCCACCTTTATAGTCTTACCATCTTTTTCTTTTTACCTGCCCGCAAGTACAGGCACATTGCCCGTTTTATCCCTATTCTAACCCTGACGGGCATATCCCTTTTTTACCGATTCCTTTACCGCTGTCCCGGCTTCATTCTCTGCCGTCACCGTTGTGTTTTATCAGATGCAAAGGTCCGCTGTCGCGCTTGATACGGCGGCTTGAAGTGCATTTCCTGCAAATTCTTCCTTTCTACGAAAGAGTAATTGGCAGGAAAAGCCGTCGTATGAAGCTGTACCGACAGCCGTGCACCGCATCCGTAAAACCTCAAAGCGGTTCAGGCAGAGAAAGGAACCGAAAGGAGGGAAAGAAAAAACAACGTAAAATTGACAGCGATATGGATAAAATCAAATTGGTAGTTTATAACGAGTACGCACTGGGTTATATCATGCCCGAACAACCCGACAAAGTTTGTACGTTGGTGGATAGGATAACGCTCGGCGCACCGTTTCGGACAATGAATGAACCCTATTTCATCGGGAAAAGAGATACCGTCAGACTGGCGGGCAGAAAGGACTTTGACACTTTTCGGGTAGTGTTCGACGGGTACGACAATCCGCAGGAGTACGAGTTTGACACCGCACAATAAAGACAATAGTAATCAAACAATCTAATGTAATAACAAATTAAAATTTATGAATTATGGAAACAGCAAACATTCAATCAGTAGTAGAGAACAACATCGTATCGGTTGCATTGATGAATATTCAGCCGAGCAGTTATAACCCACGCAAGCACTTTGACGAGGTGAGCCTTGCCGAACTGGCCGAGAGTATTCGTCAGCAGGGAGTGTTGCAACCTATCGGCGTGCGCCCCATTGCGGACACCGACCGCTTCGAGATTGTTTTCGGAGAGCGCAGGTATCGTGCCGCCCTTATGGCAGAACTGACCGAGATTTCAGCCGTCATCTTGCATGTTTCGGACGAGACCGCCGCCGAAATGGCCGTGACGGAGAATCTGCAGCGCAAGGACGTTACCCCCATAGAGGAAGCCAACGCCTACCAAAAACTTATGGAGAGCGGTCGCTATGATGTGCAGTCATTGGCCGAGCAGTTCGGCAAGAACGAGAACTATATCCGTACCCGTCTGAAATTCGTCTCACTGATACCCGAAATAGCCGAACTTTTGGAAAAGGACGAAATTACAATCAGCGTGGCGAGTGAGATTTGCCGATACGGTACGGATATTCAAAAAGAGGTGTACTACAAACATTTGAAAGACAGCGACAGCATGTTGTACGACTGTTGGCGAGGACTGAAAGCCGCCGAGGTGGCAAAGTTTATCGAACGGGATTTCACGACAGACCTTAGCCGTTACGCATTCGACAAGACCTTGTGCGCCTCATGCCCCCACAATACCAACAACATGATGTTGTTCTGCGAGGGTGGTTGCGGAAATTGCGCCAACCGGAGTTGTCTGGCCGAAATGAACGCTTCCTATCTCGTGGAGAAAGCCGTGCAGTTCGTGGAACAATACCCCTCCGTATCGCTATGCTACCAAGATTTCAACAACAACATGATTGCGGTGGAACGCCTTACCGCTATGGGGTACGAGGTCGAGCACCTAAATACCTATGCCACGCCATACCCCGAAACGCCGGTAGCTCCCGAAAAGGAAGAATACGACACTATCGAGGAATACGAGGAGGCATACAAGGAGTACGAGCAGGATTTCAGCAACTATATGGAAAAATGCAAGTCAATCCATGAACGAATTGACACGGGCGAACTCACGTTTTATATTAGTATCGGACAGAAAGAAATTACGCTGTGTTATATGGCAAGTGCTGCCGCCAATGCGGACATGGCTACCGAAAAACAACTCTCCCCGGTGGAAAAACTGGAGAAGCAGGACAAACGTAACAAGGAAATAGCCGTCGAGAAAACCGTTGCAGACGCTAAGAAACAGATTTTGGACGTCGATATGTCCGAAAGCAAATTCACGCAGGACGAGGAAAAGATGATATATTTCTTCCTGCTGTCGTCTCTCCGCAGGGAACACTTCGGGGTATTCGGTATCGGGGAGAAAAAAGCCTACCAACACCTTGAGGACGAAGAAAAGATGAACATCATCGCCAACCTAACGGCCAAGCAGAAAGCCGTTATCCGCAGGGATTTCTTGATAGACAACTTCAAAGGCGCATACGGCAATAACGCTACTGCCACCCTCTTGCTCGATTTTGCCCGTAAGCACATGCCCGACACGCTCGCCGAAATTGAAAGTGGATATAATGAGGTGTATGAGAAACGCCATAAACGTATCGAGGAACGCAAAGCCGCCTTGTTGGCAAAGGAACGGCAGACAAAGCCCGAAGAAACCGCCGAGGCGGAAAATACACAACCCACGGCAGAGGTACAACCCGAAGAACATACGCAAACCGAAGAGGTTGCTGCTTGACCATAATTCAATAGCAGGACGGAGAAATCCGCCCTGCTGGTTTCTAAAAAGAGGTAATGATGAAATGTAAGGACTGCAAACATTACAACGGTGCAACAATGCCCGGAGCAGGATTGTGCAATGCGACACAGGCACGTACCTTTGCCACGACGGTTTGTTTCAACGGATTGTTTTCTCCGAAGAAACGGAAAGACAAGCCGGATAGCAAGGCCGGAAAAAAATAGCGCAACGCTACAGGGAGATAGCCGCAGGAGTGGCTGTCTTTTTTAGCACTGCCGCCGGCAGATCTCCCTTTTTACCCCTTCGTTTTCCTTTTGTATGGAAATCCCTTCGCCGACGGCTCTGCCCGTCGGGACATGCTTTTTCCGGTGCAAAGGTATTGCCTTGGAGGAACATTCAAGTACCGCTACGCTATTTGAACACAATTTTTCAGCAGCTTTCCCGATTTTCAATCGTCCATATTTCGCGGACGCTCAATACCGCAACTATAAAATTCTGCCCAAATTCCTTGCCTGTTTCTCCCTGAAAGGCAATCTTTGATGCACGTAAAAATCAAATCCCGACGGGAGAAGCCTGAAGGCTTCCGAAAGGAGGGAAAAAATAAACAGATTGTTCAACTGATTAATGTTAAAATTTTATGGAAATTCAATTTGCTATCGTGCGTTCCGAAAACAGAGAGTATTTGTGCTACAAAGCAGGTGAAGCGTATGTAGATGCCAGTAACCCTATGATTGCTTTTGCCGCAGGTGAAGATGAATTTGAAATCGTAGAGCCGGACAGCTCTTTCAGGCAGAAAGAATACGAGTTCAGAGGCGAACAGTATTACCTCGTACCAGAGTTTTACCGCAATGGTTGGTTGGCTCTCACCTTGGTAATGGTGGAAGATGAAGACGAATATATCGTGCTTTCCGTTAATTTGGAGGAAATGGACGCACTCGGTCTGCCGGACCGTACATTTATCGACGTCAATCATTACCCCGAAGCAATGGAGTTCTTGGTGAAAAACGGACTGGCGACCGATTCCGAGTATAAGCGCAGGAGCGGCTTCGTGGAATACCCTATGGCTATGTTGAACCTGCCGCTTCTTTATCAGCATAACCCGCAAATTTTCCAAAAAGCGAACATCGAGCTATTCGGAGAAGAATGTTTTTGAAAAAGGATTGTTCCACGAATAGAAGTAAGCATTCGATAAACTCCCCCTTTCATTCTAAAAATGTGATATTACTTTTGTAATCAAAGTAAAAAAGCTCAATT
>CANQNT010000034.1 GCA_947625255.1 uncultured Acetatifactor sp. | reverse complement strand
CTCCCGGACTCGCTTACGTCCATGCTCTCCGCCGAGATAGTGACGATACTCGAAAGGTCCGCCTTGAGGTCCGACACCTTCAGCGTGAGGGCATATTTGGGCGTCTCAACGCGGATTTTGTCCACCTTGGTGGTGAGTATGTCCGGGTCAACTTTGATGGTGATCTTCCCGGTCTGCTCGGTCGTGAGTGTTACGGTATTAGTTATGTATCGTCCCGTGGAGACTCCGCCGCTTACGAGCGCTGTCTCAACTGCCTGTGCGGTGCTTGCTGCTGTCGTCTCGAGTTCCTTCACCGCGGCGGCGTTGATGATTATCTCGTTGCCGGAGACTTCCTTGCTTGCCGCCTTTGAGACTGCGGTCTCGGCGTACAAGGTCGCGAGGTCTGTACCGACAGCGGAGGTCTTCTGCGCGGCGGTCATGCCGGAGGTGAGGGTGCTCACCGCGCTTGTCGCGGTCGTGGTGTTTGTGATGTGATTCAACTCGTCTATCGGAAGCACAACGCCTTCGCCAGGATCAAGCTCATTGTACAAAAACTCCGGGATGTCGCTTGCAGAAAAATGTACTTTGGTTGACAACAATTCATTCATATAATAGTCCAGAATGTTTATCTGTTTCCACTGCTCTTCGTTGCCTCCATAATAGGTATCAGCTAAGTTATCACATTCGGAAAAAGCATAATCTCCGATACTGGTCAAGCTGCTTGGTATTAAAACTGTAGATAAACTTGTACAGCCGCTAAATGAGTAATCGCCAATACTGGTCATGCCACTTGGCAACTTAATTATAGTTAGAGAAGAACAATTTCCAAAAGAATAATTGCCAATACTTCTCAAGTTATTAGGCAAAAAAATATCCCTAAGATTAGTGCAACCGAAAAAGACCCAGTCATCTAAAGATGTCATACTGCTCGGAATACTAATTTTCGCTAAATTACTACATCCGCAAAAGGCATATGCTTCTATGCTGGATACACTATCGGGGATTATAACATCTAACAAGCTTTCGCAGTACTGAAATGCAAAGCTACCGATACTCGTAACACTATTCGGTAACTCTATATAAGTTAAGTTACTACAATCGGCAAACCCCATGTGGTCAATATGCGTTAGTCCATATGGAATTATAACACTCGTTATATTCGAACAGTTAGCAAAGGCGTGGTGACCTATTCCTGTTACGGCGACGCCATCAATTTTCGCCGGTATGTCGGCAGAGATCACGCTTGTATCTGCACCCGTTATGGACCCTGTAGCTTTGTCAAAGTAGATATTCCCGCCTTCTACTGGATAGGCAATGTCATAATCGTCAACCAACCCAGTAACGGCCGACACCATGGGCGTCAACCCGAGAACCAACACGAACACTAGCACGAGACTAAATAACTTCTTCATCTATTATGTTCTCTCCTTTGCATTTTGTGATTTCGCCGACGGATGAGAAAAAAATCCTCTCCCCGCACATCTTTTGAAAGAGCGTTGAATTTACCAGATTTGCTGGTATAGTCGATAGATGATGGTCACCGCGCGTCATGCTCCCTGCTCCACTGTCTGTTCCGGTAATGTTATCTCATACACAACGCTGCCCTTAGGCGAGGTTAATAGCAGCCTTCCTTCGCCATCGAATGCTATAGACGCCGTTTCACTTGCCGGCAGAAACGCTTCATACCCCTTGCCGAGCACCGTATCCGGATTGGTGTCGTTCTCGGGTACTCCGACTACCGTCTCTGCAAACAGCTCGCTGTTTTCGGCTATCACCACCCTGCGAACTGTGTCAAAATCCAGAACGTATAGGTACCCATCCGAAACCGCAAGTGATGTCGGGCGGTAGAAATTCGGTATTGCTCCGTCGATGAAGTTTTTCTCACCGTCTACTCCGACGAAATATTCCCAAGAATCCGAGCCATTCTGTATTCTCAGAATAATCCCGCTTTCCGGAACAGAAATGTACAGGTTATCTTCTTTATCAAAGACAAGTCCGGCAGCCGATTCCGGCAAATCCATTATCCATGCGCTTGTCTCTCCCTGCTTCATTGAGTTCAAAGTAGTCATTCCGGTGCCGATATTCTGTTGGATAAACCACAGAGTACCGTCCTGTGAAAATGCAAAGTCAGGAATCACCGACCATTCCGCCTGAGTATAGTAAATGAATTCAGCCGTGCCGTTTGCCATTCTCACGATACCGTAGAAGCTTCCGTCGTCCGTCTCCCACGGTCCTGTCAGGACATAGAGGTCGCCATCATAGCTGCGAACCAGATCGGCTGTGACATAAGAGGGCTCGAACGGCATAGATGTAACCTCACCGTTTTCGATAACTCGTATCGTTCCGCTGTCGGTAAGATAAATTTTCCCATTGGCGGAGCAAACGCTTTCCGGTGACACAAACGAGCAGTCGGAGAGCGACCCATCCGAGAAGTCACGCTCCCCCGTGCCCGCAAAGTGGTCGATCCGTGCGCCGTCAACATATCTCAGCGCAATCGACGTCATTTCGTGGACCGGCTCTGTCACGTTTACCGTCAGTTCAATTTCTTTATTCCGGTATTTCCCGATAATCTGTGTTTCTCCGACATTTACTCCAATTAACCTGTCGCCGTCGATGCGGGCTATGCTGTCGTCGGAATATGTCCACTTGACCTTTGAGGGGTCGATCGTGGGGCCTCCAAAGCCGCCACTTTTTTGTATGAGCAGCTGTACGCTTTGCTGCTCCGTTACTACGGCCCTGCTCGGATCCATTGTTATTACAGCGACATTTTCCACCCTGTTTATGTATGTTGCAGAAGCCGTTGAAGCCGCTCCCATTGTCACGAGCAGTGCAGCGCATATGGCTGCCACCCTTCTCAGCGCCAGGCTCCGCACCATCGCCAACTGATGTGTCTTTACTCCATTCAGCGCTTCTACAAGCTGCTGTGCGTTCTGATAGCGTTTCTCCGGCAAAATCTGAATACATTTTGTTATCACGTCCGCAAGATTTGACGAAACAACGTCATATATCATCTTTTGATTCTCAGCCGTCGGAAGCGTGCCAGTTGCCATACGAAAAAGTATTACGCCTGCGCTGTATATATCCGTTCTCGCATCCAAAGCCCACTTGGCATATCCCTCGGGCAATGAGCCAAATCTTTCGCTGATTATTTCCCGACTGTTTTTTCCTTGCCCAAACTGCTCCGGTGCGGCATATCCGTAAGTGATCCCGGTCGCTTCATTATCGGCAAATCCTTGCTTTGAAATACCGAAGTCAATCAGTACCAGCCGATTATCGTATGTAACCATTATGTTTGACGGCTTCAGGTCGCAATGGACTATCGGAGTTTCCAAAGTATGCAGATAGTTCAGCACCTGAGCAAGTTGAAGCGCCCAGTCGCTGATTTGGTTCTCTCCTATGTCTTGTCCGACTTCCAACACCTGAGCTAGTGTATAACCTTCAATATATCTTTCAACAAGAAAAGTTCCCTGTTTTGTTTGAAATATATCAATTATTTGGGGGAGACTAATGTGATTGAGTTTTTTTAGGACATCCGCTTCGTTTGCCAGTTCTGCATTTTTGTGGTCGACAAATTTCACTATCCACTCATTTCCGAGCTTGATGTGCTTTGCCAAAAAAATACGGCTCATGCCGCCGCCCTTAATTTCCCGAAGCAGCTCATATCTGCCGACAAGAGGGGATAGGTTAAGATCGGCGCCGAGCGAACCGCCGGAGCTCTCCAGCTGAGCCAGCAGGACAGTTTTGCCGTCATCTGGGGCGGTGGAGTCGTCTGAAAGCGCCTCGGTTGCCTCGCCCGCGACGTTGCCCTGTGCGCAGGCAACGAGTTTTTCGGTCGCCGCACTCTGCGCTTTTGCCGAGCTAGCGGTACCGGTTGCCGTCGTCTGGAGTCGTTCCGCATTACTGCGGAGAGTCTCCATGATACTAAGGTGCTTCGTCTCCTCCCGGAGGATACGCCTGTAGTTCCGGCTCCTACGTCTGGAGCCAACAAGTCTTACGGCAATAACGGACGCTGCCAACAGCAGGCTCGCTCCCACAATAAAAAGCACTTGGTCGATATACATTTTGCGCTCCTATCATTTGGCCAGTTACCCATGTAACAACGACCTTGGATTGAGAATTAATCACTATCTGTTTAGTGTCTGCATTTTTCACGATACGCTTACAAATATCATCGAATAATTATCTCCTGCGCCATTGCTCTCCACCTTTTTTGACACACTCCTTACCAAAGTTTTTGGGCTGCAATATTTCCCAAGAATTGCAACCTTTTTTCTGAGAGATACCTCCGCATGATATTTATACACCCCATCACTGCACAGCAGGAAACGATCACCCTTCTTTATCGGCTCTGTTTGGGTCGAATAATCTACCGTTGCTCCGATTCCAACCGCCGCGACAAGTTTTCCGTTATTCTTGTTGGCAATGTTTGACTGACCGCTTGGGAGATTCTCAAAAATATCATCTTTTGTAACCTGCTTGCAGGTTAAGCCGCGGGCACGATAAATCCTGCTGTCCCCGGAATACAATAAAAAGCAGTTGTCCTCCTGAATATACAGAAGGACAATAGTTGCTCCTGAACGATATAGTCCGTGCTTTTTATAAATTTCTCCATTAATCTCGTACAAAAGTTTTTTGATCTCTTGCACAGTCTCAAAAAAATCTGCTTTCCAAGACCTTTCGTCCCACCAGTCATTGTACCGATCCCTGATAAGTCCGCTTGCCTCCTGTCCATAGGCGCTTCCACCTATGCCGTCGGCAACAAGAAACAAGCCTGTTGAGTCGTTACATTTGATAAGTATAGCATCCTCATTGCGCCGTCTTATCGCACCCCTCATAGAACAGCCATCATACTTGAGCTTCATCTTATTTCCACCTCAAGCTCCAGTCTACCCAGCTTCAGTATACTTCCGCTTGATATCTCAGCTTGATCTACGACCTTCTTCCCGTCAACAAATGTGCCGTTGCTTGAATGGAGATCTTGGATGATAAACGCGTTGCCGTTCACAAATATCTCACAGTGTCGGTTCGACACAGTTCTGTCATAGTCCAGCACAATCTGATTCGATGGATCACGACCGATAGATACTCTGCCACGCAAAGGCGTCTCCATTCTTCTCATGCGGTTTGTTCTGTCGGTTATGCACAGCATCGGCTTTCTATCGCCCTCAATAAGCACTTGCGTATGACCTTCTTCGTCTTTTGATAGGCGGATATATTCCGTCTCCTCGTCCTTCAAACTATACTGCTGTACCGGAATAATTCGGTTTTTAGCCCTAATCCACCTTACAATGAAGAATGTTACAAGACCGACACTGACAACAAGAAAAACGCCAATACCGATTAGGGGCAAAAGAAACATGTTGGTACCGCTGTTGGATTCCTGCTGTGTTTTCTCTTCGGGTCTGTCCGCTGTCTCAGGACTCGTCTCCGGCTCTGCTTCCGCACTTACCCGCACCTCTGTTTCGGCGTCCGTCTCTGACCCGATTTCAGTCTCCACTCTGGGTTCCTCCAAGTCCACGATTTCCCCAAAAGGCATCGTCACCTGTACGGAAACCGAAGAAGAATCCGTATATGTAAGCAAAACGCCCTTAGTGTTGCCATCCTTCAGCTCCTCCGGTATGGAAACATCTACCCTAAAGGGCATCTCCTTACCACTCATCTCCGATACCACGTTCAACGGATCGTTAAGTTCAGAAAGTGTCCAGTACTCTGCTCCGGTCATACGCGATAAGGAATACATTTCGCTGAGTTCCTGCGAATTATTCTCCGTCCTGCAACCAAAAACGTATACTGGTATATTTGCATTATCCAGTGCCTTTGAGATTTCATCCTCCGTAAGTCCATTCGGATTTGACTCGATCCCATCTCCCATAACCACTATGCGGACATATTCCTCTGCACCTCTATTACTGTCCAAAATTTGGTACAAAGCATCCAGAAGATACGCCTTTTGATCCTTATACTCTATTGCGTCGATGGCAGTTTTCAGTTCGGTGTAATCGTTGCTGTTCTCAACAAGAATTCTCACATCTACATCATATGTGCAGAGATTAAAACGCTCGTCCGCCGCTTTACCTGCCACCAGATTTGTCAGCATCTGCATAACATTCGTCCTGTCCTCAGATGCAATGGAGGCCGAATTATCCACCAGAAGCCATGTGACAACCGGATATTCTCTTCCGACGTTAGTTATGGCCTTATCTCCCAATATAACAGAGCCTATTCTTGCAGACACAGGACCCTCATCACTACTCTGATCCAAATAAAGCGACAGCATTGACTGCGTCATTTTTAGCTCTTTTATCTGAACATCTGCACTTAAATCCGTCGCAAGCACACCCGTGGTCAACACCACAGCAGCAACCCCTACTGTCAACAAAGCAACAAGCGAAGATCTAATCTTTTTTCCTCTCATTTGCAACCCTCCATGCCTCAAGTTCGGCATTGCGAATCTGTGCAGCTATATTTCTTATAGTTACAGCGATCCTTCGTAGATTACCTGCTGTCGTTTTTATATCTTTTTGAACCTTTTGACCTTTTTTCAGATATTGAGGAGAACTGTCGCTCTCCCATGCTGCCTTAACGCCGAGCAGTATTTCCCCTATCTTATCGTCTGACTGCTTATCGAGCTGTTGAGCGATATTGTCAATTCTGTTTGCCCCCTTAACTGCTTCGTTATAATTGAAATATATTTCCGAAAGTGTCATTTCTATATCCCCCCTATACTATTAAATCCGTTTTCAGTTGAGCATTCTCAGACGCATTTCCTCGCTCGGCCTCCCTATATATGCCTGCCATTCTAAGAAGATCGGATGGGTGTTCATCAAGGCGGTCAAGAATATATTCAATGGCGTCTTTATATGAGCTATAACCCTCCCGGTTGGTATCTCCAGCCTCTCCACGCCAGTATCCGCGGGTTTTGTCTGCAATTGCTGCTATCTGTTGGAAGTGTGTGTCTATGTCTTTAATAATTCTCCAGAAATCGTCGGCTTGCTTCTCCAGTATTTCTGGTGTAACTTTAAGCGTAAACGATGCTGACATCTCTTCTCCTCCTTATACTCTTATGCTTGATATTATTTGAGCCACCGTGTTCTCACAACTGTCATACTCCGCTCTTACATCATTCGTCCTAGTAGTGTACTTTTCAAGTTCCGACACAAGCCGTTCGAGCTCACCTATGTCATCGTTCAGTGCGACCATAAAAGCGTCTTTTGCCCTTCCAGACCAAGTGTTTCCTAGTGAAGCCGCAACATTCCTTAAACTAACAATATCCTGTCTCAATATTTTGAGTTCGCTATTAATGCTGTCAATGTCCGTTCTGAGCGTTCCAGTGTTTACCTCTATCGTTGCCGCCATAATATCATCCTCCCGTTAATAAAGTAATTTGTTTAATTGTTCGATAACGTTCTTTGGAACAGATGAGATCTGCACCTGACTTCTGTCGCTGAATGAGTTGCTGTATCCCTCTGTGTTTACCGTATTCTTTCTCTCACTTCTGCCATACACATTTGCTATGTCCATTAGCGCTGAGGATAACAGTGCCAGCCTCGCTGTAGTCTCAGTAATAGCCGCACTTTGTTTCATAAGCTCACGACAACAGCCTTTCATCTGCGTGTACCTTCCAAGTAGTGCTCTCAGGTTCTCTATCTCCGCGCCGCATCTACGCACCACTCTTGATACGTCTAGGAGTTCTTCACCCTCCCGGAGAAGCTGTAGGTTGTCAGTCTTTATCTTCATTCGCATCCCCCAATAAAAAAGTATATCAGATGTGTGGCACCTTTGCTCCTCACTCGACAAACGACGGCTGAACTGCGACAAATGTTTATAATTATACAAGCATCAGCTCATCACCGCTATATATTCCATATTCCGCTAGGCATCGTTCTTTGAGAAAACTCATTCCTTTGTCAATAGAGCACATCACAAGTCCTTTTAGGTCTCCTTGAAATTTGACGCCCTCTTTCTGCTTAACCATCTCCACGATTTCTTCGATAAGATCCTCTACCCGTGCCCTTTCATCTATGGAAAAGTTATACACCTTCTCTAGAGCTGGAATCCTGATATTGACTATAATCATACTGCCCCTCCATCAATGGCTAATCTGTATACTTTAAGTCGAAAGCATTCGCCAGCATACGCCGAAGCGCCTCCTGAGTACTGATTTCGACATTCCTTATATTCCCAATACTGCTAATAATGCGTATAGTGGCCCCTATTCTAACAATCTTGTGTCTTTCCAAAAGCACCCCGCCATTTGCATATTTCTCAAACATCAAAAAACAGTCCTTATCAGTGAAAGCAGGTTCTTCTGCGCATAGTGTTCTCAGCTCTTCGGCATCTTCATCATGCAGAAGCGGCCACTCCAAAACGCCGGAATCGAACAACCACTGCCATAGCTCCTTAAAGACGCATTTCTTTATTCTAAATCCCTCACGTACCAGTTCACAGAACCATATACATTCCGTGCAAACATAGCAAATCGCCATACGACCGACCGATGAACTGAGCACCACAGCACACTTTGAACTGCTGATCTCATAGAACAACTCACCCTCCCCTTTTGGTGCAAATCCCCTACCGTTGCGACTTATAAACCCTCTGGAAAAAAGGCTCATAAGTGCTGTTGTCAAGGTCTCAGCATCAACAGACTCCGCGCGAATTCCAACGGTACCGCCATTGCCGCCAGTGAGCAAAAGCATCACAAGAAACTCATTTTGGGTGAGAACATAATATTTATCGTTCATATTGTCTTTGCCGCAAACTGCGCTTTATATCCTTTGGACATTGGTACACCAATTTTTCCTGTAAGTTCAATAAAGTTTTCTGAATTTACAATTCGAAGAATCTTTTTGCTGTTTACAATGTAGCTTCTGTGGCAACGCAAAAACTGATTAGGCAAGTTTTTAGCTAGTGTCTCTATGGTGCCGTAAAATGCATACTCCTCATTTTTGGTTCTTACAAAAAGTTTTTTGTCCCGTGCTTCAAAATAATATATATTGGTATATGGAATATACAGCTTCTCATCACGAGTGTTGAGAACAAAGCTCTCTTCCGGCTCCATACGGTTGAAGCGCTCAAGGAAACTCTCAATGAACTCTCTGTTTGTTCTCCGAAGTGTTGATGGATTAAGCGGTCGAAGCACGAGAGAATCAGGCGAAACACCCGGGCGAAGGTATTCAAGTGGGGAAACCGTAGGTTCAGTTATCAGCATAACCATGGAGTCTTTATACCTTCTTCTGAACGCAGTAAGGTCCTCCAGAGACTGTCCTGTGCAAAAATCATAGTAGAGAAGATCTATCAACTTCTCATTTTCCATCGCTGCCAGTATTGCGTTAGCGTCGCAGTTTTTTTCAATTTTAAGCGTAGTATCACTCATTTTCGCAATCTGCTCCACACAGTCATGATGGATCATCTCGCATTCGTATCGATCTCTGTCGCAGACCATGATAGCCACCAAGACGATACCTCCCTGCCGTTATATTAGCGGTATGACTACCTTCTCCAACTTCTTATCGCGGTTGTCGCTAGGAATAAAGCCAATGCCTGCCTTCTGCGTTCGATCTTGTTCCTGATAGCCAACGTTTTCAAAGGCAAACATCTTTTGCTCATTGAGTCTTCCACCAAAGCGAATACCAGATCTGTAATTGCGCATGCTTTCAAAGCAGTTGTAGCCCATTAGCTCTGTCTGTTCCTTGTCGCTGACTTCTGCAAACAAGAATACATTATATCCGTTGCCTTTCTCGCAAAGCGTTTCAAAAAGAGCCTTAGCCCCGGCGAGTTCTGACTGCGCGGAGTATAGTTCTTTTACGAAGCCACCTAGATTTCCAATAAAAAGGTCAATTCTCTTTGATGCGAGCGAGGCTTCAAAGAGTTCTTCACGCGATGCTCTGCTGTCAATACAGGATTTCTTAATTCTAGCTCTGGAGACCAACTCGCTGTGTATGCGCGACATGCACTCCATGATCCTCTGGTTTTCTGTACAGTATGTAATATCTTTCCCCTTGGAAAAAGCAGAGAAGCGGTCACCGCCAGGCTCCAGCACCATCACCTCGTCTCCTCGTTCAACAGCTGTCTCCATTAAGTTTTCCATGCAGACAGACTTTCCGCTCTGCCGGGTGCCCGTGATAAGAAACACGAAATTTTCCACCAGATTAAAAGACCAGATATCAGCATATTCAAAGTCATACCCGACGGGCATAAGTCTAACATCCGTCAGCACATCGGTATACTCAGGGAGTGCCGCAAAATCACTTCTAAGCGGTTTATCCGGAATGCTTGGCACAGTTCTGGCGGTCTGACCGTTCCACGCGTCATTCATGCGTACCACCGCTTCCTTAATAAGGTCATTACGTTCCTGACTCCCCTCTGCATGGGCAGCTAAAGCCGTCTGGAACTCCAGTATCCTATCTCCGACGTACATGATTCCGCGACCTTTTACCCGGATTTCCGGCAGGACTGGCGGCTTTACCACATGCAACACGTCCCCATATGCAAATTGGTCGGTCATTTCCAAGGCAATGCCGGTTCTGAAGGACTCTGCCAACCTTCCCGGCATCTCTTGCATGCCTATTCCACCCGCAGATACTAGCAAAAAGATTCCATAGCTTACGCCCTCTTTTGCGATACGCGACATGACGGCATCATACTCTTCTCCGGTCTTCTCATGAAAACTTCCGTAGTTGTCTATAACAATCAAAACGGCAGGCATTGTCCATCCCGAATGATTTATGTAGTCCTCAAAGTTTGTTCCTGAGAGGCGTTTTTTTCGTTCATCAATCATTCGCGAAATCATAGTGAAAAATTTACTAATCTTGTCCGTCTCTATGTCTGTTTCGTCCATATATCCGCCTATGTGCTTCATGTCAGACAAGACGGACAAAAGTTTAGAACTGAAGTCCAGACAATAAATATTCAGTCTATCTGGCGAATAGGTCGAAGCCAAAGAAAACACTGCTGTCTGCAAAAAAGTGGATTTGCCCGTTGATACAGTTCCAAGAAGCAAATGATGCCCGCCATCTGCAAAGTTCACACTCACCGGCATCTGTGCCTGATTTGAAGGATCGTCCGCCATACCGACCACTGCACTGAGACTGAACCTTTCGAGCCCGCTCTTGGGCCAAGTGCCATCTCTGAACGCCATCCGCGTAAATGCATCCATACTATCGAGGTAAAGGTATTCAGGCAGCACTGGGAGCCACAGTTTTCTGATTTCTGGCATTTCGGCTTCATTCGCTGCTTTGTTAAGGTATTCGACAGTAACCTCCAGTTGGCTTTTTGTTTTCACCTCCGGAAGCCTTTTCCCCTCTCTGACCGCCACTCTAAGTATCTCCTCGGGCAGCAACTCGGGTTGAACCATACCTGCGGTCTTTTTGTACAGCTCGCAGAAATCGGAAATTCTGACCGTGTTGAACTGATTTTCCTCAAAATCTGGATGCACTACACGAAGATTATTGTAAAACAGGTTTATAAACTCTCTATCATCCTCAAAATGAAAATTGATATCTGCGGCATCTTTATTCGTCTCTTCTTCAGTTATATGCAGAATATGAATAAGCTCCATTATCCAGCGCCGCTTCTGCTCGTCCTTTCTCTTTAGTCTGGCGTGGCTGCCGGTAATGTCCACTTTGCCTGTTGCGCTGAGCATCTGTGCAATCTGAAGTCCGGCTTCACCTATGGTCTCATCGTATGCCGCACCCGACCAACCGCTCTGGAACAGTTCAAAAATCTCGTCATTACCTACTTGGAGGTAGCATCTTCCGGTTTGCGTTAGATACGCCGCTTCCGGTCTATGTAGCATATCCATGGAGTCTTGCCTGTCCTGAACACGAAGGCAGAGTCGGAATTTGCTGTTTGCCCATATGTTCTCATCAACAGTGCCCGACGGTCTCTGGGTTGACAAAATCAGATGTACTCCTAGGCTACGCCCCACCTGTGCAACGCTGATAAGTTCCTTCATAAAGTCTGGTTCTTCCCGTTTCAGCTCGGCAAACTCATCAATTATTATAAAAAGATGCGGCACCGGTTCCTTGGCGTCACCGCTCTTGTAAAGGGCAGTATAACCGTTTATGTTGTTTACTCCGTATTCCGCAAATATGCGCTGCCGGCGGCGGTTCTCAGACTGTATGGATACCATCGCTCTTTGGACCTGATTGCCTGATAGGTTAGAGATTGAGCCGATCATATGGGGGAGTCCGTTAAACAGGTTTGCCATTCCACCACCTTTATAGTCGATGATAAAGAATCCGATATCTTCCGGACTAAAATTGACCGCAAGCGAAAGAATATATGTCTGAAGCGTTTCCGATTTTCCTGAACCGGTAGTACCTGCTACAAGTCCGTGCGGCCCGTGATATCGCTCATGAATATCAAGAAAGCATGGATTGTTTCCGTTGCGGAATCCTACAAGCGCCTTCATGCTCGTTGTAATATCGCTTCTCCTCCAACGTTCTGGCGCAGCTAACTCCTCCGGCCTTCTGACGCCATACATATCAAAGAAAGTAAGTGCATTTGGTATCTCGCCGTCTGACGCTGACTCCACGATTTCTATACGTCCAAGCCTCTTGGCAAACGCAGACAGTTTCTCTTCCTTTACATTATCAAAAGTGATCCGGGTTCCGTTCTCGATGCCCTCCCTGGTGTTATATATGCCTCTGAAATCATCGTCGCAACGGATGATGCACTCGCAGTCATTTGGAAGGTCTTCAAAACGTTCGGCCAGAAGCACAGTAGACATTCCCAGACTACTACCACGTTCGAAGATATAGTGTGAAATGGCCTCTCCATCAAGCAACTCCGGGTCAGCTACAAAGAGAACAATATGCGGTATAAACGTCCCATCGTCCTTTTCATTCTCACTTCGCATTCTTAGTTCCTGCGTCAAAGCATGGAAGACGTCCCCCATCTCGGAGCGATTAGTAGCAATGTATCTGATCTTTTTGTCACTGGACCAGACATGAGGAAGCCATGTGGCAAAGTCCCAGCTATTTCTATCTATATCGTTCTTCTCATCATACACAATGGCCAATTTGACATCGGTATAACAGTTGGATGCAGCAATTTGGGCAATCATTGATCTAGCTATTGCCATAGCAGCCTTTCTGTTCTCACCGCCGGCAATTCCAACGAGCCGATTAGAGAGCAAATCAACCGTTACCGGCACATCATGTAGCACGGAAAAATTATCATGCAACAACTGCGGTTTATCCGCTAGAGAGTCATTGACCATGGTAAACCGTTCTTTCGGTATTATAATCGGCATCTGAAAAGGTATGTCGCCTACTCCAAGCCTGATACCAAGAAAATCATCGTGAAAGCAATTTCGGTTCCAAAGCAGCGGTGATTGCTCGTCCAGTTCACAACACTGCTCTGCACTGAGATACCTCTCCTCCATCGCGCATGCATTTTCCTGACTTGCTTTCTCAAGCCTATCCCTCATATGAAGAAGATATTCGCTATAACTTTCAAATCTTCGGTTTTCTGCTTGTTTCCGCTGTGCTGATGTAAATCTCACGTTGACCAGCGCCCATATTACGGCAATAATTGCCGATGCTATCGCCGTCACAACGCCCATATACATGAAGGCACTAGCATTAGTCCCTCCCGAGCGGCTAGCCCATATGGTAAATCCGGTGCTGAGCAACATGGGTACTGACATTGTCATTGCGGGTCCTATGACCATCGCCAAAGGCATGTTTTGATTCTCTGGCGGGGATGGTGGTGCCTCGATCTCAACAGGTTCCGTGTTGAGCTTGCGCAGATTTCTGGGCGAACGGTGGAAAAGTATTTTTCCAGCCGTCCCTGCGATGTTCTCCGAGGCCACGTTCTCTATCTCCTCGTTATTCATCCTACTAAGAACTGAATATAATCCATCGTGGCTGTCAACCGCCAGCATATTGCCAAGGAATATAATATTCAAGCGCATAATCCTGATGCTGTCACCATACTTCAACACAGCGCTCCCATATACCCTACGGCAATTCAGATATGTTCCGTTTGTGGACGCGTCTCTCAAAATAGCCCGTCCGTCTTCAAAACATATAGTACAGTGATGCCCGGAAACAAAATTGTTCTCATACCTTATTTCATTGTCTGCATCCCGCCCGATCCTTATTTGGCTAAGTCCGCTTAGTGAGTATTTACGATATGTGCAAAAAGGATCTGCCTGCTCAAAACAGATAATAGTTATCCTAATCCCGCTGTCAACAACCACATCAAACTTGAGCCCGTCCACAATACGGATACTTTTCTGTTCGCTGCCGCCCGTTGCTGCGCTTATACTTGCGTTTGGGACGCTTAGTATCCAGCCCTCTTGCTCCTTTTCAAATACAAGATTTGTATCTTTCTGAAGGTCAAAAAGCTCCTTATGCAAAAGTAGTTCTACAGTTGTCTGCCCGCGCTCGGGAAGCGTGACCTCCCTGAAACCACTTTGGCTATATATAGACAAGACCATACCCATATTGTTTCCTCCATCTCAAATCAACCTTTAAACGCTCTAAACTGGATAACCGCGCTTCCCAACTCGATTTTATCGCCATTGTTCAGAAAAGAACCATATTCGTTGATTGTAGCAGTTTTCTTACCCCTGCAAAGAGTAACTCTCTCTCCTTGTATGGCACGCACACAGGGTTTTCCTTTTGAAAGTTCTATGACACAATGTCTTCCGGCAACTCCATCTTTAAATATCGCAAGCTGATTATTCTCGTTACTGCCGATGGTAACTGGCTTATCTGCTCTAAAAATGTATTTTTTTCTGGAGTATGCGGCAAGCTCAGTGATTTCAAACATTAGCCCGCTATAGGTCTGTATATTTTCGTTTACCGCCTTAGCGTCCCAGCTTATTTCAAGAGGACCACCCGCTCTTTCCAATGACTTGCCTTTACTCATTGGATTGCCAAGTGCCTCTGCCAATGCCTCGTTTTGCCGGTGAAGTTTGCTCATCGCAAGCTCTTTTTTATGTCTTTTCCATTTCCTAGCCACTACTCGCAGTAAAACTATAATGGCAACAACTGAAATGGCTGCCAAAATAGCCAATACATATTTTTCTTTCAGAAAATTCATAAAGCCACCTCTGTCGGCATCACTCTTCAAGCAGTCATAATCTCAGAATTATCCACACACCCTGAAACTTATCTCCGGGGTATGTGGCCAACTCCAAAAACGGACTAAACTCGAAGCGCTTTTCAGCGCTTCGAGTTTATCAACCCTTATGATGTGTCACACGATTTCGTTAACCTTCAGAGCATTGGCAGTCTGCACGTTGGCAGCCTCAGCCTGCTCATAAACGTTAGCCATATCCACAAGATCTGTGACATGTTCATTTATCATCTTGTGAAGCTTCGTTATATCGCCCTGGAGACCTTTGAGTTTGCTGTAGTATTCGGTGGCGGCCTCGCCTGCCCAAGAAGGGTTGAGCTGACTTACAATATCCATCATCTGATTTGTAAGATTAGTAACATTCTGATCGGACTGACCAAACTGGGAGGACGCATTTTTAAGCTCCTGAGGGGTAACCTTAATATTTCCTGAAACAGCCATGGTGATATCTCCTTTTCAAATAATATTTTTTGTCGAACTGCATCATTGATTGCCTGTGATACAATGTCGGTGCCAAACGTCAGGAATTTCTGGATGTAGCGGTAGATGTATTCTTGTTCTCCGCTTCCTCATACTTTTGCGCATTGGTAAGTAGCGCTTGGATATAAAGTTCGATGTTTTGGTAGAAACGATCCATCTTTTGGCGATCCGCATTGAACGCATTATGGAAGGCATTGCGTGCCTCACCCTCCCACATATCGGACAGGCGCTGCTCGTTGCCTATCATAGTGTCTACTTCGGTCTTAAACTTGGCATTGAGCGCTTTAAGCTCGTCTGCCTTCTGTCTGAGAATGCTTGGGGTTACTCTGATTTCTGCCATAATAAATCTCCTCCTGTTTTAATTATTGCCAGATGCATGGGTCACCACTACCATAGATATAAGATAACACAATGCATCCATCAACCTACGCTTTTCCTGACGAATGCCACATAAACCGGGATAAATAACCAATCCTGTGTTGATGACGAAGGCACACCGCGCCCATCCTAGTCTTACGAGCAGTGTGCTTAAGACTGTGGTCTCTTTTGATCTCTTCCGTCCTTGTAGTGCAATATTGATTCCACGTCCACCAAATATTTCTTGTAGCCTCTTTCCGGGTCTACATACACTCTAACCTTATCCTTTGTTATTGCACGCGACGGATCAATAAAGAAAGTTCTGCTTCTAAACACATATTCTATACCGGTAATTCGATCCGTGTATGCACACTCAATTCGGTAGGCTGGCATTCCATTGATGCTTACACTTCGATCCACGGGCATTGCCGTAATATCGGCCATTACGTAACACCCGGTTTTTACCAACCCATCAATTGTTCTCGTTGAGTGAAGCGACATCAAAATGATAACGACCCCGGTTACTAAGGCGACAATTCCTATCACTCCAACTGCATACATTTCACCAGGTTGTCCCGACGTTCCGTCTCCTGCTTTGCAGTACGCTTGCAGGAAAACCGCCCCGGCAACAACGCCGACCATGCAAAAAATGCCTCCGCAGATGCGGTATATTAACGGTTTAGCCTCCCAGCCGTTCATTGCTCTGCTTTGCTAACGTTACTCAGCGCTTTCAGCTTTTCAGCGAAGACAATCTGAGCTGGATTTTGCAGTCCCATGAATATTATTCTGTCAATTTGTTCATGATCGAATACTGCTGTATATTTCAAACTCGTATATCCCTCAGGATATAGGCATCCGCAATAATCGTAAACCTTTGCTCCTCCAGAGTCGTCCGTGCAACGGTAACCGATAATCATCAGCCTTTTATCCGCATTTTTCAACAGAACCACGCTACCTATCGGCAACACTTTGTCGTATGAATACATGTCTATTCATCCTCCTTAGCTGTTTCGTCCGCATTCGGTTCAGTGTTTTTCAAGCTCTCCTCCGTGCGGCTTTTTAATTCAGACATCTTGCTCGCAAATATTTCCTCTTCAATGTCCTTATATCCGTGTGCGTACACTATAGTTATCTGATCATGGTCAAAGCAGGTAACATCCCCTCCTGAAGTGAATCCCATTGGAAATGGTACAGCTGAATAATCCCAGACATATCCCGGTTTGCTAGCAGTTACAGGTAGATAACCCATAATCATAAACAACAAGTTTGTCCCCTCGATTTGGACAACACTCCCTATGGTCAACAATTCATCAGTCATAATCAATCACTCCTCACTTGAAAATAGTGTTTACTACCATTTAAAGAAATTTGTCACTCCCGACCAGATATCTCCAGCCTTCTCAGCCACAAAATCAATAGTATCGGATACGGCGTCAGATACGTTATCGGCTATTTTAACTACCGTGTCTATCGTCTCCGAAAGATCCAAATCGATTTTAACACTTGCGCCGACTCCTAAAGTCGCGCCGATGTCGACGCTGAGTTTCCCATCATGCAGGCCGACGTTCGCGTGTGCTCCAATACCAAAGTTTACTTTTCCTTCCACCCCAATATCACCATATGGAGTATCAAGACCAACTTCTCCAGACGCTTCAAAGGCCAAAGCCTCAGCCGATGCTGATGCGTATAGATTTGGATTGAGCTTCCCGTTTTTATCCACAATTCCGACCGATATCTCTCCGTTAGCATCGTATTTTCCCGCATCCACCTTAACCTTCTCATAAACATTTAGATCCTCCGTACCAAGCATTGCCTTTTCCTCTGCCGTAAAAGCGGTCACTCCGACTCCCATGCTGGCGCCTATCATACCAGCGCCTATGTACGCTTCTGCATTTCCCTTCACCTGCAACGCGGATGCAGACCACTCAAAGGTCTCTGCATCAGATTCGTTTCCCATGTGAAATAAGGAAGCATTTCCTGACAATCCCACCCCCGCAAGTTTGATATCTACCGGTATCTTACCTTTGTTATGCTCTTTGAATTCTTTTACTGCAGCATCATCCTCGGGATCTACGGTAACAATTTTACCTGTCTTAAGATCTTTATAGTATTTCCGCTGTTTTCCTATGTCCTTCTTCCATTGAAACTTATCCCTATTTTTAGAGTCTTCATCCTTACTTACGTAATTTTCAATTATCCGCTTTATATCAATCTTTGCCTCATGCGGATATTCCACTTTACCTTCCGCATAACCATGGGAGAAAGCAAGCATAAGGGGAGAAAACGGCCCCCAATTAGATAATAAGTCATGTATCCTCTCCCACCATTCCTCTGGCACATCAAGACCTATTCCCCAGAATTTTTCACCTTGCGATTTTCTCTTATCATCTATGCTTTCGTTGAGTGGGATGCGCCTTCCGTTAGCATCATTGTGCCTATCCCTATAGGAAAGATTTGCAACGTTACCGCTCTCGGTTGTTCCGTACACTTCAACGATTTGCTCCAGACATCCGCACAATGTTCGGACAGCGTCTGCTTCCCTAGCTATTTGTCTGGAGACATCTTTTAGTTTTTCAGCTATTTGTTCATAGCTAGATACTTTATTTCTAAGCCCATTTCTAACACTATCAACATTCTGAACCATGGACACAAGCGACTTGTTCAAGATTATTTCATTTTGTACGATGTTTTTTATCTTTGATGATTCAATTAATATTCTTGACATTGTGCCCTCCAGCAATACAAAACTTTATTGTCGCTAGTGCCCTTTGAAAACTATCTTGCTTTCTACGCTGTCGTATCTTGATGAAAAAATCTATACGCATTTTTATCTTGTTGCCCCCCAGCAGCAGTTATATTGAATGTTGATATATCTTCATTTTACCCATCTTATCCCTTTGTAGCGAATAACCCGACGAAATGCTCATAAAGCACGACAAACGTCACAATCACTATGTAGATAGGCTAGTGTCTGGCTTGATATAACTATGGACTATAGCCGATTTGTCACGAAATCAAAGTGTTTCAATCTAATGCTTATGGCGCTTGCCCTTTTTTAGCAACAATCTGGCTTCCTCTTCAAACAGCATTACTCATGTGATAAGGAATAGTCAAAATGTGTACTTTTTGACAAAATCACCTTCTATCAACAGGCAACGTATAGCCGCAAATGAGCCCGTGCTTTATGCCGAAAAAAGTAGTTGATTTACTGATTCTTTTGTGATAAACTAAACACATTGGTAGCCTTGTTCAAGCCTGTCAAATAGTACACCCTATGACAGTCATCATTTTTTATGTGTCACCCTGTACTCCCGCAGTCTTCGGTAAAAAGTTGACTCGCTCATCCCACAACGCTTAAGAGCATCCTCAATGTTGAGCCGTTTTTGTTCCCATTCCCGTATGATCTGAGGGAAATCATCCGGCACCTTCTTTTCAGGCCGTCCGAAACGTACCCCTTTTGCCTTTGCCGCTGCGATTCCCTCCGCTTGACGCTGTCGTATGTTAGCCCGCTCATTCTCCGCAACGAAACTCAGTACCTGCAGAACAATGTCACTTAGAAATGTCCCCATCAGGTCTTTCCCTCGGCGGGTATCGAGCAGCGGCATATCCAACACCACAATATCAATGCCTTTTTCTTTTGTGAGAACGCGCCACTGCTCCAAAATCTCCCCGTAATTCCTGCCAAGACGGTCAATGCTCTTGATATAGAGCAGATCGTCTTTTTTCATGCGCCGCACAAGCCGTTTGTACTGCGGGCGGTCGAAATCCTTCCCCGACTGTTTATCCATATAGATGTTTCTCTCAGGGATATTCTTTTCGTGGAGTGCTATAAGCTGCCTGTCCTCGTTCTGTTCTCGCGTGCTTACCCTGATATAGCCATAACTTGTGTTTCCCATATCTCCCTCCGGTTTGATTTTCAATTCATGCGACTACTCCGTCCAAGCCAAGTTCGTTTGGCTTACCCGTTATTCTATCAGCCCATATTAAACCAAGAAAGCCGCTTTAGAGGTACAACAAGGGCAATACTTCCGAAAACATCGGAAGTATTGCCCTTTATCATCACGTTTTCACTTCATTGAAAGAATTCTACTTTACCCCGTACCCATAAATCTCATTGCCGTTCAAGGGATACTGCTTTGCTCTGCACTCGTCTCCATAGCTGTTTCCCTCTACGGTGTACACCACACTTTCGGAAACATCCGTGACGATGCCGACGTGATCGGGGTACCCGTCGCCGCTTCCGGTCTCATCAGTCCAGTCAAAGAAGATAATGTCGCCGGGGCTTGGCGTATAACCGCCGTCCTGCCAACGTCCTCTTGCCTTAAACCACGACTCACCGTCCGTGCAGAGCGCAAACATCGGCATGGCTCCGCTGTCGATATACCCGCACTCATTGGCGCACCAACTCACAAAGCAGGCGCACCAATCCACGCGATATTCAAAACCGTACCAGCTCCAGTAAGGTTCACCGCCTACGTTCCCGACTTGGGACAACGCCGTTGCCACTATTGCGTCCGTGTCGGCACCGTACAGAAGTCCTGCCCAAAGCTCGGAGAACTCGTCAGACAAAAGATCGTGCAGCAGCTCTATTTGTTCTTCACTGAAAGAGTACAGCTCTGCCATTTCGTCCGGCGTTCTGTGACTTACCGTGATGTAGAGCCATACTTCGGTTTCACTTTCTGAATCGGCGTCTTCGCTTTCGCGGTCGAGCGTCGCTTCTTCTACTCGATAGTCGATACTGTTTGCATCCCGGTATACCTGCATCAGAATAGTCAGCTTTCCATCGTCCATCGTCGCCGCGTCCTGCGGCTCGTCTGTGTTAGTCGTGAGCAATACGGAGTACACGGCAAGAACCTCCGGCCACGGCGCACGGCTGCCGCTCATCTCCAAGTGATCGTGTTGATTCTCGGATATTATCCTGTCAATGTCTGCTTGATACTGCGCGTCAATCTGTCGCACTGCCGTCTTTATTGACATCTCTGCGCTGTCTGAACTGTCCGAAAAGAAAATGCCGTAACATGATGCGGCGATAAGCCCGATAATGCACAAAACCACTATTACGACTACTGCTACCCAACCTCCGGCACTGATAAGCGCCACCAATCCCTTAATTGCGGCGGCGATCGCCTTTGCTGCGGCGGCGATTGCTTTTGCGGTTACTTTAGCCGTCTCAGCAGCGGCTCTGGCTGCTGCTCTTGCCGCACGAGCGGCAGCGCGCGCGGCTGTCTCCGCCGCTTTTGCTGCCGCTTGCGAGGTTTTCACTGCCATTTTGGACGTTTGCTCAGTTTTGACAGGTGCCTGCACAGTGCGCTCTGATGTCCTTACAGCCGCTCTTACAGTATGCTCACTTGCCTGTCTTGCAGCTTTCGCCGTATTGTCCATCGTGCTCCGGGTATGCTTTTGGGCGGCGCTTACGGTATCCCGTACCGGACTGTATGAGGGGCTTCTTCCGGCATACCCGTAATCATTCGGAACCTTCGTTCCCACCGCGCCGTTGCCCGAAATGTTGTGACGCCCGCCTCGTTCAGAAGGCGGGCCGCTGTTTCTTTCGGCACGCTGTTTTTGGTGTTCTCTGTATTGCCCCGGTTCGGCTCTGCTGCTCCGGAAGGTGTTCTCTCGATAAGCATTGGGGCTAGAATCAACTGTGTCGGTTCTGAACGTCTCGCCGTTCTCTGGTTCGGAAGCCGCATATTTTCTGCCGATTTGAACGCCGCGCTCTGCCGCACCCCGTACAATAGAGCCGACCTGATGTGTTGCTTCGTTAATGGTGTGCTCCGCCTTGCCTGTTGTGTAGCTGTTGATACTTTCGTCAGACGGAGAAGCGGGTTCGGTACTTCTCTTAGTGCTTTGTTTGGTTCGGATATAAGCGGCTTTGGCGCGCGCGGATATGTCCGCAGCCTTATCAAGCGTCTTGATGCCTTTCTCCACGGCTTCTTTTGTCTTTATAGTGCTCATATAACCTCACCGTCCAACAAGGGACAGGCGTTATGCCTGTCCCTCAGCGAATTTGCCCTCTCCCGGGCGTGTAGTCATCAGATGATAGAGTTTTGTGTCCTTGGGGAAGCGGTTCACAAACGGCACCAGAGCGCTGCCGTACTTTATCAGTCCGCACCCGGCGTCCGCGTCTGTGACATAGCTCAACTGTTCATCCGAAATATTCAGGAGCCTCGCGAGTTTTTCTCTGTCGGAGGCCGCCTGATTGAGCATGACGATGAACTCCGAGTTTGAAAGCATCGTGCTGCCCTGCACGGAGTCCAGCAGGTACTCCACATTCTGCGTGATGGCGGTGGGAAAAGCGTTCCTCTTTCGGAACTGCCGCCATACAGAACTGAAAAATGCGGCGCTGAACTCGTTTTCAAACATGACGTGGAACTCGTCAATAAAGATATGTGTCCTCTTACCTTTCTTCCAGTTGAGAGTCACGCGGTTGAGCATTGTGTCGGTGATAACCAGATGCCCGATGGGTCTCAACTGCTCTCCAAGTCCGTGTATGTCAAACACCACTACGCGCTTATCAAGGTCTACATTGCTCTTGTGACCGAAAATGTCAAGCGACCCGGCAGTAAAGAGCTCAAGCGAAAGAGCTACGTCCTTTGCAATATCCTCCGGCTGTTCCAGAAGTTTTTCTCTGAGCGTGGACAGGGTAGGTACGTTACCGGTTTGCTCCGATTCTCGATATACCGCCGCAACGCAGCGGTCAATGATGGATTTGTGCCTGGGGTCAACCCCGTGCGGGTCGATTCGCTCTATGAGAGACAGTATAAACTGGCTCTTGACGACTATTGGGTCTCGGTCTCCGTATCCGTCCACCATATACATCGCATTCAGGCGATCTTCGCCTCCGGCTGCGACCCGGACGACGGAACCGACGTCACCCATAGCTTCTACCAGCGGAGCATACTCGCCCTCGGGGTCGCATATCAGGATGTCATCGTCTGTGCCGAGTATAAGGTTTACAATCATTTCCTTCGCCGCAAAAGACTTTCCTGAACCGGGAACTCCCAACAAAATCGCAGACTGATTAAGAAGGTTTGACTTGTTGCACATAATGAGGTTGTGGGATATGGCGTTCTCCGCAAAATACATGCCCCCGCGTTCCATGATCTCCTGCACCTTGAACGGCATAAATACGGCGAGGCTTTCGGTAGTGAGCGTCCGGACGGTTTTTATCTTTTGCGCGCCTATCGGCAGGGCGGTGTTGAGACCGTCCAGTTGTTGATACCTGAGTACTGCCAACTGACACATGTGCTGTCCCGCCGTCGCAAGAATACTCTCCGTGTCGGCGTCCAGCTGTTCTTTTGTTTCGGCGGTGATGGCTATCGTGAGTACGGACAGCATCATCTTCTGGTCCCGACTCGTAAGGTCGTTCAAGAATTCTTTGGTTTCTTTCCGCTGAAGCTCCATGTCGTAGGGGATGACGGCGGAGAAATTGTTGTTCTTGTTCTGCTTCCGCTGCCAGTTTGTTATGTTCGTTTCCACTCCGAGCATACGGGTTTCTATCTCCCGCACCGCCTCCTCCGTGGGAACGGGCATCACGTCGATGGAAAGCACCATATTCCGGTTGAAATCGGTCAGTTCTCGGATGAACTCATCTTTGATATAGTTGGCGTAGTCCTTCAAATACAACACCCGGCAGTACCGTCCGCCCAGCATCAGGTAATCGCTGTGTTTCTCCATACTGTCAGGACAGATATAGTCCTTGAAGTTATGACCTTTCTTCATCAAATCCGCCGCATCGAAGTGAAAACGGGTCTCCTCGCCCGCGCGGTAGAAGTCGTGGAGAATACGGAGCCGCTCTGCGGCGTCCAGCTCCACACATCTGGAGCCTAACGCGGCAAAACGCGCGGTCAAGTCCGCTCCGATCCGTGTGAAAGTGCTGCGTGCGCTCTCAATATTATCCTTAAACACAGAAACGGTAATATACTTGCTCTGCGAAACGCCGTTGCCTCCAGTTGCCTTTTCTGCCAACATCTGATTGTACTCGCTGCGATATTCGTCCAGCCCGTCCCCTCGCATCGGTATCAGCAGGTCATGCTCTAGAGCGTCCCAATGACGCCGGTGATTGCCAATAGTGATTTTAGTCACGGCGGAGCTGTCCAGTCCGTTAAGCAGCTCGGAGTATGTGAGAAACATAGACTCCTTATCCTCCTTGCTTGCCACCATATAATTGATGTCAGAGAAGCAGAAGGTCTTGGTAAAGGCGTTTCCCACCTTGAATATTCCGTCGGGCCAGATGCGGCTGATAGGGATGGTATCCTGTACGCTGCGGGGGACGCGGTACTTCTCCTGCTCCTGTTTCAGCAGGTTTTTAATGCTCTTCATCATTTTTCTTGCCCGCCTCCTTCTTGTTCACCCTTGTGTCTGCTCTCAAAAGTTCATAATAGAGATTCACCGGTTTAAAGGTGAAGTATCTGGGTTCCAACACCTCCGATCGGAACCACACCCACAGAAACTTCTCAGCCGGCATACCGTGATAGCGGACGAAGCCGATCACCGCAAACGGTGCGGCTCCGAGAATGCACGCCCACGATGTTATTTCAAGTCCGAGTCTGGGTCTCAGCAGAAAATACAGCGCAACCGCTGCTGCCGCCGCCAGCACCGAACAGATACACTGCCGCATTGACAAACCGAAGAAAACCTTTTCCGAGTATTCGCGAATCTCGCGGTTTATTTTGACTTCCAATATTATCACCCTCACAACGTAAGATTCTGCCCGCCATAAAAGACATCGGCATGCTCATAGTCCCATCATCTCATGCACCAGCCTGTCCGACATCTTGACCGAGCCCACAAGTACCAATCCTCCGAAGACTATGCTGAAAATGTATCTCCACACTATCGTCACAGCGGAAGTACCGGCCTCAGAGACGCTGGGTGAAGTACTGAAAAACGAAAAGATGATACAGGCAAGCACGATAACCGCACCTTCAAGGCAAACGGCGGCGTAGCTCTTAACGAAACTCTTTCCTATATTCTGAGTCGGTTCACCTGCGAATGTGGCGAGCGGAATGGGAGAGATGGCACAGTACATATACAGTTTGAAGATGCGCCCGTATACAGTAAGCCTCATCACAAGCGACATTACAAGAACGGCAATAGTCCCTATCAGCGTTACTATCCAAAGCGGGATGCTTTCAAAGAAGCCGCAGTCAAGGATTGCGTTCAAAACGCCGTCCGGCAGTGTCAGAGCGGTAGTCTCTCCAAGCCCGGACGAACCCATAATATTAGTGATAATACCCTGTACGATGCTGAATATCGAGAGCATCAATTCCATGCCGTATGTGACCACGCCCTTCGCGACCGCAAATCGCACGAATATTTTCAGGGCGTGTTCCGGCCTCTTGAGTTCTGCAAAGCTGCCGCAGGTTTTCATGACTCCGGCAAGAAAAAACAGTACCAACAGTGCAACGCCGGTTGCCTGCAAACCTCCGTGGATCGTTTCGATAACGCTCCAGATGTGCCCACCCTGAAAGTCCTGCGGTTTTGCGGTAATAACGGTCCACATTCCGTCCATACCTTCTTGCCATACTGTCAGCGTATCGACAAGATTATCGACCACCCAGTTGTTTGACAACAAAATCACCTCCTAAGGGGCGGGCATTTTTAAGCCCGCCCCTTACCACATCAGCTTTAATTTCAGTCAGGCTCCTGTAATAAGATCGAGTATCTCCTTGGCGAAGGTGATAACTATTCCTCCGGCAAGAGTAAGAAAGCCGTTGGAGCGCTGGCTCGGGTCGTGGCTCTGCAAAGACAGACCGACCTGTACCACACCCCACCCGAGAAGAATGATACCCACCGCACGGATAAGTCCGAAAATGAAGCTCGAGAGGTTACCTACCACCGTGAGCGGATCTTCGCCTTCTGCTGCGGCAAGTGCTCCCGCAGACATCCCGAGAATAAATGCCACGGTCATAACGAAGGCGCAGTATCTCTTAAACCACTTTCTCCTTCCCGTGCTGCCTGTCTCCATCTGCATATTTGTTTGTTTCTTCTTCATTTTTGCTGTCCTCCAATTTCGTAAAGTATTCTTCCAGTTCTTCATTATCAAGGAGCAAAATCCTGTGACCGTCCGGTACGGACTGCTCTCCGAATTCAACGGTCCCGCCTGTATCTTCAGGTGCAATAGATGCTATACTTCGAGAGTCTGCGCCGTGGCGGTATGGAGCGGCACCGCCGTCTGCCGAAAGAGCGACATTTGGGTGACGCAGTATGTCGTACTTCTCATCCAGTATGGGACGCTCACCTCGGATGAACAGCAGCGCGAGCCGGTTGTCCAACATCCTGACCTCATCCGGTGTGAGCAGCTCTCGACCGTTGATCTGATAGTTGGTGGAGTAGCTTCCGCTACGTCCGGAGCTTTTCCCGAAAGTATTCGTGTCGATGGTTTCCTTGCCCAACAGCTCCGACACATATTTGTGCGTACTCTGCTCGTTGCCGCCGAGGTACAGGAACTCATCGCAGTTTCCAACAATGGATTCCCACTGTTTTTCATACAACGCCTTTAACTGCGCTATATTTTGCAGGATAATGGACACGCTCACGTTGCGGCTTCGCATAGTTGCGAGTATTTTATCAAAGTCGTCCGGCAGGGAGACGTTTGCGAACTCATCCATCAGAAAGTGAACGTGCACCGGCAGGGCTCCTCCGTACTTGTGATCTGCAAGCCAGAATAACTGCTGAAAGAGCTGTGTGTAGAGCAGCGCCACGAGAAAATTAAAACTTGTGTCGTTATCGGGTATCAACGCGAAAAGAGCCACCTTTTTCTCTCCGAGAGACGGAAGATCCAATTCATCGGCAGCTGTCAGCGCGGCCATACTTGACAGGTTAAACTTCTCCAGCTTCGCTGCAAGCGTTATTTGAATTGATTTCAGCGTCTTTGTTCCGCCGGAATGGTAGTCCTTGTAATACTTGATGGCAATGTGCTCAGGGCTGCGCATCTCGAGCCGCTCGAACAGCTCGTCCAACGGAGACTGAAATGTGTCGTCTTCCTCGTGTACTTCTGCTGCTCTCAGCATTTCCATGACCGTGGAAAAGTTCTGCTCATCAGGCGGCGCTTCGTACTTCAGGTAGAACACCAACGCGAGCAGGAGCATACTCGCGGCGGTGTCCCAGAACGGATCCTGCGACTTGGCGTCCTTTGAGCCCGTGCTCTTGAACAGGTTGGTAACGAGTCTCTGCACGTCGTTGTCGTCCCGCAGATACACGAACGGATTATAGCAAAAGCTCTTTTCCATGTTCAGCAGGTCGAGCACCCGTACCTCATAGCCACGGGACTCCAACAGTGCCCCGGAATCCCGCAGCAGCTCACCCTTTGGGTCCAGTACGACATAGCTGCTGTTGGCTTGATAGAGGTTGGGCTTGGCATAAAACCTTGTCTTACCGGCTCCGCTTCCTCCGACCACCAGAACATTCAGATTGCGCCGGTGCCTTTTACCGTCCAGACCTATCCGGACGCGCTGTGTCAGCAGTTTGTTATCGGAGTAGGCGTGTTCGGCATAACGGTGAGACACCGTTTCGGGGTCGCCCCATCGCGCCGAGCCGTGCTCCTCGCGGCGGCGGTAGTTGCGGCCTGCGGAAAAGCGTACTCCGAGCGCCAGTCCGTAGCATAGAAGCGAAATGAGGACAGCCCGAGGGCTGTCCTCACATATAATGACGTTAAACGGATGGCTGATGGCTGTACCTCCGTTCGCCGCTATACCGGGAAGACCGTCTCTCAGATACGGCGCAAGCAGCAGAGCGCACCATACGACAGGTACCAACCCGATAAGCATCAGAAGAAAGCGTGACTTCCGCGACCCGCGCATCACCTTTCTTCCTCTCTGCTGTGCTCGAGCGAGGAAAGATATCGCTCCATACTGTCCGTGATAGCGTTTGAAATCGTTCGGACGGTGCTGAGTTCACTACGAGCTTTCCTTGCATCCATACCTATGCCGGTCGGAATATCTCCGACAGGTTCGGGCGGTATGTTGCAGCGCCGACAGAGAATGTAGGAAATACATTTTGAGCTGAAATCTATATCCGTGACATCACCGTCACCGCCTATGCAGACGTGCGCGATTTCACGACTGATCTCTCGGAATACGGACGGAGCATCCGCAGTTCTGCTCACATATATTGTGTCAGTACCCTCGTCGTAGGCTGCAATCTTTCCTCCCGGCATGCCGTCTACTGCCTTGATACTGCACGGCGCTTCTTTTATTAACCCCTTGAGCAGTAATCGTGCATCACGAGAAGCGGCAGGACTGCGGTTTTCCCAAGCCGTAGTCTGCGATATATCGAATACCTTCTTTACCTCGAACCATGTTCCCGATGTGCCGTCTGCACGGGTATACTCTTTACCCGGTTCGAGGATTGAAATTGCAGAGGCTCCTTTCTTGATACTGATGTTATCCGTGTGCCAAGTGTTGTAGCTTGCAAGTTTTGTTGCGGACGGCATCTGAGCGGAGATGAGCAGTGCGTTGCCGACAGAGTAGCGGTCAAAACGTGCCTGAACGTCCAGGAACGTTTGCAGCATCTCCGGTTCGGAAGCGGCGCGCAGAGCAGTTTTGTCGATGGTATCGAATATCTCCTGCCTCTCCTGCTGCCTGCGCTGTAACCATTCGTCTCTGTTGAAAGGTGTATCTGTCCCTCTCTGCTGTCCGGATGAACCTGAGTTGTACTTTATCTCGTCCATGAATTATCTCTCCCTTCGTTTTGCTTTCTTCCTGTTGGGCATCTTGTGCTTTGCGTATTGAGGTTCCGTTTTGCCGGCATTGCGGACTTCTTTGCGTGCTGACTTGATCTCGTCCAACTCCTTTCTGACCGAGCGGCGGCTGTCTGCCGTCCTCTCATACCGACCATCCTCCGCGTCTGCGTGTCCTGAGATACGCTCGGACGGATCGCGGTTCTCCGTCCTCGCTGCGATAGGGTTTTGCGATTTGTCCTCGTAGGCTTCACTTGCGAGGAACTCATCCATAAACCGCTCGTTTGCTTCCCTTGATTCCTGAGATATTACCTTATCCGGCTCAACATCCGCCCTGTTTGTCGAGGCAAACCCATACCGTTCAAAAATGCGGTTGACTTTGCCTGCGTCTTCTGCCCGCACCATTATGTCGGTGAGACCGTCCGAGGCGTCTCGGTCTTTCAGCACGCAGTAGAGTATCCCGTACTGCTTTGCTTGCTTGCACCACTGTGCAAGATCTCCGTCCCGCACGGCAAAGACCTTGAGCTCCTTGCCGGAGTGCAGCATGCCGGCAAGCCTCTCTCTGCCTTTCGTTCGTTTTTGGTCTTTGAGGATTGCGTAGAGCAGGACTGCAACCTGCTTTGCGGCAGCTCCCGCCAGTTTTAGTCCTGCCTGCGTTCCCTCAAGGGATATCCTCACGACCTGTTCTGCTGCGTCGCTTGTGTAGCTGCTCATCTTTTTCACCTCCCGTCCTTTCCGAATCGAGAAACTGTTCAAGATTTTCCCGCACCGCCGTGGAGGTTTCCGCTATACTTTCACAGAGTTTCACTTCCTTTCTGAGTTTTCTGAGTTCTTCGTTTATTTCGCGGACTTCTTTCTCGGCAAGTGCCCTGTCCGGCTCACTTATTCCTTTCAATCGAAGTCTTAACTGCTTTCGGGCTTCGATCAGGCTTTCTATCCTTGTACCTATGGCAGTCTGATAACCTTCCAGATCCGACACTGTTTCAATATTCTTAGCTGCCATAAAGCGAACAGCCCGGTCGTAGTGCTCCAAATTGCGAAGGTCTTCGCGCATGGAAAACGGCACCCGCTTCACGGATGCCGGATGCTTTACGATGATGTGCAGTTCATAACAGTAGCGGAAGTACAGCCCTCTGAGACCGGTAACATGTTTCCGATACGGCGGTGGGGGAGAGGGACGGCTGATGTCGTTTGCTGCACCCGGAAACGGTATCGTTTGTCTGCTCACGATACGGTGGTCTATGTCGCTCAGGGAATATCCGTCCCCGAGTTTTGCAAAGCGAAAAAAGCCTTTTGCTCCCGGAGGTTTCAGACCGGGGTATTTCAGCGGTTTCCCATTCTCTCCTGTCATTTTGAAAACATATCCTTTGGCGGCGAGGGCGTGGATAAACGCCGTTCGTGTTACGGAAACCGCAATGGCTGCGTCTATGTCTGCACGAATAGTTCCACGGATCGTGGACCTACCCTCTTGCTCTGCCCTCCACTCGGCGTAGGATTTGGACTTCCCTTGGGGATGCTCAATGACCGAGATACCGTACTCCCGGCACAGCCGGTCTGATACCTCACGCATACGGGCGTAGTCAGAGGGGGAATTATAAAACTTTTTCCCATCCATCAAGGAAACAGAATTGATAACGAAGTGATTATGATAATGACCCGTGTTGCAATGGGTCGCCACCAGCACCTCAAATCTGTCTCCCCATACTTCTTTTGCCAGCTTCACGCCGATTTCATGAGCCGTTTCCGCCGTGACTTCGTCTGTCTTGAAGGACTGATAGCCGTGATAGCACATCCGTCCCTCGGTCTTTTTCCACAATTTCTTCGTGCGGATGAACTGCTCGACAGCGTGAGTCTCGTCGCAGTTGACGCCGGTGACATAAGCCCGCTGCTCCGTCTTGATCTCGTCGGCAGCGTAATCAACTACATCTCCTATGACGTGGAGTGATGCCAACTCCGGGTATCTATCCTCAGTCGTTTTCTCTGGGTTTCGAGCATAGTTGATTACTTTATCTATGCGCCCTTTTATGGGCCATATTGCCGTAACCGCCATTTCAGTCATGTGCCGTGGTGTAGGCATCCTTAATCCTTTGTTCCACGGCTCTCAGTTCTTCCAGCTCACGGCGAAACTGCGAAACATCCAACCGGCCAAGGCTATTGGCGCGTTTCAGGATTTGCTCAATGTTACTGCCCACGCGCCGTACCTCCCGGATCAACACCGGCACATCAACGGGCGGAGCTTCCTTTACCGTTTCGCTGTTCAGGACGCGTCGGGAATATCCCTCGCGGGATAACCCCGCCTTCTTTGCTTTCTTGGTGAGTGCATCCAGCTCAGCCTTGGTGAACCGGACCTTCATTTCGAGCGTTCTTTTCAACAAACATCGTCCTTTCTGATAGAGGGTCATAGGGGCGCAAGCCCCTGTCAAGCTGAATTGTGGCCCCACAATTCGTTGCTTGCTATGCCAAGATGACGCATCTGCTGCCTCATTTACTCGGTTCTCTTTTGGGGGCGCTCCCACAACCACTGTTCGCGCTTTCTCTGCATGTATTCGTCATAGGCTAGCTGCCGTATAATTTCGCTGAGCCATGCCTGTTCCTCCGGGGATGAGAGACGAACCTTGTGAGGCGGAGCTTTGTTTTGAGGTGCATTCATAGCTTGTAATCACCATCCTTCTGTTTTGTGGCATCAAAGTGATGCCACATCCTCATTCAGACAAGAAAAAATGGCATCAAAGTGATGCCATCAAAAAACGTCAAGAAAGCTGAACAAATTATCTAATTCTTCCTCATCGTTTTCGTGTTTATCTGGCTGTGGCAGGGATGTCACGAACTTTATGTTATGAAGTTCCTCCGCAACAGCCTGCCGAATAAACTCACTCAGCACTTTCAGCTTGTCGTAACCATTTATTCTTGCGATGATTTCCTTGTTGATGCTACCGGACTCCATACGTTGAAGAGAATCCCACGCCCTTCGTTCATCCTCCCGGGCAAGGTTAAACCTAAGAGAGAAGCGTTTGACAGTCATCTCTTTACGCCCCTGCGCATGGCCTGTTCACAGAGGTATTCGTACCCCTTGGCTGTGGCACAGATGTCATCGCTGATGGTCACACGCTCCAGGTCGTACTCTCCGAAGTTTCGGATAAGGCACCCACCGCCGCCCAGCACATGAAGCCGCATGAGGGCGGGGTTGTACTCATGCTCTCGCAGGATGCGGAAAATCTCCTGGACGTACTCTTTAGCGGTATCCTGAATGGTTGCCAGATAGTCCGCTTGGATGTCCGCCGTGCCGAACCGTAGCACCCGGTTGATGATAGAGTCATCTACCGTGGCATGGTGGGTTCGCATGACGTTCTCCCGGATGGCCAACATACATTGCTGGGTCCCGTACTTCTCGGTGAACATCCGATCCGTGACGGGCTTGCGGTCAGTGATGAACATGATGTTCATGGTGCCATTGCCAATGTCGCAAAGCATATTGACGCCGGTGAACTCCCGGAGCTGGCTGGCCACCGCTGCGAACCCTTGGGGAAACACGTCTACGTTGGCGATCTTCACCAGATACTCCTTGCCCCGGAAGCCAAACTCCACGTCCCGGTTCCGAAGGAGGTACGCCTTGAAGTCCTCCCGCTGGCGGCTCACCCAAGTCAACGGCAATCCCACTGCCAAACGAACCGTGGCGGCAGTCAGTCCGTATACATTCAGCTCACGGGCGATGGCGGCAAGGGTGAGAATATAATAGTCGTCGTCCCCGGTCTTATCCGCCGTGAACTCCTTGTGTCCTGTGCTAATGAGGTAGTATCTGTCGCCATAAACGAGCAGCTCATCTTTGAAGACCGGCTCGGTGTCGTGAGCGGTCAGACCGGCCGGGAAACAGCAGTTGGCAGTCTTGATATTTCCGTAGCCGTTGTCGATGCCGATGATTTTAACATCTTGGTATTCTTTCATAGGTCTGAGCCCTCCTCTCTCATTTTTCTCATTGACTCACCGCTCCGGTTCCTGCTCTTTTGGCAGGATGGACAAGGCTTTTTCCACCTCGTCGGACATCATATAGCAGCGTTCGATCTGCCATCCGTCCGGCCCGCCTTTCTCAGCAGACATGTACTGTTCCAGCCGCACATTCTGATTCGACCCATCCAGACTATCTGCATAAATGGAGTAGCCGCCCATGTTGGGCCTGTAGGCTTTGTTGTCGCTGGATACCACATAGGTCCTGCTCTCCAGCGAATAGGGTTTATTGAAGCTGGCCTGAGAAAAGACGATATACCCGGTCAAGTGTTGATGATTCCTCTCAGCCGCTCGGAAAAGAGACCTCATCTTCTGATAGGTCATGTCGTACTCATACGGTTTCTGTTCTGTCATCGCTCTATTTCACCTGCCTCTCTGTCATGGATTCGGACAGCATGGATTTTGCCTCCCAAGTTTATAAATCGCTCCGGGTACTCGTACATCTGCGTATATCGCTTGATTTGCTCATCGGTGAGACCAGAAAAATTTTCTCCGCCACAGCCGCAGATAAAAAATGTGCCGGCTATTATGTCAAAGATTTCTCCACTTTTGTCTCTGAGAGCACGATTGAGCGGCAGTCCGTCCATTTTACCTTCTTCGTTGCAGACAATACACACTTCTTCCTCAAACGGATATATAGCTTGAATGTACCCTCCGACTATTCTCTGCATACCCTCCAACGAGCTGTCAATATACGCAGCTCTCGCACGTTTGCCCGGTTCTGCAATAACCACACTGATGATTTTGCTGTCTGTCAGCTTTCTTACAGAGTTCGGGTCAAATGGGACTTGCTTAAAGCCTATGCTGTCGCAGAAATAAAAGCCGGGCTTCACATCATCTCCTTCCACTACCTCTATCACATCGGATACCGACAGTAATCGCCCGAGATATTCGGGCGGGAGGTCCGTGTTGAATTTCTGAAATACTCCTTCCATGGTGCCGCAGTCTACCTTGCCCTCAAAAACAAGGTCATAGGCGGAACTGTCCGGTCTGACCTCACCGACCTTGTGAGCAAGGAAGTCCGCGTCCATAAACATGAGCCGGCTAGTATCGCGCTCGGGGTTGATTTGATAGATCCGAATGGTCATCATTGTGTCATGTTCTCCTTTCCATAGCTTAGTTTGATTGCCGTTTGGCGCTCAGCTATGTATAGAGAGCCAATTAAAAGCGGTTTCGTTGTAAGCAGCGCTATTTACCATGTGCGGGTGCAAGTCTGTGACAGCTCGCTTCCGTTTTGTATCCTATGCGGTCTTGTCTGCTGTGAGCTCCTTGTGTCCTGTACCCAACAAGGTAGTGCCTGCGGCTAATTTTCTACCACTAATTGCTCCGGCTCCAGTCTTTAAGACACAAAAAAGGACGGCAAGTCTGCCGTCCTTTTTTCATTATTGAGCTATTCCCAAAATGCCCCGCACACTGCCCGGACAATGGATAATTTCTTATTGCCTGTTCAGAGCGGGCAACATTCGGTTCGGATGCAACCGTTGGCAAAGCATGTGATAACACCCCTTCACCCTAGAAAGTATGGTATACTTCTGTCAACATATTGGGGAACTTTTGCATTTCATCTTGCTATATGCTTTCCCTATTTTAGAACGTCTTAACGCATTTGACCTTCATGAAGTCCATGATTTCACCTTGGTCTCTGTCCTCATAATAAGCTACCAGAAGTTTTTTGAACTCGGGCACCTCCTGTTCCGGGATGATAAGCATGCCTTCACCCTGAGAGATCAGGTAGTGGTTGGCAAAAATCACGGCCGCTCTCTTGTTGCCATCATTGAAAATCTGCGTCTTCATGCAGAAAAGGCAAAGGGTAATCGCTTTTTCGTCTGCCGGAAGCGATTCCGCGAGGATCGCTTCCAGCTTTTCTTTGACGATGCTCTCTATGGGCAGCGGCGGGATATAGCTCGTGCCGCCAATCGTGACCGGGACGCCGCGAATGCGGCCTCCGTCATGATAGAACCCTTCGTTTACCAGCTTTGCGATATGACAGAGAATAGAATAATCAGTCGGATAGCTGATCACATCCTTATCCAGCACGAACTCCCATGCATGCTTCAGGTTCAATATTTTTTGAACGTCCGATGCGGACACCCCATTGACCCTTCCGTTTTCGATAATATCTTCGGTCTGCGGGAAGGTCGTGGCAACGCCCTCCAAAACAGCTTGGTCATAGATATTCGACTTCATGTTGGCTCTGGCAAAGTCCAGATTCATCTGCACCCTTGCCGAGAGCTCGGCGTCCGAATAACCAAGCTGTGCGAGTTCTCGATCAAGCCTGCGGATATTCTTCTTCAGTTCTCGGCTTTCCCGGACGTTTCGCAAAAGCAGCTGATATAGTTCGTCGGAGTATTCTCCGACATAGGTTGAAGTCAGTCTGCTTGCGACACGTTTGCGGATGTAGAGATACTTTTTCCCGTTGCGATCCTTGACTTCCGGACTGCCGTCGTAAGGAAGCAAATTCAGTCTTGCCTGAAAATCGGCTCTCTGATGAAGCAGCTCCTCGATTTGAGCATAGTTATTATTCATGACACCCTCCCATGGGGAACTAATTATGTGATGATTATATCATAGCATTCCCCAAATGACAAGGGTTAATCTTCGCGCGCTCTGCTCTGCATTATCTGTCCCGGCCTGCTCTGTCCTTTTCCCGTTGGATATTCTTCCGGGCACGGTCAAGGATGGTATCGCGTATGTCCTCCATATAGGTGGGGTCACGCTTTTGCCAGTCCTTATAGATGTCCTCCAACGGAGCCGGGGACTTAAGCAGCGCCACAGCGTCTCGTTCATCCAACTCTATGTCTTCCAGAGAACACATCACATCCTCACGAACAGTATACTCATAGGCGTGATTGAGTATCTCTTGGGGCGGCAGAGACAGCAGCCACTTTCTGTACTTGTCCTGCTCCGCCGTCATTTTCTCATACAGTTTGTCGTTGGCTTCTTTATTTATCATATCGCTCACTCTTTCTTTTCAGATTTAGCCGGTCAGCGGGTTCCCGGCTATGTATGGGGCGGCATCATACCGTCCCTTTTTCATCGCTCAATGTCCAAGCTATCTCTTACCGGTGGACTATCCTCCTCATCTTCCCGTCCCTCGTCCACGATCTCATTTTCGTGCTTGTCCAGATTGAGCGTGATATTGAGTTCATCCAGACGGGCAGATTTCGTGGTCAGTTCTTCCTCGTAAGGAAACGGTTTGTCAACGTCTGCCTTGGCATTTTCTAGCTGCGCTTTTACATTTTCCAACTCTCTGCGGCAATTAGAGAACCGCGCCTCAAACCCGGAAAGAACGTTATCCATTCGGGTGATGTTGCCGAAGATATCCGTTCCCAACTCTACGACATGGCTGAGGTGGTTTTTGAGAGTCGCTTTATAAATGCGGGAAAAGCTGTCGAATGACAGTTCCAAGTCAAAACCCCGGTACTGACCTATCCGGACAGCATCGGGGTTTGTCATTGCCTTGCAGGCGTTGATAATGGCTGTCCCTGCCTCCTTTTTATCGGTATAGACAGCCCCCTTTATTTCCATAGGAGAGAATCCGTCTGCATTAGGCCGTGTGTTCGCTTCACGCTGCACAATATCAGTCTCATAACCGGCGATGCGCTGCTCATAGGACGCGATTTTTTGTGGGAAGTCCTTGTAGATAGCGTCCTCCAGAGCGTACTTCTGGCTCAGGTGGTTGGCTTTCAGCAGCTTTAGACGTTGTACATCGATGTCCAGATCCATCTTCTCTTTGATACGCGGGTCGCCGGTACACAGAGCCTTGATCTCCGCGTAGGAGAGAGCGGTCTCGTCGATATCCTCGGCGGAACGGACAGGGCTTTTCGAGGTCATTATCTGTCCGATGAATTTCTGCTTGCCCTCCACCAACTGATAAAGATAGCTGTCAAAGGTATTTTGCGTGACATAGGTGTATATGTCCACCTCCGGGTTTGTATTGCCCTGTCTTATTATTCGTCCTTCTCGCTGTTGAAGGTCGGACGGACAGACTTTGCGGACAATCCATCTGCTATGCCGCTTTGCGGACGGCGGAACGCCTGCGCCGTGTGCTTTCCGTACTCTGCTGGGTGTGTATCTTCTTGGCGCAAGACTTACAATACTTTGCCGCCGCTGAACCAGGCGTGAACTCCGCCCCGCAGCATTGACACCGCCTGGGGGAGAGAGGAGCCGCACAGCGTTTTGTGACCTTGATATGTAACTCGTTGGAGAGAACCCCAACGAATTTGTAGTAGATTTTGATGGTCTGCTCCACTGTGCCGTCCTCTTTCTGAACACGTTCCCCAACCGTGATTTTCTCAATCAGGGCGTTGACCATAGCGGCGGACAGCTCGGCGGCGTCGGCGTACCCGGCAATCAGGGAGAAGAAGTCCGTTACTCCGTTGTCGGAGGTTTCCTTTTCAGCCAGTGAAGCGTTGATTTCCTCAATACGCCCCGAAAGCTGGGCCTGCTCCGCTTCATACTTCCGGGAAACCATGTCATAATTGCGCTGGGTGATACGCTCCATGACCTTATCTTCATACAGGGCTGAAAAGAGCTTGTCCAGCTCGCCCAGCCGCTTGGACAGCTTGCGCTTTTCCCGTTCCAGGGCCTTTTGCTCGGTGGCCCCGATAGAGGACAGCCGCTCCTGAAGCTGGCGCACCCGCTTTTCATCCCTCTCCACCGCCAACTTTGCGTAATGGCGAATATCGGCAAGCACAGCGTCAAACAAGTCCCTGGCCTCGATGGTGTGGGCCGAACAGCCCTCGGTGCCGTTGGTGCCGTAGTTGTTGCACACATACTGCACACAGTCGATGGGATCGGGCCGCTTGCGGCGGTTGGCGCTCATGGCCCGCATAGCGTAGCCGCAGTCGGCGCATTTCAGTATCCCGGAAAAGATGTTGTCAAAGCCGCTCCCGCCCTTGTCCCGCCGTCTGCTGGTCATAAGCCGCTGGACGGTATCAAACTGCGCCTGAGTGACAATGCCCTCATGGGTGTTGGGTATCACCTCCCATTCCTCCGGCAGCTTGGAGGGGCGCTTCTTGCTTTTCATGCTCACCGCCACCCG
>CANQNT010000033.1 GCA_947625255.1 uncultured Acetatifactor sp. | reverse complement strand
CAGATCATCTATAAATCTATAGAAAGGATAAGTGCATAACCATCTATTCTATTGGCTATACACTTATTATACGAGGATTTTATACATGAAAATAAATAAAGAGAACCAATATGTGGCATATGTATCTACATATACGATGGGGGACAACCACGGCATTCGCGTATATGACGTGGATACGGAGAAAGGAAGATTTAAGGAAAAGGACAAGGTGGAGATTACCAATTCTTCTTATATCGCCATTTCCCACAACCGCAAATACCTTTATTCCATCACGGATTTCGGCGTGGAATCCTACAAAATTGAAAGGGACGGCGGTCTGACCAATATCAACTGGGCTTCCATCAATGGTATGAGGGGCTGTTATTTGTCCACGGATTACACGGACCGTTATCTGTTTGTGGCTGGCTATCACGATGGAAAGCTGACAGCCCTGCGTGTGCGGGAGGATGGTTCCATCGGAGAGATTACGGATGAAATTTATCACAAGGGATTGGGAAGTGTGGCGGATCGGAACTTCCGTCCCCACATCAATTGTGCCCGTATGACCCATGATAATAAGTATTTGCTGGTGGCGGACCAGGGAATGGATCATGTGAACGTATACAGACTGGATCATCGCCGCGGGAAACTGGCGCTGGCGGACGTGATCCGCAGTGAATTGGAATCCGCACCCAGGCATATTAAGATTTCCAAGGATGGACGCTTTATTTACATTCTGCATGAATGGAAGTGTTTTATCGACGTTTATAGCTATGAGGAGCGGGATGGGGATCCTTATTTTGAAAAGATCCAGACCATCTCCACTTTGGACGGTGGTCAGAACAAAAACTGTGCGGCCAGTGCCTTAAGTTTTACAGAGGATTACCAGCAATTGCTCAGCTCCAATGCGGGAGATGAGTCCGTGATAGTTTATGATGTGGATCAGGAGACCGGAATGCTGGAGATGAATTTATGCCTGCCCATCAGCGGCGCCTACCCCAAGGACGCGGAGTTCTTCCCGGATAAGCGCTTCATCGTTTCCCTGAATCATGAATCCAATTCCATGACCTTTTTCCGGTTGGATCTGAAGAATCATATTATTGTGATGAACGGGCCGGAGCTTAAGGTAAACGCGCCCAACTGTATTGTGTTCCATAAGCTTTCATAAGGATGGACGTGAAAAGATTTAGATACCGCGGGCCGCGCGTTACTAAGCGAGCGGCCCCGCGGTATTTTTTGATTTCCCGTCGCGTTTTAAAGAGGCCCCGAGTCCTGCCTTGGGACGGCTGTGTCTTATGAAGCGGGGCACATCCCAAAGGGGGGAAAGACGATGGCCCGGCGTTTTTAACTAAGCTGAACAACAAATTATTGACCATAAAAGTCAATCAGAGAATCCATTTTGGCGCTCATATTCTGCATCATGGCATCCAGGACAGTCAGGGCCACCATGGATTCCAGAACCACCACGGCCCGTGGGACGATGATGGGGTCGTGCCGGCCTTTGATCTGGAGTTCTACTTCCTGGCCGGACTGATTGACGGTTTGCTGGGGGAGGAAAATCGAGGGGGTGGGCTTGACATAAGCGCGCACGAAAAGAGGGCTGCCGTCGCTGATGCCGCCTAAAATACCGCCCGCGTGGTTCGTGCTTTTGACCACGCGGCCGTCTTTTATTCGGAAAGAGTCATTGTTTTCGCTGCCTTTGCGCAGCGCGCTGGATGTCCCGTCCCCGATCTCCACGGCTTTGACGGCCCCGATGGACATGACCGCCCTGGCCAGATTGGCATCCAGCTTTTCAAATATGGGATCCCCGATTCCGGCGGGCAGTCCCGTCACCACGCATTCCATGGAGCCGCCCACGGAATCGCCCGCGGCGCGGGCTTCCTGCAGATAAGCGCAGGCTTCATCGTTGGCTCGTGGATCCGGCATGGCAGTGGGCGTGGTTCGTATGGTTTCCTGACTGAATCGGTCATAATCGATGGTAATGGGGCCGATGGAACGGGTATAGGCCTGCGCCTGAACCCCCAGCCGGGATAAAATCTTGCAGGCTACCGCGCCTGCCGCCACACGGCTCACGGTTTCCCTCCCGGAGGAGCGTCCGCCTCCGCGATAGTCCCTGAGCCCATATTTCGCATCGTAGGTGAAGTCTGCATGGCCGGGACGATAAGTGTGGGCAAGATTGCCGTAATCCCCGGACCGCTGGGTGGTATTACGTACCATGAGCAGGATCGGTGTTCCCGTGGTCTTCCCCTCGAAAGTACCGGAAAGGATCTCCACCAGATCATCTTCCTTTCGCTGGGTGGTGACGGCGCTGGTGCCGGGCTTACGGCGGTCAAGGTAGGGTTGGATATCCGCTTCTGTCAGCTCCAGTCCTGCCGGACAGCCGTCGATAACGACCCCCAGGGCCTTGCCGTGGGACTCCCCCCAGGTGGTGATTTTAAATAAATTGCCAAAACTGTTGCCTGCCATCTCGTGCCTCCTCCTTGGTTCCGGAACAAAGGTGCGTTCCGGGCCTGATTATGTATATTCTTTTGAGAAAGTATAACATGCCGGTGAAAAGGAAACAAGTGTAAGCGTAAAACTTGTAGAAAAGAAAGAGGGATCCCGTGATCCCCGCACAAAGAAAAAAGAAGTGACAGATGGGTCTTCCTGTGTTATGATAAAAAATGACCCGGCATAGAGGTGTCGGAAGAGAGAGGAAAATATGTATAAGCTGATCAGACAAGAGGGCCGTGCGAAGCGCGGAGAATTTTCTACGGTGCATGGGGTCATCCAGACACCGGTATTTATGAACGTGGGAACGGCGGCGGCAATCAAGGGAGCCGTGGCCACTTCGGATTTGGAACAGATCGGAACGCAGGTGGAGCTTTCCAATACCTATCATTTGCACGTCAGGCCGGGGGACCAAATCATCCGGCAGCTGGGAGGGCTCCATAAGTTTATGTCCTGGGACCGGCCCATCCTTACGGATTCCGGGGGATTTCAAGTGTTTTCCCTGGCAGGTCTGCGCAAGATCAAGGAAGAGGGGGTTTATTTTAACTCTCATATCGATGGAAGGAAGATTTTCATGGGGCCTGAGGAAAGCATGCGGATTCAGTCGAACCTGGCCTCCACCATTGCCATGGCATTTGATGAGTGCCCGCCAAGCAAGGCTGAAAGAAGCTATGTGCAGGCTTCCGTTGACCGTACCACCCGTTGGCTGGAGCGCTGCAAGCGGGAGATGGAGCGGTTAAACGGTTTGGAGGGGACGATCAATCCGCACCAGCTTTTATTTGGCATCAATCAGGGCGCGGTGTATGAGGATATCCGCATTGAGCACGCAAAGCGTATTTCGGAGCTGGAGTTGGACGGATACGCCATCGGCGGCCTGGCAGTGGGCGAGACCCACGAGGAAATGTATCATATTCTGGACGAGGTCGTGCCTTATTTGCCCGTGGACAAGCCTACCTATTTAATGGGTGTCGGTACGCCTGCCAATATTCTGGAAGGCGTGGAACGGGGAGTGGATTTCTTTGACTGCGTGTACCCATCCCGTAATGGACGACATGGCCATCTTTATACCAACCATGGGAAGATTAATCTTTTTAATGCCAAGTATGAACTGGACGACCGGCCAATCGAAGAGGGATGCGCCTGTCCTGCTTGTAAGCGTTATTCCAGAGCTTATATCCGGCACCTTTTAAAGGCAAAGGAGATGCTGGGAATGAGACTTTGCGTGCTCCATAATTTGTACTTTTATAACACGATGATGAAGGAAATCAGGGATGCCCTGGATCAGGGAACGTTCGCGGCTTATAAGAAAAGGAAGCTGGAAAGCATGGGGCGTGCGCCGGAGTGATGCTGAAAAGAAAAATCTTTTAGAAACTGCTTGCCTAAGAAGGGGTTTTTGTGTATTATAGTGTAAGGTGCCTTGGACGGGCAATAAGGAGGATGACGAATGAGAGTTTTATTAACGACTGAGGGAGCCGCCAATTCGGCAGCGGGAGGAATGTCGCTGCTGTGGATCATTATCATGTATGCCGTTTTGTTCGGCGCGTTGTGGTTTTTCTTCTGGAGACCGCAGAAGAAAGAGCAGAAGAGAGTGGCGGCCATGCTTTCCTCACTGGAAATCGGTGACTATGTTTTGACGAACAGCGGTTTTTATGGGAGCATTATTGACATTACGGATGATACGGTCATCGTGGAGTTCGGGAATAACAGAAATTGTCGTATTCCGATGGAGAAGTCGGCGATTTCTCGGGTTGAGAAGCCCGAATAAGAGGAGCGGATGTGTCCCCGGGATGAGAGGACTGTTGACGTTTTCGCGCGGCGCAGTCCTTTTTGTGGTATCCTGATTTTGGGGGTAACAGGTTGGTTATATCAATCATAAATTATCGTTATTGGAATCCGCAGGGGAATTGTGGTAAGATAAAGGGTAATATGATTTGGAATCAGGCGCGTAAGGGCGCGGAAATGGGGGAAGATCGACAGATGGAATTACATATTACCTGTATTCCCGGCGACGGGATCGGCCCGGAAATTGTTCGGGAGGCAAAAAAGGTTTTGGACAAGGTGGCTGAAAAATATGGCCACCAGATGCTTTATACGGATATTTTAATGGGTGGAGCTTCGATTGACGTGCATGGAGTTCCCCTGACGGAGGAGGCGATTGCCACGGCAAAGGCCGCGGATGCGGTCTTGATGGGGTCCATCGGGGGCGACACTACCAAGTCTCCCTGGTATCAGCTTCCGCCCAATCTGCGTCCGGAAGCGGGGCTTTTGGGAATTCGCAAGGCGTTGAATCTGTTTGCCAATTTGCGTCCCGCGGTGTTGTATGATGAGTTGGCGGCGGCCTGTCCCCTGAAAGAGGAGATCAGCAGGGCGGGCTTTGACTTGTTGATCATGCGGGAGCTGACCGGAGGCCTGTATTTCGGGGAACGGAAGACCGTGGTGGAAAACGGAGTGCGTAAGGCCATTGACACTCTGACTTATGATGAGAATGAGATTCGCAGAATCGCCGTCAAGGGTTTTGATATCGCCAGAAAGCGCAGGGGCAAGGTCACCAGCGTGGACAAGGCCAATGTGCTGGATTCTTCCAGACTTTGGAGAAAAGTGGTGGAGGAGGTGGCCGGGGATTATCCGGATGTGAAGCTGGAGCATATGCTGGTGGACAATTGCGCCATGCAGCTTGTGAAGAATCCGGCCCAGTTTGACGTGATTCTGACGGAAAATATGTTTGGCGATATTTTGTCGGACGAGGCCAGTATGGTGACCGGTTCCATCGGAATGTTGGCCAGCGCCAGCCTGAACGATACGAAGTTTGGACTTTACGAGCCCAGCCATGGTTCGGCGCCGGATATTGCCGGTCAGAACGTGGCCAATCCCATTGCCACCGTGCTGAGCGCAGCCATGATGCTGCGTTACAGCTTTGACCTGGACAAGGAAGCGGATGCCGTTGAAAGCGCTGTGAAGCAGGTGCTTAAGGATGGTTATCGCACGGGAGATATTTTCTCCCCGGGCTGTGTCCTGACGAGCTGCTCCCAGATGGGGGATCTGCTGGCGGAGCGCATCCTGGGCATATGAAAAAATGATAGAAAAATGATAGAAAAACAGAGAGAGGATTGATGAAATGAGGAGTGATTCTGTGAAAACTGGCACCGCCCAGGCGCCGCATAGAAGCTTGTTTAACGCACTGGGATTCACGGAGGAGGAGCGCCGCCGTCCCATGATCGGTATTGTGAGCTCCTATAATGAGATTGTTCCAGGCCATATGAACCTGGACAAGATCGCGGAGGCGGTGAAGATGGGCGTGGCCATGGCGGGAGGAATGCCGGTGGTGTTCCCGGCCATCGCGGTCTGTGACGGGATTGCCATGGGACATATCGGTATGAAGTATTCTCTGGTGACCAGGGATCTGATCGCGGACAGCACGGAATGTATGGCGCTGGCCCATGGCTTTGATGGTCTGGTATGCATTCCCAACTGCGATAAGAACGTGCCGGGTCTTTTGATGGCGGCGGCCAGAGTGAATATTCCCATCATTTTTGTGTCGGGAGGTCCCATGTTGGCCGGTCATGTCCAAGGGCAAAAGAGGAGTCTTTCCTCCATGTTCGAGGCGGTGGGCAGTGTGGCCGCAGGCACCATGACCATGGATGAGCTTGCGGAATTTGAGGAAAAGGTTTGTCCTACCTGCGGCTCTTGTTCCGGAATGTATACCGCCAATTCCATGAACTGCCTGACCGAGGCTTTGGGGATGGGCTTAAAAGGAAACGGCACCATTCCCGCCGTGTATTCCGAGAGAATCCGTCTGGCAAAGCATGCCGGCATGAAGATTATGGAGCTTGTGGAAAAGGATATCAAGCCCAGAGACATTATGACGCGGGACGCCTTTATGAACGCGCTGACCGTGGATATGGCCCTCGGCTGTTCCACCAATTCCATGCTGCACCTTCCGGCCATTGCCAGAGAAGCGGGCGTGGAGTTGAATGTGGATATTGCCAATGAATTGTCCGCCGTTACGCCCAATCTGTGCCATTTGGCTCCCGCAGGCCCTACCTATATAGAAGATCTGAACGAAGCGGGCGGTGTTTACGCCGTCATGAACGAATTGAGCAAGAAGAATTTGCTTCATCTGGATTGTTTGACCGTGACCGGCAAAACGGTAGGTGAGAACATTCAGGGTTGTGTAAATAAGAATCCCCAGGTGATCCGTCCTATTGAGAATCCCTATTCCGAAACAGGCGGTATTGCCGTTTTGAGAGGAAATCTGGCTCCGGACAGCGGCGTTGTGAAGCGTTCTGCCGTGGCTGACGAGATGTTGGTGCATGAAGGACCGGCCAGAGTGTTTGATTGTGAGGAAGATGCCATTGCCGCCATCAAGAACGGCAGGATCGTGGCAGGAGACGTAGTGGTTATCCGCTACGAGGGTCCTAAGGGTGGTCCGGGCATGAGAGAGATGCTCAATCCCACGTCTGCCATCGCGGGGATGGGGCTGGGCTCCAGCGTGGCCCTGATCACGGACGGAAGATTTTCCGGTGCGTCCCGCGGCGCCTCCATCGGCCATGTGTCTCCGGAAGCGGCGGTTGGCGGACCGATCGCCCTGGTGGAAGAAGGGGATATTATTCGGATCGATATTCCGGGAAACAGGCTGGACGTTCTGGTTTCCGACGAAGTTCTGAAAGCACGGCGCGCGGCCTGGAAGCCCAGAGAGCCCAAGGTCACCACCGGTTATTTGAGCAGATATCGGGAGATGGTCACCAGCGGTAATCGCGGCGCGGTACTGGAGATTCCCGGACAAGGAGGAAATGATTCATGCAATTGACAGGAGCGGAAATCGTCGTGGAGTGCTTAAAGGAGCAGGGCGTGGATACCGTCTTCGGTTATCCGGGCGGAACCATTTTGAACGTTTATGATGCCCTTTATCAGCATGGCGACGAAATTCGTCATATTTTGACTTCTCATGAGCAGGGAGCCGCCCACGCGGCGGACGGCTATGCCAGGGCGACCGGCAGGGTAGGAGTGTGTATGGCCACCAGCGGTCCCGGCGCCACCAATCTGGTGACGGGTATCGCTACCGCTTACATGGATTCCGTACCCATGGTGGCAATCACGGCCAATGTAAATCTGCCGCTGTTAGGCAAGGACAGCTTTCAGGAGGTAGACATCGCCGGCGTGACCATGCCGATTACCAAGCACGGCTATATCGTGAAAAATGTGGAGGACCTGGCAGAAACCCTGCGCAAGGCTTTTTATATCGCGAAGAGCGGAAGACCGGGTCCCGTTCTGGTGGACATCACCAAGGATGTGACGGCTGCCGTCTGCGAATTTGAGCCCAAAGAGCCCAGGCCTCTTGAACGGCCCAATCACTATACCCAGGAGGAGATCGATCAGGCGCTGGCGCTTCTTAAGGCGGCCAGGAAACCTTACATTTATTTGGGCGGCGGAGCCATTCTTTCTGGTGCCTCAGAGGAAGTTGCCCGTTTCGCGGAGCTGCTGGACGCGCCGGTGTGTGATACCCTGATGGGAAAGGGAGCTTTTAACGGCAAGAGTTCCCGTTATACCGGCATGATCGGGATGCATGGGACCAAGACGTCCAATCTGGGTGTCAGCGAATGTGATCTGCTGGTGGCTTTGGGAGCCCGTTTCTCTGACCGCGTGATCGGTAATCCGAAGCGCTTCGCGGAAAAGGCTTTCATTCTCCATATTGACATCGATGCCGCGGAGATCAACAAGAATATTCATGCGGACTCATTTCTGGTGGGAGATTTGAAAGCCGTTCTGACAGAGCTGAACGGGAAACTGGAACAGCAGTCCCATCCGCAGTGGATGGCGCATATTCGGGAGCTAAAGGAAAAATATCCTTTGAAATATGATACCTCCGTTTTGTCCTGCCCTTATGTGATTCAGACGATCGACAGGGTGACGAAAGGCGAGGCGCTGATCACCACGGATGTGGGACAGCACCAGATGTGGGCGGCCCAGTATTACCAGTACACCAAGCCGCGCACCTTCCTTTCCTCCGGAGGACTGGGAACCATGGGCTATGGACTGGGGGCATGTATCGGCGCACAGCTTGGTCAGCCGGACAAGATCTGTATCAATATCGCCGGCGACGGCTGTTTCCGTATGAATATGCAGGAGCTGGCCACGGCCAGCCGCTATAATATCCCGATTATTCAAGTGGTGATCAATAATCATGTGCTGGGCATGGTACGTCAGTGGCAGACCTTGTTCTATGGCAAGCGGTATTCCCAGACAGTATTGAATGACAAAGTGGATTTCTGCAAGGTGGCCGAGGGGCTTGGCTGTGCGGCGATCCGTGTAACGACAAAAGAAGAAGTGGAACCTGCGATCCGCAGGGCCATCGACTTGAAAGCGCCCGTTCTGATTGAGTGCATCATTCCGGAGGACGACAAGGTATTCCCTATGGTACCTGCCGGTGCGCCGATCAGCGAGGTGTTCGACGAAGATGATTTACAAGGACAGTCATAATGAAACGGAAAGCGCGTAAAATACTTTTGGCGGCGCAGATCCTGATTCTTCTTCTGGTAATCGTTTATTTCACGTTGGCCTTTTATTACCAGGAGGGTTTCAGTCTGAATACTTGGGTCAACGGTGTCTATTGTACCGGCAAGACCCTGGAAGAGGTCAACGAGGAGCTTCTGTCCGATACGGAAGCTTTGGTCATTACGGTCACAAACGGCACTGCCGCAGAGCGGGTGGAACTGACAGAGTGCGGTGTGCGCATGGATTATTATGCGCCGCTGCAGCATTTTCTGCAGGAACAAAATTCCTATCTGTGGGTGGAGAACTTGTTCGGTTCCCAAAACCGTAAATTGAGTCCCCAGATTAAAATCGATGAGGAACGACTGAGGGAGAAATGGGATTCTCTTTCCTTTGTGAAAGAGGAGGAAACGCGTCCCAAGGAAGTACGTCTATTCTGGACCGAAGAAGGATATCAGCTGGAGGACACCACCAGGAACCGGCTGGACGTGGAACGTGCCTTTGCCTTGTTTGAGCAAAGCGTACGAGAGGGAAATACTCATTTGGACCTGACAGCGAATGATCTTTATACCGATCTGCCCTATACACAAGAGCAGGAAGCGCTTTTGGAATTATGGAAAAAAATCAAGATTTTTCAGGACTGTCGTATTACATATGACATGGGCGACGAACAGATTGTCCTGGGGGCCGTGGAGTTAGGGGGCTTTTTGAAGCAGGGCGATCAGGGAATTCCTTTTTGCGATGCGAATGGCCAGTTGGCCGTGGATCTGACGCGGGTGGATGCGTTTCTCACGGAGATGTTGGGCGCCTATAATACGTATGGCAAGGAACGCGTCTTTGCATCCACCAGAGGTGATCTGGTCACGGTTCCCGCCGGGAAGTACGGAACGGAGTTGGATCTCAGAGCGGAGGCGGAGTACCTGTCAGATATTTTATTGCGTTTTGCCGGCTCCGGGCGGACATCTGTCCGCGACATACGAACTCCCGTCTATCTGCGCACCGCATATCATAGGGGATTGAATGATATCGGGGATACCTATATCGAAATCGATATGACGGAGCAGAAGCTGTATTATTACAGCGATGGGGAATGTGTGATAGACACGGATGTGGTCACGGGCAATACCGGCAGACGTATGGGGACGCCGGAAGGCGTGTATTACGTCTATGCCAAGCAGCGTAACCGCGTTCTGCGGGGCCCGGGCTACGCTTCTTACGTGAAATACTGGATGCCCGTATATAAGGGCGTGGGAATTCATGACGCCAACTGGCGCAAGGAATTCGGAGGAGAAATTTATAAAAAATCCGGTTCCCATGGATGTATCAACACGCCGACGGAAAAAATGACAAAGCTGTACGAGCTTGCCGAAATCGGCACGCCTGTAGTGATATTTTATTAGCTTTTAGGTTGGCGCGCAGCGTAAAACCATTGTTTCAGGGGTGGCGCGCGGCGCGGCATCCGCTGCCAAGGGTATGGCAGAGCGCCGGATAGGCTTTATTCCGGTAAGATGAAAACAAGGAGGATCTTAAAAGATGTCAAGAGTGTATAATTTTTCGGCGGGACCGGCGGTGCTGCCGGAAGAGGTGCTGCGGGAAGCGGCGGAGGAAATGTTGGATTATCGGGGGACGGGAATGTCCGTCATGGAGATGAGCCATCGTTCTAAGGCCTTTGAAGGGATCATCAAGGAAGCGGAGCAGGATCTGAGAGATCTGATGAATATCCCCGACAATTACAAGGTTCTGTTTTTGCAGGGCGGCGCCAGCCAGCAGTTCGCCATGATTCCCATGAATCTGATGAAGAATCGTGTGGCGGATTACATTGTAACCGGTCAATGGGCAAAAAAGGCTTATCAGGAAGCCTGTATTTATGGCAAGGCCAACAAAATCGCTTCTTCCGAGGACAAGACCTTTTCTTATATTCCGGATTGCTCTGACCTGCCCATCAGCCAGGACGCGGACTATGTCTATATCTGTGAGAATAACACCATCTATGGCACAAAGTTTAAGACCCTGCCCAATACCAAGGGAAAGACGCTGGTTTCCGACGTGTCCAGCTGTTTCCTGTCAGAGCCGGTGGACGTGACAAAGTATGGTCTGATCTATGGCGGTGTGCAGAAAAACATTGGACCTGCCGGTGTGGTCATCGTCATCATCAGAGAGGACCTGATCACGGAGGATGTGCTTCCCGGAACGCCTACCATGTTGAAATATAAGATACACGCGGATCATGATTCTCTGTACAACACGCCGCCTGCTTATGGTATTTATATTTGCGGCAAGGTTTTTCAATGGCTGAAAAAGCGGGGCGGCCTGGAGGCCATGAAGGTTTATAATGAGAAAAAGGCCAAAGTGCTTTATGATTACCTGGATGAAAGCAAGCTGTTCCATGGCACGGTGCGCAAGGAGGATCGTTCCCTGATGAATGTTCCTTTCGTTACGGGAAATACCGAACTGGATGCCAGGTTTGTCAAGGAGGCCCAGGCCGCGGGCTTTGAGAATCTGAAAGGGCACCGCAGCGTAGGAGGTATGCGTGCCAGCATTTATAACGCCATGCCTGTCGAAGGCGTGGAGAAGCTGGTGGCCTTTATGAAGAAATTCGAAGAAGAGAATCTGTGAGAGGAGATCAATCATGTTTCAAGTACATTGTCTGAATCCCATTTCCAAAGTGGGTCTGAGTAAATTGACCGGGAATTATGAATTGACCGACCTGGTCGACGAGGCGGACGGAATCTTGGTGCGCAGCGCTTCCATGCACGAGATGGAGCTGCCGGAGAAGCTTCTGGCAGTGGCAAGAGCGGGAGCGGGAGTGAATAACATTCCGTTGGACCGCTGCGCGGAAAAAGGCATCGTAGTATTCAACACCCCCGGAGCCAATGCCAATGGCGTCAAGGAGCTGGTATTCGCGGGTATGCTTCTGGCGGCCCGTGACGTTGTGGGCGGTATTGAATGGGTGAAGTCCGATGCCGCGGATCCGAACATCGCCAAAGCCGCGGAAAAAGAGAAGAAGAAATTTGCCGGTACTGAGCTGGAGGGGAAGAAATTGGGTGTCATCGGTCTGGGAGCCATCGGCGCCAAGGTCGCCAATTTGGCGGAACAGTTTGGCATGGAGGTCTATGGATATGATCCTTATTTGTCCATTGACGCGGCCTGGAGCCTGAGCCGCGACGTAAGGCATGTTTTGAACGTGGAGGATATTTACGCGAACTGTGACTACATCACCATTCATGTGCCGCTTCTGGATTCCACCAGGGGCATGATCGATGAAAACGCCATTTCCAGGATGAAGGACGGCGTGGTGCTTTTGAATTTCGCAAGAGATCTTTTGGTCAAAGAAGAGGATGTGCTGAAAGGAATCGCTGCCGGCAAGATTCGCCGTTATGTTTCGGATTTCCCCAATCCCACCACGGCCGGAGCGGAAGGCTGTATCGTGATTCCCCACCTGGGAGCCAGCACGGAGGAGTCTGAGGACAATTGTGCCAAGATGGCAGTCAGGCAGATAATGAATTATCTGGAAAACGGAAATATCATCAACAGCGTCAATTATCCCAACTGCGATATGGGCGTTTGTACCAAGGCGGGAAGAATCGCGATTTTCCACAAGAATATTGCAAATATGATTACCCAATACACCGCGTATTTCGGCAAGAACGGGATTAATATCAGCGACATGACCAACAAGTCCCGGGGGGAATTTGCTTACACCATGCTGGACGTGGACGCCGCGCCCACCCAGGAGATGGTGCGGGAACTCTCAGCCATAGACGGCGTGCTCAGGGTGCGGATCGTGAAGGCATAAGAGAATATAAAATTATCAGAAAAGAACCCCGCCCGGGATGGTTCATCCGGACGGGGCTCTTTGGTTTAGGACTTTTCTTTAGCGGTAAAGCAATGGCATTCCCTCGCCTTCGTTTAAGTCCTGCAGCTCTTCCCGCAGCTTGGCTTCGCTTTGGCAGGAGGCTTCACTCTGAAGGTCCATATATAAAATGAAGAAATCCTCCAGGCTCATATTCCGCTGGGCGGCCAGTTTTTCCATGATGGGACGGAGCTTTTCCAACTGTGTGGAGACCGGCACTTTCTGCGGATCAATGTCTCCCATTACTTTTTCAGCGTAAGCGTTGATCTGGTTGAGTATCTGTCTGTTTTCCTCTGTCATGTCAGTTCTCTCTCCTTCGACTCCAACTTTTTTATACATTTTATCATCAAAAGCTTGAGTTGTATAGCAATTTTTGTTAAAATAGATAAAAGATGATAAATTTTATGGAAAGAGGTGGAGGTATGGCAGATATCAGACCGTTTCGCGCCTATCGGCCCAGAAAGGGAATGGAGGACAAGATCGCGGCCCTGCCCTATGATGTGTATAACAGAAAGGAAGCGACAGAAGTGGTGAAAGCCAATCCGCAGTCGTTCCTTGGAATCGATCGGGCGGAAACCTGGTTCGGGCCGGAAACGGACACTTATGCCCCGGAGGTTTATGCTAAGGCAAAAGAGCTTTTGTGGCAGGAGATTGAAGATGGATGGTTCGTCCAGGAGAAAGAAGCAAGCTATTATCTTTATCAGGAGATCATGGACGGACGCAGGCAGACTGGTATCGTGGCTTGTGCATCCATTGACGACTATTTGAATAATGTGATTAAGAAGCATGAGAATACCAGGGCGGACAAGGAGCAGGACCGGATCAACCATGTGGATACCTGTAATGCCCAGACGGGTCCTATTTTCCTGGCATATCGTTCTGATAAGAGACTTCGGGAGGCGATGGACGCGGCGATGGAAAAGGAACCGGTGTATGATTTTGTTTCCGGGGACGGGATCAGGCATCGGGTGTGGATCGTGGACAGGGAATGGACCGGGCGCGTGCGGGAGGCCTTTGCGGATTTGAAGGAGGTCTATATCGCGGACGGGCATCATCGATGTGCTTCCGCGGTCAAGGTTGGCCTGAAGAGACGGGAGGAACGGACAGATACCACGGGAAAAGAAGGATCCCAATATTTCCTTTCCGTGCTGTTTCCGGAGGACGAACTTCAGATCATGGATTATAATCGTGTGGTAAAGGATTTGAACGGCTTGGAAAAGGAAGTGTTTTTAAGGAGGATTTCCCGGGATTTTCAGGTGGAAGAGGCTCCGGTATCGCCTTACCGTCCACGGGAGAAAGGCAGTTTCGGAATGTGTCTGGAGGGAAAATGGTATGTGCTGCGCGCCAGGAAAGAGATCTTAAGCGAGGATGTCGTGGACGGATTGGATGTGTCCATTCTTCAGAACTATTTGCTGGAGCCGGTGCTGGGGATTCGGGATCCTAAGACGGATAAGAGGATTGATTTCGTGGGAGGTATTCGGGGTCTGGAGGAGCTGGAGCGCAGGGTGCGGACGGATATGAAAGTGGCATTTTCCATGTATCCCACGTCCATTCAGGAATTGTTCGCCGTAGCGGACGCCGGGAGGCTGATGCCGCCCAAATCCACATGGTTCGAGCCGAAGCTACGCAGTGGTTTGTTTATACACGCGATATAAGCTTTTTAAGGAAGAGTGATCTATTCTGATGCCGGATTAAAAATGCGGGTTTGGTATCATAATAGCATGATATGGATTGCAAAGGCGTGACGCGCACGCAGACAGGAGGGATTATGACCGACAAGCTTTACAAACTGATGAACTGGCCGGAAATTGAGACGATCGTGTATTCCGAGAGCGATCATCCTCATGAATTGTTGGGTCCTCACAAGACAGGGAACCAGATTTTGGTCCAGGCCTTTTTCCCGGAGGCGAAATCCGTCAGGATTCAGCTTCTCGAGGACGGCAAGGAAGACGCGGTTTCTTCCGAGGTTGAGATGGAAATGGCGGACGAGGCGGGTTATTTCGCCGTTTTGCTGGGATGCAGGAAGATGCCCCGTTATCGTTACGCGGTGCGGTATGACGGCGGGGAGCTGGTGACCGACGGAGATCCTTACCGGCATGAGCCCTTGATCACCACGGAGGATACGGAGAAGTTTAAAAACGGGATTCATTATACCATATATGAAAAGCTGGGAGCCCATCCCTGTACATTGGATGGGGAGGACGGCACGTATTTCGCCGTTTGGGCGCCTAATGCCATGCGTATCAGCGTGGTGGGCGACTTTAATCATTGGGATGGACGTATTCATCAGATGAGGAGATTGTGGGATTCCGGTATTTTCGAAATCTTTATTCCTGGCGCCAGGGTTGGAGATAATTATAAGTTCGAGCTGAAGCTGACGGGCGGGTTGGTATATCTGAAATCGGATCCTTATGGAAATGCCGCTCAGCTGCGGCCCGATACGGCATCCGTGATTGCGGATCTGCGTAATTTTCCCTGGGAGGATCAGGAGTTTGTCCGGAATCGTGTGGGGTTCCAGACGGGCAATGTTCCTGTCAGCGTGTACGAAATGTATCTGGGTTCCTTTGTGGAACCTGAGGAGGGCGCTTGTTATGCCAATTACCGCGCTATTGCGCCCAGGGTGATTGAGTACGTGAAAAAGATGGGCTATACCCATGTGGAACTGATGCCGGTCATGGAGCACCCTTATGACGGTTCCTGGGGCTATCAGGTGATCGGATATTATGCGCCTACGGCACGTTACGGTAAGCCTGAGGACTTCATGTATTTCGTGAACGAGCTGCATAAGGCGGGCATCGGCGTGATTCTGGACTGGGTGCCGGCCCATTTTCCCAGAGATACTTACGGTTTGTCGAATTTTGACGGGACTTGTCTCTATGAGCATAAGGATCCCAGACAGGGTTTTCATCCTCATTGGGGGACTTTGATTTATAATTACGGACGGCCCGAAGTGTCAAACTACCTGATTGCCAACGCGCTGTTCTGGGTGGAGAAGTTCCACGCGGACGGCATTCGTATGGACGCGGTGGCCAGTATGCTGTATCTGGATTATGGCAGACAGAACGGTCAGTGGATTCCGAATATGTACGGCGGTAATGAGAATCTCGAAGCCATCGAGATGATCAAACACCTGAATTCCATTATGAAGAAGCGCAATCCTGGAGCCTTGTCCATCGCGGAGGAAAGCACGGCCTTTTCCATGATCACGGGAGATCTGGACAGAGGGGGCCTGGGCTTCGACCTGAAATGGAACATGGGCTTTATGAACGACTATTTGAGTTATATTAAATATGATCCTTACTTTAGAAGCCATCATCACGGGGAACTGACCTTCAGCATGATCTACGCTTACAGTGAGAAGTTCATGCTGGTGTTCTCTCATGACGAGGTGGTGCATGGCAAGGCCACGTTGATCGGCAAGATGCCGGGGGACCGCCCTGCGAAGTTTGCCAATCTGCGTTTGAGCTTCGCTTACATGATGACCCATCCCGGCAAGAAGCTGCTGTTCATGGGACAGGATCTGGGAGAGTTCGATGAGTGGAACGAGACCAGAAGAGTAGAGTGGTATCTGTTAGACGTGCCGGAGCATGCGGGTGTGGCAAGGCTGGTGCAGGATCTGAATCACCTTTATCGGACCCACAAGGCATTGTATGAGCTGAATGATTCCTCCAAGGGTTTCCGTTGGGTGAACTGCATCGCCGCGGACAAGTGCTATTTGTCCTATTTGAGAAACGGTACCGATCCGGAAGACACTTTGCTGGTGGTGGCGAATTTTGCCGGCGTAGAGCAAGAGATTGCCACGGGCGTGCCTTACGAGGGCAAGTATAAAGAGATTTTCAACACGGATGACGAAAAATATGGCGGAACCGGCAATGTGAATTCCAGAATCAAGAGGGCGGAGGATAAGGAGTGTGATGACAAGAGATTGTCCATTACCGTAAAGATGGCTCCGTTGTCCCTGAGCATCCTGCAGTTCGTTCCTTATACCGAGGAGGAATTGGAAAAGGTGATCGAGCAGAGAATCCGTAAGAACGCCATTGTGCGCAGGGCTAAGAACGCGGGCCGCAAGACCAAATCCGCCAAGGAAAAGGCGGATGCCATAACCAAGGAGGCTCTGGCCAACATCGAATCTCTTCAGGACAAGGAACGGCAGGAGAAAGCCAAGGCGGCCATTGCCAGGGCCGATCAGGAGAAAGCGGAGAGAGAGGCGCAAGAGGCTGCGGAAGCCGCGGAAAAGGCTGCGGAGAAAAAGAAGAAAAGAAAAGGGAAGAAGGATAAAGAGTGAACGAGTTTTTTGCGTCTGATACGTTCAGAGAGTTCCTTGGGGGACTCTCTGAAGGTATCCTGTCGTTGGGAATCCGCATCTTGATGGCCGTACTGTTTTTCTTTGTGGGAAGTAAGCTCATCAAGCTGCTTCGTAAGTTTGTGAAACGGTCCATGCAGCACGCTCATGCCGATACCGGCGTGATTCAGTTCGTGGATTCCTTTCTCAAAGCCTCGTTCCACGTGGTTTTGGTGTTTTTGATCGCGGAATCCTTTGGCGTGGATGCCGCCAGCATCGTGGCATTGGTGGGTTCTGCCGGCGTTGCCATCGGCCTGGCCGTGCAGGGAGGCTTGTCCAACCTTGTGGGCGGCGTGCTGCTTTTGGCTTTGAAGCCCTTTCAGGTGGGAGATTATGTGGTTGATTCGGATGGTCACGAAGGAACGGTGGATAAGATTCAGATTTTTTATACCACGCTGGTGACCCCCGATAATAAGACGGTCATGCTTCCCAATGGACACTTATCGAACAATTGCCTGGTAAACGTCACATCCTCCCAGAGCAGGAGACTGGACGTTCCCGTGATGATCGCTTATGGCGCGGATTTGAAGAAAGCCAAAGAGGTGCTGCTGGAGATCCTGGATACGGATGAAAAGGTCATGAAGGACAAAGACCGCATGGTGGTAGTGGACGAGCTGGCGGACAGCGGTGTGAAGCTCATTGTCAGATGCTGGTTTTTGACGGAGGATTATTGGCCTGGGAAATGGAGGATCACGGAGCGCTGCAAGCTGGTACTGGATGAGAATGGAATTGAGATTCCTTTTCCGCAGGTGGATGTACATATGCGGTAAGGGGCCGTGATTGGACGCCGGGTTCTGCTGCGTTTTTCAGCGGCTCTTATGGGAACCCCAGCCGTCTTTTGACTGTTTACCGGCGGACCAGTGAGCTGTAACTTGAAGCTGCGAGTAGTTGCGAGTTAGCCGCGAAGTTTAGCCGCGAAGTCGCGAAGTACTAAGTCGGGAAGTTTTGAAAAAAGTAAAAATAGGGCTTGCAAAAACAGGGAAAAGAATATATAATATGTTTTGTCGTGTGAATCACGGATGCGTGGGACGCGGGGCAGATGCTGGAGTAGCTCAGCAGGTAGAGCACTTCACTCGTAATGAAGGGGTCATGGGTTCGAGTCCCATCTTCAGCTTATGGAAAAGCCGTTCAGGCCTGGCTGATATGCGAGGTGAACGGCTTTTTCTTTGCCTCTATAAGGCGCGTTTCCGCCGGATCCAGCGTTCGGCGCCCTGGAGAGCCTGGTAGAAGGCAAAGGCAATGATGCACAAGAGGATGACGCTGGTGATCACTTTATCCAGTTGGAAAACCTGGCTGCCGTAAATAATGAGGTATCCAAGGCCCCGTCTGGCTGCCAGAAATTCTCCGATGATCACGCCGACCAGCGCCAGGCCGATGTTCACTTTCATGGTGCTGAGCATGATGGGGACGGAGCCGGGGAGGACGACCTTGGCAAAAGCGTCCTTTTTATTGCCGCCCAGGGTATAGATCAGAGTGATTTTTTCGGGATCCACCTGCTGAAAGCCCGTGTAAAAGCTGATAATGGAACCGAACAGTGCCACGGAGATTCCCGCCACGATGATGGTGGGGGTTCCGGTGCCCAGCCAGACGATAAACAAGGGGGCCAGGGCGGACTTGGGCAGACTGTTGAGGATGACCATGTAGGGCTCCAGAATCTCCGAAAGTCTGGCGGAATACCATAATAAGGTGCTGACGGCAATGCTGATCAGGAAAACCAGGAGGAAGCTGACCACCGTTTCCAGGAGCGTAATGCCCACGTGGAAAAAGAGGGAGCGGTCCGCCCAAAGGGCCGCCAGACATTTCAGTACCCGGCTGGGGCTGGCGAAAAAGAAGCTGTCGATCCAGCCGGCATCCGCGCTGATTTCCCATAAGGCCAGAAATGCCGCGAACAGCAGGAAGCGAAAGACGGTTACTTGGCGGCGGTGCCTTTGATAGTCCTGCAGAAATTCTTCCTGACAGGAAAGTGCCTGATCATTCGCAAGATCGGCGGACGTTTGTTTAATCTCTGTTTTCATCGGTCAACACCTCCCATAACTGACTGAAATAATCTTGAAACTCCGGCGCGTATCTGGCGGCCAGGGGGGAATCGTCCTGCAGGGTCAGGTGAATCGGAAGTTCCTTTTTCACGGTGGCCGGTCTGCTGGATAAAATGACCACGCGGTCTGCCAGGCTGATGGCTTCGGACAGATCATGGGTGATGATCATCATGGTTTTCCCGGTCTGGCGGATCAGATGGCAAATGTCAGCGGACACCATGAGCCTGGTCTGGTAGTCCAGAGCGCTGAACGGCTCATCCAGAAGCAGCAATTGGGGTCCCAGGGCCAGGGTCCTGATCAGGGCCGCGCGCTGCTTCATGCCGCCGGAGAGTTCGCTGGGGCGTTTGTCCCGGAAAGTTTCCAGATCATAATCCTTTAGGAGCTGATTTACATAGTCCAGCCGCTCCTTGGTCATCTGGTGATTGATTTCCAGGCCCAGAATGACATTTTGATAAACAGTGCGCCATTCGAAGAGATGATCGCGCTGCAGCATATAACCGACCTTGGGGTAGTGGAGGGTGCCGTCCGGATTGTTGACCACGATGGTACCTTTTTCCGGAGAAAGCAGACCGGCGATGATGGACAGCAGCGTGGATTTTCCGCAGCCGCTGGGGCCCACGATGGCAACGAATTCACCGTTTTCCACTCCGAAGGAAACGTCCTGCAGGGCAACGGTTTCGCCTTGCAGGCTGTGATAGGAATAGCCGATTTTTTTTAGCTCCAATAAATATTGAGGCAAGAGAACCATTCCTTTCCATAAAAAGTTATATAATATCATATGCCGGTGTGGGGCAACAGTGCGGTATAAAAATATTTTTTTGCGAAAATTCCTCTTTTTTCCCCTCCTTTCGCCATTGCCTAGTCCTTTCGCGAAACAGCTATCTTGCAATCATGGGGGAAGTGTGATATTATCTATTTCAGCTTTGATTAAGAAGCATACTATGGATAGGGGAAATCTGACAAGGTTTCCTGTTCCAAAAGAAAGGATAACGTATGGCACAGTTATGGGGCGGCCGCTTTACCAAGGCCACCGATCAAATGGTTTTTGATTTTAACGCGTCCATCAGGTTTGACAGTCGCCTGTTTCGTCAGGACGTGGAGGGCAGTATTGCCCATGCCGCCATGTTGGCCAGGCAGGGGATTCTGAGCAAAGAGGACAAGGACGCGATTATAAACGGCCTGCAGGGAATTTTAAAAGACGTGGAAAGCGACAGACTTCCCATCGACATGACCCAGGAGGATGTACACAGCTTCGTGGAGGCGAAACTGATCGAACGGATCGGAGACGCAGGGAAGCGGCTTCACACCGGGCGCAGCCGTAATGACCAGGTAGCGTTGGATATGCGTCTTTATACCAGGGAGCGGCTTCTGGAAACGGATCGCCTGTTAAAGGGGCTTCTGGAAGTGCTGTTACATACCATGGAAGAGAATCTGGATACATATATGCCGGGGTTCACTCATCTGCAAAAGGCCCAGCCCATTACCCTGGCCCATCATTACGGCGCGTATTTTGAGATGTTCCGAAGAGACCGGGGGCGGCTTTCGGACATTTATCATCGGATGAATTATTGTCCCTTGGGCGCGGGAGCGTTGGCAGGCACCACTTATCCGCTGGATCGGGAATATACGGCAAAGCTTTTGGGCTTTGACGGAGCAACCAGAAACAGCCTGGATTCCGTGGCGGACAGAGATTACTTGATTGAGTTTCTGGCCGCTCTGTCTACGATCATGATGCATCTGAGCCGTTTCAGCGAGGAAATCATCCTCTGGAATTCCAATGAATATCAGTTCGTGGAATTGGATGATGCCTATTCCACGGGAAGCAGCATTATGCCTCAAAAGAAGAACCCTGACATCGCGGAGCTGGTGCGGGGCAAAACAGGGCGCGTTTATGGAGCGCTGTTGTCCCTTTTGACCACTATGAAAGGGCTTCCCCTGGCCTATAACAAGGATATGCAGGAGGACAAGGAGCTGTCCTTTGACGCCATGGATACGGTGACGGACTGCGTCGCTTTGTTTACCGGAATGCTTCGGACCATACGGTTTCATAAGGAGCGAATGGCGCGCAGCGCCATGAACGGTTTTACCAATGCCACGGACGCGGCGGATTATCTGGTGAATAAGGGCGTGCCTTTCCGGGATGCCCATGGGATCATTGGCAGGCTGGTCTTATATTGTATTGACAGGGACAAGGCGATTGACGAGCTTTCCCTGGAAGAGCTTCGGAGTATCTGTCCGAAGTTTGACGAGGATCTTTATGAGGCAATTTCCCTGAAAACCTGCGTGGAAAAGCGTCTGACGCTTGGCGGACCCGGAAAAGAGGCTATGCGTAAGGTGATAGAGGAGTACAGGGCGTATCTGTCGGAAGATCATAACACCCGGCGTCGTTTGCCGATGCGGGAAATAACAGACGGAAATCGGAAAAAGGATAGAAGGAGAAGCATATGAGCGAGAAATTGAAGGTAGGAATCTTGGGAGCGACAGGAATGGTGGGACAGCGTTTTATCGCGCTTTTGGAGAATCATCCCTGGTATGAGGTGACAACGGTCGCCGCCGGTCCACAGTCCGCGGGCAAGACCTATGAGGAAGCCGTGGCAGGGCGCTGGAAGATGACCACGCCGATTCCGGAAGCTGTCCGGAAGCTTGTGGTCATGAACGTAAACGAGGTGGAAAAAGTGGCTTCCCAGGTGGATTTCGTGTTCAGCGCGGTGTCCATGAGCAAGGAAGAGATTGCCAAAATAGAAGAAGATTATGCCAGGGCGGAGACCCCCGTGGTATCCAACAACAGCGCCCACAGATGGACGCCGGACGTGCCCATGATGGTGCCCGAGATCAATCCGGGGCACATGGAGGTCATCGAGGCCCAGAAAAAGCGTTTGGGAACCGTAAGGGGCTTTGTGGCGGTCAAGCCCAATTGCTCGATCCAGAGCTATGCTCCCGTGCTTACCGCCTGGATGGAGTTCGAACCCGTGGAGGTGGTGGCGACCACATATCAGGCAATTTCCGGTGCGGGCAAGACTTTTGAGGACTGGCCGGAGATGATCGGAAACATTATTCCCTATATTGGCGGGGAAGAGGAGAAGAGCGAGAAAGAGCCGCTGCGGATCTGGGGCAAGGTGGCGGACGGCAAGATCGAACCCGCGCAGTTGCCCAGAATTACCTGCCAGTGCATCCGCGTGCCGGTGCTGAACGGCCACACTGCCGCGGTATTCGTGCGTTTCGCGAAGAAGGCTGCCAAGGAACAACTGATCGAAAAGCTGAAAGCATTCCGGGGACTTCCTCAGGAGTTAAAGCTGCCCAGCGCGCCGAAGCAGTTTATTCAGTATCTGGAGGAAGACAACAGACCTCAGGTGGCTCTGGATGTGGATTATGAGAACGGCATGGGCATCAGCGTAGGGAGATTGCGCGAGGACAGTATTTACGATTGGAAGTTTGTCGGCTTGTCCCATAATACCATTCGCGGCGCCGCAGGGGGAGCCGTGCTTTGCGCGGAGCTTCTGACCGCCAAGGGCTATATCGCGAAGAAAGCGTAAGGAAGCAACGACAACCATCCTGTTTGCGGGTCAGGCGGGATGGTGTTTTGAAATCGGGAAGTCGAGGGAGTGCGTGGGCAAAAATCTATATATCGCGGAAAAACCCAGCGTGGCAAGGGAGTTTGCCAAGGCGTTAAAACTGAATACCAATTCCCGGGATGGTTATTTGGAGACGGAGGAGTCCATCGTGACCTGGTGTGTAGGGCACCTGGTGACGATGAGCTATCCCGAGGTTTATGATGAAAAATATCGAAGATGGAGCTTTGATACCATTCCTTTTATTCCGAAAGAATTTAAATATGAAGTGATTGATAATGTGCGGAAGCAGTTTAACATTGTCAGTGGTTTGCTGAATCGGGCGGACGTTTCCACCATATATGTCTGTACGGACTCGGGGCGGGAAGGAGAATACATATACCGTCTTGTGGAACAGATGGCCGGGGTGCGTGGAAAGGCACGGAAACGGGTCTGGATCGATTCCCAGACGGAGGAGGAGATTCTGCGCGGCATCCGGGATGCCAGGGATTTGTCGGAATATGATCATTTGAGCGATGCCGCCTATCTTCGGGCAAAGGAAGATTATCTTATGGGCATCAATTTTTCCAGGGCTCTGACCTTGAAATATGGCAGGGCTGTCCGGGATTACTTAAAGAGGGACAAGGCCGTGATCTCCGTGGGCCGCGTCATGACCTGTGTGCTGGGGATCATTGTGAACAGAGAGCGGGAGATTCGAAGCTTTACAAAGACACCTTTCTATCGTGTGCTGGGCAGCTTTCTTTTGCGGGACAGACCTGTTGTCGGAGAATGGAAAGCCGTGGAGGGATCCCGGTATTGCCAGTCCCCGCTTTTGTACAAGGAAAATGGCTTTTTGAAGAAAGAAACGGCGCAGAAGCTCATAGATTATTTACTGGAAGCGCCTGCTGCTCCGCCAGTGGTGGAAAGCGTGGAGCGCAAAAAAGAAAACAAGAATCCGCCGCTTTTATTTAATTTGGCGGAACTGCAGAATATATGTGCCAGACTATTTAAGATCAGTCCGGACGAAACGCTTCGGATCACCCAGGAACTCTATGAGAAGAAGATGGTCACTTACCCCAGGACGGATGCCAGGGTGCTTTCCAGCGCGGTGGCAAAGGAAATCCATAAGAATATCGGGGGCTTGCGGTCCTACGCGGTCGCGGGCCAGTATGCCGCCCGGATTCTGGAGCAGGGCAGCTATCGGAATCTTGCCAGGACCAGATATGTGAACGACAAGCAGATTACGGATCATTATGCCATCATTCCCACGGGACAAGGGCTGAACAACCTGGCTAATCTGCCGGAGATCAGCAAAAAGGTATATGAAGTGATCGTCCGCAGATTCTTGAGCATCTTTTACCCTCCCGCGGTATACCAGAAGATCGGTTTGTGCATCAGGGTCAAGACGGAGTGCTTTTTTGCCAGTTTCAGGGTGTTGCTGGAAGAGGGCTATTTGCCCGTCACGGAGTATTCCTTTGCGGCGTCCGCTAAAAAGCAAGAGGGGCTGAAGCGGATGGCGCAGGAAGCGGATGCCCTTAAGGCCTCGGGAAATGATCGGGAAGAGGAGGCGGTTCGCTGTGACCCTGAGCTTCTTGCACTGCTCAAAGGCTTGCGAAAGGGGACAGCGCTTCAAGTGTCATCCTATGAGATCAAGGAGGGAGAGACTTCCCCGCCCAAACGGTATACTTCCGGCAGCATCATTCTGACCATGGAGAACGCGGGACAATTCATTGAGGACGAAGAGCTGCGCGCCCAGATCAAAGGCAGCGGCATCGGAACCAGCGCCACGCGTGCGGAGATTTTGAAGAAGCTGGTGAACATCGAATATCTGGCCCTGAACCAGAAGACCCAGGTGCTGACACCAACCCTGATGGGAGAGCTGATTCATGATGTGGTGGGAAGCTCCATCAGGCAGCTATTGGATCCGGCGCTTACGGCAAGCTGGGAAAAGGGACTGACCATGGTGGCTGACGGCAGCATTACTTCCGAGGAATATATGCAGAAGCTGGACGGTTTCGTCAGCCGACGGACAAATTTTGTGAAACAACTGAACAATCAGGGAGAAGTGTACCGGTGTTTCCAGAAGATTCAAGCCAATTATTAATGCCGGGAAGACTCAGGCGTAGGCGGCAATGTCCGTATGCGGGAACAAGGAGGAGCATTATGAAAAATATCATGATTCAAGAGTTGTATGATTTGAAGGAAACCATTGCCGCAGAGCTGTTTGCGGACGCTGAGTACCCTTGGGAGCTGCTTCCCAGGATACATGATTTTATTCTTGCCTTGGGGAGGTCCCTTTCGCCGGAGGTGTATGAGCAGCGGGGAGAGGATATCTGGATTGCCAAGAGCGCCAAGGTAGCGCCTACGGCTTGCTTAAACGGCCCCCTGATCGTGGACGAGGACGCGGAAATCAGACATTGCGCTTTCGTGCGTGGCAGCGCCATTGTGGGCAAGGGAGCCGTGGTAGGCAATTCTACGGAGTTGAAAAATGTCATTTTGTTCAACAAGGTTCAGGTCCCTCATTATAATTATGTGGGAGACAGTATCCTGGGCTTCAAAGCCCATATGGGAGCCGGTTCCATCACTTCCAACGTTAAAAGCGACAAGACGCTGGTGGTGATCAAGGGACAGGGGGAGGAGATTCCTACCGGTCTGAAAAAAGTCGGAGCCATGCTGGGCGACCGCGTGGAGGTGGGCTGCAACAGTGTATTGAATCCGGGAACGGTGATCGGCCGCGACAGCAATATCTATCCCACCTCCATGGTGCGGGGCGTCATACCGTCCAACAGTATTTTCAAGAAAAACGGGACGATCGTGGAAAAACTGTCACTGTAGCGTTTCCGAATAATACAGCATCATGCGGCTTTGAATGACGTCCACGGTATCCTCCAGGCTTTTTTGTCCACTGAAATACGCGGCGCTTTCCTCCTCGAAAATTTGGGTGAGAACATCTGAATTTTTTCGTCTCGGATGGGCGCCGCTGGACAAAAGCGTCCGAATCATTTCAATATTGTCTTCGCCGATGGCGGTATATTGGTATTCCCAGCCATCCGTTTCATAGGTCTGTGTCCGCTTCAGCTTCGGGTTTCCGTCCTCATCGAATATCTTTCTGCCCTTTTCATCCAGCTGATATTGATCGTTCAGGGCTTTTTGCGCTTCCTCCTCGAAATCAGCCTTTAAGGTAGGAAAACCTCCTCCATTGACATATTTAACGCCCCCTCCGTTGCCGCCGTTTATCAGGCAATATTCCAGGAAAGCCCAGGCCCCTTCCTTGTGGGAAGAAGTGCTTAAGATGGAAAGAAGACAATCAAAGCTGGTTTCAAAGAGGTTTCCGTTTTTGCCGTCCGGCGTAGGAAAACCGATCAGAGTGATCGGCTCCTCCGCAAAAAACGCCTTATAAAGCTGTAAGGAAGTGAAGTCCTGAACACTGACAAGGGTAAGCAGCGCTTCTTCCGCCTGCAGCATTTCGGGAGTGGACTTGGGGCGAGGGTTCGGAAGATCCGTCGTGTTCTTGATCATTTCCAACAGATCCTTACAGAGTTCCGTGTCAAATACAGGGACGTTGTTTTCCATGAAAATAAAGCTGTCCGTTCCGTAGAAGAGCGTATAGGTGACGGCGGAGCTGCCAAAGGGAGAGGAAAAAATCCTGGCGTCCGGATGGGCCTTGGCGAAATCCAACAGCTCCCGCAGGGTCCAGCCCGTCCGGCTGCCAAGCAGGGACTGCTTTCCGGCCAGACACAGAATAGAAAAGGTATGCGGAAGAGAAATCAGCTTTCCATCCAGAGTATAAGCGTTTAGAACTGCCTCGAACACATCTTCCCGGTCAACGGTTTCGCCTTGATCCAGATAAGGATATAAATCCTCAAGAAGTCCCAGGTCATTGAGATCATTCGCGTCCATAAAATCCAGATTGATCAGGTCAAAATCCTTGTTCCCGGTGGCCAGGTCCATCCGCAAATGATCTATCTGGGCGTTTACCTCTTCATAATCCGTATTATAAGGTAAATAGCTTTCGATCACAACCTGATAATCGGACTGACTTTTATTAAATTCATATACCGCGTTCCGCAGGGAAATAGATTCGTAAAGACTTCCCACGACAAGTTTTTCAGGGACGTCTTTCGCCGGGGCTTCCGGGGAGGAAGCTTCGGAGGATTCCGGATCACCGGGAAGAAAGCGGCAAAGGGACATGGAAATGGTTTCGTAGAGGAGCTGCACCACAGAAACGGTTCCGGAAACGTCCGAAAAAATTCCCGACACCTGACTGGGAAGAATATTATAATCCATCCAGGAAAATAGTCTTGTTGATTTCCTTGTCTGTAAGTCGTAGCGGCAAACGCCGTTCCCGCTCGTATACAAAAAAGAGGACGGTGTGTCGGAAACGAGCCGGGAGCCTTCCGCAGCTGGAAAATCGTTCCATGTCTCCAGAACCTTGCCCGTATTGTCAAGATGGACGAGGCTTCTGTTTCCCTGGGAATCCGTGACCGCGGCGTACACATCGCCGTCCTTTCCACGGGCTAACTGATAGGGAAGATTCCCCTCCGATACGGCCGCTTCCTTATAATTCCCATTTTCCTGAAAAAGGAGGAGGTGCATTTCTTCATTCTCGGGTTCTCCCGACGAGACGAGCAGGAAAAGGGTGCCGTCCTGGTTGACCGTCAGACTGCTTCCATAGTTATAGATCCCCGATGCGCCGATTGCCGTGTTTTGCATCAGCAGCGTTCCGTCCGAAGAAAATTTAAATACACCGCCCAGCGTCATTTGAGACTCTCGGCCTATGACAACTGCGGCAAAGAGATTGCCTTCCGTGTCCATGTGCCATTTGGCCTCGGCGTAATCGAAAGAAACCGGCAAAGCTTTCAGATCCATGACAAAGTGACTTTCTGCCGGAGTCGGGCGGTCGGGGTCTGCCTCGTCGGGCAGGAAACGGATCATTTGTGTCAGGGTCTCCGTTTCCGCATCGTAACTGCAGAAGCCGGCGTAAATTCCGTCTTCCGTCAGCTGGAGTCCATTGTATCCGGTATCGGTAGTGGGGCGGATGTCAAGAGGAATGGGATCCTGTAGGAAATATTCCGTATCGGATGTAAACTCCAAAGAGAGATTCTCGGACGCTTCTCCGCGGTTTTCAGAAACATTTTCGGAGTCCTCCGTATCCGTGCCGCCGCAGGCGGCGAGCAGAATAATAAGACTTAAGAAAAACAGAAGAACGACAATTTTGTTTTTATTCATAAAAGAGATCCTCCTTTCAGAAAACAGGGGTGTCAGCTTACTCATGATTATATATCGGGGTGAAAAGGAACGCAAGAAAAAAGTCATATGAACGGTTATTGCTGATTCTTACTGCTTATGACAAAAAAATATCAAAAAGCACTAGATTTTTTAACCAAAATATGAGAGAATGGGAATAACGATTATTTTCTATAATCTTAGAGATTCGAAAGGAGATTTCACATGATTTATTCAAAGGAAGTTGAAGAAATGTGTCCAGTGGCACAAGGCGTACATCATGGCAGTGCACCGATCCCTGAAGAAGCCAAGTGGGTTCAGGCGAAGAGAGTAGAAGACATCTCCGGCTTTACACATGGCGTGGGCTGGTGTGCTCCTCAGCAGGGTGCCTGCAAGCTCTCCCTGAATGTTAAGGAAGGGATTATCCAAGAGGCCCTGATTGAGACCATCGGGTGCTCCGGCATGACCCATTCCGCTGCCATGGCTGCGGAGATTCTTCCCGGATTGACCGTTATGGAAGCGTTGAACACCGACCTCGTGTGCGATGCCATCAACACCGCCATGAGAGAGCTGTTTCTGCAGATCGTTTATGGTCGTTCCCAGAGCGCGTTCTCTGAAGAAGGGCTGCCCGTAGGTGCAGGCTTAGAGGATCTCGGTAAGGGTCTTAGAAGCCAGGTTGGTACCATGTATGGCACTTTGGCAAAGGGTCCCCGTTATCTGGAAATGGCAGAGGGCTATGTGACCGGTATCGCGCTTGACGCAGACGACCAGATCATTGGTTATCAGTTCGTAAGCCTTGGAAAGATGACCGACTTTATCAAGAAGGGTGATGATCCCAACACCGCATGGGAAAAGGCCAAGGGACAGTATGGCCGTGTTGCTGATGCCGTGAAGATCATTGACCCTAGAAAAGAGTAAAGAGGAGGACAAGGAAAATGGCATTATTTGAATCATATGAAAGACGTATTGATAAGATCACTTCTGTATTGAATAGCTATGGCATCTCCTCTCTTGAAGAAGCTGAGAAGATTACCAAGGATGCCGGCTTGGATGTTTATGAACAGGTGAAAAAGATTCAGCCGATCTGTTTTGAGAACGCTTGCTGGGCTTATACCGTAGGCGCTGCCATCGCGGTCAAGAAAGGCTGCCGTAAGGCTTCCGAAGCAGCTGCCGCCATTGGCGAGGGTCTGCAGGCTTTCTGTATCCCCGGCTCCGTTGCAGATACCCGTAAGGTTGGTCTTGGCCACGGTAATCTGGGCAAGATGCTGTTGGAAGAGGACACCGACTGCTTCTGTTTCCTGGCCGGACATGAGTCCTTTGCCGCCGCGGAAGGCGCCATCGGTATTGCGGAGAAGGCGAACAAGGTTCGTCAGAAGCCGCTGCGCGTGATCCTGAATGGCCTGGGCAAGGATGCCGCCAAGATCATTTCCCGTATTAACGGCTTTACCTTTGTAGAGACCGAGTATGATCCTTACACCAATACCGTGAAAGAGATCGAAAGAATCCCTTATTCCACCGGTCTTCGTTCCAAGGTCAACTGCTATGGCGCCAACAGCGTTCCCGAAGGCGTTGCGATCATGTGGAAAGAGAATGTGGACGTATCCATTACCGGTAATTCCACCAATCCCACCAGATTCCAGCATCCCGTAGCCGGTACATATAAGAAGGAAAGAACCGAAGCCGGTAAGAAGTACTTCTCCGTGGCTTCCGGCGGCGGTACCGGACGTACCCTGCATCCCGACAACATGGCAGCCGGCCCTGCTTCCTATGGTTTCACCGATACCCTGGGACGTATGCATTCCGACGCGCAGTTCGCCGGTTCTTCTTCCGTCCCCGCTCACGTTGAGATGATGGGCCTGATCGGTATGGGCAACAACCCGATGGTAGGCGCCACCGTGGCTGTGGCCGTATCCGTGGAGGAAGCGGCGAAGGCTGGAAAATTCTAAAGAAATGGCTTAAAATAAGGGTTTCCGTTGATGTGAATTGTCGGCGGAGACCCTAAATTTTACCATGTAGCACACAAGTAGCGCGCATGAGGTAGCACACAAATAAAGTATAGATAAGACCGTTACCTGCCCCACAATCAGTTTTAAAACATATTCGTCGATCCCGCGGCTTTGGGGTATAATCCGTTACAGGAACAACCGTGTTGCAAGGTGGCAGCCTCCCTCACTGAAAAGAAGAGAGGTAATGCTGATGGATGTATAGTCAGCTTGGAAACAGCGGGATAAAAGATGGTCAATGTCAGTACTGAGACAACCGTAAAAAAGTTCCAAGAATGTTCCATAAGGTGCTGTGCTTAGATTTCCTGCCGTCAAAAGATTGGAGGAAATTTTATGCAGGAATCCCAGTCGCGACAGAGCCTGGGTTATAGCAATCCAAAATATTGATCATGCGCCTCCTGGTATTCCCGGTTGAATTCTTCATCCCTCCCGGCATGGAGCTGGGAAACGTAATTATGTACCTGGTGCTTGAGTTCCGGTGTGGCTCTGGCAATGGTTGCGACGCCGATATTGGAACAGACATCGGAGATGCGTTCCGCTTCGGTAAGCAGATTTAAAAATTCCGTACCGGCAAAAATGGAACAGGCTCCGGTGCGAAGCCTATCCAGGTGATTATCTTTGAGAGCGTTCACCATATCGTCCACCACCTCTTCCAGAGGCTCGATGTGATGGGCGGCATCCAGGTCTCTTTTGGCAAAGGTCTGATTGCAGTAATCCAGAATCTTGTTTAACAGTTCTTTTAAAACTTTCAGCTCAGACAGGGCCATTTTGGAAAACGTGGTTTGATTGTCATGCATGGAAACGGCAATTTCCGCAATATTCATAGCGTGATCGCTTAAGCGCTCAAACTCCGTCACGACGGAATGGTAATGGTTCATAATCTCCAGATGATTCGGGGCGGTGATATGGGCGGAAAGCTGTACAAGGTAGTTGCTGATCTTGTCTGTCATCACATCGATATAATCCTCATCCGCCGTGATTTGATCCACTTTTTTCTGGTCGTATTTCGTGATCACCTCAAAGGCCTGGTCAACATTTTGACGGGCCATTTCGAACATCGCTCTCAAGGCGTCATAGCAGCGTCCGAAAGCCAGGGCCGGAGTGCTGAAAAAGATGGGGCTGAGCGCGTCCAACAATTCATTGTGCTTTCCATTGGCGGAGGGCTCGTCCTTGATCAGCTTATGGCTGGTCCGTTCATAAAAATTCAAAAGAGGGAAGAGCAGAATCGCGCAGGACAGGTTGAAGATCGTATTGGTATTGGCGATGCCGCCGGAATAAATCACATTGTCCCAGAAACTGTCCAGGAATCCAAGGTTATGAACAATGGTGACTACCGTGAGAATCAGCACTGTTTCGCTTAAGTTAAATAGGATATTTACAAGGCCCACCCGCTTGGCATCCGGCTTGGCGCCGATATTGCAGACAATGGCAGTGGTCACGCAGTCTCCCAGATAGATTCCCACCAGCACCGCGTAGATCGCGCCAAAGGTAAGCTGGCCGGAGGTGGAAAAGGCCTGCAGGATACCAATTGTGGCAGAAGAGCTTTGCAGAACAAAAGCCACACCTGCCCCGATCATATAAGCAAGGATGGGGTTATGACCCAGATTGGAAAACAAACGCTCAATAAGCCCGCTTTCAGTCAGGGAGCTTACAGCGTCCGTCATATTCAGAAGCCCGGAAAACAGGATGCCGAAACCGATAACGATCTGGCTGACCTTGCAGGAACCCTTGGTTTTCCAGCCCATCATGATGATGATTCCTATGATCAGCGCAGCCGGAGCCAGGGTGGAGGGCTTAAGAAACTGTAAAAAGGAAGCCCCGGCGGTATCCAGGTCCAAAAGCCGGATGATCTGTCCGGTCACTGTGGTACCCACATTGGCCCCGATAATGATCCCCAGGGATTGATGCAGGGAAATGATTCCGGCACCCACCAAACCGGAGGTGATAACGATGGTGGCCGTGGAGGACTGAATGACGGCAGTCATGGTCAGACCCAGGAGAAAGGCTTTGAACGGTGTGTTGGTCAATTTCTCCAAAGCTTTTTTCAAGGTCCCGGAGGAGCTTTCTTTCAATCCGTCTCCCATGATGCGCATTCCGTACAAAAACATAGCCAGACCGCCTAAAAGCGTAATTAGATCAAAAATGCTCATGTCCCTTTTTACCTCTGACATTCTTTGCAAGTCCTTGCACATTCTCTTATCCCATTTCCTTTATCGGGCTGTGTAAGGAGCGCAGAACTTCCTTTGTAAAATTTATGTAAAGTTATTGAAAGCAAAACCATATTTATTTTACAAGATTTTTACACAATAATCCATACCTTTTTCAAAGTTTTTACAACCTACGATTCTTATTTTGTTATTACTTTATCTTATTTTTGCTCCTCCAATCCGCCAACAGAGTATTTTGGAAATATGGAGCAGGCATTTTTTTGCCACTGGTTTTTCATGCAATTTCATTGAACATATTATCACAATCGGATCGTATTTTTTATTCTTTTAAGGATTTTATCATCAATTGCATAAAGACGGTTTTGAGATATATGGAATTAAAAATTTTAAAAAAATTTAATTTTTTTATACTTTGATGTTGTAAAGCGGCAAAATGTGTGGTAAAATGACCTAAGTTGGCAAAAGGGCCGGCCAAATGGGGAGCATTGGTACACTGCTCGCCGCATTTTTATATTTAAGGAGTCTAATAGATGAAGTTTTATCCTTTGGGAAGCGCCGTTTTGGAAGGCGGGGATTTGCAGACGGAATATAAGTCCGGGCGTCAGATCGGTAAGATTCGTCTGGGCAAGGGCCTATTCTTTTTCCGTTCTATGCGCAAAGTCTATTACATACCTTATAATGAGATTCGCAGGTATTTTCGCAGGGTTATGATGGTCCCGGCCAAGCTTTGCTGCGGTAAGGGGGATTTTCAGATGGAAAACCTTGTGATCTGCGGAGATGCGGGAGAACTGGCACAGATTGAGCTGCCCGGTACCAAGGCGGCCAGGGTCCTGATCGATTGTCTGAAAGAATTGGCGCCCGATGCGGTCTGCGGCCATCCGCTCAAGAATGATTCCAAAGGAGAGAAGAAGCTATGACCACTTCTGAGGCGCTTGGAGTCCTGTTGAATTCCTATAAGCGTTATTATAATGTGAGCACGGAAGAAGTGGCTGAGCCTTTTTCCGCGGAAGCGGTTTTCCATACCCACGACGAACAGTATTTTTTATTGAGGAGTGCCACGATTTCGGAGGCGGAAGCCCATGAATATGTGTTTTTTGCCACGGAGGACGTTCTGACGCCGGAACGGGCGCGTCTGTTGGACGAGAGAGCCTGGGAAGAGGGAATGAACCGCGTAAAGCCCCATAAGAACCACCGCAGCACGGACATCATTCTGGTGATTCTGGCGGAAACGGTGGAAAAAGAGGCAAAGGATTATCTTCGAAAGGTGAAGCGTTACCAAAGCTATCATCACACTCTGCAGGGTTGGAGTCATTACAGTGTGATTGCAATGGAGATTTCCACGGGGGAACTTTTCTACAATAGGAGAGGAAAGGACCTGCGGAAGCTCTTTCGCAATATAAAGTAATTAATCAAAAGAGAGGTGTTGTATCATGACTGCTATTCTCATTATTTTAGCAGCAATCGTTTTGCTGGTATTGGGCTATATCTATTATGGTTCCTGGCTTGCAAAACAGTGGGGAATTGACCCCAACAGAAAGACGCCTGCCGTGGAACTGGAAGATGGTGTCGACTATGTCCCTGCCAAGCCCGCGGTATTGATGGGACATCATTTTTCTTCCATCGCTGGCGCAGGCCCCATTAACGGGCCGATTCAGGCTTCCGTTTTCGGCTGGCTCCCTGTGTTTTTGTGGTGCGTGATCGGCGGTATCTTCTTTGGCGGACTGCAGGACTTCGGTTCCCTGTTCGCGTCCATTCGCCACGGCGGAAAGTCCGTTGGTGAGATTATTGAGGATTCCATGGGCGACAGGGCCAAGAAGCTGTTCATTGTTTTCGCGCTGCTGGTTCTGATTCTGGTTATCGCTTCCTTTGTAAACGTGGTAGCCGGTACCTTTGCTTCGGCCAATCCTATTGGATTCACAACCAATCCCACCGGTAATGAGACGACGGCGATTATCTCTCTGCTGTTCATCGTTCTGGCCATTGGTTATGGTTTTCTGACCAACCGCATGGGTGTCAAGACCCTGCCTGCCACCATCGCCGGTATCGTTTGCATTGTCCTTATGCTGGCGCTTGGCCTGAACGTGGGCTTTGCCCTTGGCCGTACCGCATGGATCGTATTGATCGGCGTTTATATCACGACAGCTTCCCTGGTTCCCGTATGGATCCTGCTGCAGCCTCGTGATTACCTTTCCAGTTTCCTGCTTTACGCGATGATGATTGTTGCCATTTTGGGTATTATTTTCTCCGCTTTTGCAGGAACGGCCGATTTCCAGATTCCTGTCGTGACCGGATGGAAGACCGGAATCGGAACCATGTTCCCGGCTCTGTTTATCACCGTGGCCTGCGGCGCCTGCTCCGGTTTCCACAGCCTGATTTCCACCGGTACTTCTTCCAAGCAGCTTGCTAACGAGGCTGACGCAAAACCCATCGGTTATGGTTCCATGCTGATTGAGTCCGCGCTTGGCGTCATTTCCCTGATCGCTGTCGGTATGGTTTATACTACATACACCAGTGGCGGATTCGGCTCTCCTTCCGCGGCGTTTGCCGCCGGTATCGCTACCATGTTCGGCACGGAGGAATCCGCTGTTTATGGTACGGTTTATGCATTGCTGACCCTGGCCGTTTCCGTATTTGCGCTGACCAGCCTGGATACCGGTACTCGTCTGAGCCGTTTCATGTTCAGTGAGCTTTTCTTAAAGGAAGGCGAAGCTACCTATAAGGATGCTACCGGAATCCGTAAGGTTCTTGCTTATCCTTTGACCGGTACGCTTTTGATGGTTGTGATCGGATGTGTTCTGGGCGGTTTGAGCCTGAGCCAGATCTGGGGTCTGTTCGGTGCTGCCAACCAGCTGCTTGCGGGGATTGCCCTGATGGCTGTTGCCGCATGGCTTGGCAATGTCGGTAAGAACAACAAGATGTTCTACATTCCTATGGTGTTCATGCTTGTCGCTACCATCACCAGCCTGATTACCACCGTGTTCACCAAGATCGGCATGGTGGGTGCTGGTACCGCGAAGTGGGGTGACTGGTTCCAGCTTCTGTTCGCTGCCGCCATGGTGATTCTGGCCGTGATCCTTGTGGTCGAAGGCATTCAGACTTTCGTAGCCATCAGCAAGAAGGATAAGAAATAATTCTGATGTAAATGAATAAATGAAAAGCGGATGACATGTTTTGTATGCCATCCGCTTTTTTATCGCGTTTCCTTCCGCAATTTGTAAAGCTCCCCGGCAGTAGGAAGAGAAGTCCAAAAGGTTGCAGGGAAAAGGATTCCTGGTGTGCCTCGGGTAAAACCTCCCTGAAGAATTCAGGAACCAAATTCTTCAGTTCCTGGGCAACAAGCCTGCAGGTATTGTCTGCCCCGTAATCATTCATATGGGTAGGGTCCTTGTGGAGGGTCATCCTATCAGTATGGTTCCCGGATGCTTGCCCTTGCCTCGTTATGTCCCAATTGCAGTACCACCAGATCTCCGCTGCCAATGTCATTTTTCCCCAAGTCAAAGTAGCTTTGATCCCAGGTGCTTAAGCCTCCCTCCGCCAGATTGATGACGGCTGCGTCGGCAGAATAGCCGTCCACCACCTTATCGCGAGATCTTTCCGGGTCGGGTATTTGATTGCTTGTCATGAAAACCTCCTGTAAAACCCCGGCAGCGCGCGATGGTCACGCGTCCGCCGGGGATATCCGTTTCTTTATTCGATGATTATTCTCTGCAGCTCAAAATATCCTGGTAAAATTCATCCATTTCTTCCTGGGTCTTGAAAACGGCCACATACATCTGATTGCCCATGGCCCCTGCCAGAACATCGGGAATACGATCCACCATCTTCATGTTGTCCTTATATTTCTCCATAATGGCGGCATGGCTCATGACGAAGTCCTTGCCGTCCCGGCGGCCCGCATACGCGCAGTAGGCGTGCTGACCGATGGGCATGGTGGAGCGGTCAAAGGCGATCATGTCCGCCCAGATTTTGTAAACATCGGTACTGTGTGCAAAGTCGATCATATCAGGCGTGAAGCCGCCGCTGGGACGCATATTTACTTCCAGGGCCACGATTTCTCCCTTTTTCCCCAGACCCTCCTGATCCTTGAGCAGGCGGAAGAATTCAAAATGTACGAACCGGCTCTTGACACCGAAGCTCTTGACCGTTGCGCGGCCGGCGCTGCGGGTATCCTCCGGCAGGTTTTTCAGAATGTAGTAGAGGGAGTTGGCGGAGGTATTTACAATATCCATGAGAGAAACGGGGGTTACATTGCCTGTCTCGAACATGGGCTCGCCCTTGGAATCAATGATGGCGTCATAGGAATTTACCTCGCCGTCAACATATTCCTCCATGATATACTGGGTGTCGGGCCACTTCAGGTCGAAGAAGCGCTTCAGCTCGTATTCGTTATCCAGTCTGAAAGTGTGGGAAGCACCCACGCCATTATCCGGCTTGGCCACCACGGGGTAGCCCACTTTTTCTATGAATGCCTTACAGTTTTCAAGATTGTCAACCATGTGGTATCTGGCCACGGGGATGCCGGCTTTGCGATAGTATTCTTTCATCTTGGATTTGAACTTAACCCTGGGCATATCCGATACCTGAAAACCGGAAGTGATGTTAAAATCCGTGCGCAGCTTCGCGTCGCGCTCCAGCCAGTATTCATTGTTGGATTCCAGCCAGTCAATACGGCCATGCTTGAAAATGAAAAACGCAACGGCACGATAGACTTCGTCATCATTTTCCAGATTGCTGACCTTGTAATACTCGTTGAGACTGTCTTTCATGTTTTGGGTCAGTTGATCATAGGGCTGATCGCCAATCCCCAGCACATTCAGTCCGTTTTTTTTCAGCTCCCTGCAGAACATCCAGTAATTCGTAGGGAAATTAGGAGAAATAAACACAAAATTTTTCATAATCATATCCTCATTTCCGCGCCATGGCGCTTATTCTTTTCTTACGCGGCTTCCTCCGCATCCAGTAAATGGGGCAGGAAATAGCTTACTTGCCGATACCACCAGCCCCAATCATGGGCACAATCATATCCCCAATAATCCACCCAGACATTGATATGCCTGGAACGGAGTATGTCGTGCAATTGTCTGGTTGCATCAGGCATTTCCCAAGGTCCCTGGCCTACACAGATCACGGCTTTCTTTCTATTATATAAGTCAATGAATGGGTGGTCAGGCGGCAGATTGGCCAGGTAATGCACGGGAGAATTTTGATAGACCACATCGTCCATATAGGAACCAAAACCATATTCCGCGGTATAGATACCGCTTAAGGCCAGCAGGCGGTCAAACAAATCCGGCCTGCGGAAGTAGAGATTTGCGGCGTGGGTGGCGCCCAGACTACAACCAAAGACCATGACGCCGGGATATCCGCTCCAGCCGTTTCGATCATTGACCATATCCCGCATGAAAGGGACCATTTCATCCGTGATGTAGCGGATCCAATCCTCATATCGGCGGATGCGCCAGCCGGGATCCCCTGCGGCATTGGACCAGGTCTCGGCATCAATGGTATCAATGGAAAAAACCATTACCCGTCCGTCTTCGATCCAGGGACCCCAGGGATCCGTCATGTTAAAATTTTCAAAATCAAAAAAGCGTCCGTTCTGACATGGGATGAAGAGAACGGGTCTGCCGCCGTGGCCGTAGACCTTACATTCCATATCTCTGCCGAGAGCGGGGCTATAATCCTTAAAGTATTGTGTTTCCATATTTCGACACCTTTCTGAGTTTTTTAAGACGCTTGTTTTGCGGTCCTGGCCGGGGATGTCGGCAGCGGCCAGCGGCCGCCTGGCCAGAGTGCCGGTACAGACGATTTGCGGCCGCCTGGCCAGAGTGCCGGTACAGACGATTTGTGGCCGCTTAGCCGGGCTGGTAGAAGAAGATATTCATAAAGAAAGGAATCTGGCGTTCCCAGCTGGCCTCGCAGTGATCCCCGTAAGGAACAATGCGGCTGGTGAGATAAATCTGCTTCTGCAGCAAAAGCTCCGTCACATGGGAAAATTGCCTGCGCATATTTGCATGATGCCGGATTTCGTTGGAGCCATAATCCATGTAAACCGTGGTGTCTGGCTGGATATGGGCATCCAGAATCATGTGGTCCAGGTTATCCGCCGCGAACCAGATCGAAGGAGAGAGGGCGGCCGCCTTGGAAAAAAACAGGTTATACTTTGTGATGGCATACAGGCTCATCAGTCCTCCCATGGAGCTTCCCGCGATAAAGGTATGACTGCGGTCCGACATGGTGCGGTATTCGTGGTCTATATACTCCTTAAAAGTATGTACCAGCCATTCCATCGTCAAAGCACCGAGTCCCGTGATGTTTCCCAGCGTTGAGTCATAAAACGTAAAGGGCGCATATTCTTTCAGCCGTCCGTTGTCCGGATTATGGTTGCATTCTACCGCGGCCACGATAAGCTGTGTGTTTGTGTAATCCAGATATTCTTTCATACCCCAGCTTTTACCATAGGTGGCGTCGGAATCGAAGAATACGTTATGTCCGTCAAACATATATAGGACCGGATATCTCTTATTGCGCTCATAAGAATAGGATTCCGGCAGATAGATATAAGCGTTCCTCGTTTCCGCTCCCGTCAGCTCCGGAATGGTGATCGTCCATTTTTCTACCATGATTGCCTCCCTCAGACACGGGAAAATTTCCCGCCAATCCGCGGAGTCGTATCAGCCTCCGCATCTTCCCTAGACTATAGCACAAATGTATGAAAAATACAAGCGCCAGCCCGGCAAACCAGCGCCGAAAGGTAAATCTTGTTCCGCCTACCCCATTCCGACACAAAACGGGAAACAATAGGTTATCCACGCGCCT
>CANQNT010000032.1 GCA_947625255.1 uncultured Acetatifactor sp. | reverse complement strand
CTCCTGATCATCATAACCGCTCTCATCGGGCTCCGCAGACTCCTGATCATCATAACCGCTCTCATCGGGCTCCGCAGGCTCCTGATCATCATAACCGCCCTCATCGGGCTCCGCAGGCTCCTGATCATCATAACCGCCCTCATCGGGCTCCGCATACTCCTGATGATCCTCCTCATCGCCGGCCTCTGCATACTCCCGGCCATCATAATCATTTTCATCCGGTTCGGCATATTCCTGAACATCCCCGTCCTCATCGGTTTCCACATATTCCTGATCATCGGCATAAGCTTCCTCATAGAAATCTTCATATTCCGCCGCTTCTTCCGCTTCTTCGGGTGCCTCCTCCGAAATCTCCTCTTCCCCATCCTGGGCGGCGGCTTCCTGCTCCGCTTTTAACGCCGCCTCTTTCTGGGCCAATTCCTCCTGGGCCAAAACCTCTCTTAATCCCTCTGCCAATTCTTTCTGCAGATTAATGGTATTATAAGGACTGACATCCATGGTCTTCACTTGAATGTCCATTTCCTCGTCCCCAGATTCCTGCGGGCCTTTCCGTGCCGCCAGGCCCTCTTCCACCTGACGCACATGATCCTCCCCGTAAATCCGGGTAGGCTCATTGGCTGTCAGTTCACCGCTTCCCTCATACTCTGGCACATTCTCACCAGAGGCTTCATCGGCATTATCCTGCGCCTCATCCCCGTAAAAATCCTCTTGCATCCCCTCCTGAGAATCCTCTTCCGGAAAATCTTCTCTCCGGGAATCCCCCCGCAGGTACGCTTCTTGCTGATAATCTTCCTGAGAATAGTCCTCCTCCCCTGAGGAATCATTCTGTCTTTCGTAATCCTGGGACTCCGCAACCCCTTCTTCTCCGGACTGACTGACTGCATTTTTCCGCATCTGATAATCATATTTGCTCTGCTGCTGGAGGGTCAGGGGCTCATGAAGCATCTTAAGCTCCATGGCCTTAGTCACATATTTGCCTTCGCCAAACCACAGAATCAGCTCGTCACACACCTCCACGCACCGCGTTGCCTGACCTACGCGATGGTACAGATATGCCAATTCATAAACCCACTTCTCACGGTACTCTCTCTTTTTCAATTCCTCCAGGACAGCGATACGCTCCTCCAGGCTCACGTCCTGGGCCTCATATAACTTGTATTGCAGAACATACCGCTCCCAGTCTCTGGGCGCCGCCTGCACAAATTCCTTATAATATTCGACAGCCTGCACGAATTCTCCCATTTTAATGGACAGCTCGCACAAAGAATAACAAATGGAACGTCCTCCCGGATGACGATCATAAGCCAGCAGCAACACGTCCCTGGCATCTTCATATCTTTTATTAATCTTATACAAATCGCTGATCATGCACAGCATCATAACACTTTTTACCGCACGCCAGTCTATCAAATCCGCGATTTCAGCCGCTTTGGCATAGTCTCTTTGTGCGATCAGCGCCTTAATCTCATCTGTCCTGATTCTATACTCGTACTTATCCAAGGTATATCGCTCCCTATTCTGATTTCTCTATTTGTCTCTGTGAGCCGTCCTTTACCGTCAGTTTACAACAATCCATCTTTTAGTGTATCACGGTTTTAATCTATTTGCAAGCCTTGCAAACTGTTCTAATGTGAAAGATTCTCCGCGAACGGTAGGTGCAAGTCCCATTTCCCCAATGACCTGCGCAATCCTGGCTTTGGACAGCCCCAAACCGGCAGCGTTTCCCAATCCGTTCACAAGCGTTTTGCGCCGCTGATTAAAAGAGGCCCGAATCAGCGCGAACATATATTCCTCGTCCGCCACCTCCACCGGAGGAGTCTGATACCGCACCAGCCGAATCACAGCGCTCCCCACGTTCGGTCTTGGCAAAAAACAATTAGGAGGAACATTGGCCACGATCTCAGCTTTCGCATAGAATCCCACGGCAAGAGACAAGGCGCCATAGTCCTTTGTCCCCGGTCCCGCCTGCATCCGCCGCGCCACTTCCTTTTGCACCATAATCGTAATATCGGAAATTGGTGCGTGTTTTTCCAGTAACCCCATTACTATGGGCGTGGTAATGTAATATGGCAGATTCGCCACCACCTTGACGGGATGCCCTGCGTTTCTTACTTGTACCAGACGTTCCACATCAAATTTTAAAATGTCTTCATTAACAATGGTCACATTCTCATAATCCGACAGCGTATCCTCCAAAATCGGGATCAAAGTCCGGTCTATTTCCACCGCCACGACTTCCCTGGCACTTTCCGCCAAATACTGTGTCATCGTACCGATCCCCGGCCCGATCTCCAACACGCAGTCCTCCTTACTGATTTGGGCCGCGCGCACAATCCGTTCCAACACTTTCGGATCAATCAGGAAATTCTGCCCATACTTTTTCTGAAAATGAAACTGATATTTCTGCAGCACCGCAATGGTATTCTGCGGAATCCCCAATGTCGCCATCCCATCCTCCCTATCTCAGGCGCTCCTCCGTCTTGATTAATAATACTTAAAATCCTCAAGGAAATGGATACAGTCATACAGCACCAATACATCCGTGCTTTCACCCATGTAGGGATCCAAGAGCTGTGACAATCTCCCATTATAATAACGCAAATCCACCATATAGATCCGCTCATAATGAGCCGTCAGCAGCGGAACCAGGCAATTGGCATAGGAATCCTTCAGGACAAACAGCTCCCTGCCGTTTTCATATCCCGTTTCTATTTCAATAAACCCATGATTATCATCCAGGAAATAGCCATATTGATTTTTTCCCTCCAGATATGACTCCTCATAGAGTGAGGTTTTCCTGACATTATAGTCATACGTTACCCGCACGGGCCTCTGCAGCGTCTCTGGGAAAATCCGAATCTCATCCTCCCGCGAGGGAAGATTGATCTTGGAGTACAGTGTTCCCAGGAAATCATCCGTCACCGCGCAAAGTTTCCCAGGATCATAGGACACGGGCGAAAGCATCCCCGTATGCTCTTTCCAGGCCAAATAGCCATAATAAGCCCCAAGGGAAGTCCAGTGGTGATCCGTACGGTAATAAATCTCTTCCCCGGCGTGCTCCCGAAGTTTGGAAGCCACATCAATGTAGGCTTCCTCGCCCACGCGCTCCCTCACCTGGGCAAATAACAGATCCTGATCATAATAGGGAGCAAAATCCGGCAGCTTGTCCGTCAACACATTATCCGCCGTAGGCACCAGCATGACCCGGGCTCCATATCCTTCCACCAGTCTGGAAAGCAGCTCCAGCCTGCGGTCAACCAACTCCTGGGGAAAATCCTCCGGCAAATGCTGCTCGATCAAATAATCATCGTCACATAAATAAACGCCGCCCACTTCCCTCTTCTGGAGCAAAATCTCACTTCTGGTTTTCAATTCAATCCAATTGTCACGGCCGATGAATTGATCCGTCAAATAAGTCTCATAATCCTCCATAAACTTTCCGCTTAACAATGCGCTCTTTTCCAAAGTCGGCCTGGAGGCCAGCAAACGGTTCTCATTTTCGGAAAACTTTCTGTCCGGCTGCCATAAATCCGCCAACAAAAGCAATAACAAAATAGTGCATAAAAATGCGACCGTCAAGCCGGCATCTTGTTTTTCATCCACGAAAGCCGCCTCCTTTCCTAGAATCGAAAATACAGAAATGGATTATAGGACGCATCCACAATATACGCCACGCTGGCCAACAACAGCACCGCGGGAATCACTTTCTTCAACAATCGGCGAAGGGCAATGGCCAGCCCGCTCCCGGATTGTTCCAGCCGCCTCCCGATCTGGCCGGTCAAAGGAGTTGCCCCCAACGCCCCCACGATCAAAATCACTCCATACTGAAGCAACAAATACAAGGCCCGCTCGTCATACCATTCCGAACCATTCCTATGGAACATGGCCTGCAGGTAAGAGAAAATACCGTTGGGCTCCTCAACAACAAACATCACCCAGCCCGTCAGCACGACCAGCATCGAATAAATCCAGCCAAAGACTCTGGGCAAATATCCCAGAAGCTTTCCCAGAAACACTTTTTCCAGGATCAAAAAGAAACCAAACCATAAGCCCCATAGCAGGAAGTTCCATCCGGCCCCATGCCAGATACCCGTCAGCATCCATACCACCAGAATATTAAAAATCTGTCTGGGCAGACCCTTTCGATTTCCTCCCAGAGGAATGTAAACATATTCCCGGAACCAGCTGCCCAGGCTGATATGCCATCTGCGCCAGAATTCCGTGATGGATGCCGACACATAGGGATATCGGAAGTTCTCCGGGAAACGGAAGCCAAGAATCGCCCCAAGCCCAATGGCCATATCGGAATATCCGGAAAAATCAAAATAAATCTGCAGCGCATAAGCGCCAATTCCCATCCAGGCCGCCAGGGTACTCATACCGCCAAAATTCATGGCACTGATCTCTTCCCACAGCAAGCCGATGTTGTTTGCCAATAACACCTTTTTCGCCAGGCCTGTCACAAAACGGCAGCAGCCATAACTAATGGTTTCCACATCCGCCCCGCGGTCATGGAGCGACTCCTCCACATCCGTGTACTTGACGATAGGGCCGGCAATGAGCTGCGGAAATAACGTGACGAATACGGCAAAGTCCAGAAAGTTCCTTTGCACCTTGGCCTTGCCCCGATACACGTCAATGGTATAGGACATTGTCTGGAACGTATAAAAAGAAATTCCAATGGGCAGCGGCAGATTCATTGTCTGAAAATGAGTCCCTGCCAGAGAATTCACTGTCAAAATCAAGAAATCCGCATATTTAAAAAAGCCCAGTATAAACAAATTTATGCAAACGGAAGAAATTAAAAGACCCGCACGCACCCGCTGACTCTGACTGGCGTCTATGGCTCTTCCGTGCATATAATCCGACACCGTGGAAAAAAGCATCAACAGTACATAGACCGGTTCTCCCCAGGCATAAAAAACGAGACTGCCCAAAAGGAGGATGACGTTTCTCATCCTCCGGGCAGACCTTTCCGGAATTACATATGTCAAAAAATAGCAAAGCATAAAAAAGGGCAGGAACCGAAACAGAAACAAAATACTGCTGAAAACCATACCGACTACCCCGTTATTCCACTACTGCCTCAATCGCCTCCAGCGCCAGCTCATTCTGCTCCTGACACTGTTCAATGACCGCTTCGTCACCCTTCTCCAGGGCGTCCGTCACATCTCCTCCAAGCTGTACGAAGCATACATAATTGCCAATGCCGCGGACGATGGATGCCTGAATCTTCCCCAGATTCATAGGATACTGGAACGTATCATTCACCATCTTGTCACGATAAGCGTTTAGCGCCGCTTCCACGTCGGTCGCCTTGCCATCCCTGGCCTTAACGACCAGTATCGCATCCACATTGGTGCTGATCATCGGCATCTCACCGTAATAATCGTCGTACATTTCCTCTGTCACGCCATAGATTCCCTCCAGCAATTCCGGCTCAATCATGCTGTTCGGAAAATAATTGTCTCCCAGCTTGTCTACCACGGCCTGTTTGACCGCGTCCATCTCTTCGCTCCAGGTTCCAGTCTCAAAATCCGGACCGCCGGCGCTTCCGCTTTCCGGTGCGCTTTCCACCGTGGACTCCACCGTAGATTCCACTTCGCCGGAGCTTTCCTGCGTACTCCCGGCGGATGATTCCACGTCCGAACTCCCCGACACGTTTCCGCTTCCGGCACCGCTTTCCCCGTTGCTTCCTCCGCAGGCGGTCAATACCAGCCCGACGGCTAATATACATACAATTCCTTTTATCTTTCTCATAATCTAATCTCCTCCATATGATGGCGCACATGGCTCTCCACGCGAAAAACTCAAACCCTTGTTTTCATTGTCCCCAACTTTTATAACGATATTCCACTGGGATAAGTCTACCATATTTTCAATAATTTGCATAGGTTTTTTTCTTGAAAAACAAGCAAAAACAGTTCCTCTTCCCGGCAAAAAACCGGCAGGAGTTCCCATGAAAGCTTCGACTGCCCGGAGCGGCTTGTCTGAACCGTTCCCCAAAAAAGAAACCACCGGCCCGGTCAGCAAGTGGTTTCTCATCATACATATGAAAGGCATATTGATATTCGGCTTATTACTGGCCTGGGCTCAAACCCGCCATACTATTCCCAAATGTCATAACCTAAAGGAGCAATAAAATCCGGCGTATCTATATATTTACCCATAGTATCTTGCGCTCTCAAAAAAGCAAACTGTTCCATCACCGCACCAACCAAATACTCAGCTATGTAATCCTCTGTACCAACTACTCTGTAAAATCTATCGGTATCATCTTTTGAATCATAAGCAATACACTCGCCTATCATATCTTGTGTTATGGTTTTTCCTTGCGTTCCATACAATATATAAACTCTATTATCTATGCTTACTGCTCGATAAACATCTTCCGGATTATTTGATGTCAAAATTTATTGAGGAAATGGCACTACAACCACCTAGCAACATACAACTCATCAAAATACTCAATATCATTTTCTTTTTCATACTAACCCCTTTGGTTTTCTCTCCTCCATTCATCCAATACATATGCTTCTCCCAATCGCATCCCTATTTCATTCCTATTGCATCCCGGTTTTCCCAACAGCGGTCCAAAGTACGGAACGCCATCCATCTGGACACATTCCAGCTGCGGATACCGCTTTTTTCCTCCTTTTGATAGAGTCTGTCAATATATGACGGATTTCCCAGGGTTCCCTCCTGATCTAAGGCATAAATTCCAAATGCCGCGCTGACAGGACTACCGTCCAGATAAATCTCTCCTTCTGCATTGACCTGTTCCGCCAAAAACGGCACCAGGACCGGAGCCGCATCCGCGCTGAGTTTCGACAAATACCGATAGTCATGATACCCATTCCCCACGAAAAACGTTTCCCCCAATTCTTCCATTTCCCCAGATCCCATTTCCGGTCCCGAAATATTGTCCACGTTCACCCGCGCGATCCAATAATCCGGATGGGCAAAGGATAATGCCAGATAACAGCAGGTTACTACCACGCAGCTATACCGGAACAATGGGAACCGGTCACGAAAGATCCCGATCACCACGCCCACAAACAGCAGAAACAGTACTGCCAGGGACCATAACACCAAAATCCGTAAAAACGTCAAATAGTAATATCGAATATAAATGATCATCCGCAGGGCACTGGAAGCGATCATGATAAAGGTACACAAGGACATCACCGCCAGTACCGCTTTCAGGACCTTACTTTCCCGGAAGAACGCCAGTGCTCCCAGGACCATGACCAGATTCAGGATTCCTACCGCCAGCAGCTGGAAAAATCCCTCTCTGGCGTATTCCGCGTAGGTGTAATTCTGGGGCAGCTGCATTTTCCCCAGGAACAGATAAAGAATCTGAATCACGCTGAAGACCAGATAAAGCGCCGTCAGCATTCCCGTAACCGTAATCGCCAGAATAGGCTCTCCTTTCCTGCGGTCCGGCACTTCCTCCGGGATGCTTTTTTTGCACAAATAGGAAAGCAGGCAATATACGGCCAAAAACATCAATACCACCATACAGCAGACGGGGAATATATTTTCCAGATTCAGGCTCCGAATCCAGCGGCTGCCCAGTTCCCGGAACACCACGTCGGCACTGGCCAGGAGCAGAAAAACGATGGCAAAAACCGGTGCCGCAAGCGCAATTCCCGCGCCGACAAAAAATATTTTTTCCCCCCTGCCGCCACGCAAAGACTTCAGGCAACGGCCGGCATCCTGAAATGGTCTGCCCAACTCCCCCAGGCTGGCAAACACGAGGCGCAGCATCGCGCCCAAATATTTCCCAAGATTCCAGCGTGCGGTATCGTAGAATTGATGCAGCAGCAGGCTGAACAAAAGCAGACAAATCCCCGCTTTGTTCATCCAGATCAGCCTGCCGTCATCCGTGCAAAACGTCGACACCGCCAACAGCATCATGCCCGCCATGTAAAAGACGCTGCCTTTTCGTAAGGAAATCCCAAGTTTTGACAAGGCTGAGCCAAAAAACAAGAGACTTCCTCCCACGAAAAAAGGGTAGGTGATCCCGGATGGGCTGCGGAACATACAGAACGCGTAAAAGCAGGCGTAAAGGAAAGAAAGCAATCCGAAGTAAGAGAAGCCCCCCTTCATCTTCTTCGTGTATTCCGTTTCTTCCAAGTCAGGCACCAGCCGCGGCCCCGTCTGTTCCGCCCTTTCCTCTTTCCAGGCAAAATTATCTTGAATACTCCCGATTTCCTGATTCTTATTTACCATGATCCATACTCCTCTCCATTTTCCAAAGTCCAATTCCCTTTTGCGTCCCCGCCGGATCAGGCTGCCGACAGATGTGAATGTATGCGCCTTTCCATTGTCAGCCATCCCCCCGGCTCTTTGGCACATATTCCAGCAAATCGCCCGGCTGGCAGTCCAGCGCCGCGCACAGCTTCGCCAACGTGGAAATCTTCAGTGCCTTGGCCTTGCCATTTTTCAATACGGAAATATTGGCAATCGTAATGCCTACCCGATTGGCAAGCTCCGTCACGCTCATTTTCCTTTTGGCCAGCATCACATCGATATTAAAAACAATTTCCTCTTCCATCGATCTCCCTCCTATATCGTCAGGTCACTCTGTTCCTGGAGCTCGGCGGCTTTCATTACCAGGTGGGAGAGGGCCGCGGCAACTACGGAAACCGCGATCCCGGCAAATACCACCAAAAGGGAAATCAGCGTCACGCCAGGATGACTCAGCTTCAAAAGCAGATACAGCACATTCATCAGGAAGAAAAAGCCGGCATCCCCGGCGGCCAAAATCGCAATCCACTTCAGCAGTCTGGCGTTTTCCACGGAAAAGGAACGGTCTTCCCCGATATTGGCTGCAATCCCCCATCCCAGACCCAGTGCGATAAAGCAGGGAATTGCAGCCGCCCATAAAAGGAAAAGCCAGGGATAATAACAATGGCTGTAATCCGGATTGTCACGGACGATGATCTGCCCGAAAGCGGGAATCACCCAGACGCAGCCCACCAGTCCGCAAATTCCCACTCCCGCGAAAATCAGCTTCAGCCACTTTGACAAAGTCGTTTGTTTCATTTTTAATTTCCCTCCGAATCCATACGTTTCTTACCGTCATCTCCAGGAACCATGCTCCTGGTCTCTCATTTCGCTTCGTTCCCTCGTTGAAATCTACTTTAGCACTGAATTTATTGCATGTCAAGTCTTTTTTATCGTGTTTCGATAAATTTTTATTGAAAATAATTTAACAGCATTTCACGTGGAATGTGTTTTGTACGCCGCCAGGCGCACAGCAAAGGGACTCGCGTATAACCACGAGTCCCTGCAATATTAGTCGATCGATGGCGTCGTCTACTTTTCCTCTTCCAGCGCTTCCATGGGGATCTGGAAGTCCTCCGCGTTGTTGAAATCCTCACATTGTATCAGAATCTGTGTCTTGGTGAATTTCACCTGACTCCAGAATTTGGTTGTAGCCTTACGCAGAAAACTTCCGCCGGACTTCTCCCCATCGGCATCCGCCTCCAGGAACTTTTCCACCGCCGCATTCACCATTCTGGTAATGTCCATGGAACACTGTACCGGATAACCCGTCTTGCGGTCAATCCACAGGACCACCTCCATGTCCTCGGCCCTGTCCATCAGCTCCGGAATCATTTCCTCATTTCTGCGGAGGAATTGGCCGATGGGTTTCAGCATATCCTGTTCCAAAAACTTCAGCAGCATTTCCACGCTTCCGGTATCGAGAAGCACTTTTTTCAATCCGTCGTTATGTACCACACCGATGTAACGATCCGCCATGCCGCCGAACAGCTTTTCTTCTCCGTCCTTGACCAGGTTCTCCAGCTGTCCCAGGTAGGTCTCCATCATTTTTTTCCCATCATATCTTTTCAGCTGATCCGCCTGCACCTCCTGGTCATTCCACCGCTTTCCATCGTTCACGAACAGCTGATAAGCCTCCTCCGTTTCCCGGGCGTAAACCTGCAGCTCGCTGCTGCCGAAAAGGCCCAGGTCCATCATCATGTCCGCCCTGATTTTCATGGGATCCCGAAAGGTTACCATGTCCAACGTCGTCTGCGCGCTCCATTTTAGACGCAGAAGCTCCACCTCCATGTCCATGGTCATCGTCGCTTCCATGCTTTCCACCCGCTGCAGCTTCGTAAGGGCGGCCTCCACCTCTTCCTGCGCCGTCTTTTCCCGCCCTGCAAACACCGGCAGCACCAGGATGCCGCATAATGCAGCCACGGGAAGCACCCACTTTTTCCAATCTCTCACACGACCCTCTCCTCTCGCGATCCTGCCGCATCTTCATGTCAGGATCCTTTCTATTTACAATATTCCGCTGGGAGAGGAAATATGCTTCGTCTTACTCTTTCATACGATAGAGCCTGCAGGCGTTTTCCCAGGTAATCTGTTCGACTTCCTCCCTGGAAAGTCCCTTGATCTCGGCCAGGGCCTGGGCCACATGGGGCAGATTCAGGGAACTGTTGCGCTTGCCCCGATTGGGAACAGGAGCGAGATAAGGACTGTCTGTTTCCAAAACGATGCGGTCCATAGGTACATACTCCGCCACCTCTTTCAGCTTTCTGGCATTCTTAAACGTCAGCACCCCGCCGATTCCAATATAAAAGCCCATATTCAGAAAAATCTTCGCCACTTCCCTGGAATAGCCGAAGCAATGGATCACGCCCCCGATTTCCGACGCTTTTTCCGCCGTCATAAGGTCAATGGTGTCCCTGGCGGCATCCCGGGAATGAATGATCACGGGCAAACCCACTTCCCTGGCAAGCGCCAACTGGAGCAGAAACCAATTTTTCTGAATCTCCCGGTCCGGTTCGTCCCAGTAATAGTCCAGCCCGATTTCCCCTACTGCCACACACTTTTCCAAAGCACATTGTTCCCGCAGCCAACGGATGGATTCCTCGTCCAATTCCGCGCTGTCGGATGGATGTACGCCCAGCGCCCCATAAAGAAAAGGATAACGCTCCATCAGTTCAATGGTCTGCCGACAAGACCGCAGACTTGAGCCCACATTGACCACACGGCCAATCCCGCTTTCCGGCAGACACGCAAGCAGCTCCTCCCGATCCTCGTCAAACGCTTCATCATCATAATGCGCGTGTGTCTCAAATATCATAACAAAACCTCCCAACCATCTCGCCGCGTCCGTCCCCGGGCAAGAAAAAAGCCCCAAAACCCGCTATCTAAGCGAATCCCGGGACCTCCGTGCGCTGCCAGGGGCTCGAACCCTGGACACCCTGATTAAGAGTCAGGTGCTCTACCAACTGAGCTAGCAGCGCTCATATGCGTGTTCCTCAAGCACATGGTTGATTATAATATATGCTGCCAAAAAATGCAAGTACTTTTTCACAAAAAATTGAAATTTTAGTAACCATTTTAGTAACAAAGCCATATTAGAAATTTTCCCTGCCCGTCGTCCTCCGATGAAGTTCCTGGCAATCCTTACAGTATCCATAAAGCTCCACCCGATGTCCCGTCACCATAAAATCCTTTGCTCCCGTATCCAGGCGCATATGTATAAACGGGCAGCCGGAAAGGGGAATTCTCTTGCGGCACTCAAGGCACACCGCGTAATGGGTATGCTCCCCACGGTTCAGTTCATAAAACACAGTCCCATCCTCCGGCCACACATCTCTGCTCACCAGGCCATGGTCTTCAAAAGCTCCCAAAATCCGATAAATAGTGGAAACGGCATAATTCTCCGCCTTTTCCGTTTGCAGCACCTGCTGATAAATCTGTATAGCGCTTAACGGTTCCATGGAACGATACAAAATCCCATATACGCACTTCCGCTGCCTGGTCCACTTGATTCCCGCGGGATACTGTACCCGCGACGCATCCTCTTTTTCCATCCAACATCCTCTCTTTTCGATACAATCCCAAAAGGGTTCCAAAATCCCTGACCCGCAAAATGGTTTCCGCAATTCCTGCCCGCTTTTATAAAAGGATCCCCATTACCACGCCGATTCCGTAAACCAATCCGATGATCATGGCATTCTCCCGGCAGTTATGGTTGACACGGCATAGAATCAATACGCCCACCCCGGTACTGGTGAGCAGTCCGGCCATCATTGTTCCAAAGCCCATGGCTCCCTCCAGATATAGCTGTGTAACCACGATGGAACCCACGCAGTTAGGAATCAGTCCAACCGCGCCTGCGATCAAGGGCCCTGCCACGGGACGATTCAGCAAAAGATCCGCCAACACTTCCTCCCCGCCCAGATGCAGCACCAGATTCAATACAAAGGTAATCAGCAAAACAAATAACGTAATCTGCAGCGTATGCGTCACGGCGGATCGCAGGATCCCTTTTTCACATTGACAATGCTCCTTTTCACATAAATCGTGGATATGGCTGCAATGATGCGCCTGGTCGGCGGGACTTTCCTGCCTGGGATTTCGCTCACGCCCAAAAAGCCCCCCATGATCTTTTCTTATCCGCAATACAAAATCCGCCGCGAAACCCGCAGTCATGCCGATTGCAATCTTCCACAGCAAAATTCCGGCGATCAATTTCCAATCCGCCTGCTCGGAAAGCAGGATGGGCAACATTTCATCGGACGTTGACAAATAAATCGCCAACAGGGATCCCAGGGAAATCACGCGTCCCGCATAAAGGCCCGATGCCGCGGCGGAGAATCCGCACTGAGGCACCACCCCCGCCAGACTTCCCCAAAAGGGTCCCCCCCTCCCGGCCTTACGAACCGCATTCTCCATCTTCCCGCTGGCCTTGTGTTCCAAATATTCCATGGCCAAATAGGTCAGGAACAAAAACGGTACTAATTTTATGGTATCAATGATTGTATCTTCCAGAACGTACAGCATCTCCACTCTCCCAGTCGCCTGCTTCTTGTAATCGCTTGGTCCTCGTAAATGCGAATGAATCGCATTTGCATTTAAAACTATAGCATATTGATCTATTTTGTCAAGGATTATTTTAAATCACTTGAAAAATCAATTCCTTATTGCCGGCGCTGGCCGCCTTTATCTGGGGTATCGCTTTCGCGGCACAATGAGAGGGCGGCGGCCTGGTCGGACCTTATCCCTTTAACTGTCTTCGATCCATTGTGGGGCCATTGTACTGCTCCCGGTAATCCGACAATTGGAGCAAAAGGGGTACTTTCGCTCCAAGCCACAGAACCGAGAAGAGGCCCGTGCCCTTTGGACAGGCGGTGTCTCCTGCGGGTGTGATCCTTGCCCTGGCTGGTTTGTATCTCTTGTGCGTGGACGGTTCCTTGAGTATCCGTCCCTCAGATCTGTTGGTCCTGACCTGCGGCATCCTTACCGCCATTCCCATGGTCGTGTTTGAAATGGAACATACCCCGGAAAGCCTGGGACACTGGGCCGGCTCCCTGGTCACACTGGACGCCTGGAATCCGTCTTTTCCGTGCTGGCGGGCTGGGTGATTCTCCACGAACCTCAGCATCCGAGAACTTTCGGGCTGCATTTTTATTGTTTCAGCAATCGTACTGGCCCAACTTCCCCCTGGGAAAAAATAGCACCCTCCAGCCGCAGCAGCTTCTCTTTCACCGGCAATCCCCCGCCGAAACCAGTCAGGCTGCCATCGCTTCCGACGACCCTGTGGCAGGGAATCAAAAGCATGATCGGGTTACGATTGCAGGCCATTCCCACCGCCCGGGCGCCTTTCGGGTTTCCCACCCTGATGGCTATCTGTCCATAGGTGCGTGTCTCCCCATAGGGGATCTCCCGCAAGGCCCGCCACACCTTTTCCTGAAAAGGCGTGCCCGCCGTAGACAGATGAACAGTGAATATTTTTCTTCCGCCGTCCAGATATTCCCGAAGTTCCTTGATCGCCTGCTGTAAAAAGGGTGTCTCCTGCCAAATGGCATCCGCCGCCTGCAAACTTCCAGCGATTCCAAGGCCCACAAGGGCCTCTCCGTCCTGCACCAGACAAATCGGGCCGATCGGCGTCTCATAAGTCCAGGTATATTTCATTGATTTTCCTCCCATTCCTCATTCCGGTTTTCCAGGTCCGGCCTCTTGTTCTTTCCACATACCAACGTCAAATCCCATCGTATCATGGCCAGCAGCGAAAAGCAATTGCCAAACAGCCTTTTCGATGACTTTCCGTAACGACTTTCCGTAACGCTTCAGTTCGGATTCCGTTTTTCCAAAAACAGCCCCCTTCAACCATCAATTTCAGGAAATAACTTCCCCCGGTTTTCATGATTCTGTTGTTGCCATTTTAAAGGGAATGAATTATAATAAAGAAAACCACTACAAGAAGAAAGGATGTACAATTATGGCATTTTCACAAGATAGCATTTATACCGTCAAAGATATCTACGCGACCACTGACGTATCTCGTGCGGAACTGATTGACGGAAAGGTCTACTATATGTCGCCGCCGGGACTTACACACCAGCGTCTTTTGCTCAGGCTGGCCATGATGATTTCTGAATATATTGATAAAAACGGCGGAACGGGCGAGGTGAATGTGGCGCCATTTAACGTATTCTTAGGGGAAAATGGCAGGACCTTTGTGGAGCCGGACATCTCCGTGGTCTGTACCGCCAGCAAGCTTGAGGAGGATGGCTGCAAGGGCTCTCCTGACTGGATTCTGGAGATCGTTTCCGCAGGCAGCAAATACATAGATTATTCCACCAAGCTTTTTGCCTACAGAGCCGCCAGGGTCAGGGAATATTGGATCGTCGATCCCCTCAAGAAGCGAATCACCACTTACTATTTTGAAAAGGACAGAACAGAGGAATACGACTTCTCCGATCTCGTACCGGTGGGCATCTTCTCCGGGCTCTTTATTCAGTTGGAAAAATAAGAATCAGGAATTGTTACGGCGCGGCCTGTGATTTTGAAAACCATGGACCGCGCCGCAAGCTTTACCTCCCCAGGGGCAGCAATTCCCAGGTCCCACACTGATTCATTCTCCCGCATGGAACTCTTCCTATCCTACAATTCAATTACAACATAATCTCCATTCTGAGATTGTACTTCTACCAGTCTCAGGCCCTTAAACCGTCTGCCGGCTTTTTTCAATTCCACCAGAATCCGATCCAGCTGCTGTGCGGTACATGGCAGCATATCCTCACAATATTTCTGTGTCCCGGCAACAATCAGTTTCCGGGCGAGGACTCCGGTCAACAGCCAATTGGGAATGGTAAAATTCAGAGATTCTTCCTTATCCTGAATCATGATTTTCATTCCACATATACCTCTATCACATCTCCGTCATCACTCTGGATTTCCACCAACTTGCCGATTACTCCCCTGTCCACCAAAGCCAAAACCTGCGCCCAGTCAATTTCCACATTCTTAATTCCTTGTCCCCAATGGGAATTCACCTCCGGAAGCCCTACTCCCATTTCCAGACAAACCTTGACCAGCATTATAGGCACATTGACTTTAATATGATCTCCACCGCTGTTTACCACAACCCGTAAAACAAGCTGTTCCAGAGGTTTTCTCTGGGATTCCGGCAACATCTGCGCCGCAGGAACCGCATCCTCCGATCTCACCAGCTGGTCCAAGGTTACACCAAACAGATCTGCCAATTCCATCAATACCGGCAAATCCGGGATACTTAAATCGTTCTCCCACTTCGATACCGCCTGGGACGAAACGCCCGTTTTATCCGCCAACTCCTCCTGAGTCATTCCCCGGGCTTTCCGATAGTCACTGATCTTCTTTCCTAATGTTTTCATCCTTCCCTCCATTCCCGCCAGGAAGCGGTTCCTTAAAATTTTTCCTTACTTGTGTCCTGTACCGTCGGCGCGCCGCCATAACGATGAAAGTAGTATGGCTTTCTGTACCGACAAAATCATGATATCACAGGCGTATGGCACAATCCACATACCATTTGTGGAATTTAGCAACTTTCGGTTGGATTTTTTTACAACCGCGGGTTGAGTGCGCTTATTTCGGGTCCAGCGCTCGTTCATCGTCAACCTGCGGGAGGTTTTGCTGATAAGCCGCGCCGGGGTGATTCTCAAAAGCGGCGTAGCCGTGCCGATAAGCAGGGGCATGGCTGACAAAATCGGGAAAAAGATAATAAAACTGATCAACAGAAAAATCGAGCGGTATCAGTCGGTTTCGGACATCGACCTCTGCGTGATTATCGGGAACCTTTTAGACAACGCCATTGAGGAAAACAAGCGTCTTGAAAAGGATGCCCAGTTTTACCTTTCCGTCACAAATGCCGCCGGAAAAAAGCAGACAAAATACGGCGGCTACTTCTCCGCTGACAGCGAAAGCGGCGGATTCACTGCGGAAATCTTAATTCCATTAACGAGCAAAGACAGAAGCTGAGCTTTCTGATTTGAATATCGTACTGCCGGATGTGGAAAAATTCCTTTTGTCTGAGCAATGTACCCATTGATTGAGACCAGCGGCAATGCATTTAAAATCATTCTCCCTAATCTCAATTTTGAGAAAGAAAAGAATAACAGTAAAGGCGGAGAAACGATATAAGTACGGCAAAAAATCTGCGTTACTATTTATCGAATTCGTGATTTGCGCTTCAGCAGATAAAACCAATTATGTAACGGAGGATAAGAAATAGCCAGGATGCGCATATTGAAAGCGTTCCTGGCTATTTCCCCGTGGTATTCCACCCATCGGCGCAACAGGATTCGAACCTGCGACCTCTACGTCCCGAACGTAGCGCTCTACCAAGCTGAGCCATGCGCCGATTTCTTATCAATGATCAAACGTCACAATAAAAATTCGTTCTGCAACGTTAAAATAATACACAAAAAGTTCTCTCTTGTCAAGGACTTTCAAGGAATTTCCCAAATTTCCGATACCTTTCCAATACCGGTTCAGACCCAGTTCAGACAGCCCGCTCCCGGCCTCCCTTGACAGGTGTCTGAACGATTACAATTTCCGTCCACACAAGCGCTCATCCTCCGCGCCTCGTCAACATAGTGCTGCGCGTTTTCCCGATTCTTCGCAATTTCCTCTTCTGTCACCTGCCGTCTCACCTTTCCGGGATTCCCCAACACCACGGAACCGTCCGGGATCACCGTATTGCCCACGACCAGCGCCCCAGCCCCAATGATACAGTTTTTCCCAATTCGGGACCCGTTCATCAGAATCGCGCCCATCCCGATCAGGCTATTATCCCCAATGACGCTGCCATGAACAATCGCTCCATGACCAATGGTCACCTGCCGGCCGATCACGGCAGGATAGCCAGGGCTTACGTGAATCACGCAATTGTCCTGCACATTGCTGCCTTTGCCAATCACGATGAAAGAATGTTCCGCGCGAACCGTGGCATGGTACCAGATCCCGCAGTCCTCCTCCACCGTTACATTTCCCACCACAATGGCGCCAGGCGCCACAAACGCGTTATTATGAATCTCAGCCATTTTTTCCGCCCTATTCTTTCCAATGCAGCCGATGAAGCTCTCCAGTCCTCTGCATTTCGTGAAAACCGTTTTGTCTCAGTGCCTCATAAAGAACGATTGCCACCGCGTTGGACAGATTCAGGGATCTGATGGCGGGCAGCATGGGAATGCGGATGCAGGTCTCCTCATGATCGACCAGAATTTCCTCCGGGATACCGGCGCTTTCTTTGCCAAACATTAAATAATCATCCGGCCTGAAAGACACCTCCGTATAAGCGCGCCTGGCTTTGGTGGTGGCCATCCAGATCCTTGCTCCGGGATGCATTTCCTGAAATTCCGCAAAATTCACATACCTGGCCACATCCAGGTACTGCCAATAATCCATACCGGCCCGCTTAATCTCCTTTTCATTCAAGCGAAAGCCCAGGGGTTCGATCAGATGCAGACTTGTGCCGGTCGCCACGCAGGTTCTGCCAATATTCCCCGTATTGGCGGGGATTTCCGGTTGATGTAAAATAATGTGCATAAGACTCACCCACGTTCCGCGCGCAGTCTCCCGATAAACCGCTCCAGTCTGCTCATGGCAGTCTTCAGATTTTCCATGGAAGCCGCATAGGAAATTCTCAAATATCCTTCGCCGCAGTCGCCAAAAGCACTTCCGGGAACTACGGCCACCCTTTCTTCCTCCAGGAAACGGAGCGCGAATTCCTCACCGGTCATTCCGAATTCCTTGATAGAGGGGAAAATATAAAACGCGCCGTAAGGCTCAAAGCAATCCAAGTCCATCTCGCGGAAAGCGTTTACCAGGTAACGTCTCCTCTGGTTGTAAGCCGTACACATCCGCTTCACATCCTCGTCCCCATTCCGCAGCGCGTCTATGGCGGCGTATTGGCTGGTAGTGGGCGCACACATAATGGCAAACTGATGTACCTTGGTCATCTGCTCCAGAATCAGCCTGGGTCCGCAGGCATAGCCCAGTCTCCAGCCCGTCATGGCATAGCTTTTGGAAAAACCATTAATCAGGATGGTCCGATCCCGCATTCCCGGCAGACTGGTGATGGAAACATGCTCACCCTTGTAAGTCATCTCAGAATAAATCTCATCCGACAACACATAAAGATCATTCTCAATGACAACCTCCGCGATGGCCTCCAGATCCGCCCGCTCCATGATGGCTCCGGTGGGATTATTGGGAAAAGGAAGTACCAACAGCTTGGACTTTTCCGTCACCGCATCGCGAAGCTGCCGTGCCTTCAGACGGAACTCATCCTCCGCGCGAAGCTCCACGACCACGGGCTTTCCTCCCGCCAGAACGGCACAAGGCTCATAGGAAACAAAGCTGGGTTGGGGAATAATGACTTCCTCCCCCGGATTCAGCATGGCGCGCATGGCGATATCGATGGCCTCGGAACCGCCCACGGTTACCAAAACCTCGCTGTTAAAATCATACTCCAAACCGTATTTTCTATGTAAATAATTGCAAATTTCCGCTTTCAGTTCCTTTAATCCGGAATTAGAGGTATAGTGGGTATGCCCCTTTTGCAGGGAATAAACCCCCTCGTCCCGGATATGTTGGGGCGTGTCAAAATCAGGCTCCCCCACTCCCAGGGATATGGCATCCTTCATCTCGCTGGCGACATCAAAAAACTTTCGGATACCGGAAGGCTTTATCGCAACGCACATATCGGATAATGGATTTTTCATGGGGTGATCATCTCTCTTTCATCAGTCGGATTCTTGTCCAGAATCGTCCCATGGTCCTTATATTTTTTCAGGATAAAGTGGGTGGCGGTGCTCAAAACGGCGTCCAGCGTGGCCAACTTCTCCGATACGAAAGCGGACACGGCACGCAGACTCTTTCCTTCCAAAATGACCATCAGATCAAATCCACCGGAAATCAGGTAGACGCTGTTCACCTCAGGATAATTGTAAATCCGTTCCGCCACTTCGTCATAACCCTCCCCGCTCTTCGGCGTAACGCGCACTTCGATCAGTGCCGTCACCTTTTCCAGAGACGTTTTATCCCAGTCAATCAACGTATGATATCCGCAGATAATTCCTTCTTTCTCCAGGGCCGCCAGTTCATTGACCACATCAATCTCTTCCACACCCAGGATGACAGCCAGCTCCTTTAAATCAATACGACTGTTCGTTTCAATAAGCGATAACAATTCCTCTCTCATAATATCCTCCATTCTCCTTTTGTGTTCTCTATCTTACCGACACGGCAATCACCCCATAAGGGATGTTCCGACTGCTTATCCTCTCCGGTCATCCCCCGGTAAATCTCATCTTCCCTGGGCCGGTCCAGATACCGCACTTCATCCCCATTCAAAATCAGTCGGTCCTTACCCGCAGTAACTTTTCCAATCACCGCCGCCGGAATACCGGCCTCCTCCAGCGCCTCTGTCAGGCCCTCACCGTCTTTTGTGGTCATCAATAAGCAGCCTCCGGACAGCAACTCATACGGATTCACGCCCAGATATTCACAGACCTCCACCGTCTCCTGACGAATGGGAATCTTCCTCATGTCAACGGTTAAACCTGTTCCCGCGCGCTCCGCCAGTTCCCATAAGGCCGCCAAAATACCGCCCTCGGACGCATCATGCATATCACAAACATGGCGCCCCAGCGCGACTTGGGCCTCCGGCAAAACAGACTGCTCTTTCCAGAATCCCTGCGCCCTTTCCACCAACCAGGCCGGATATCTTGTAAGCAGGCTTTCCGAATACTTTTCGGCCAGCAGCGCAGTCCCTTCCAGACCAATCCATTTGGATACCACAATGTCCTGCCCCACGGTCACACCGGGAAGCGTTCTCTCCAATTTCCCATATCCGGTTACCGTCACCACCGTCATCCTTACAGCCGCACTGACCGCCGTATGGCCTCCCGCGATCTGCATCTTACGCTTCGCGCAAGATGCCCGCGCCGTTTCCATCAGCGCCCTCAGCTCCGGTTCCTCCACTGTTTCCGGCAGCAAGATACCCAGGGAAACCGCCACAGGCTCCGCGCCGGCAGCCGCCAGGCTGTTGGCGCACCTTCCGACCAGCAATCCCAAGTCCATAGGCCCGGATATCGCCGCTTCCTGCACACAGGAAGCGAACAATCGGCTTCCGATATGGAAAATGGCGCAGTCGCATCCAGCGCCTGCGCCATTTTGGATGTCCTCATTACAATATTTGATTTGTCTGAATACGGAACGCTTTAGCACGCTTTCCGCGATCTTGCCTGGTCTCATACTCTCCCATTCAACCGGCCAAAAGGCCTCACTCCGCTGGATCTGCCACCTCTGGCTGATCGGGCACTGTGGGCTCGGCGGGAGCCGCGGGCTCTTGCGGAATCAGCAACGCGATCACGGCTTTCACATGATCGATGCTTCCCGTTCCAATGGCAGCCATAATTTCATTATAAGCGTTGGGGTCCTCTGTAGCCACGCCCACCGTTGCGATCCTGGGTGTCATTTTATAACTGCTGCTGTTGACCTGCGTCCTGCTGACCTCCACGCCATTCTGCGTTACGACTTTCCACAGGCGCGCCTTGTAGCCCGTATGGGGACTCCCTCCCACATTGATATAACCCAGGGGATGTCCGGCATCCGCGTTAATCTGCTCCGTCGGGGGCGTGGTCTCCAGCACCTCGCTGACATAGGACACCTTGCGGTCCGCACTTCTGGTTTCTTTCCCGTAAATGTTAAACGTAATATTCTTGTTCTGGACATAACCCTCAATGTAAATGGGAGCTTCCGTATTATTGATAAAGCAAAAATCCTTGCCGGAGCTTTCCGCGATCGCCGCATCGGCGGAAGGGTCCACATAAGTGACGATCATGGAATGATTATGGCGTTCCGTTACATCCAGCTCCGCGTTCAGCACCGCGTTATACAGAGTCGTGGACACCTGACAGATCCCGCCGCCCAGACTATCCACCACTTTGCCGTTCAGATAAGAAGCCGCCATATAATAACCATTTTCAACGGTAAAGGGCGCTACCGCTTCATAAGTGGAAAATTCCTCGCCAGGATACAGCGTGACGCCGTCAATCAGCTGGCAGCCATTGGCCACGTTGGCGCTCCGTTCCTTGCCCGAGGACGCAAAGGATGTCGTAAAGCTGCCTATCACATCCCGCACCTGCTCCAAATCCTGAGCCGTGCCCTTGGGTTCCTCCACTTCGACGACCAGCGTCACCGCGCCGGAAACGCCGGACCAGTTCTGGGTCAGATAATTGTAGACCGCGTCAATGGATTTCTCAATATCCAAGTGATAACCAATCTGGCCGTCAATCACCTGGAAACTCCCATTCTCCCTCTTCAAGGAAGCGCTTACCGCGTCCTGATCATACTGGCTGCATTTATCCAGCAAAACACGATTGATGTTCGCCACCTTGAAATCATATTCTATGGGATAGACCTTTTTATCATGGGCCAAGTCCTTGATCGCTTTATAACGCTCGATCACGTTGCCGCGCGTGCCAAGGCCCAGAGCCTCTGTCACCAGTCCCGTGTTCTTCCAGAAAAGCCCCAGCTCTCCCACGGTGGTCTGCACGGCCTGGTCACCCCCCGCGATCAGGGTGATTGTCGTTCCTTTCACCGTCTCCACATAGGCGTTAATGGCGCTTATGGCCTCTTCCTCGCTCATGTTGGACAAATCAATATCGCCTGCGTAAACGCCGCTTTTTATCGTTTCCGCTTCCTGTGCCCGCGCTTTCATAGGTACCAGAAAGCTTACCAGTAAAACGATACCGGCCATGGCCAGCATCGTTAAATATTTCCTCCAATTCTTCATATGATTTCGAACCCTTTCCGACTTCCCAAGTCCCATTCTCGTTCCCGGCCTCCCCTCAGACCGTCTTATCCCAGGAAATACACCAGAGACGGCAAAACCATGCCCAAAATCAACAAAGCGATAATAACCGCCGAAATGATTCTTCTTTTTTTATCGTTCATATGAAACATAAAACCACTCCTATCCGCCCCCGCGGGCGCGCTTTCCATACCAATCCCTACCAGCCTTGACAGCCTCTGTCGTTAGGTTATTATAGCCGAATTTTCCTTGTTTTGCAAGGCTTTTTTCCTCCACCCGCAGGGCACAGTTCACGCAAAAAGCATTCCTCACATTTAGGAGTGGAAGCCTTGCAGATTTCCCTCCCCAGAGTAATTAAATGCATATTATAAAGGATCCAGTGGTCCCGAGGCAATTCTTTCATTAAGTCAAACTCCACTTTTACGGGATCATCCTCTTTCGTCAGCCCCAATTTTTTGGAAATCCGCTTCACATGCGTATCCACCACAATGCTTGGCTCATGATAGATATTGCCCCGGATCACATTGGCCGTCTTGCGCCCCACGCCGGGCAGGCCGGTCAGCTCCTCCAGACTGCGGGGAACCTCTCCCCCGTATTCCGCCATCAGCTTCTGACAGCAAGCTATGATATTTTTAGCCTTATTATGATAAAAACCGGTGGAATGAATATCGGATTCCAATTCTTTCAAGTCAGCCTTTGCAAAGTCTTCCACGCTGGTGTACTTTTGAAACAAATCCGCCGTCACCACATTCACCCGGGCATCCGTACACTGGGCGCTGAGCATGGTGGCGATCAATAATTGCCATGCATTTTCATGATTCAGAGAGCAACGATCATCCGTTCCATAATATGCATCCAATGCTTCCAGTATCTCCCTCGTATTCTTTTTCATTCGCTACATCCTTTCGTCATTTCTGCCGTTCTGTCACCAGAAAGCGGGCATCATGTGTCAGCGGATCCCTCGTCCGGTAGTCAAACAAAACAAACCACCTTGCCGCATCTTTCCTCTCCAGACGCGTCTTCTGCAGAAGCTCCCCGTCCCATACGGGATAACAAAACGGCTCCAAATGGGTCATGCGCGTAATCTGCCTTTCATCATATGACTGATAAGCGGGCAGCAGCCTTCGCAGACGCTCCTCCTGCCGATAAAATCCGCGCAGTTCTTCCCGAAACGGCTGTAAGTCTCCGGCAAATTCAGGCCTGCTCTTACTATTTTCCCGCAGATATAAGTCAAATGTCAACAATTCCCGATAAAGCGCCTCACACTCCGGATCACTGCTTACCGCGAACTCCAACAATGCCTGATAACGATAGCTCCTGGCCGGATGGTTGGTAAAATATCCTTTCTCCCGGTAAAAATCCGCCAGAGTCTCGTACATGGCAAAAGGCGATGGAAAAGCGCCCTCCAGAAATTCCAGTGTATGAACGAACTGATTGCTGTTATAATACAGTTCCACCATTTCTTCCACCCTTTTCAGACGCAGAACGTCCTCATAGGACAGCCAATTGGTATACAACACCTCGTAGGGCGGTCTGCTCTGGTAACAAATACCGAACTCCTCCGTTCTTCTCTCCATCTCGGATCCCTTTAACACTTTCAAAAATCCGAGCTGCAGCTGTTGGGGCTTCATGGAATAAACACGGTTGAAAGACCGGCCGAAGCTCTCATAATCCTCATAGGGCAGTCCCGCGATCAGGTCCAAATGCTGGTGAATGTTCCTGCCCTCCCGAATCCTTGCCACTACCTGTTCCAATCGTTCCAGACTCATATTGCGCCGGATCGCCCGAAGTGTCATGGGATTGGCGGTCTGCACACCGATCTCCAGCTGCACAAGACCCGGCCGCATCCGGCGAAGCAGGGCGATCTCATCAGACCGCAGAATATCGGCGGAGATCTCAAAATGGAAATTGGTCACGCCATTGTCATGTTCCAAAAGATAGTTCCAAATCGCCATCGTATGCTCATGATTACAGTTAAAGGTACGATCCACGAATTTTACCTGAGCTACCCTGGCATCCAGAAAGAATTGCAGCTCCTTTTTCACCAATTGAAAATCCCGGAGGCGTACCCCGGAATCAATGGATGAAAGACAATAGCTGCAGCGATAAGGACATCCTCTGCTGGTTTCATAATAGATGATCTTGTTGGCAAATTGCGTCGGATCCTCATAGGGAAACGGCAAGGCGTCCAAATCCGCCAACGGTCTGGCCGCGGTATAGCCCCCGGTCAGGCATAGGCCGGGGATTTCCGGAAGCTCTCCGCGGGGCAGACACAGTCCGGGAATCTCCCAAAGCTCTTTGCCTGACCGGCCGCCATAATATTCCATCAATTCCCGAAAAGTCGCCTCTCCTTCGCCTACCATGATTCCGGCCAGTCCCGGAAAGCGCTTCAGAATCTCGTCCGCGTCATAGGTCACTTCCGGGCCTCCCAGCCAGACCCGTACCCGGGGCAGAAGCTTGGGCAGCTCTTCCAACAGCTCCTGCACCAGGGACCAGTTCCAGATATAGCAGGAAAAGCCGATGACATCCGGCCGTTTCTGATAAAGATCGGCAAGGATGTCATCCGCATATTGGTTGATGGTATATTCCGCGATTTCAATCTGCTCCCTCCATTCCTCCCCGGCGTAAGCGCGCAGACTGTACACCGCGGGATTGGAGTGGATATATTTCGCGTTCAGCGCACACAACAAGAACTTCATACTTCTTTTCCTTTCCGGATAAAAGTTCCTTCATCCGGCACCTCTCCGAGGTTAGGACAAGCTGTTCACAAACCGGTCAAATGCTTTCTGTCCCTCTTCCGTCCTCTTATAGACCCCGGCATCCTCCAACACTTCCATAAAAACAAGACCGATTTCCTTTTCTATGATCTCATCAATGTTGGAAGCATCGATTTTGTCATATTTGGGCGAAAATTCTTCCACCCAGTCCGCGTGCTTGGCCAGATTCTCCTCGCCGCGCAAGTCCTTTCCGGTCAGCATCGCTTCTTTTAGCTCCGCAATCTCCTCTTTCAGCCTTGCCGGCAATACCGCCAGGCCCATGACCTCAATCAAACCAATGTTTTCCTTTTTAATATGATGCAGCCTGGCATGCGGATGGTAAACACCCAGAGGATGCTCCTTTGTGGTAATATTGTTGCGCAGCACCAGATCCAACTCATAGAGCTCTCCCCGCTTTCTTGCAATGGGCGTAATGGTATTGTGCGGCTCACCGTCCGTGTAGGCATAGATAAAGGCAGCCTCGTCGGTGTATTCTCTCCATTTCGATAAAATCACGTCCGCCAGGGCAATGATGCGGTCCGTATCCTCTCCCCGCAGACGAATGACGGACATGGGCCATTTCACAATACCGGCCTGTACATCCTCGTATCCTTTCACCGTGAAGCTTCTCTCCACTGGCGCCTTGGCCATGGCAAATTCATAATGCCCTCCCTGGAAATGATCATGGCTTAAAATCGATCCTCCCACAATTGGCAGATCCGCATTGGAACCCACAAAATAATGAGGAAACTGTCTGACAAAATCAAACAGCTTGCAAAACGTGGCATGGTCGATTTTCATCGGTATATGCTGATAATGAAACACGATGCAATGCTCGTTATAATATACATAAGGCGAATACTGGAAACCCCATTGGCTGCCATTGATCACCACCGGAATAATACGGTGATTCTGCCTTGCGGGATGATTTACCCGGCCCGCATAGCCCTCGTTTTCCCTGCAAAGCAGACACTTGGGATAGCCCGACTGCTTCGCGTTCCTGGCGGCGGCAATGGCCTTGGGATCCTTTTCCGGCTTGGAGAGATTGATGGTGATGTCCAAATCCCCATACTGTGTGGGTGCCACCCACTTCATATCCTTGACGATGCGGTATCTGCGTATGTAATCCGAATCCCGGCTCAGCTTGTAGAAATAATCCGTCGCCGCCTCAGGCGATACGGTCCGATAAAGTTCGTAAAACTTACGCACCACTTCACTGGGACGGGGCATCAGCATCCCCATGATCTTCGTGTCAAACAAGTCACGATAAACAATGCTGTTTTCCGTTGTGATCCCGTTTTCATAGGCGTAGTCCAACAATCGGCCCAGCACCGCTTCCAACTCGTCCTCCCGCATGGTGACGGGCTGGCCGCAGTCCTCAAGTTCATCCAGACTGAACAACTCCAGCAGACGGTTCGTGGTATAAACCACATCTTCCTCCGGCACCAGACCCGTCTGTACGCCATAAATCACTAATTTCCTGATATCTGTCTGAATCATGGTCTCTCCTTTCCGTGCTTTCCCCCACAGCCGCCGCGCGGCCTGTGTATCGGCTGATTTCGCAATAACCTCCAATTCTTACAAGGCTCTTGGCCCGTCCCCGATCTCCACCACATAGAAATCCGCGGCATATCCGATTTTTTCCTGATAGGCCCTGCCAACCGATTCAATAAAATTGTCGATAGCGCTATTTTCCACAATGCTGACCGTGCAGCCGCCGAAACCGGCGCCCGTCATACGGGACCCGATCACTCCCGGCACTTTCCAGGCCTCCTCTACCAGGGTATCCAACTCCACGCCCGTCACCTCATAATCATCCCGCAAGGAGACATGGGACGCGTTCATCAATTCCCCAAACAGCTTCACGTCGTTCTTCTTCAGGGCTTCCACCGCCTTAATGGTCCGTTGGTTTTCGTAAACCGCGTGCTTTGCCCGCCTGCGGCGCACCTCGCTGCCAATGGCGGACTGATATTGCTCAAAGGCCTCCTCCGTCAGATCTCCAAGGGCCTTGATGTCCACAACCTTTTGCAGTTCCGCCAGGGCCGTTTCACACTCGCCGCGGCGCTCGTTATACTTGGAATCTCCCAAGCCCCTTTTCTTATTGCTGGAGGCTATGACAATCTTGGCATTCTCCAGCTGAATCGGCGCATATTCAAAGGACAAATCCGCGGTGTCCAGGAAAATGGCATGTCCTTTCTTGCCCATGGCAATGGCAAACTGGTCCATGATGCCGCAATTCACGCCATTAAAATGATTCTCGGAATACTGACCGATCAGGGCCAGATCCTGATTCGTCACGTCAAATCCAAAGAAATCCCGCAATATGTATCCCGTAAGCACCTCCACGGACGCGGAAGAGGAAAGTCCGGAGCCATTGGGAATCGTGCCGTTCAGCAGCAGATCCATGCCGCAGGGCAGCGCCATCCCCCGCTGCTCAAAGGCCCACATCACACCCTTGGGATAATTGGTCCAGTTGGCCTCCTTATAAGGTTTCAAATCCTGCAGGGAAGACTCGATCACACCTCTCTGCGCAAAATTCATGGAATAAAACCGCAGCTTGTCATCCTCCCTTTTGCGTGCCACGCCGTAGGTTCCGATAGTCAGGGCACATGGAAAAACATGACCCCCGTTATAGTCCGTATGCTCTCCGATCATATTCACACGCCCCGGCGCAAAATATACTTTCGCGCCTGACGCGCTTCCAAAAACCTCTTCAAATTTTGCCAAAATGATATCTTTCATCGCTCCTCCTTCTGTGCCGCCCACGCAGCCGTCTGTTCTCAAGTTTTGTCGAAAGCCACTCTTCCTGGCACGCGGCTTTCATAGACAACCTACAACCTGTTTTTATTATACATCAAATTCCCTGCTTTGCCATATCAATTTGTTCTTTTTTTCTGTGAAAATGTTAAACCACCACTGCCAGACCCGGCCATCATTCATCCGAACCAAAAATTCACGATGCCAAAAGTTTCAAGGCAGCCGATCGCCAGAAAAACAGCCTCCCGATACCGTGGCCGCGCCTCTGCCATCCGCCGCGCAAACGCTCCCATACAGAAAAGCAGACAAAGGTCCATCACCAGAAAGGTTCTTTCACCCGAAGCCCAGACAGTGGGGGAAAAGGACATTGCCATCCGGGTGGCAAAGCCCGCCAACAAGACAAAGCATAGGAGAAACGCGCTTTTTTTATCAAAAATACGGCAAATTGTAAATAAAATCGTCCCGCAGAGAAACAGGCAAAACAAATCCGGCATCCAGGTCCCGGGCTCCGCAAGGCTGATTCCCGTTCCATACCAGGCCAGCCGTGTCCGATATCCCTGAAGTTCTTGGAAAATCCCCACATTTTCCCCGCCCAAAATTCCCAGAAAGGTACTGGCGGACAAGGGAATGGATGCAAGCAGCCGAACCGGCATCTCCCGAACACAGACACATACCGTGACAAACAAAAGCAGGGAAAAGGAAAAAAAGAGAAGATTCGGCGCAAAGAAAAACGCGAATAGTGTGGAAGAAAAGCCGATTTCCAGTTTCCTGGGCAAGGATAATTCCGTAAATTCCGGGAACCAGGTAAGCGTCTCGCTTTCCGCTCTGGCGGCATTTCCGGGGCAAGTGAGGATAAAGAGCAAACTGAAAACCACCAATAGGATCATAATGGCAAAATAAGGACGCAGTCTCTTTTTGCTCCAGGCATCCACCGCCGTGCATAAGGAAAGCACCGCAAGCAGGAAAACACACACCAATTCCATATTTGCCGCCACGATCAGCGACGGAATGGAAAGCGCCTTTTCCCACCATGAAACCGGCTCTTCACACAAAATCTTTTTCACCGGAACCAACGCCCACAAGGCCAACGCGCACGGCCACAAATAATTTAACGTGGTTGCGATCCATCCGGCGCCATTGTAGCAGGCAAACGGAATTAAAAAGAATCCCCCCAAAATCAGCCAGCAGCCATAAAGATCCTTTCTCTTATCCAAAGACAGCAGTTCAACCAGGGAAAATCCCGCCAGTACAAAAGCCAGGACATTAAGCACACTCCAAACTTCCGGCATCCTCGCCAGAAATACCAACATTCCTTCTATCAAGATCCGGGAAGACCACATTTGATATCGATCCCGCAAAAACGCCAATACCCCCCGGTCTTCCAACGCCGCGGCAAAATAGACATCATCCTGGCCAGAATACGCCGTAAGATGGGCAACCGCCAAAACCATGAAGAAAACCACATAAACCTGGTTGTCCCGCAAAAAAACCGACAGCTTTTTAAGCACCCATTCCCATGGTTTCGCTCGTCCGATTTTTTTGGACACGCCATATGACTTGTAAAAAGTATCCCGCATATGAAACATTCCCAACCCTTCCGCATGAATCTCAAGGTGCCTGCCAATAGGCCAACTTAACAGGAAACACGATTCACATAACCTTTGGCCTTGCATTTATGGTATATTTTGCGTTGGGTGGGAGAATTTATGCACGATCAATTTGAGTTTTACTTCTCATAAAAGATTAAGCTTTACTTAAGAAACGCCCAAATATCTGTTTTTTCCCACGAAATATGCTATACTGAATACGACGAGGCACGGAACTCTCAACAGTCGCAGCCGCGCCGCAATTGACAGTCATTCCAAAAGGGAAAGCAGGGGATTTCCATGAACGATGTGATTGATTTGAAGATCTACGACTCTATCTCTTTGATTCATTTTGAGCTCAAAACGCCCCTGGTGGCCCTGGGGGAGGAATTGGAGTTTACTTTTACACTGCAAAACGTCTCCGACGCACCTATGCATCTGGACATCCGTTACCAGCTCGATTCCACGGACGCCCATGGGACGCAGACAATCCGCACTTATAAAATATCGAGCAAAAAATGTCCCGTTGGATTTTTATTATACAACCACAGCCATACGCTGCTGGAGGACTCCATACTTGTAGACAACAGCACTTCCGTGTCTTCTAAACTGGCATTTTTCCCCGGGACACGGACAATTCCCTGCGTTCTGCATATTCTGGTGAACGGTCAAATCCTCCACAGCACCGATTTCCAAGTAATTATATAGGCTTGATCAAGTCTTCAATCAGCCGCTCCACTTCATGAAGCTGGGAGCGGCTGCTTTCTTTATGATATTCTCTGCGGTACTTGGAGGGAGAAGTTCCTCTCAGGCCATGAAACGCCTTGGTAAATACCATGGCATCCCGATAGCCGCAGGAAAGCGCAATGCTTTCAATGGAATAACTCGTCGATTCCAGCAGTTCCCTGGCCTTGGTAATCCGAAATGCCGTCAAAAAACGCTGGGGGCTCATGCCCAGATAATTTTGGAACAAGGTGTAGAGATAGCTTCTGTTAATGCAGACATATTCCGCCACATCCGTCACCCTGATAGGATCACAATAATTGCACTGGATAAAGGAGACCGCCTTTTTCACATAGCCGTTTCCCTTGTCCTCCTCATCCCCGTTTACCACGCCGGCACTGTCCGCGATGACAGATAAGAATACCCCCAGCTGACCGTTTCGCCGCAGCTCATTGGCCACTCCAAAGGTGCTGTGTTCCATCATATCCTTGACGATGGCATACAATTCTTCCGACTTTTCGCAGGCAAAAATAGGATGTCGGTCCGATAAGCCCATAAAATCCAGATATTCCTTAGCACGGCTGCCGGCAAAGCCTACCCACAGATAACTCCATGGATCTTCCTCATCCGCCCGATAGAAAGCCAGTTCATTGGGCTGAATCAAGAAACCGTATCCTGCCTCCAGACGATACTCCTTGTCATGGAAGCGAAAGATACCCTTGCCGCTCAACACATAATGAATCAGGTAGTGGGGCTTGGAGGCAGGACCAAAGCTATGTAGTGGTTCCGTTTGGGAACAGCCGCAGCAATTCACATAGAGGCTTCCCGTTTTTTCATTTTGAAAATCCAGCTTATACGCTTTCTCCATGCCCGCTCCTTTTTCTTAGAAAATCAGTTCCTTTTTGTCCAAATCCTCCTGCGCCCTGACCAAATCCTCACGAATGTTCAGCTTCTGGGGACAGGCGCGCTCACATTTCCCGCACTTCACGCAGCTGGAAGGCTTGTTCTTTTCATCCATACTCTCCCAGCCCCGGCGAACCATCCGATAGTTCTGGTATTTATGATATAGATTCCACAAACGGAAAATATCGGGGATTTTCACGCCAAAAGGACAAGGCATACAATAGCCGCATCCCGTGCAGCCGTTTTTTACCCGGCTGTTCATGGTCGTCACCACCTCTTCTATAGTGGCGGCCTCCGCCTCACTGAGCGGACGGAAATGTCCAAAGGTCTTCAGATTATCCTCCACTTGCTCCATGCCGGACATCCCGCTCAGCACCACTTTCACATTGGGCAGGCTTCCAACCCAGCGCATGGCAAAAGAAGCAATGGATGCCTGGGGATCATGGGCATGGAACTTGGCCGCGATCGCTTCATCAAAGGCAGCCAGCGTACCGCCCTTGACAGGCTCCATGATGACCAGCGGAATCTGCTTGCTTTCCGTCAGGGCATAGCCCTTAAGTCCCGCCTGGGTCTGGGCATCCATGTAATTTAACTGAATCTGACAGAAATCCCAGTCTCTGTAGTTTAAGACCTCCTCAAACACCTCATAACGATCGTGGAAAGAGAAGCCCAGATTATGAATCTTACCCTCCGCCTTCAGCTCTTCCAGACGCTTCACCACGCCCAATCCTACCATTTTATCCCAACGCTCTTTGGACACGGCGTGCATCAGATAGAAATCAATATAATCCGTGCGCAGTCTGGTAAGCTGCTCGGCAAAAACGCGATCCACGTCCTCCAACTGATCGACCGCCCACAACGGCAGCTTGGTCGCCAAATAATAAGAGGAACGGTCATACTTTGCCAGAACACGCCCCACAAAAGGCTCGCTCTCCCCATTATGATAAGGATAAGCCGTGTCAATGTAATTCACGCCCGCCGCAATGGCCCGGTCCAGCATCGCCTCCGCCAGAGGCTCGTCAATCTTTCCCTCGGACGTGGTAGGGAAACGCATACATCCAAAGCCCAGCAGGGAAGTCTCGATTCCTATCTTTTCCATTTTCCTTTTTTCCATACATCAATTCTCCTTCTCTAATAAATTGCCGCATATTCCTCTCGCCAGTTCACCACGACGTGCATGAAACCATAAGATTTTTAAATCATTTTTCATTATAGCAGAAAGGGACGAAAAGACCATGGATGTTTTAAGCAAATCTATGTATTATTTTGCTAAAACGAGAGAAAGAACCTCTCCATCCGCCGTTTTCCCGCCGATAAAAAAAGTCCGCCCATGCCCTTCGCGAAGCCGTCCTGCCGCGCTTTTGCGCCGCGCGGCATTTCGCACAAAAACAGCACAGGTGAACTTATCTGATTATTCCTCAACGATCTGCAGCACGCCTTCCTCGTCCGCGGCCACATGATAAGGCTCGCTGTATTCATTGACCTTTTGCAGGATTCTGTCGAATTCCTCTCCCTCCGCCGGAGTGGGCCGGAAATCATTGCGAGAAGTCACGGAACTGATGGAACAGGGGATAATGCGCGCTTCTCCGTACTGCTTTTCCCCCTCTTCCGTAAAGGTAAAGGTCTGACGGAAAATCATGGTGTCCTTGTCACTGGGATTGCGATTGGCCCCGAAACAGAAATTCCCCAGACTATAGACAATATATCTTCCATTATAAGAATCGATTCCCTGAAGCACGTGAGGATGATGACCGATCACCAAGTCCGCACCCCAGTCGATACACTTTCTGCCCAGGCTTTTCTGATACTCCTCGGACTCATAAACGTGCTCCGTTCCCCAATGACAGCAAGCCAGAATTAAATCCGCGCCCTCTTCCTGAAGCTTTGCGATTCCGTTTTTCAGGTCAGTCTCCACCACATAGCCATAGGTAAATTCATTGACCGCCACAAAACCAATCCGAATCCCGTTTGTCTCATAGATTCCGACATTATCGTCAAAAGCGTACACAATTCCCGCTTCTTCCAGGGCTTTCACCGTATCGTCGCTTCCTTGCTCCCTGTAGTCCAGGCGATGATTGTTCCCCATGGCGGCGGCCTCCACACTGGCCTGGGTCAGGATCTCCACATATTCCGGATCTCCCTTGATGCTGTAAATCTGACCCTCCCGGAAATCCTCAGACAAAGTGAGCGGGCCTTCCAGATTCACGATCGTCATGTCATCTTCCTCGAAAAGATCCTTGACATTCTCCAGAAAATAACCGGCTCCAAATTTATCATAAGCTTCCCGAAAGGAGTTTCCATAGGATTGCCCTTTATAATTGCCCAGCGTCACGTCCCCGGTGGCCGAAATGGTGATGCTGATGTCGCCGGAAGTCTCCTCGTTCTCACCAGGCGCTCCGCCCTCCGCCTCTCCCACAGACTGCCCTGCCGGATTCTCGGGCTCCCTGCCGGACTGTGCCTGCGAGTTCTCCGGCCCAACGCCGGACTGTGCCTGCGAGTCCTCTGGTCCAATGCCGGACTGTGCCTGCGAGTCCTCTGGTCCAATGCCGGACTGTGCCTGCGAGTCCTCTGGTCCAATGCCGGACTGCCCGGCCTGTTCTTCCGGAGTCAGGGGATATACCGACATGGAGAAATCCTCCAGAACCCCCTCTCTTCCGCAGCCCCCCAGCAGCATCCAGCAAAACACACTGATCATGCCTGTCAAAAGAAGCTTCTTTGTATAACCTTTCATCCGTTCTGCCTTCCCTGATCTCATGCGCCGATCTGCCCGCTTTCCAGGCCGATGGTCTCCGTTCTGGGCAGTTCATAGCCCGAATGCACGCGCTGTACCTGCCAATCCGGCTGCAACTCCAGCCAGCGGCTGACCTGTGCGGTGGGATATTCCGCAATGGGGGACAACAAAATCGTCAGATTCGCGATCAGCTGCACACTGTTCAAAATCGTGTTGCGGCAGACACGGCGATCCTCTTTCCCGGCTCCCCAGAGATTCCCTTTCTCAAAATATTCATTGGCAAATTGCAAATATTCTTCCAATAACGCCACCAGCTCCTCTTTGCTGCCACTCTGCAGAATGGCGCGTTCCTGCTGATAGACGTTTTTCGTCTTCCAATACAAATCCTCATCCAGATGCCCCGCCGGTATCACTCCCTCGAAATAATTCTGGATAAAATAAATCGTCTTATTGACCAGATTGCAATACTCATTAACCAGCCACACATTCTCATTCATGATACATTCTATCCTTTCCGCAAGATTGATTTTGAAAACAGTCAGCGCTGCCTTTCGCCCATAAAAAAATCCCGTCCCTTAAAACGCTTAAGGACGAGAGCTTATTCGCTTCGTGATACCACCTTAATTCGCCCGTGCCTCACGACACAGGGCCTCACAGACTACGGATTGCTCAATAGTCCTGCACGATAACAGGTGCTCCTGTCGCAGCCTATTCGCGTTCAGCGCGAGGTCGGTGCGCGGCTCCGAGACCATGTTCAAAGAAGCCCTCCATATCCCTTTTCACCTGCCGGGACTCTCTGCAATGTACCTCTTCCTCTACTCTTCTCTTCACAGCCTTTATTGATGAATCTATCGTGAGTGTAGCGCATTCGAAATGAAATGTCAATACTTTTTTCACGGGTTTTCCCTTGTCTTTCCCATAAAAATATGGTATAAATCTCAATAACATGACATAGGAGGTTTTCACCATGCAGTATGATTTTACAACCCTGCTTGACCGGACCGGCAAGGATGCCATCGCAGTAGAAGTCATCCCCTTAAAAGACGCGAAAATTGACGAGGGCTTCAGCCGGATTCCCATGTGGGTCGCAGATATGAATTACGCCACGCTTCCATCCATTCAGGAACGTGTTATTTCCCGAGCCAAGCATCCGGCGTTTGGTTATTTTGATCCTTCCGAAGAATACTATAACAGCATCATCCGCTGGCAAAAGGTGCGCAACGGCGTAAATCGTCTTTCCAAAGAAGACATTGGCTATGAAAACGGCGTGCTGGGCTGCGTGGCCTCCGCCCTGCAGACCTTTACCTCTCCGGGAGAGGCCGTTCTGGTACATGCTCCCACCTACATCGGTTTCACCGGCACGCTGGAAAACAACGGCCGCAGAATCGTCTTAAGTCAACTGGTGCAAGACGCAAGCGGTACCTGGCGAATGGATTATGAGGACATGGACCAGAAGCTTAAGGAACACAAAATCCACTTTGCGATTTTCTGCTCTCCCCACAATCCCACCGGCAGAGTCTGGGAAAAAGAAGAAATCCAGGCCGCCATGGAGATTTACGCCAGAAACAACTGTGTCGTGGTCTCCGATGAAATCTGGTCCGACCTGATCCTGGAGGGTCATCGCCATATTCCTACCCAAAGCGTTTCCGAAGATGCAAGAATGCGCACTATCGCCGTTTACGCTCCCTCCAAAACCTTTAACCTGGCGGGACTGATCGGCTCCTATCACATCATTTATAACGATTATTTGCGGGACAAGGTACGCAGACAGTCTTCCCTAAGCCATTACAATAACATGAACATCCTTTCCATGTACGCCTTAATGGGGGCCTATCAGCCGGAAGGCGAGGTTTGGGTGGACGAGCTAAGGCAGGTGCTGACCGAGAATGTCAATTACGGTTATGAATTTATCCGCTCCCACTTCAAGGGAGTAAGCCTTTCCAAGCCGGAAGGCACTTATATGCTCTATCTGGATTGCTCCGAATGGTGCAGAGAGCATGGACGCACCATAGAAGAGCTGATCCGCGCGGGAATCCGGGTGGGTGTCATCTGGCAGGATGGCAGACCTTTCAACAGGCCCGATACCATCCGCATGAACCTCGCTCTTCCCAAGGCCCTGGTCGCGGAAGCCTTTGACCGGCTGGACAAATATGTATTTTAAAATGACTCCATAGCGGCGGCAGTCCTCCCTGCGGGAAACCGTTCACTCAAGGGGACTCCGTCGCTTTTTCCCCATAGATTTCCTCACGGATATATTGCCTGTTTTTATCAAAATCCACCTGCAGCACGGCCATCTTTCGGATAGTGACGTTGGTAAAGCTGCCCTCGATGGGAACGACGCTCTGAACCACGTCATACCCCAGAACCGCGACCACCTTCAAACTCAGATCCAGACATTCCTTTTTCGTCAGATTGGTGGTCAGATTCGGAAGCAGGCCCTCCATCAATTCTTTCGGATTGGTCAGAAGCGCCGCCGGAGCCTGCTTGAGAATGGCGGACAAAACCTTTCGCTGCCGTTCCGTGCGGCCAAAGTCCGTTCCCAGATAACGATTGCGGCAATAAGCCAGGGCCTGAGGTCCATTCAAATGAATCATCCCGCTCAATGACGCGTCCAAATAGTCCGTTCCCTCCGGACGGTTCTCCAACTGATTGTACTCCACCAGATAACCGTTGACGTAAAGCACCTCATCATTGGTCAGTTCCAGGTCCACGCCTCCCACTGCGTCCACCAGATTGGCAAACGCCTGGAAGTTCACCAACAAATAGCGATTCACCTGAATGTCGAAATTCTGTTCCAGCGTCTCCATCAAAAGCTCCGCTCCGCCATAGGCATAGGCCGCGTTGAGACGATTGTCATCATGTCCCGGAATTTCCACATAGATATCGCGCAAAAAGGAGGTCATATGAATCGTCTTCGTCTCGTCACTGATGGACAGCAAAATCATGGCATCCGAACGCCCGTCCTCCCCCTGGATACGGGAATCATTACCGATCAACAAGATGTTAGTAACCCCTTCTTCCTTTAAGGGTTCGGCTTCTACGGACTCTATACTCTCAAAATTCATCTCGCTGTAGACAATTCCCACCAGATAATACCACCCGGCTCCCAAGATGATGCAAAGAAATAATAAAACGAATATCAGCTTTTTTAAAAATGATTTCTTTTTCCGCTTCCTCATGAATATACGGCCCCCCGGAATTTAAAATACCTTTCTGCTTCTATCAATTGCTTCCTAACAGAATTTAAGAAAAACCGTTCAAAACATTTTCATAATACAAAACGGCGGAAACCCTTCGTCCCTGGACTTCCGCCACCAAATAAAAAGAGCGCGAGACGGGGATCGAACCCGCGACCCCCTCCTTGGCAAGGAGGTGCTCCACCGCTGAGCCACTCGCGCATACCGGCAAACAGGCCTCTTTTAAAAAACAACCTTCAATACCGACTTGCTTACAATATCATATTATTGGGAAAAAGTCAAGACTAAATTTGCAACAGAGAGACAGTTTATCTTATACTCCGTTCGTGCTGACGTGGAAGTATCCGTTGGATCTTGTCACTTCATAATAAAAGGGGTTGTCCCTGGCCCATTCCGGATCATGCTCCGCTCTCTCCCGGTACCGTTCGCAGGCCGTCAGATATCCTGCGTGCAGGGATTCCTCCGCGTCCAGACGGGCCTGCACCGCGTCCGCAAAGTCCTTGTAATAGCCCAGGGTGTAATGCACCTTCTGAAAGGTGATCATCGCGCGGTAGGAGCCGTTCCTTGTCAGGAACAGTCCGCGGAAACCGGCCTTGTTTTTGTCCATGTTCTTCTGGGCCCGCACCAGTCTCTCCAGGCAGGTATTGTCCTGGTAATGGAGATGCGCGTGCATCTCCGAGCGCACTTCCTGATTGAGACACCCACAGCTGCGGGTCAGTCCCCGCAGCAGGCTCATGGAACTGACGTCCGCCTCCCCGCCGCAGTCGCACCGGCAATGCCAGATCGCGGACTTGCACTCCTTGTCCTCTTTCCGTACCGGATACAACGCCACCAGTCTCCCGAAGCGCTGGCCCGTCAGGTCCCGTATGTTCAGGGACGACCGGTGCCTTTTGCAGCCGCAGCTTCCTGTCCTACCGGTCTTTAAGCGCATGGCGGGCACGCTGCATTCCTTTCCGCAGTCGCACCGGCAAATCCAACGGGTTCTGTTATGCCGGTCATTTTCCGCGCGGCACAGCACCGTCAGCTCCCCGAACCTCTGTCCCGTCAAATCCTCCGCCCCAACGTAGACCGTGCGTGTCCTCGGGATGCAGCCGCAGTTCGTCACATAGCCGCTGACCAGTTGTCTTCGAACCAGCAGGATCTCCCCGCCGCAGTCACAAAGACAGCGCCAGAGAATGCTGCCCGAGCAGCGTTCCCCGGAATCTCCGGTCACGGTCAGCATTCCGAATCTGCGTCCTGTAAGGTCTCTTGTCTCCATCTCTCTGTCCTCCCTGCGGGGCATATTCCGCCCCATATCCTGAACGCGGCGGGTGGGTCTTACGCCCGTCCGCCGCATTCATAGACATCTCTATCTTCCGGAGCGTTTCCCGTTTCCCCGGGTGCGTCTTCCGGTCAGTCTCCGTCCCGCCGCAGCCACGCATACGATCGAAGCCGCCAGCAGCGCGAACCAGGTTCCCAGGCTGCCGCTGTCTCCGGTCTTCGGCGTCGCAGCCGGCTGCCGAGTTTCAGGAAGTTCAGGAGTCGGTTCCTCCGTTTCTCCCCTTTCGTTCACAAAGGCTGCCATGCTGTGTCCGCCGTCCGTGATCCTGCCCTGATCCCCTGTGGCAGTGGTGGCATAGCCGTCCAGGTTTGCCTCCGTCTCCGTCACCGTGTAGGTGAATCCCGCGGGCAGATCCCTGGCCGTCAGGCTCTCTCCGTGCTTCAGCGCAAACTCCGCCACGCCTTGCTCGAGGAACAGATCGCCGTACTGGCCGTTAACACCCTTGGCCTCCAGCTCCACGCGGAAGTGGAACTCTCTGTCCGTCTCTCCCGTGCTGCCCGTCACCGTCTTAGTCACCGTCAGGCTGCCCGTTCTGGGCTCGGGAGGCGTTTCCTCCTTGTCATTCAGGAACGATGCCATGGCGATTCCGTCCCCGGGGATCTCCCCAACGGCGCCGTTGGAGGTGGTATCGTAGCCATCCCTGTCAGCTTCCGCCTCGGTCACCGTATAGGACACACCCACGGGCAGATTGCCGGCCGTCCTGCTTTCGCCGTGCTTTAAGGTGAACTCCGCCACCCCTTCCGTGAAGCTCATGTCGCCGTACCGTCCGTTGATCTCACGGTCTCCAAGCTCCACGCGGAAGTGGAACTCTTTGTCTTTCTCTCCCGCGCTGCCCGTCACCGTCTTAGTCACCGTCAGGCTGCCCGTTCTGGGCTCGGGAGGCGTTTCCTCCTTGTCATTCAGGA
>CANQNT010000031.1 GCA_947625255.1 uncultured Acetatifactor sp. | reverse complement strand
GGTTCCGTGAGGGGCAGTAGGCAAGCCTTTCACAAAATAAAATTGAGAAAGGAGTGTCGAGACTGTCTACTCGACTTGGAAATCATGAAAATGCGTTCTGTCGTACCCATGAGGATTGCCAAGATCGGATATATTATTCTATCGATTTTGCTTTGCGCCGTCGGCATCTTTTTTGTCCTGGAGCCGGAGGTGTCTGAAACCGTGATTGGCATTGGAATCGGGATTACCATGCTGAGCTTCGGGATCATCAAGCTGGTCGGTTACTTTTCCAAAGACTTGTTCAGGCTGGCGTTCCAATATGATCTGGAATTTGGAATCCTGCTGCTGATCCTGGGCATGATCGTGTTGTGGAGACCCAGGAACCTGATGAGTTTTCTTTGTATTTCGCTTGGCATTGCCATTCTGTTCGACGGGCTTTTCAAAATACGGATTGCCCTGGATTCCAAACAATTTGGCATTAAAAGCTGGTGGTTTATCCTGGTCATGGCGATTTTGACCGGGGGCGTGGGAGTGGTGCTGATTGTTGAATCCGCCATCGGAGCAAGGATTTTGACTGTTGTGCTTGGATTGGCTCTTCTCTGCGAGGGGATTTTAAACCTCTACACGGTCATCAGCACCGTGAGGATCATCAAAAACCAGCAGCCGGACGTGATTTTGTCGGAATATTACGAAATCGGAGGAAAGGATAGGTGAATGTGGGATGCGTTTTGGAAAATTGGTTGTGAAATATCGCGTCGCGATTGTCGTGGTGACCTTGGTGCTTCTGATTCCCTCAATATTTGGGATCATGGGGACACGAATCAATTATGATATGCTCAATTATCTGCCGGAGGATATGGAAACCGTGATCGGCCAAAACGAGCTGTTGGAGGATTTTGGAAAGGGCGCGTTTTCTTTCTTGATCGTGGAGGATATGTCCGCCAGGGATGCAGCGCTTTTGAAAGAAAAAGTAGAACAGGTGGAACATGTGGACACAGTGCTCTGGTATGATTCTCTGGCGGATTTATCCGTCCCCATAGAGTTTTTGCCGGATCAGCTCTATCAGGAATTTAATACGGAAAATGCCACAATGATGGCAATTTTCTTTAATACTTCCACCTCGTCCGATGTTACGATGGACGCGATCCGTCAGATCCGCCAGATTGCCGGGAAACAGTGCTTTCTTTCCGGAATGTCCGCGCTGGTAACGGATCTAAAGGATTTGTGTGAAAAGGAAGAGCCCATTTATGTGGGAATCGCCGTTCTGCTTGCCTGCGTGGCAATGCTTGTTTTTCTGGATGGCTGGTTGGTGCCGTTTGTATTCCTGGCCAGTATCGGCATGATGATCCTGATCAATCTGGGCGCCAATTATTTTATGGGAGAGATTTCCTATATCACCAAGGCGCTTTCGGCGGTGCTGCAGTTGGCCGTGACCATGGATTATTCCATTTTCCTCTGGCACAGCTATAACGAACAGAGGACCCGGTACGAAAGCAGGGAAGAGGCGATGGCGATGGCCATCGGAGAGACCCTGGCCTCGGTTGTCGGCAGTTCCATCACGACGATTGCCGGATTTATCGCGCTCTGCTTCATGTCCTTTACCATGGGCCGGGATCTGGGGATTGTCATGGCCAAGGGCGTATTGCTGGGGGTGATCGGCAGCGTAACGGTTCTGCCGTCCCTGATTCTGCTTCTTGACAAACCTTTGCAGAAAACAAAGCACAAATCGCTGCTCCCTGGAATGAATGGCTTTGCAAAAGGCATTGTACGGTTTTTCCCGGTGTTCCTCGCGCTTTTCGTGTTGGTGATTCCACCCGCGTACTACGGCTACAGCAAGACCAATGATGAAGTATACTACGATATGGGTGAATGTCTGCCGAAAGATATGGAATATGTGATTGCCAACAGCAAGCTGTCTGAGGATTTTGATATTGCGTCTACACATATGCTGTTGGTGGACGCGGGGCTTTCGCCTAAGGCCGTCCGTGGCATGATCGGCGAGATGGAGCAGGTGGACGGTGTGAAATACGTTCTGGGACTGGAATCCGTGGTAGGATCCAGGGTGCCTGAGGAATTTTTGCCCGAATCCGTCACAGAGATTCTGAAAAGCGACAAATGGGAGCTTTTACTGATTAACTCGGAATATAAGGTAGCCAGCGACGCGGTGAATGCACAGATTGACGCGCTGAATACAATTCTGAAAAAATATGACAAGAGCGGGATGTTGATCGGAGAAGCACCTTGTATGAAAGATATGATCGATACCACCTCTCATGATTTTAAGGTAGTCAACGCCGTTTCCATTGTGGCGATTTTCCTGATCATCGCCCTGGTGGAAAAGAGTATTTCGCTTCCGTTTATCCTGATCGCGGTGATTGAGGTGGCAATCTTCATCAATCTCGGTTTGCCCCATTATCTGGGCCAGAGTCTGCCGTTTATCGCGCCGATCTGTATCAGCACCATCCAGCTGGGGGCTACCGTGGATTACGCGATCCTGATGACGACACGTTATAAGGAGGAGCGAATCGGTGGAAAGGAAAAGAAAGAAGCTGTCAGAATCGCTCTTTCCACCTCTATTCCATCGATCATTGTGTCCGGCATGGGACTTTTCGCAGCCACCTTTGGCGTAGCGGTTTATTCGGACATTGATATGATTGGATCCATGTGTATGCTGATGGCGAGAGGCGCGATCATCAGTATGATCTGCGTGGTCCTGATTCTTCCGGCACTTTTGCTGCTGTGCGACAAACTCGTCCGCATTACCACACTGGGAATGAGAGGGATTGGCAAGGAACGACTGGACCACTCCGCAAGGGAGTCTTTCTGTTAAGGAAAAGGAGTAAGAAAAGGAGGTTTTTCCATGATGAAAAAAACAGCGGTAAAAATCATTTCAGTTTTTCTTTGTGTATTGCTTGCGGTGGGAGCCAGTGCGACTACCGCGTACGCGGAAAAAGAAGAGAAAAATGTCGAGGCGCCGGAGGCAAAGGATGAAACGGTTTATGTCCTTTCCGATGCGGAGGGTTCCGTGGAAAAGATCATTGTCAGTGATTGGCTGAAAAATACTTCCGGCAGTCAGACGCTGCGGGATCAGACAGATTTGTCGGATGTGGAAAACGTCAAGGGAGATGAGGGTTATACCCAGGAAAGCGGCAATACCTACGTTTGGGATGCCCAGGGCAAGGATGTTTACTATCAGGGAACGATCGAGAAAGAGCTGCCCGTGGATATGACCGTTTCTTATCAGCTGGACGGCAAAGCGATAACGCCTGCGCTTCTTGCGGGCAAGAGCGGCAAGGTAACCATCCGTTTTGATTATACGAACCGGCGGTATGAAAAGGTAAAGATTGATGGAAAAGAGGAAAACATCTATGTTCCCTTTGCGGTGCTGACGGGCGTTGTGCTGGACAATCAGATGTTCGCCAATGTGGAGGTATCCAATGGAAAACTGATCAATGACGGCAGCCGCACCATTGTCGTAGGTATGGCGTTCCCGGGACTTCAGGAGGATCTGGCGCTTTCCTCTGAGAAAGTCACTTTCCCGGACTATGTGGAGATTACCGCCGACGTGCGGGATTTTGAACTTGGCATGACGATTACGATAGCGACCAATGAATGGTTTAGTGAGTTGGATACGGAGGATCTGGGCTCCGTGGGAGAGCTTGGCGAATCCATGGAGAAACTGACCGGCGCGATGGATCAGCTGTTGGACGGTTCCTCTCAGCTTTATGACGGTCTTACCACTTTGCTGGAGAAGTCAGGAGAACTGGCGAAGGGAGTTGACCAGCTGGCCGATGGCGCGGACGCGGTGAAAAAGGGCGCCGGAGATCTGGATACGGGAGCCGCTGCCCTGCAGTCCGGAGCCTCGGAGCTTTATGACGGATTAAACACGCTTACCGCCAACAATGATACTCTGAACGGCGGCGCCAGACAGGTATTTGAAACCCTGCTGGCCACGGCCAATACGCAGCTTGCCGCCGCGGGTCTGAATCTTCCGGCCCTGACGGTAGAGGGTTATGCCGACGTGCTGAACGGAGTCCTGGCGTCTTTGGATGCAAATGCCGTTTATAACGAAGCATTGTCCACTGTTACGGATGCGGTGGAAGCCCAGCGTTCCTATATTGAGGAGCAGGTGACGAAAGCGGTGGAGAAAGAAGTGACCGGACAGGTAACGGCGGCAGTCAGGGAGCAGGTAACTGCCCAGGTTCAGCAGGCTGTTCGGGATACGGTTACGGAGCAAGTGATCGCTTCGGCGCTCCAGATGGATAAGGCCGGCTTCGACGCGGCGGTGGCGGGCGGCATGATTGACGAGAATACGCAGGCCGCTGTTAGTGCCGCAGTAGACCAGCAGATGCAGAATGAGCAGATCGCACAGATGATTCAGACAAAGACGGACGAACAAATGGCCTCTCAATCCGTTCAGGAGATCGTAGCCGCAAAAGTCGCCGAGCAGATGCAGAGTGAACCCGTTAAGGGTGCGATTGCTTCCAACACGGAGGACCAGATTCAGGGCGCCGTTTCGGAAAATATGAGTTCCAACCAAGTGCAAAGCCAGTTGGCCGCCGCGGCGGAAGGGGCCAAGACCATTGCCGCCCTCAAGGCTTCTCTGGATAGCTACAACGCGTTCTATACCGGTTTACAGAATTACACCTCTGGCGTTGCTCAGGCGGCTGCGGGGGCCGGATCCTTAAAGTCGGGTACGGACGATCTGAAAGCCGGAACCGCTGCGCTTTACGCGGGATCCGTCCAGCTGCAGGAAGGGACTCAGACTCTGAAAGACAGTACCCCTGCTCTGGTGGACGGAATCACACAGCTTCAGGACGGCGCCATACGGCTTTCCGATGGACTGGCGGAGTTTAACGAACAGGGAATTCAGAAATTGGCCGCGGAGGTGGATGGAGGTCTGGACGGACTGATCGAGAGAGTTCATGCACTTAAGACGGTGTCTCGCAACTATAACAACTTTGCCGGTGCGGCGGAGAATGAGGAGAATCAGGTGAAGTTCATTTATAGGACCAATTCCATTGTAAAATAATAGAAAAAATAGAAATGCCGCGAAGTGTTTTGGCATTTACTTTCTCCCGGATATTCGATATAATGATACCAGGGTGCAAAAGGTCACAAGGCCTTTTGTCCCTGGTATTCTTTTTGTATGAAGGATGGAAAGTATTTAAAACGGCAGTCATTGCTGCTGAAGGATGTTCAGGGAAACGCTGTATTCGCTGATGAAGCGCAGGCGACGGACGGGCGGAAGCTGTCGGGTAAAATAACGGGACAAAAGAGGTAAGCGAATGGGAATTCTGGATGGGCTGAATGAAAAACAGATTGAGGCCGTATTGGAGACAGAGGGTTACGTGCGCGTCATTGCTGGCGCCGGAAGCGGCAAGACGAAGCTTCTGGTGAGCCGCTATGCGTATTTGGTGCGGGATTACGGCATCGATTCCGCCAATATTCTCTGCGTGACCTTTACCAACAAGGCGGCGGGGGAGATGAAGAGGCGTATCAGGGCCCTGATCGGGCCGGAGCATGATACGACCCTGATCTGCACTTATCATGGCTTTTGCAACCGGCTGCTGCGGGAAAATCCGGAGAAGCTGTTCTTGACCAAACAATTCCAGATCATCGATGAATATCAGCAGAAGTCCATTTTGACGGAGATCTATCGGAAATTCGAGCTGCAGCTGGACGATGTGAGCTTTGAAAATATTTTACGTAAGATTGGGGAAATAAAAAGCAGGACGGATTACGTTCCTGCCATGTGCAATCCGGCGGTCTGTCAGATTTTGCCCGAAATCAGGAATCAGGACGATCGGATCATAGAGGAATTTCTGCAGAGGCAAAAGGCTACCTATACCCTGGATTTTCATGATTTGTTGGAATATGCCCTCTATCTGCTGGAAACGGATAGGGAGGTGCGGGAAAAATGGCAGGAACGGCTTAACTATATTCAGGTGGATGAGTTTCAGGACAGCGCGGGAGCGGAGATGCGGCTGGTGGACATTTTGTCCGACGGTTATCGGAATCTGATGATCGTGGGTGATCCGGATCAGAATATTTATGAGTGGAGGGGCTCGGATGTCAAGCTTTTGGTGGATTTTGACCGGGCCCATGAGGGGACCAGGACCATCATTTTAAACCAGAATTACCGTTCCACGCCCCAGATTCTGACTTGCGCCAACCATTTGATCGAGAAAAACAAGCTGCGCCTGAAGAAAGACCTTTTTACCGGGAATCCGGCCGGGGCCAGCGTTGTGCATTATCATTCCAAGAATGATTACGAGGAAATGGATACTGTCATTGACCAGATCAAGGAGCTGCAGAAAAAGGAGAAGCTTCGGTACTCGGACTTTGCCATCCTTTACCGTTCCGGGTTCTTATCGCGCGTGGCGGAGAAAAAGCTGGTGGAGCGGAATGTGCCATATGAGATTTATGGCGGGGTGAAATTCTATCAGAGGATGGAGATTCAGGATGTGATGGCCTATCTGCGCCTGATTGCCTTTGACGACGACGCGGCCCTGCGCAGGGTCGTCAATCGTCCCAGAAGGCAGTTCGGCCAGGCCAAGATGAACCGGCTGCTGGAGCTACAGGATTCCAATGAGGCGCATTTCGGAGAGAAGCACAGCCTGTTTACCAATTTGCTGCTGGCCCTGGATCACGGAATGTTCGCTGACAGTGGTGTAAAACGGTTTGCAAAGTTCATTCAGGATATGAGAGAGAAAAGCGTCGGAATGCGGATTTCAGAGATTGTCAACCGTGTTACGGCGGATTCCGGTTATGAAGAATATATTCGGGCCTTGGGGGACGAGGAGCGTTTGGACAATCTGGCGGAATTCAAGCGGATTGCCAATGAATTTGAGAAAGATTTCGGGGAGGATTTGAACCTTGCGGAGTTTTTGCAGCAGATCGCCCTGCAGTCCGGGGAGGATGAGGATCAGGGCAAGGATGCCGTCAGGCTGATGACCATTCATTCCTCCAAGGGACTGGAATTCCCGGTGGTATTCATTCTGGGCTTTTCGGAAGGAATCTTCCCCTCGGCCAAGACGGTGGAATATCGCAAGCTCTTAGGTCTGGAGGAGGAACGGCGGCTATGCTATGTGGCGATCACCAGAGCGGAGCGGCACTTGTTCCTGCTGGACTCCGAGGGGCCCTCCCAGGGCGGGAGCAAGAAGCTGCTTTCCAGGTTCCTGGAGGAAATCGGAGAAGAAAATTATGTCCGGATTGGGACTGTTTCGGAGGATTTGAAGCGGGAGAGCCGTGCCTATGCCGCCAAGATTGGCTATTTATATGAGGAACAGGCCGTGGAGCGGCAGGTCGGGGACGAGGTTTCGCACCATATTTTTGGAAAAGGGAAAATCGTTTCCATTGATGAGAAGCGGGGCAGCTACCAGATCAAGTTCGAGAACGTGGAGCTGCCGAGGACCATTTCCCGTAATTATTTTCAGGCAAAGCACGAGAGGCCCGTGATCGCGGCGAAATCGGAGCCGAAGCCTGACTCGCAGAGCGCGCTGCCGCCGCAGTCTGCCATGCCGATGGAAGCGGAGGCGTTCGGGCGGGGGCCGGAGCCCGAACGGTTGTCGAAAGCGGAGGAGCCGGAGCTCGAACAGTTGTCAAAAGCGGAAGAGTCGGAGCTCGAACGGTTGCCGGAAATGGAGGAGCCGGAGCTCCAAGGGTTGCCGGAAATGGAGGAGCCGGAGCTCCAAGGGTTGCCGAAAGCGGAGGAGCCGGAGGAAGAGGATTGGCCTCTTGAAAGCGGGGAATCGGGAGATTCTGTATTGCAGGAAGGAATCCCTTTGCCCCTGGAATCTGACGTGGATGAGGATGGGGAGCGTAGGCAGAAGCCGGAAGCGCTGAAAAACGCCAGCAGTAATTTATGGAAACGGGATGATGTACCTCACGCCGGCTGGGAATGTGAGGGGATCGAGGATTTGGGAGAGCCCGCGGGTATTTGCGAAATGTGCGGTTACCAGATCATTCGCTATGCCCATCATATGTACCACAAGGATTATGGCCGTCTGGTTGCCGGCTGTGTATGCGCCGGCAAAATGGAGGGGAATATCGAAGCCGCCAGAAAGAGAGAGGCCGATCTGAAAGGCCGCCAGAGCAGACAGGCACGTTTTTATCAGAGAGCGTGGAAGCGTTCTCAAAAAGGGAATGAGTATCTGAAAATAAACGGTAATCTTGTGGTGCTTTATCAGTTGCCGAATCGCAGGTGGAAGTATTCCCTGAATAATCAATTCGGCAAAGATTCCTATGAATCCAGGGACAAGGTGCTCAAAGCGGTTTTTGAGGAGTTGGAGAAGCTTTAAAAACGGGAAGCGCTTGGTTGGACTTGCGGCGCGGAGGTGGAAATGGTTTACAAGCATTGGAATAAAATTGTTCTGTTTTGTATGCTCAGCATTTTGCTGGAATGCACTGTTTTTAACTATAAAGCCCTTTTTTCACTGACGGCGACCCATCAAAGGCTGGATTTTTTTGGAGAGGGCAGAGATTTTTATGCCACGGATATGACGGGAGCGCCTCATTTCCTATATATCGGGGTGGACAGCGTTTCGGAGGATGGGACGCCGATGCCGGTTACAGTGCGGATTTCCCTGCAGGATGAGGGAGACGCTTCCTATTATGAGATTGGGGAGGCGACCATTTATCCCGCTCTGGAGAAAAGCAAATATCTGTCAGTCCACAGCTATGGGGATATCAAGGCTCTGCATATTTCGCTCAGTACCATGGAAGATGCTTTTCTTGAGGTGTCGGACGTGATTTATGACGCAAAGGTGCCATGGTTTATTTCGGTTCCCAGGATTCTGGCGGTATTTGTTCTGTTGTGCCTTGCCTGGTGCTTGCGTCCCGGCTCCGCTTTTTATGCCTGGAATTGGAAAGCCTGGCAGAAACGGTTGGCGACAGGAGTCTTATTGGTTCTTAATATTGGAGTGTTTTTTCTGCTGGTGCGGAGCAATCCCGCCTTTTTGGAACCGGTTTGGCCTTATCACCACCAGTATCACCAGTTAGCCGTGGCACTCAGTCAGGGAAAGGTATCTATTGACGCAGGCGATGAGGCTATGCTGGAGGCCTTGATGGCGATGGAGAATCCGTATGATTATTCTCAGCGCATGCAGTCTGTGGAAAATGTGAGCAATGTATGGGACACTTGTTATTATGAAGGTAATTTTTATGTTTACTTTGGAATTGTGCCTGCATTGATGTTTCATCTTCCATATTATCTGTTGTTTCATGGAGAGTTTCCTACCTGGCTGGGAGTATTCCTGACCGGAAGCGGGGCTTTGGGCGGGGTTTATTATCTGTTGGACAAGCTGCGTAAAAGGTGGTTTCCCCAGAGCCCTTATGCCTGGTATCTGATTTTGGCCGTCCTGTTGGGGAATGGGCTGAATCTGTTCTGGGCCATGATCCATGCGGACCTCTATTATCTGCCTATTACGACGGCGCTTTGTTTCTCTTTGTGGGGGCTGGGTCTGATGATGGATGCGGCCAATCATTGGCACGACAAAGGCGCTCATATTTTGCCGAGACTGGCTGGAGGGGCGCTGTGCCTGGCATTGACCGCGGGATGCAGGCCACAGTTTCTGGTGGGATCTTTTTTGCTGCTCCCGGTTTTTCTTCCCCTGTTGTTTGAAAAAAGGGACACGCGGGTCCGCGGTATGTGGAAGCGTCTGCTGGCGGCGGCAATTCCTTACATCCTTGTGGCCCTGGGCGTGATGTATTATAATGCGATTCGTTTTGGCTCCGTGTTTGATTTCGGCGCCAGTTACAACCTGACCACCAATGATATGACGCGCAGAGGGATTGAACTGGGACGGCTGCCGGACGGAATCTTTATGTATCTTTTTCAGCCGGTCAGTATGAAGCTGGCATTTCCTTTTGCCGAGGTCACGGCATTTTATTCGGATTATTTGGGAGTGACCGTTCGGGACTGGACCTATGGAGGGGCGTTTTGGATTCATCCGATTCTGCTCGGAATCATTGGGGTTTTGGGAGTGAAAGGAGATTTGCGGAAGAAGAAAGCCCTGGGTCTGACGGCGGCAAGCGTGGTCATGGCGTTGGTGGTCGTGGCGGCGGATACGGAGATGGCGGGCTTGCTGAACCGGTATTGTACGGATTTCCTATGGCTGCTTATGATACCGGCGGCAATTGTGCTGCTGCAGCTGTTGGAGAATGCCCGGGGGACGCGCCTTTATCCCTGGATACTGTGGTTCGTACTGATCGCCGGAGCCTGGGGGAGCTTTTATGAGCTGGCGACGGCGTTCCGGGGGAGCGGGATCATGGGAGACAATATGAGGGTGTATTATATGGTCAGAGGATTTTTCTCTTAAAAAGGGGTTGATTTTGAAAAGGATTAGAGGTATAATAGCAGACAAGTGGTGACCGCCGGAAATGGGGGTTCCATATGGGGGTGTGGCTCAGCTGGGAGAGCGCTTGCTTCGCATGTAAGAGGCCGGGGGTTCGAGTCCCCTCATCTCCATGAGAACTTGCGTAAAGTTCAGACTCTTTTCAAAACGATGGAATACCGCAGAAGCCTTGCGGAAAAGGCTGTCTGCGGTGTTTTTGTTTTAGCAGGATGTCTCTCAATGAAAACCCGGCGGATTGGGCGCGTTTGGTCTGCGCCTATCGGCCGGGTTTTTGCATCCGTTGTGCCCGTTATCTCAGGGTGAAACGTAGGTACTGACATAAGCCTTTTCCAGAGTATTGCGGACGGCCTCCAGAAGTACCAGAGAGGTATATTTGCTTTCCGTATCATAAGTGATATTTTCCAGGGACTGCTTTTCGTATATTTGCGAGCAGAGTGCCTCGAACGTGGGCTCCAGCAAGGGATACATGGTAGTGATGGCCTCGTTGAGGTTTACCAGCCGGATGGAGTTGATGACATCCCGATCCACCACGACTTCCACATCGATGACCTGGTCGCCCAGTACCAGTTGGGTGGTATAAATACCGGGTATGTAAATGGCATCCGAGGAGGTGACTGTCAGATCCTTTTCCGCATCGTCCGGAACGCTTTCTTCAGGATGAGAGGGGGCGGGAGGAGTCCGGCTGGAATTGTCCTTTTTGGGCAGGAACATAATGACAAGCAGTACGATCAAGAGGATGCCCAGTCCGACAAAGATTCCGGTATATATCAATTCTTTCATGTGAAGCACTACGATTTTGGTCTTTGAACTCATGGGATTTCCTTTCTGGCATTGGATGGTTTCACTTTTGATACAATGTATGCGCGGGGACAGGGGAATATGTATTGCAATTTTGTGCGATTTGGATGGGAGGAAGAGATGGCGTGAGGGAAAAATCGGCGAAGTTGAATATTGACAGATGAAGACATCTCTTGCTATGATGAATGGCAGGACAAGGGCGTTCTTATCGGGGGCAGAGGTAAGAAGCGCCTTTTTTGGTAGAAACGGTATGATTATTCTTGGAAATGGAGGATCATGTATGAAGAATTATGGGAAAAAGGACATCATGAGAATCGTGGAGGAAGAGGATGTGGAATTCATCCGTCTGCAGTTTACGGACATTCTCGGAAACTTGAAAAATATCGCGATTACGGCCAGTCAGCTTGAGCGTGCCCTGAATAACAGATGTATGTTCGATGGTTCTTCCATCAAAGGTTTTGTGGGTGTGGAGGAGTCGGATTTGTATCTGCATCCGGATCTGTCCACGCTGGCGATTTTTCCCTGGAGACCCCAGCAAGGCAAGGTTGCCAGATTTTTGTGCGATGTTTATCGTCCCAACGGCCAGCCCTTTGAGGGAGATTCCAGGTACGTGCTGAAACGGGCGATCCAGAAGGCGGCTGACTTGGGTTATCTGTTCGAGGTGGGTCCGGAATGTGAGTTTTTCCTATTCCATACGGATGAAAACGCGCTGCCCACCACGATTACCCATGAGAAGGCAGGGTATTTCGATGTGGGACCGGCGGATCTGGGGGAAAATGCCAGGAGAGATATGGTGCTGACTCTGGAAGAAATGGGTATGATGGTGGAGGCGTCCCATCATGAGACGGCCCCGGCCCAGCATGAGATTGATCTGGGATATGAAGAAGCTCTGGCGGCTGCGGATGATTTGATCACGTTTAAGCTGGCGGTGAGGACCATTGCCAAGGGACACGGGCTTCATGCCACGTTTATGCCCAAACCCATATCCGGAGTGAACGGTTCGGGGATGCATTTGAATATGTCTCTTCATAAGAATGGAGGGAACATTTTCCACGGTTCTGAAGACGCGTTGGGCCTGAGCAGGGAAGCGCATTACTTTATCGGCGGGCTAATGAAGCATATCAAAGGCATGGCCGCGATCACAAATCCGTTGGTGAATTCCTATAAGAGGCTTGTGCCGGGATATGAGGCGCCTACCTTTATTGCATGGAGTGCCGCCAACAGAAGCCCGCTGATCCGCATTCCTTCCTTTACGGGAGAGGGGGCGCGGGTGGAGCTGCGCAGTCCGGATGCGGCGGCCAATCCTTATCTGACGCTGGCCGTGTGTCTGATGGCGGGGCTGGATGGGATTGTAAATCAGATTGAACCGCCCGCGTATGTAAACGGAAATATTTTCACCATGACGGAGGAGGAAAGGGAGGCTCTGGGAATCCGGCGGATGCCGGCCACGCTTTTGGAGGCGCTGGAGGAACTGGAAAAGGATACCTTTATCAAAGAGGTGTTGGGGAGCCATGTGGCGGAAAAATACATTGCCGCCAAGAAAGAGGAGTGGTACCGCTACAGCACGCAGGTATCTGAATGGGAGCTTCAGGAATACCTGTAAATGGATTCGGTTGGAGCGGCTGCTGCCGGATGCGGTTGTTTTGAACGGCAGGGCGGATTCGTGGCACAAAAGCCGGAAAGATGTGTCGTAAGTAAGGTTCAGTGCGCGTAAGATGGAAAGGAGGTGGGTGAGACGACGAATATCATTGTGGCATTGCCAAGGCTGGAAGATGCCAGGAACATCAAGAATCTGTTGGTACGCAGCGGCCTGGATGTGACGGGGGTCTGTACGACGGGTGCGCAGACGCTTCAGTTGACAGACGGGTTAAATGATGGTATTGTTATTTGCAGCTATAAGCTGAAGGATATGCTTTATTCTGAGCTGAAAAGCTGTCTCCCCGCCGAATTCGAGGTGCTTTTGATGGCTTCTCCGGGGTTGCTGGCGGAATGCTTCGGGGGAAATGTGGTGTGTCTTGCCATGCCTTTTAAGGTGCATGATCTGGTCAATACGGTGGGCATGATGATGGAAGGGATTGAGCGCCGCAGACGTAAGCGCCGGGAAAGGCCCAGGGTGCGCAGACCGGAGGAGGAAGCGCTGATCAGGGAGGCCAAGAAGCTTTTGATGAACCGCAACCATATGACGGAGGAAGAGGCTCACCGTTACCTCCAGAAATGCAGCATGGACAGCGGAACCAATATCGTGGAGACGGCTCAGATGGTGCTGGTGATGAACGGTCATTGAATGAAAGCCTGGAGGAAAGGAAACGCCGGGTGCGGGAAATGGAGGCAGGAAGATGAAGTTTACCAAAATGGAAGGCTGCGGGAACGATTACATCTACATAAACGGTTTTGCGGAACGGATTCCGCAGGAAAAAAAGCCGGCACTGGTGCGCCGAATCAGTGACAGGCATTTCGGCATCGGCGGCGACGGGGCAATTTTTATCAATCCCAGTCAGGAAGCGGATTGTGAAATGGAAATGTACAATGCGGACGGCAGCCGCGCGGAGATGTGCGGAAACGGGATCCGCTGCGTGGCGAAGTTCGTATATGAGAAAGGATTGGTCCGGAAAGAGCATCTTACCGTGATCAGCGCGGGAAAAATCAAGTATCTGGATCTTTCCGTGGAGAACGGAGAGGTTGTGCGCGTTCGCGTCAATATGGGCAGTCCGGTTCTGGCGCCGGAATTGATTCCGGTGGTGATGGAAGAGATCCCGGCGCCTGATCGGGTGGTGAATGAGCCGCTTGTGGTGGATGGCAGAGAGTACCGTATGACCTGCGTGTCCATGGGCAACCCCCACGCGGTAATTTATACGGACGGGGTGGAGAAGCTGGATCTGGAAAAAATCGGCCCCGGCTTTGAATCGCATCCTCGTTTTCCCAGGCATACGAATACAGAGTTCGTAGAAGTAAAAGACCGCTCCCATGTATTCATGCGGGTGTGGGAGCGCGGCACGGGGGAAACTCTGGCCTGCGGCACCGGTGCCTGCGCGGTGACGGTGGCAAGCGTCCTGAACGGCTTGACAGATGAACGGGTAACCGTTAAACTATTGGGAGGAGAGCTTCAGATCGAATGGGACAGAAAAGCGAATCTGGTCTATATGACCGGACCCGCCGTCACGGTATTTGAAGGTGAAATCGAGGAGGAAGCATATGTTTAAGGTAAATGATAATTATTTAAAGCTGCCGGGAAGTTATTTGTTTTCCACCATCGGAAAAAAGGTAAACGCGTACGCGGCGGCCCATCCGGACAAAAAGGTGATCCGTCTGGGAATCGGCGATGTGACGCAGCCCCTGGCCCCGGCCATTATCGAGGCGCTTCATAAGGCAGTGGAGGAGATGGGCCATGCGGAGACTTTTCATGGATACGCGCCGGATTTGGGTTACGAATTTTTGAGAAATGCCATTGCCGAGAATGATTATAAGGCCCGGGGCTGTGACATCAGCGCGGACGAGATCTTCGTTTCCGATGGCGCGAAGTGTGATTCCGGCAATATTCAGGAGATTTTCAGCGTGGATAATAAAATCGCGGTCTGCGATCCCGTTTATCCAGTTTATGTGGATACCAATGTCATGGCGGGGAGAACAGGAACCTATGATCCCGTGAAAGAGACCTGGAGTGACGTGATTTATATGCCCTGTACCGCGGAAAATCGGTTTGCCCCCAATCTGCCTGAGGAAACACCGGACATGATCTATCTGTGTTTTCCCAATAATCCTACCGGTTCCACCATTACCAGGGCTCAGCTGCAGGAATGGGTGGACTATGCCAACAGGGTGGGAGCGGTGATCATTTATGATGCCGCTTATGAGGCTTATATTTCCGAGCCTGACGTGCCCCACAGCATCTATGAGTGTGACGGGGCGAGAACCTGTGCCATTGAGCTGCGTTCTTTTTCCAAGAATGCGGGCTTTACCGGCGTGCGTCTGGGCTTTACCGTGGTCCCCAGGGATTTGAAGTGCGGAGACGTGAGTCTGCACGCGCTCTGGGCCAGAAGGCACGGAACCAAGTATAACGGGGCGCCCTATATCGTACAGCGCGCGGGAGAAGCCGTTTATTCTCCGGAGGGCAAAGAACAGCTGAAGAAGCAGGTGGCCTATTACATGAACAACGCCCGTTATATCCTGACGGGGCTGAGGGAAGCCGGTTACACGGTTTCCGGCGGCGTGAACGCTCCTTATATCTGGCTGAAAGCGCCGAAAGGAATGACCAGCTGGGAGTTCTTTGATTATCTTCTGGAAAATGCCAATGTGGTGGGAACCCCTGGCTCGGGCTTCGGGCCCAGCGGCGAGACCTATTTCCGCCTGACCGCTTTTGGAAGCTATGAGAATACGGTGGAGGCAGTGGAGAGAATTAAGGCGTTGTAAAAAATACTTGACATTTTTTCGGATTTCGAATAATATAAATAGGACTAGAGAATACTCAAAGGCGAGTAACCAGGGGGGTATTCTCTTTCTTTATATAATGGGATAACGGAAATGCAATGAAGGAGACTCTTGTAAAGGAAAACGACAGGAATGCGGCGTCACCGACTGAGAGCGCCGTTCGCGGGAGCTTACAAAGGGAACACTCCGGAGCAGATGGTCTGAACTGCGGCAGTTCGCACTAGGGTCATACGTAACACGCGTTAAGTGGAAGAGTGGGCGAGCTGGTAAAACGCTTTGATGGAAGCGCGGCTTGTCAATGCGGGTGGTACCGCGGATATCTGAAATGTCCGTCCCGGAATACAGAATACTGTGTTCCGGGGCTTTTTTATGGTGATTTGCGCCGGGGCAAGGCCGTTATGTCTGCGGGCGCCTGCTGGTTTCGGGGGACACAGAGCGGAAAGGAGAGCATATGGAATTTCTATCAGGAGTGTTACAAAAGGAAACCCTGGAGTTATCTCAGCTTCGGGAAGAGGCCATGGAGGGGCAGATTGTAAAAGTCAATGGCGCGGTCCATGTCATCCGGAATATGGGAAATCTTGCATTCATTGTTTTGCGGAAAAGGGATGGGCTGCTGCAATGTGTCTATGAGGAGGGTGTAACGGACTTTGATCTGGACGTGCTGAAAGAGGCCGCCGCCGTGGAGGCGGAAGGGGTTCTGGTACGGTCCCGGAAAGCACCGGGAGGCATGGAGCTGCGTTTGCGCACTGTCAGGATTTTATCCCAGCCCGTGGAACCTATGCCCATTCCCATTGCCAAGTGGAAGCTGAACACTTCTCTGGAGACGAAGCTGAATCTGCGTCCCTTGTCTTTACGCAATATTCGGGAGCGGGCCAAGTTTAAGATTCAGGAGGGAGTGGTCAGGGGCTTCCGGGAGTTTCTGCAGGATCAGGGCTTTACCGAGATTCACACGCCCAAGCTGGGCAGCAAAGGCGCGGAAGGCGGCGCCAATATTTTTAAGCTGGAATATTTTCACCGGCCTGCCGTTTTGGCCCAAAGTCCCCAGTTTTACAAGCAGATGATGGTTGGCGTGTTTGACCGGGTCTTTGAAGTGGGGCCGGTGTTTCGGGCGGAAAAGCATAATACGAAAAGACATTTGAACGAATATACCTCCCTGGATTTTGAAATGGGCTATATTGACGGCTTTGAGGATGTGATGGCCATGGAAACGGGAGTCTTGCAGAGAATCGTGAAGGTCCTGGAGGAGCGATATGCGGCGGAGTTATCCATGCTTCAGGTAGAGCTGCCGCGCACGGATCGGATTCCCATGGTGCGTTTTGACGAGGCCAAGCGGCTGGCCGGCGAAAAATATCATCGGCCTATACGGAATCCCTATGATCTGGAACCGGAAGAGGAGGTGCTGATCAGCCGTTACTTTAAAGAAGAATATGATGCGGACTTTGTCTTTGTGACCCATTATCCCAGCAAAAAGCGGCCGTTTTATGCCATGGATGATCCGGAAAATCCCATTTTCACTTTAAGCTTTGACTGCCTTTTCCGGGGCATGGAGATCACCACCGGCGGTCAGCGCATTCATGATTATCAAATGCTGCTGCAAAAAATCGGTAAACGCGGCATGACCACCGAGGGGATGGAGTCTTATCTTTCCGCGTTCCGCCATGGCATGCCGCCCCATGGCGGTCTGGGGATCGGACTGGAAAGACTGACCATGAAACTTCTCGGGGAAGACAACGTCCGCGAGACGGCGTTGTATCCGCGGGACTTGTCCAGGTTAGAGCCATAACTTAAGCTGACAAGTCGTTTGGGACTTGTCGGGTTAGAGACGCGTATAGAAAGAGGTGCCGCAATGAGTGTTGTGATTGATGATGAGACCATAGATTATGTTTCGATTTTAGCGAAGCTGGATTTGAATGAGGCCGAAAAGGAGCAGGCGAAGAAGGATATGTCCAGAATGCTGGATTATATCGATCAGTTAAATGAACTGGATACTACGGGCGTGGAGCCCATGTCCCATGTGTTTGCCGTGCAGAATGTGTTTCGGGAGGATGTGGTGACCAATGGGGATGAGAGCGAGGCCATGCTTGCCAATGCTCCGGCAGAGAAGCAAAATATGTTCAAAGTACCCAGGACCGTAGAGTAGAAAGGAGCGCCATGAGTATCTTACAGTTATCAGCCACGGAGCTGTCGGACCGTATCCGGTCAGGAGAAATCAAGGTGACGGAAACGCTGGATGCCGTATTCGGCGTCATAGAGGCAAAGGAATCCCTTTTACACTGCTACGTCACTCTGGATCGGGAAAAAGCGTATCAAAAAGCCGCGTTGGTGCAGCGGCGGATAGACGCCGGAGAGTTGACCGGTCCCCTTGCCGGGGTACCATTTGCAATCAAGGACAATCTCTGTACGCAGGGAACCAGGACTACTTGTTCTTCGAAAATTCTGGAAAATTTCGTGCCTGCCTATAACGCGGAAGCGGTTACGCGCCTTGAGGCGGCCGGGGCGGTCATCATTGGCAAAACCAATATGGATGAGTTCGCCATGGGCAGTACCACGGAAACTTCTTATTATGGCGTGACCCGCAATCCCCATGGGACGGATCATGTGCCGGGAGGATCCTCAGGGGGGTCCGCGGCGGCAGTGGCGGCAGGGGAATGCTTTGCGGCCCTGGGGTCCGATACGGGCGGCAGTATCCGCCAGCCCGCATCCTTTTGCGGTGTCGTGGGCATGAAGCCTACCTATGGAACCGTATCCCGCTACGGCCTGATCGCTTATGGCTCTTCTCTGGACCAGATTGGCCCTTTGACAAAAAATGTCAGGGATTGCGCGGCTGTTTTGGAAACGATCGCGGCCCATGATCCCAAGGATTCCACTTCGGTGGCCCGCCAGGACACGGATTTTACCGTTGGGCTCGATCAGGATGTCAGAGGACTGAAGATCGGCATCCCCAGGGATTATTTTGGAGAGGGCCTGGACGGAGAGGTGGCCGCGGCCGTCAGGAAAGCGGCGGATGTATTGGAAGTCAGGGGCGCGGTTTTGGAGGAATTTGACCTGAGCCTGGTGGATTATGCGATTCCCGCTTATTATACCATTGCATCCGCCGAGGCCAGTTCCAATCTGGAACGCTTTGACGGTGTGAAATACGGCTATCGAACCGGGAATTATGAGGAATTGCATCAGATGTATAAAAAAACACGTTCCGAGGGCTTTGGACCGGAAGTAAAGCGTCGGATCCTGTTGGGTTCTTTTGTTTTGAGCTCCGGTTATTATGATGCTTATTATCTCAAGGCGCTTCGGGTAAAGGCCTTGATCAAAAAAGCTTTTAATCAGGCTTTCCAACGGTATGACTGTATCCTGGGGCCGGTGGCTCCAACCACCGCGCCCCGGCTGGGAGAAAGCCTTGCGGATCCGATCAAAATGTATCTGGGTGATATCTATACAATTGCCGTCAATCTGGCGGGGCTCCCCGCCATCAGTGTTCCCTGCGGTATGGATGCCGGGGGGCTTCCGATCGGCGTGCAATTGATCGGCGATTGTTATCAGGAAAAAAAGCTGCTTCGTGCCGCGCGGCAGTTGGAAGCAGGGCTTGGCCGGAAGGACGGCCAGGGCTTGACTGATGGATCGGAGTTTGGGGAGGTGTGTCATGAAACAGTATGAAACCGTAATCGGCCTGGAGGTTCATGTGGAACTGGCTACGAAAACAAAAATATTTTGCGGCTGTTCCACCGCTTTTGGGGGCGCTCCCAATACCCATACCTGTCCTGTCTGTACCGGGATGCCTGGATCTTTGCCGGTTTTGAACAGGCAAGTGGTGGAATATGCGCTGGCCGTGGGACTCGCCACCAACTGCGCCGTCCATCAGTATTGCAAGTTTGACCGCAAAAACTATTTTTACCCGGACAATCCCCAGAATTACCAGATTTCCCAGCTTTACCTTCCGATTTGTCATGATGGGTATGTGGAAATTGAGACTTCCTTCGGCAGCAAACGTGTCGGGATTCATGAGATCCACATGGAGGAGGACGCGGGAAAGCTGATTCACGATGAATGGGAGGATTGTTCCCTGGTGGATTACAACCGTTCCGGAGTTCCTTTGATCGAGATCGTATCCGAGCCGGATATGCGCAGCGCGGAAGAGGTGATCGCCTATTTGGAAAAACTGCGTCTTATTATACAGTATTTGGGCGCTTCCGACTGCAAGCTGCAGGAGGGCTCCATGAGGGCGGACGTGAATCTGTCCGTTCGGGAGGCGGGAACACAGAAGCTCGGGACGCGTACGGAAATGAAAAATCTGAATTCCTTTAAGGCCATAGCCAGAGCCATTGACGGGGAACGGGCCCGCCAGATCGAGCTGCTTGGCGAGGGGAAGAGCGTGATTCAGGAGACCAGGAGATGGGATGACAACAAGGAGTATTCCTATGCCATGCGTTCCAAGGAGGATGCAAAGGATTATCGGTATTTTCCCGATCCGGACCTGACGCCTGTTTTTATAGATGATGCGTGGATTGCCCGAGTGCGAAGCGCCCAGCCGGAATTCCGCACGGAAAAAATGGCCCGCTATCGTCGGGAATACGGAATCCCGGAATATGATATCGAGATCATCACCGGCTCCAAGCATATGGCGGATCTCTTCGAAGCCGCCGTGGCGATCTGCCATCAGCCCAAGAAAGTTTCCAACTGGCTGATGGTGGAAACCCTGCGCCTCCTCAAGGAGCGGGAGCTGGAACCGGAGGATATTCGATTTTCCCCGGAGCATCTGGCCGGTCTGATTCAAATGGCGGATGCGGGAGAAATCAACTCCTCCGTGGCCAAAGAGGTCTTTGCGGTCATGTTTGAAAAGGATGTGGATCCTTTGCGATATGTGGAGGAACATGGTCTGCGGAGCCAAAATGACGAGGGAGAGCTGAAAGCCTTGCTGCAGGAGATCGTGTCGCGCAATCCGCAGTCCGTCGCGGATTATCGGAACGGGAAGCAAAAGGCCATTGGATTTTTGGTGGGTCAGGCCATGAAAGCCACTTCCGGAAAAGCGGACCCGGGACTGGTCAATCGGATCTTCAAGGAGCTTTTGTCATAAGGCTGAAAAAGCCAGGGATCTTTTCCCTGGCTTTTTTCCTGGCAGGAAAATGCCCTGAGGCACTCACCTAAGGCACTCCGTCCAACTGTTATTCGCCGACTTCTTCAAAGAGGTAATCAATAAATTTTAGCGCCATTTCCGTCCGGGGAGCGTTGGCAATGATGCCCAGGGCCACCGGCTGATCAAAGAATTCAAAATGATTTTCCAGCTTCTTGCAATGATCCAGACACAGGGCTACGGGGATGGGATCGGTCATTTCCTCGGGCTTCGTGGGATCGGGATAGGAGGCCGTGTATTCTTCCAGATTTTCGAGGGCGGCCTGCTGCTCTTCCAGGACTTTGCCGTCGATGTATAAATAATATGGCTCGTAGAGGGCCTGCTGCTGCGGGCTTAAGACTTCCCGGAGGTCTCTCATGGTTTTGTTGTAGGCATAGTGGTTAAATGTGTTGATGTCTGCAGCAAGGGCATCGATCTGCCTGGAGGCCAAATAAACGGTCATCTTCTGCAGAGTAAGGTAGGAGGTGGAATCGTTGAAATCATCCGTCAGGACCAGGGAACTATCGATGACGGCTTCCGCCTTGTCAGTGTTGATTTCTGCCGTTGTGGAAAAGTCTTCAAGCAAATCCGCGCTGGCTTCTTCTGTCGTATAGCAGTTTAGGAACACGGCATAAAGGGCCTCGTCCTTTTTGACCACGATTTGCCGGATCAGGGAAATTACCATGATCACTACGATGACGCCGACGATAACGGGCCACCGGTAATAATCTTTAAAATATTGCCATTTTTGCTTGGGGGTGCCATGCTTGAGGGCCTCCCGTTCCTCTCGAAATTCATCCATTACAGGCATAGCTGAAACACTCCTTTCTTTTTCCTATCATAATGAAAAAGAAAGCCCGTGTCAATGAATCTTGTCTAAGCAGAGTATAAAAAAATGATAAATCAGCACACATCATTATATTGAGGCAAAGGTAAAAATGCTTCTTGCAAGTTGGCGCAGGATGTTATATCATGGTAGAGAAAGAGGTTTCAGGGCTGTCTGGAGACGACCCTGGAGTTGCGAGAAAGCTTTAAAAAGAATTTTACAAAGAAAAGGAAAGGTATTGAGTATGAGTGATGCGTATTTGGAGTGCCTTGTTAAGCAGAAGCAGTCTGTGATCTGGAAAATTTTGCGGGTGTTTTTGATCGTTTTGGCGGTCATATTTTTCATTCTGGCTTTGCTGACGGGTTTGGGAATCATCTTTTTCTTATTGACCGTGGCGGCAGGAATCGGCTCGTATCTGGTGAAATTGTTTACCGATCTGGAGTTTGAATATCTGTATGTGGACAAAGAGCTGTCGGTGGACAAGGTGATGGCGAAGACCCGCAGAAAAAGGGTGGCCACATACTCCCTGGACCGCATGGAGGCGTTTGGCCCTATTCATTCCTATCACCTCGATAACTTCAAGAATCGGAACAACAAGAAAGTTTCGGATTACAGCGTTGGCGAGGAGCTGAAGCCGGACAAGCGTTATGTCATGTATTATGAGGGCGGGGAGAAAGTGATTCTGAGTCCCAATGAGGCTTTGGTAAAGCTGATGAAGAATGCCTCTCCCAGAAAGGTATTTACAGACTGAATTTCATGTTGACATCCTGGCCGAATTCTGATACACTCTACAGAACACATAAAAGGTCTGTGCTGCGAGGACGCAGGGTGTGCCATTACATGGGCGAATGCGGCTGTGAAGCGGCGGGGAGCGCGTATGCGTATGCGTGACTTCGCCAATGGCGCCGAGTGAACTGTAGCGACATGAAAGACAGTGCCAAACAGGAGGATAGAAGATGGGACAGATTATAGGTGAAGGCATTACTTTTGATGACGTACTGTTGGTTCCGGCATATTCTCAGGTGATTCCGAATCAGGTAGATTTGACCACATATCTGACAAAGGAGATTAAGCTGAATATACCGATGATGAGCGCGGGGATGGACACGGTAACCGAGCACCGGATGGCAATCGCGATGGCGAGGCAGGGCGGTATCGGAATCATCCATAAGAATATGTCCATTGAAGCGCAGGCTGAGGAAGTGGACAAGGTAAAGCGTTCGGAGAACGGGGTCATTACCGATCCGTTTTCCCTGACTCCTGAGCATACGTTGGCAGACGCGGATGCCCTGATGGCGAAGTTCCGTATTTCGGGAGTGCCTGTTACGGAGGGGCGGAAGCTTGTAGGAATCATTACGAACCGTGATCTGAAGTTTGAAACGGATTTTACCAAAAAGATTAAGGAATCCATGACCAGTGAGGGACTGATCACGGCCAAGGAAGGCATCACGCTGGAGGAAGCAAAGCAGATTCTGGCCCGGGCGAGAAAAGAGAAGCTCCCTATCGTGGATGATGACTTTAATCTGAAAGGCCTGATCACCATCAAGGATATTGAGAAGACCATTAAATATCCTCTTTCCGCCAAGGATGAACAGGGCAGACTGTTATGCGGCGCGGCGGTGGGCATTACGGCCAATGTGCTGGATCGTGTGGCGGCCCTTGTGGACGCCAAGGTGGACGTGGTGGTTCTGGACAGCGCGCATGGTCATTCCCAGAATGTGATTAATTGCGTCCACATGATTAAGGAGAAGTACCCGACACTGCAGGTGATCGCGGGCAACGTGGCGACCGGGGATGCCACAAGAGCTTTGATCGAGGCCGGTGCGGACGCGGTCAAGGTGGGGATCGGACCCGGCTCCATTTGTACCACCCGTGTGGTGGCGGGCATCGGCGTGCCGCAGATTACGGCGATCATGGATTGCTACAGTGTGTCCAGGGAATATGGGATCCCGATCATCGCGGACGGCGGCATCAAGTATTCCGGAGACATTACCAAGGCCATAGCGGCGGGCGGCAATGTCTGCATGATGGGCAGTATGTTCGCGGGCTGTGAGGAGAGCCCGGGGGACTATGAATTGTTCCAGGGAAGAAAGTACAAGGTTTATCGTGGCATGGGTTCCATTGCGGCTATGGAAAACGGCAGTAAGGACCGCTATTTCCAGGAGAACGCCAAGAAGCTGGTACCCGAAGGAGTAGAAGGACGTGTGGCGTACAAGGGCAGCGTGGAAGATACCATCTTCCAGCTGTTAGGGGGCTTGCGTTCCGGCATGGGCTACTGCGGGGCCAAGGATATCGAGACCTTGAAGACCACCGGCAGATTTATCAAGATTTCCGCCGCGTCCCTGAAAGAGAGTCACCCGCATGATATTCATATCACTAAGGAAGCGCCGAATTATAGCGTGGATGACAGATAAGAGAGAAGAAATTACACGACTGGCGGAAAACAGCCTGGCTGCGGTGGGGGAACCCACAGGGAGTGTAATCGTATTGGAAGCCGACCGCCTGGGCAAGATGCAGAAGACGCATCTATGCCCGGGCGGTTTTTCAGCATATTCAGGAAAGCGTCATATTCCATATTTCCAATAGGATGGCGCGGGAAATGCCACATTTGGAATTTATACCGGCAAAATAAACAAAACAAGGAGAAAACGACTATGAGCACATTATCTTTGCAGAAGGAATTATCTACCAACACCTATCCCGGGCGGGGCATCGTCATCGGACGTTCCGCCGATGGGAAATATGCCGTAACGGCTTATTTCATTATGGGCAGAAGCTCCAACAGCCGCAACCGCATTTTTGCGGTGGAGGGCGAGGGAATCCGCACGGAGGCTTATGATCCCTCCAAGCTGGAGGATCCCAGTCTGATCATTTACGCGCCGGTGAGAGTGCTGGGGGCGGATACCATCGTGACCAACGGGGATCAGACGGATACGATTTATGAGGGCCTGGAAAAGGGACTGACCTTTGAGCAGTCCTTAAGGAGCCGTGAATTCGAGCCGGACGGTCCTAACTTTACGCCCCGGATCTCGGGTGTGCTTCATGTGGAGAACGGCGTCTATTCCTACGCCATGTCCATTCTGAAAAGTGACCGCGGGGATCCGGCCTGCTGTAACCGTTATACCTATACTTACGATAAGCCCCTTGCGGGAGAGGGTCATTTTATTCACACTTATATGCATGATGGAAACCCTCTGCCCAGCTTTGAGGGAGAGCCGAAGCCGGTGGAAATCGGGGATGACCTGGATGCGTTTACCCGCCTGTTGTGGACCAGTCTGAACGAGGAGAATAAGGTTTCCCTGTTCGTGCGCTTTATTGACATTGCCACCGGCGCTTATCGGACCAGAATCCTGAACAAGCATCAGATCGGAATTCCGTTAAAATATGGCTGCAACCCGAACCAGAAGCCGTCCCGGATTTATATGGAGGATGGAGGCGCTTTGCCCGTAACCGTGCTGAACGGCAGACCCGGATATATTAATTTCCTGGATGCTTTTAACGGCTGGCAGCTGGTCAAGGAATTAAAGGAGGCCACGGGGCTTCCTGCCGCCACTTCTTTTAAGCATGTATCCCCTGCAGGGGCCGCGGTAGGGCTTCCTCTGGATAAGACGCTTGCAAGAATTTACTGGGTGGACGATCTGGGAGAGCTTTCCCCGCTGGCCTGTGCCTATGCCAGGGCCAGAGGAGCGGACAGAATGTCCTCCTTTGGCGATTTTATCGCGTTGTCCGATGTGTGCGACGTGGATACCGCCCGCCTGATCAAGCGGGAAGTGTCTGACGGTGTGATCGCTCCCGGTTATACGCCGGAAGCCCTGGAACTTTTGAAGGCGAAGAAAAAGGGCGCCTACAATGTGATCGAGATCGATCCCGCGTACAAGCCTGCCTGTGTGGAGCGAAAGCAGGTGTTCGGAATCACCTTTGAGCAGGGCAGAAACGAGCTGGATATCAATGGCGGCCTGTTGTCCAATATTGTGACGGAGAATCAGGAGCTTCCCCAGGAGGCCCTCATCGATATGAAGATTGCTCTGATCACCCTGAAATATACCCAGTCCAACTCGGTGTGCTACGTCAAGGGCGGTCAGGCCATCGGTATTGGCGCGGGGCAGCAGTCCCGTATTCATTGTACCAGACTGGCCGGACAGAAGGCGGACAACTGGTATCTCCGTCAGGCGCCTCAGGTCCTGAATCTGCGGTTTTTGGATAAAATCGGCCGTGCCGACAGAGACAACGCCATCGATCTCTATATCGGCGAGGAATATATGGATGTGCTGGCGGATGGCGTCTGGGAAAAGACGTTCAAGGTAAAACCTCCCGTGTTCACCAGAGAGGAAAAGAGGGCCTGGCTGGACGGGTTGCAGGATGTGACGCTGGGATCCGACGCGTTCTTTCCGTTCTCTGACAATATCGAGCGGGCACACAAAAGCGGCGTGAAATACATTGCCCAGCCCGGCGGTTCCGTGCGGGATGACGCGGTGATCGACTGCTGCAATAAGTATCACATGGTGATGGCCTTTACAGGAATCCGCCTGTTCCATCATTAAGGATCAGATGACCGGCAGGCCTGGTGAGAATTTTTCGCCGTCCTTCCCCGGGATGCCTGGCCCTGGCAGGGATCGGGAAGCGGGATTGGGGCGGGAAGTCTTCTGCAAGAATGACGGAGGGACTCTTCGAAAAAAAGCTTGCCTGACGGCGTATTTGGTGTTAAGATAAAGCATATTTGATACCGGAAAGGAAAGGCGGAAAGTTCTTATGAGTGAGAAGGAAAAGGTAGCTGAAGAAATCTCGGAAGATAAGGGTGAGGAAAAGGCTTCGCGCAATTTTATAGAACAGATTATTGACAAGGACCTGGCGGAAGGGGTGTATGACACGGTGCATACTCGTTTTCCTCCGGAGCCTAACGGATACCTGCACATCGGTCACGCGAAGAGTATTCTTTTAAATTATGGGCTGGCCAGGGAGTACGGCGGCAAGTTTAATATGCGTTTTGACGACACGAATCCCACCAAAGAAAAAACGGAATTCGTGGAATCCATCAAGGCGGATATTCAATGGCTGGGAGCGGACTGGGAGGACAGGCTGTTCTTTGCGTCCGATTATTTTGAGCAGATGTACGAGGGCGCTGTGAAGCTTATTAAAAAGGGCAAGGCCTATGTGTCCGATTTGAGCGCGGATCAGATCCGGGAATACAGAGGAACTCTTACGGAGCCCGGCAGGGATGATCCTAGCTGTGGCCGCAGCGTGGAAGAGAATCTGAAGCTTTTCGAGGAAATGCGGGCCGGAAAGTACGCGGATGGAGAAAAGGTGCTTCGCGCGCGCATCGACATGGCTTCCCCCAATATGAATATGCGCGATCCGGTGATCTATCGGGTGGCTCATATGACCCATCACAATACCGGGGACAAGTGGTGTATCTATCCCATGTATGATTTCGCCCATCCCATCGAGGATGCCATTGAAGGAATCACCCATTCTATCTGTACCTTGGAGTTCGAGGACCACAGGCCTTTGTATGACTGGGTAGTGCGGGAGCTGGAATACCCCCATCCGCCCAGGCAGATTGAATTTGCCAAAATGTATCTGACCAACGTGGTGACGGGCAAGCGCTACATCAAGAAGTTGGTGGAGGATGGAATCGTGGACGGTTGGGACGACCCTCGGCTGGTGACCATTGCCGCCCTGCGCAGGCGGGGCTTTACTCCGGAATCCATTAAGATGTTCGTAGACCTGTGCGGCGTGTCCAAGAGCAATTCTTCTGTGGATTATGCCATGCTGGAGTATTGTATCCGTGAGGATTTAAAAGCGAAGAAGCCTCGTATGATGGCGGTATTGGATCCGGTGAAGCTGATCATCGACAACTATCCCGCCGGCCAGGTGGAATGGCTGGATGCGCCCAATAATCTGGAAAATGAAGCTTTGGGCTCCAGGCCTCTGCCGTTTAGCAGGGAGCTGTATATTGAAAGAGAGGACTTTATGGAGGTGCCTCCCAAGAAGTATTTCCGCCTCTTCCCGGGCAATGAGGTACGCCTGATGAACGCTTATTTTGTCACTTGTACCGGCTGTGTCAAGGATGAAAACGGTAAGGTGGTAGAGGTGCATTGTACCTACGACCCCGAGACCAGGAGCGGCAGCGGCTTCAATGCCCGCAAGGTCAAGGGCACGATTCACTGGGTCAGCGCGGCCCATGCGATCACGGCCCGGGTGCGCCTCTATGAGAATATTATCGACGAGGAAAAGGGCGTGTACAACGAGGACGGCAGCCTGAATCTGAATCCTGATTCGCTGACGGTACTGGAGCATTGTTATTTGGAGCCTGCCTTTGCGAAGGCCAAGGCTTACGACAGTTTCCAGTTTGTCAGACAAGGCTTCTTCTGTGTGGATGCCAGGGATTCCAGGCCGGACGCGCTGGTATTCAACCGCATTGTGTCGCTGAAAAGCTCTTATACGCTGCCGAAGTAAGCGGGACCTTCGGAGACGGTGCGCTGTTGCGTCCGGAAAGCGGTACGCGGCTTGGAGGAAAGGCGGCCGCTATGGGCGTAGGATAACGGCGGAATCCAGTGTAAAGAAGAGGATATTTTTATGTATGATATGACGATTCAGCTTCATATGGATGGAGGAAAGCATCTGTATGAGCAGATTTACGAGCATATTAAGCGGGAAATCAGGGAGGGGAAGCTTCTGACGGGCGAGAGGCTTCCCTCCACTCGTTCCATGGCGGAATATTTGCAGGTGGCGCGCAGCACCGTGGATACTGCCTATGGACAGCTGCTTAGCGAGGGATATATTGAGTCTCGCCCTTACCGGGGGTATTTTGTCTGTAAAATGGATGAACTGTTTCGGTTGGAAGACGTGGAACGGAGGACTGCAAGCGGGCCGGTATCCGCTGACAAGGGAAATCGTTCCGCGGGAAGTGCCGGGTTCGCATCCGAGAATGGCGGGAATGATTACAGGAACGGGCAAGAGGCGGAAGAGGGGGCTGTGTCCGGAGTGGAAAGCCGGAAGAGCGTACAGTATGATTTTTCGCCCCATGCCATTGACATGAGCGCTTTTCCGTTTAACGTGTGGATGAGGATTACGAAGAACATATTAAGTGAGAGCGACAGCAGCCTGTTTGCCCAGGGAGAGCCCCAGGGGGATCTGGTGCTGCGGACCACCATCAGCCGGTATCTGCATTCTTCCCGGGGAGTGAACTGCAGCCCGGAACAGATTATCGTGGGAGCCGGAAATGACTATCTTTTGCTCTTGCTGGAAAAGATTCTGGGCCGTCATGTGCGTATCGCCATGGAGAATCCCACTTATAAAAGAGCTTATCGGATTTTCCAATCTTTCGCCTATACGATTGTGGCGGTGGACATGGATGAAAACGGGATGAGTGCTGCCGGACTGGAGTCGGAAAATGTGACGGCGGCTTATGTGATGCCCTCGCACCAGTTTCCCACGGGTACTGTGATGCCCATCGGGCGCAGGGCGGAGCTTTTGCGCTGGGCGGACGGAGAGGAATCCAGATATTTGATCGAGGACGATTACGACAGTGAATTCCGTTACCGGGGCAAGCCCATTCCTTCCCTGCAGGCTTCGGACAGACGGGGAAAGGTAATCTATATCGGGACCTTTTCCAAGGCCATCGCCCCGGCCATCCGCGTCAGCTATATGGTGCTGCCGGAGCGGCTTCTGGAACGCTATCGGAAAGAATGCTTTTTTTATTCCACCACGGTGTCGAGGATCGACCAGAGAATTTTAAACGAATTTATTCAGAACGGTCACTTTGAGCGGTATTTAAACAAGATGCGGAAGATTTATCGCGGAAAACACGAGTTGTTGTTGGAGCTTTTGCAGCCGTTTAAGAAAGCGTTCTGTCTATCAGGCGAGAACGCGGGTCTGCATCTTCTGCTGACGGCCCGGGATGGACGGACGGAGGAAGAATTGATTGCCGGCGCGCGGGATTTGGGAGTCAAAGTCTATGGGATGTCGGACAGCTTTATTCAAAGCAATCCCACGCAAAAAGCCACCATACTGTTGGGATATGGCGGCTTGAGCGAAGAACAAATCCGACAGGGAATGGATTTGTTAAAAAAAGCATGGTTATAAAGGGAGAATGTCCTCCCTTTATGACCATGCAACTTTCATCATCTTCCTGTTTAACGGAAGCTTTTATTCTTCGGAGGGAATTCTTTCATCGCCGTCATCGTCAAAGAATTCCTCTATGCTTTCATCCAGAAACTCTTTCGTGTCCTCTACGGAATCTTTCAACGCTTCCGCTTTCCTGACGGCATTTTCAGCGGCTGCTTGGGCAGTGCTTTCCGCTTTCTCCGCTACGGTTTCGGCGGCGTCTTCCGCCTTTTCCGCCGCGGCCTGTGCGGCGCTTTCTGCTTTTTCCGCCACGGTTTCGGCGGCGTCTTCCGCCTTTTCCGCCGCGGCCTGTGCGGCGTTTTTTGCTTTTTCCGCCACGGTTTCGGCGGCGCCATCCGTATGTTCGGTGTTCAGGGAGACATAATTGCGGGGAGTTTCGGTATCCTCTTCCAGGTCATCGGGAAACTCCTCATCGTCATCCTCATCGTTATTCACCTCCACGGAAATGATATCCTTTTTCTTGAGGATATAAAAAGCAGCCACGGCGGCAGCACTGACGGCAGAGGTTAAGAGTAGAATTTTGCTTAATTTTTTGGACATGGGGTTACTCCTTTCGAAAATCCAATTTCATACTACTATATTAATACTATTTTGTGAAAATGAAAAGAGAATATGTATTATTTTTTTGAAAAAATTTACCATAAAAATTTTTATAATTGGAAAATTATTGCGTTGATTAACCTTCTTGTATGTGATAAACTTAAAACAAGGTAGGCGGGATTGTGAAAGCAAGGCGGGGTTACGGAAGATGAATGATCGTTTTTTTGAATTGAAGCGGGAAAAGCAGGACCGGATGATCAATGGCGCGTTAAAGGTGTTCGCCACGCAGGGATATCGTCACGCCAGTACGGACGAGATTGTGAAAGAAGCCGGAATCAGTAAAGGACTTTTGTTTCACTATTTTGAGAGCAAGCAGGGGACCTATGCTTTTGTGTATGAGTACAGTGCGCGCTTTATGATGCTGGAGCTGCGGGACATGGTGGATCCCGGGGAGCATGAGCTGTTTGAACTGATGAAGCAGATTGAGCGGGCCAAGATGAGCGCCTTAAAGGGTTATCCGTATATGCAGATGTTTCTGGACCGCGCCCATCAGGAAAGCAGCAGTGAGGCGATCATGGCCATCGCGGCGAAGCGTCCGCTTCTGTTGGAGGCGTATGATATTGCCTACTCCCAGACAGACCTGACCAGGCTTCCGCGGGGAGTCGATTGGATCAAGCTGCGCAAGATGATGGATCTGACCGTTAAGGGATTGATGACGGAACGTTTCCGGGACGGATCTTTTCAGCCGGAGCTTTTGACTGCGGAGATTGAGGAGTACCTTGGAATGATGAAAGAACTGGTATATAGATAGGGGGTGCCCGAAGGCGGCCCCCTATTTGTTCATTTTGTAGGGCGGATCCGCGGGATAGCCGCCTTTTAGTTTCTGCATGCCTCTCTGGATGGCATCCCTGGAATTCTTCCAGTCCGCGTCCTTGTTGCGGTAGTCGAATTTTTCCACCAGCCAGGATACGTCTTCCGCAATGCGGTTCATATTGTCGCGCATCAGGGGAAGCACGCATCCGTAGAAATCCTCTTTCATACGGTCCGGCAGGGTTACGTCGGCAGCCTCGCACAGATCCTTGAAATGAGGCAGGCAGAAGCCCTTGCTTTCCTTGATCTTGCGGCGGAAATCTTCATCGTTTTGGTAAAGGTAAAAGAAAGTGTCCAGGTAGCGGGCATAGGTGCTCTTGAACTGGTCGCAGATATAGCAGGACTGTTCCTTTTCCGTGATCCAGACACCGATGGGGTTGCTGCTCTGGACGTTTTTACGGAACTTATCCTTGAGAGTGGTTTTGCCCGGACGGAAAGAAGCGAATTGTTGTTCCATTTCCTTGATCATTCTTTTGTAATGGGTTTTGAGGATCCAGGCATTGCCTAAGGTATTGCCATAGTCGAACATCTTCTTGAAGTGCGTCCGGCAGAAGCCGGCCTTGTCCGTCAGATCTCTCATGTCCGCTTCCATATAAGAGGAACCGGAACCCAGCACGAAATCCATCAGGTCTTGTTCCACGTTGCGCTCGATAAAGCAAAAGGGGCATTCGTCCCGGGCATTGACGGCATCGTTCAGGGGGATGGTGTAAAGTTGTTCTTTCATAATCTCGTTTCCCTTTCGTTGGCATAGTGTGGCGGCGGCCGCGGTCGGTCTCGCATTTCCGCACATTTCCTTACTATCCACTATAAAGGATCGGACCGTAAAAAACAAGACCAAATTATTACAAGCCTTGTCAATTTTGTAATAAATGGTAAGTTAAACTTAAGAAAAATTAACTTGTATTCTTGTCGGATAGCATATAAACTATTGGTAACGGTTCGGTTTGCAGCGGGGTGTCCCGTGTAAAATAGATTGAGAGATGTGATATATTTTGGTATTTAGTAGCATAAAGTTCCTGCTGTACTTTCTCCCGATTTTTCTGGTGCTCTATGGAATAACGCCAAAGTCGTGTCGAAATTTGACGCTTTTGATAGGAAGTATTATTTTTTATACGTTAGGGGATCCCCATTCCTTGCTTTTATTGTTGTTGTCAATGGGGGTGAATTATTTCATAGGGTTATATCTGGTAGGGCGAAGAGAGGGACACAGGAAAGTACGAAAGAAAAGAAAGGCATTATTGACGGCGGCGATCATAGGGAATGTGGGGATGCTGGCATTGTTTAAGTTCGCGCCGGGGGGATTGGAGCTTCCGCTGGGAATCAGTTTTTATACGTTTCAGGTTCTCTCTTATTTGCTGGACGTGTATCGAGGGGAAATTCGCAGGGAAATGTCCTTTCTTAAATTTGCCGTTTACATTTCCATGTTCCCACAATTGATTTCCGGGCCGATTGTCTATTATTCGGAGGTTTCGGCCCAGCTTGAAAGCAGGGAATTTACGGCGGAGGGGATTCAGGAAGGCCTGAAGGTCTTTATCATGGGGCTTGTGTCGAAAGTGCTTTTGGCGGATCGCGTGGGAATTTTGTGGACGCAGGTGCAGACAACGGGATTTGAGAGTATTTCCACGCCCCTGGCCTGGCTGGCGGCAGTGGCATATTCCCTGAAGCTTTATTTTGATTTTTATGGTTATTCCCTGATGGGGATTGGGTTAGGGCGTATGCTCGGCTTTGAATTGCCGGAGAATTTTAAGGAACCCTATATGGCCCTGGGGGTGCGGGATTTCTATCGCAGATGGCATATGACATTGGGCAGATGGTTCCGCAAGTATGTCTATATTCCCCTGGGAGGCAATCGTGGAACCGAGGGACGCACGATTTTGAATTTGCTGGTGGTATGGGTGCTGACCTCGCTCTGGCACGGGAAGACGTTGAATTTCCTGGTTTGGGGCCTTGGCCTGTGGCTGCTGATCGTGTTTGAGCGCCAGCTGGGCCGCCTGAAGTGGATGCCTAAACTGCGGGTGCTGCCCAGGCTGTACTTATGGGCGGTAATCCCGGTAACCTGGATGTGCTTCGAGATTACGGACTTGTCGCAGCTGGAGGTTTATCTGGGACGGATGTTCGGTTTTGTTCAGGGAATTAACGTGTATGCCAGGGATTGGTACAGCGTTCTGTCTGATTATGGCGGACTGCTGCTGATCTGCTTTGTGGCCTGTACGCCGCTTGTCAGAAAGCTTTACGGGATATTGAAAGACCGCCTGATTGGGATGGTGGCTCTGGGAACGCTGTTTTGGGTTTGCGTCTGGAGAATCATCGTAGAGGGTGAGAATATCTTTACCTATTTCCACTTTTAGGACGCAGAAGCGGCGGTTAGATGAGGTGAGGCTTTATGTGGTTGAAAAAATGGTCCTTTCTGGGTATTTTCCTGGTCTGCGGCGCGGTGGTGATGACGGCTACCCATTCGTGGGCGGATGCCGCGCGTCCGGCCAGGGAAGCAGGAGAATGGTTGGCCAGGGTAGTCTCCGGGGAAAGCGGCGGCCCCCGGGATGAAGAAGATTTGCTGGCGGAAAAGGGAGAGAATCCCGGGGAAGTTCCGTCTGGCAATGGAGAGGGTGATGCCCCTGGAGGATCGGATTTGACTGACGAATCATCCGGAGAATCGAATTTGTCTGACGGACCATCCGGAGAGGAGGATGATTCCGGGGAACAATCCGAGGAAGTGGATTTTCAGGGCCCGGAACAAGAAGGGGACTCGCAGGAGAGCGAGGCGCCGCCGGAGGTAACGTATCGTAATCCGGAGGATGTGGTTTATGCCACGGTAGAGGATGATTACTTCTCGGATGCGGTGTTTATCGGGGATTCCAGGACGGTTGGCCTGTATGAATATGGGGGGTTGTTGGATGTCGCCACCTTTTATGCCTCCAAGGGTCTTACGATTTTTAATCTGCTGACCGCTGAAATTGTGGAAACGGGAGACGAGCGGGGCAAGATTACCGTGGAGGAAGCGCTGAGCGAAAGGCAGTTCGCCAAGATCTATTTGATGGTGGGAATCAATGAAATGGGAACCGGTGATCTGGAGCGGTTCCTGACGAAGTATCAGGAAGTGGTAACGCGCCTGCAGGAGCTGCAGCCGGATGCCATCCTTTATCTTCAGGCGATCATCAAGGTGACCACGGATCGTTCCAACAAGGGGGATTACATTAATAATGAGGGAATTGTTGCGCGCAATGAGGGAATCGCAAATATGGCGGACAACGTGAAGTCCTATTATCTGGATGTGAATCCATTGATCTGTGATGAAGACGGCGGAATGATCAAGGACTATACCTCGGACGGCGTGCATCTTAAAGCGAAATATATTCCGATCTGGAAAGATTTTCTGAAAGAACACGCGGTTGTACTTGACGAATAATCTTTCGGCGTTTATGATAGATAAGGGCTGCGGCCCCTGAACGATCACAAATCTATTCATAAAATGCGGAAGGAGAACATCATGAGTGACAAACAAAAGAAACCTCAGGTAACCCTTGGAGAAAAGGGTATTTATGACGCTAAGACGCTTGGAGCGCCCAAGGTTATGATACTGGGTGTGCAGCATATGTTTGCAATGTTCGGGGCGACGATCCTGGTTCCTATCTTGACGGGACTGGATGTATCCACAACCCTGTTGTTCGCGGGACTGGGCACATTGCTGTTTCATTTACTGACAAAATGCAAGGTACCGGCATTCCTGGGTTCTTCCTTTGCTTTCATTGGCGGTTATCAGGCGGTCTCCATGATCGATGGTCAGCTGCATCCGGAACTGCTTCCTTATGCCTGTGTCGGCGTGGCCTGTGCGGGACTTCTGTACCTGGTTCTGGCCGGGTTGATCAAGGTCTTTGGAACCGGCAAGGTGATGCGCTTCTTCCCGCCCATCGTTACGGGCCCGATCATTATTGCCATTGGTCTGACCTTGTCCCAGTCGGCGATCAATTCCTGTGCCACTGACTGGCTCATCGCCCTGGTTGCCATTGTTCTGGTGGTGGCCTGCAATATCTGGGGAAAAGGAATGGTCAAGATTGTGCCTATCATTATCGGAGTGATCGGTTCTTACCTGGCAGCGGCACTGTTGGGGCGTGTGGATTTCACGCAGCTGGCGGAGGCCCGGTGGGTAGGACTCCCGGTTCATTGGAATGAGACGGGATTGTCTGTCTTGTTTGGAGGCGATACTTCTACTCTGGTCAGCGCGATCGTGATGATCATGCCAATCGCTTTGGCCACCATGATGGAGCATATCGGAGACATCTCCGCGATTTCCTCTACCGTTGGCGTCAATTACTTCAAGGATCCGGGCCTGCACCGTACACTGTTGGGCGATGGACTGGCTACCATTCTGGCTTCCCTGTTTGGCGCTCCGGCCAACACCACTTATGGTGAAAATACGGGCGTGTTGTCCCTGACAAAGGTGTACGATCCGTTGGTCATCAGAATTGCCGCGGTACTTGCCATTGTGTTCTCATTCTCGCCGAAGTTCGCGGCCATTATCGGTTGTATGCCTGAAGCTACCAGAGGCGGCGTTTCCCTGGTATTGTATGGGATGATTTCCGCCGTCGGCGTCCGTAATATCGTGGAGACTCAGGTTGACTTCTCCAAGAGCCGCAACGTGATTATCGCCGCGATGATTCTGGTGTTGTCCATCGGTATCAACTATAGCTCGGCCGGTTCGGTTGGTTTCCAGGTGGGAGGACTGACCATCAGCCTTTCCGGTCTTGCGGTAGGCGCGCTGGTAGGTATCCTATTGAACGCGATTTTGCCGGGTAAGGATTACAAGTTTGACGAGGATATCCCCTCCGAGACGGGTGTTGATTTCGCCGTACGGGGACGGGAGAAATAAAAATCAGGAACAAATACAAAAAGATTGCATAAGATAAAGAAGAGGAAGACCGGAAGCATCCAGCCCCCGGCTTCCTCTTTTGTGCGGTGGCGGGAACGGCGCGGCAATAAAGCACTGGAACCGCGGCACAGAGAATCAACGGAGGTAAATCGAAATGGCAGGAAGAACGAACGCGATCGACATGCATTGCGATACGATTTCGGAGTTGTGGGAGTACGCCCATAAGGGAAAAGAGGTCCATTTGCGGAAGAACACGCTGCACATTGACCTGGAGAGGTTGAAAGACAATGGATACCTGCTGCAGAACTTTGCCCTGTTCGTTCATTTGGAGTCAGTGGAGGATCCCTGGGTACATGTAAAAGAGCTCTACGAGGTCTATCGGGCGGAAATGGAGCAGAACCGGGATCTTATCTCTCCGGTGCATTGCTATCGGGATATCGAGCGCAACCGGGCGGAGGGCAAGTTGTCCGCGCTTCTGACGGTGGAGGAAGGAGCGGTTTGTAAGGGGGACCTGGAAAAGCTGCGGGAGTTGTATGGGATGGGAGTCCGGATGATGACTTTCACCTGGAATTATCCCAACGAACTTGCTTCACCCAATATGAATCCGGAGCTGGGACGTAAGGTCCGCACCCTGGGGAAAGAGTTAAAGGAGCTTCGGGAAAGCGGTCGGACGGATGAAGAATATTCCGCAAAAGAGGAGGAACTGCGCCATTTGGCCCTGTGCTATTGGAACACGCCCAATGTGTCGGACGGATTGACGGAGACGGGAAAGATTTTTCTCGGAGAAATGGAACGGCTGGGCATGATTCCGGATGTGTCTCATTTGTCTGACGCCGGTTTCTGGGACGTGGCGGACAATTCCACAAAGCCTTTCGTTGCAAGCCATTCCAACGCCCGGGCGATTTGCCCTCATGCCAGAAATCTTACCGACGACATGATCCGTGCACTGGCAAACAAGGGAGGCGTGATGGGCCTGAATTTCTGCGCGGATTTCCTCATACAGAAGCCGGCGGGCGTTCCCAATCCGGGTTCGATCGCGGACATCGTGGCCCATGCCAAGCATATTGCCAATGTGGGCGGCATTGAGGTCCTGGGACTTGGAAGCGATTTTGATGGAATTGAGACCCATAAGGAGCTGGCAGGAGCACAGGGGATGGGGAAACTGGCAGAGGCTCTGGTCAAGGGAGGATTTCATGCGTCCGAGGTGGATAAGATTTTTTATGAGAATGTGCTTCGGCTTTATCGGGAAATCTTGTAAAATAAAAAAATTGCTTACAGAATTAGACATATTTGTGGGAATTATGAATTTGAGATGTAAAGAACTTGATTCTTTAGAAGATTTTCCATATTGACAAGGAAAGTATTCAATGGCATAATAGAGTGCAGAGTCGATGTACGGTGCTGATTTAAGCTGTCGTATGTTGTTTGTTTGCGTTTTATATACTAAAAGGAATAGGATTTGGTGTTCGTCTGGGGAGAAAGCGCACAAAAGCAAAAGAGGTGAAATGGGATGGGTTTTGTCGATATGCATTCGCATATTTTGCCGGCGATGGATGATGGTTCCGTCAGCATGGAACAGTCTGTCCGGATGCTGCGTATCGCCATAGAAGAGGGAATTGATACCATTATCGCCACTCCTCATAATATGCCTGGCAAGGGTTGTCCCACTGCGGAGAAGATCAGCCATAAGGCGGAAGAATTGCAGGCCATTGCAGATCAGTACCATTTGCCGATTCGTATCTCTTGGGGAACGGAATATTACTACCGTGAGGAGGTGCTGCAGCAGTTAGAGGAGGAAAACGGTATCACTTTGGGAAATTCAGATTGTGTTCTGGTAGAGTTTAATCCCATGGAGGACAAGATTTATATTCGCAACGCGATACGGAGCATCATGGGAACGATTTATCGTCCGGTCATCGCTCACGTGGAGCGTTATGCGCAGTTAATGCAGGATATGGACATGGTCCGGGCCTTGCGCAAGGTCGGTGTCTTATTGCAGGTGAACGCCGCGTCCGTTATCGGGGAAGCCGGAAGACGGGCAAAGGCGGATACGAAGAAGATGCTGAAAGAGCAATTAATCGATTTTGTTTCAACGGACGCGCATTCCGATGGACGAAGGGCTCCGTACATAAAAAAATGCGCAGAGTATCTTTATAAGAGATACCCGGAGGATTATGTGGATGCATTGCTTTTTGAAAACGCGCGGAAATTGTTGTAGAATGTGCGTGTGGGAAACAGGAGAAGTCCACGGTTGTAAAGCAGAGGATGCTGCGTTTGGCGTGTCGTCCTTAGATAAATAAAATAAGAAGACGGGAGAAAATGAATGGGAAATAATACAAATGAATCCGACGAGATAGAGATTGATTTGCTAGAATTGTTAGGATTGCTCCTGCATAGATGGTGGATCATCATCATAACCGCCCTGGTATGCGGCGTGATAGGATTCTTGGTCAGCTATTTTGTATTGCCGGAAGAATTTGAGTCCACTACGACGGTTTACATTATTAATAAGAATGAAGGGACCTCCCTTACCTATAACGATTTGAACTTTGGCACGCAGATGACGAAAGACTATGCGGGGATCATCAAGTGCAGGGCGGTTCTGGAGGCAGTGATCGAGCGTTACGATCTGGATGTGAGTTACGCGGCGTTCAGTAATTGTGTCAGTGTATCCACGCAGTCTGACACACGAATCGTGTCTATCACGGTGAAAGACGGTGATCCTTATATGGCCAAGCTTCTGGCGGATGAGGTCAGGAACGTGGCGTCTGAGATGATGGAGAACGTCATGGATCTGGATGCGGTGAATCTGGTGGACGAGGGAGATATCCCGCTTAGTCCTTCCAGCCCGAACATCACCTTATGGACTTTGGCCGGAGCCTTGGTAGGAGCGGCTATCAGTATCGGTATGATTTTGATCGGCTATCTGCAGGATGATACCATCAAGGTATCTGACGATGTAGAGCGTTATCTGGGCCTCAGCACTCTGGGCATGATTCCGATCAACGATGAGCAGGATGAACACAAGCATTCCAAGAAGAAGTCTTCCGGCAAGAAGAAAGGGAGTTCTTCTTCCGGGAGAAGCAGCAGTGGAGGTCGTTCTTCCAGCAGCCTGGACGATACATTGGAGGAAGTGGATCTGGATGAAGCGGCCAAGGCAAAGAACGATAAGAAAGACCCCGACGCAAAGGAGAAGGAATAATGCAGGAAATAGAGTTGAAAACAGCCGAGTTGGACTTTCGCTCGGAAGAAGCTTTTAAGACGCTCCGTACCAACATTGAGTTCTCGGGAGCGGATGTGCGGGCGATTTGCCTGACGAGTTGTACACCAAACGAAGGCAAGAGCAGTATTTCCTTTGAACTGGCGGTTTCTTTTGCACAGAATGGCAAGAAAGTGTTGTTGGTTGACGCGGACCTGCGCAAGTCTGTCATGCGCGAGAGGCATAAGCGCGGTAAAGTAAGATTTGGATTGTCCAATTATCTGGTGGGCAAGGCTACCCTGGAGGAAGCTATGTGCGTCACGGATGTTGATAATCTCTATATGATTTTCTCCGGCCCCGTTCCGCCTAATCCCGCGGAGTTGTTGGGAAATACCAGATTTAAAGAAATGATGGAGAATGCCCGCAGGAAATTTGATATGATAATTGTGGACACGCCTCCCCTGGGCAGTGTGATCGACACCGCCATTGTCTCCAAGTGCTGTGACGGCGCCATTATCGTGATCGAGAGCGGAGTCATCAGTTATCGTTTTGCCAAGAGGGTTAAAGAGCAGCTGGAGGTAACGGGATGCCGTATCCTGGGTTGTGTGCTGAATAAGATCAACATGACCGGCAAGGGCTATTACGGCAAATATTATGGTAAGTATTACGGAAGCAATGTCATTAAGTTAACATCGAACAGCCTGAAATAGTTAGATTCTTTTTATAAGGTCTAACCATTTTTTTGTGTT
>CANQNT010000030.1 GCA_947625255.1 uncultured Acetatifactor sp. | reverse complement strand
GTTCCGTGAGGGGCAGTAGGCAAGCCTTTCACAAAATAAAATTGAGAAAGGAGTGTCGAGACTGTCTACTCGACTGGACTTCATTGCAACTACCGCTGATGAGAAGAAATACATTCAAGTGACAGAATCCATGAACAGTGAGGATGTAAGAAAACGCGAGCTTGCTCCCCTGCAAAAAATACGTGACAACTATGAAAAGATTGTGTTGTCGCTTGAACCGGGGTTGGATAACTCGTACGAAGGGATCAAGTCTGAAAATCTAATTGAGTGGCTGCTTGCAGACTGAGCACGCTTCAACTGATTATATCCTTTTTCCATCATTGCGTTAAACTGCCAGTCTGTCAAGCCGTCTCTTGCAGGCAGCCCCGGTACGGTGAGGGAAAACGGAATACAACAAGCTGGCCGCCCAGCGAAAAGGACTCAACTAGCGGAATCTCGCCCTCAAAGCCGAGGTAAAGGAGGCCGGGCAGATCCGTAGGAGCGTTTACAACAAATCCTGATTGGAGCGTTTTAAGGCTATCGGCAATCGATATTGATTATGGTATCAGAGCAAAAAAGGACACGGCCCATAGCCGTGCCCTTTTTCTTTGCCACAATCCTGCCCAATGGTTTTCTACGGTTCCACAGCCATTTTTTTGATCTGTGCCAATGCTTTTTTCACAGGAGGGAGCAGGAGAATGACCACGGTGATCGCGCCTTCCAGCAGGATGTAAGAGTAGTTGTAAACAATGGGATAAACCGCCGTGAGAGATTTCGGGAAATTATCCGGCATATAGTCCCTCCAGTACAGATAACCGCCCAGCGTGTGAAAAGCGCCGCGCGCCAGGATACCGAGGAGATATCCTTTGATCAGACCGTTCTTGCTTTTCCAGAACAGTCCGGAAAGTCCCAGTGACGCGAATGCCAATATGTAATCACAGCAGACCTGGAAAGGGGACAAGATATAAGGATCCTGCAAAAATTGCAGTAACCCGTAGGCCAGGCCGGTCATCAGGCTGATCCTGGGGCCGTACCAGTAGCCGATCAGGCAGACGAACAGCATACTGAACAGCGTTACGGATCCGCCGTAAGGCATGTCGATGACCTTGATGTAGGATGTCACATAAGACAAGGCCATGGCGGCGGCACAGAAGACCAGCTGCTTGGTGGAAAGCTTTGAGGTTTTCTCTTTTCTGCCAATGAAATAAACGGCGATTACGACCAATGCAAGAATGGCCAGAATACTGAGGACGTAGCCGAGGATGGTCAGTCCGCCCTCTGGTGTAACAAGGTGCATAAAAATACCTCCTTCGTTTGAGCGAGGAGGGACGACATCGTGCATCCATTGGCGGAAAGATCCTTTCACGATCGTCTTGCCAACAGATCTGTTTGCTTCCTTACGCCGGTATTAACCGGTTCAAGTTATGAGGGTTAGGATCCGTCAGAATCCAATCTCAGCGATGCGCTCCCCTAGCGAATATGTAGTTGATTGCGCCGTGGCGCATATTACGAAGTTTACTATACAGCATTGGCCTATCGGTTGTCAAGAGGATTTTTATTGCCTTCTTCCGGCGGTTTCCGGCTGCTTTCCGCTGTTTCCCGTACCGTTACCGTGCAAATGAGCTTACAAACATTTCGCTTCACATCTGTCGAGATTTGTTTTATAATAGAAAGGGATTTTGCGGCATAATTCTTTTGCACGGGAGAATCCGTGTGGATAAGTAAGGCAGGAGGGAATCATGGTTGGCAAAAGATATATCTTAGAGAGTCTCTTCGGTAAGGCGGCAGCGTTATCTCTGGCGGCGTGCTTTGCGGCGGCTCTTTTGTCGGGCTGTACGCCGTCGGAGGAAGCGGAGGACGCAATCGTCATGTTGGATCAGGAAGAGGAAATCGCGTTTGATCTGGCGGTGGTGTCCAGGGGGGATCTGAGTCTGGTACAAGAGATGGACTGTGTGTATCAGGCGACGGACAGTGAGGAAATTGGTTTTCCTGTCAGCGGTAAAACGGTTTATGATGTTTATGTGGAAACGGGAGATGTTGTGAAAAAGGGGCAGCTTCTGGCGGAGCTGGTGAACGGCGGTTATGATGACAGAATTGCCCAGTATGAGTACGAAATAGCTAGGAATCAGCTGATAATGGATTCCTCGGAGCTGAACGAGAACTACGAGATTTCCACACAATGGCTCCAATATATTTATCACAGCGATCATACGGAAGAGGAAGATAGGGCGCTGAAAGAGCGCGTTGCCCAGATTCAACAAGCGTATCGTTATCAGCGGGAGGACTGTCAGGACGCGATTGACCTGGCAAATCTGGAGCTGGAAAAGCTGCGGAACGCCGCGGAGGATACGAAGATCTACGCCGGTATGAATGGTACGGTCACTTGGGTACAGCCTGCTCTCAAGGGCAGCTCCTCTATCCAGGATAAGACCGTCATAGAGATTGAGAGCAGCGAAAAGCATTATTTTGTGGTGGAAGATGGCGGGGAGTACGCGAGTCTTTTTACGGAGGGCGTTCCGGTCACCATGACCATGACCTATGAGGGTAATAAGCAGGACTTTTTGCTGATGCCCGCCCAGATGGAGCGTTGGGGGGATGACCTGTTGTTTACCCTGGCGGAGGAATACGAAGTGTCCCTGGAACCCGGTGATTGGGGAACGATTCGGATTGCCCTGGATGAGCGGACAGATGTTCTTACACTTCCTCTGGAGGCCGTGCATGAGGCGGATGGCAGGAACTATGTGTATGTCCTTGGTGAAAATAATCTGCGGGAAGTAAAGTGGATCGAAATTGGATTCAGCGGCAACGAAAGAGTGGAAATCGTGTCCGGTCTGGAAGAGGGAGAGAGGGTTATCTTGCGATGAGGAGAGAGTGGAGAAATCATAATTTGAAAAAAATCAGCAGCTTGCTGGTTATGGCGCTTCTTCTCACCGGGTGCGGGGCTGTTCCCGTATTTTCCCGGCAGACGTTGGATTCGCAGGAGGAAGGGATAGAACTCCTGGATCCCGTCAGTCTTTATTATAAATGGGAGAAAGCGGCGCGCCGTAACCTATACGATGTGGAGTGTTTTGAGGGAGAGGTGGCGCTATACACGGAAGAATACGGTTTTGATATCGATGCTTCCATTGGAGAGTTTCTTGTATTTCCGGGGGATTCCGTGTCGAAGGGGGAATTGTTGTTTGCCGCGGATCAGGAAAGTCTGGAGGATTCCATTAAGCTTTTGGAGGAACAGATCCGGGACTTGGACGAGTCCTTTCAGGAATATCAGGAAAGCGTGGAAGAGAGCCTGGTGGAGCCGGAAAAAGAGGAAGATTATCTGCGTTGGGTCGTGACAAGCTATGAGGAGGCGGAGTGGCCGGAACAGTATATTTACGTGGTTTCCGGAGGAGATGCGCAAGGTTCGGGCGCGGGAGCCTCCGACGCGGGGACTTCGGGAAACGTGGAACAGTCTGATACGGATATTTCCGGCGGCAATGCCGGTGGAACCGTTTCGGGCGGCGATTCGCAGCCCATGCAGCGTGTGCTCAATCCGGATTATCAGGTCTGGGAGCGGTATTATAATAATTTCAATGGTCAATATCGTATTCTGGCCCACAGCAATGACACCCTGCGGCAGCAGTTAAGTCAGCGCAAGGCCCTTTATGAGCTGGAACGTAGTTATCTGGAGAGCAGTCTGCAGCGTCTGCTGGGGAAAAAGACACAGTATGAGGTCCGTTCTTCCATGGCCGGTGAGATCGTGGCTCTGAGGCAGCGAAGTTTGGAATATGAGAGCCATTTCCGGAATGATTATCCGGTCTATCCCATGGGTACTTTGCGGAAAGGAACGGCGGTTGCCAGGCAGGAAACGCTGGTTTCCATAGGCAATCCCAATCACAAGCTGATTCGAAGCGAATTTATTAGCAGTTCCCTGATCCATAGGGCGAAAGACGTTTATGCCCTGGTGAATAATGACCGTTATGAGGTAGCGTACCAGCCCATTACAGAAGAGGAAGTAAAGATTCGCTCCGCTGGAGGAACGGTCTATACCACGTTCGAAATTATGGACGGGGCCGGTGAGCTGTCGGCAGGGGATTACGTGCAGATCGTGGTGGTCCTGGATGAGAGAGAAGACGTGCTTACCGTACCGTCGGAATCGGTACACAAGGATCGTTCTCTTTATCAGGAGTCCGGGACTTTTGTCTACCGCAGACAGGGAGAGGGCTATGAGAGCGTGGCCGTTACAACGGGGATGAGTGACGACGTTTATACGGAGATCGTTTCAGGCCTTTCGGATGGGGATGAGGTACAAGTGTCCTCCAACTGGACCACAGGCAGGAGGAGAGCCACTCTTGAAAAGCGGCATGACGTTTATTCAACGGATACCATCGCCACCTTGTTTTTCCCCGTCACCTGGCAGGTGAAAAATCCGGTGGAGCATGGCACGACGCTTTTTGTCCAGTTTGAAAAGAATATGTATGATTATGTACAGGAAGGGGAGGTCCTGGCCACGGTGCGCGTGACGTCAGAGGATGCTTCCTTAGAGCGGCTGCAGGTTCAGGCGCAGAGAATGAAGGAGCGTCTGGATGATCTGATAAAAGAGGATCAGGAAAGGGAAGAGAAACAGAACGAAAAAGAAATTGAGAATCAGCGCGAGGCGATTGCGGAGTTGGAAGAAGAGATCGGGGAAATCCGTGGGGATTATGAAACGACACAGATCGTGGCGCCCCATTCCGGTCTGCTGATTTATAAGGATATGGATGTCTGCTATGCGGAGGGAGTTGTGCCGACAGACCACGTGATAGCGGAAATCGCCAATGTAGAGGATTGTTATGTGCTGATCGATGTGGATGTGCCTTACGGTAAGGAACTGAACCTGACTTATCAATGGAGCTCCGGCGACAAGGCCGGGGAAGAGCCGCTTCAATTTACGGGGAAATGTGTATATGCCTCCAACCGAATGCTTTCGGAGGACCTGCAGTCATCCTTTCGCCTGGTGCATATTTCCAACGAGGCGGCGGAAGCCATCCGGGAGGATCATGTAACGGCCCTGCGGGATGCCTTGCGGGAATATTCCCAGGAGTTGTCGGAAATGGGTTATGTGTATCGGGATATTGAACGGTATCAGATGAGTTTCGAATTGGGTGTGGATTATGAACTGATGAATGAGGACGTATTGGTGGTGCCGAAATCCGCGGTGAAGCTGCGCGGCGGGCAGAACTATGTGCTGGTCGTGGAGGATGATGAGATCATAGCACGCAGCTTTGTGGGATTGGCGGTCATGGGGAATGGAGATTACTATGTTCTGGATGGTCTGACGGAGGGAATGGAAGTATGTACAGATTGATGTTGCTTAAGCTATGGCGAAAAAAATGGATGAGTATTTGCCTGCTTCTGGGTATCGTGCTTCTGATCGCCACGGTCATAAGCTTTCCCATGTATCGTGCTGCCGCTTATAATCGAATGCTGCAGGATCAGTTTGATCAATATGTTTACGAAAATGGGGACTGGCCTGCCATGAATCTGATGGCATATTCCTCCCGGGGGGCGGACGGCGGCGCCAATGTGCTGAGAATCGAGCAGTTTATCGGCAATATGGACAATCAGCTGGGCCTGATCAGAAAGGATTTGATCAGCTATTATTGTACGTCCAGAGTGGACGCGGTCTCCCTGATGAATCGGAGCGATGTCAGCGAGATTGGTCTGCGAATCGGGTTTTTATCCAACGTGGAGGATCATTTGCGTCTTTTGTCCGGCGAAATGCGGTCGGAATCCGGTTTTGGGGAGGACGGTTGTCTGGAAGCGCTGATCAGCCAGGCCGGTATGGTGAATTCCAATCTGTTGTTGGGAGAGACAGTGGAGTTTCCGAAAGTCAAGGATCCGGACGGTAATCCCTTGCGCGTAAGGGTTGTGGGAATCTTTGAGGCGGCAGATCCCGATGATGTTTATTGGCAGGTGAAGCCGGAAGATATGTCCAATGTGCTTTTGATCAAAGAGGAGCTTTTCCGGGATTATTTTACCGGAGAGCGTTCCAAGGATTTTAATTTTACGACCAATTATTATGATCAATGGGATTATACCAGGCTGGAGGCGGAGCAGGTGGATGACCTGGTCGAACAGACCAGGGATATGATAGAAAGAGGTGCGTTCAAAAGTATTTTTTCCGAGCCTCCGTATCTACAGCTGTTAAATGCCTATCAGCAGAAGCGGGAACGGATTGACGCGCTTTTGCTGATGCTGCAGGTGCCTATTTGGATTTTGCTGGGAACGTTCCTTTTTATGATTTCGGCCCAGATGTATGATGTAGAACAGAATGAGATTTCCGTGATCAAGAGCAGGGGCAGTTCCGCATTGCAGATTTTCCGGATGTACCTTTCCCAGAGCGTGGTTTTAACTCTTCTGGGAGCGGTGTTGGGGTTGCCTTTGGGCAAGCTGTTTGCCGGTTTCCTGGGGGCTACCAGAAGCTTTCTGGAGTTTCGGCTGACGCGTTCCCTGACCATTACATACACGGAGAGCGTGTTTCGGTATGCGGCGGCGGCAATGGCGGGCTGCGTTCTGATGATCACGCTGCCTGCGATTAAGCATAGCAGACTGAGCATTGTCAATGCCAAACAGCAAAAGGCCCGGCTGAAGCATTCCTGGTGGGAAATCTGCTGCATGGATTTCATCTGTCTGGGGATTTCCCTTTACGGCTATCATTTTTATACAGAGAATCAAAACATGATTTATGCCAGTGCCCTGAGCGGGGAGCCGATGGATATGCTGTTCTATGTCAGCTCGTCCCTATTCATTATCGGAGCCGGATTATTGCTTTTGCGCCTGCAGCCCCTGCTCATTCAACTGATTTATTTCATTGGGCAGCGATTCTGGAAGCCGGCGGCCTATATTTCCTTTATGGAGAACCGTAAAAATGGCAGGAAACAGCACTTTATCATGATTTTCCTGATATTGTCCATTTCAGTGGGGATGTATCATGCTACGGCGGCGCGGACGATTTTGGAGAACACCCTTGAGAACACGGCGCATTTGGATGGTGCGGATCTGGTGGTAAAGGAAGTCTGGAGCAACACCGCCGCATGGCAGTATGAGGGAGTGGCCGCGGCGCTGACCTATACCGAACCGGATTATGGCAAATATGCGTTTCTGGAAGGAATCAATTCTTATACCCGGGTCATTAATGATCCGCAGGCCCATTTTTACGGCGGAAATTTTAACGGCGTTCCGATCACGATCATGGGAATCCAGACCAAGGAATTTGGCCGGAACACGGAAATGCCCAAGGGGCTGATGGAAAAACACTACTATGAATATCTGAATGAGCTGGCGTTGGAGCCCTATGGCGTACTGGCTTCTTCCTATGTGCGCGATGTCATGGGATACAAAATAGGGGATACGGTACAGCTTTACAATAAGGATTCCAAACGGTTTACCGCCACGATTCTGGATTTCGTTGAATATTGGCCGGGCTTCTCTCCGATGGATATGACGCTTTATCCCGATGGGCAGCTGGAGGTGGAGCCCAAGTATCTGTTCGTGGCAAATATTGCGGCATTGAATGACGCGTGGGGGACTTTCCCCTATGAAGTCTGGATTGATACGGATGGTGAAAAAGCGGCGGGCTTTTATGAGTGGCTGGACAAATATGATGTGAGAGTGGAACGGTATGTGGATAAACAGGCGGACCTGAAAGACGTAGTGGAGGAACCTTTGATGCAGGGAACCAATGGCATTCTGACTATGGGCTTTTTGGTGACGATGCTGTTGTGTGCCACGGGCTATATGATCTACTGGATTCTTTCCATCCGATCCAGGGAAATGGTGTTCGGCATCCTGCGGGCTCAGGGAATGCACAAGGGGGAAATCTTCCATTTACTGATCAATGAGCAGATTTTCTGCGGAGGCTTTTCCATTTTGGCAGGAGCGTTAATAGGGTATCTATCCTCCCGGATGTTCGTCCCGATTCTGCAGATGGCGTTCGGGACCTCGGAGCAGGTGCTGCCTACGAAGCTGGTCATCCAGAGCGGGGATATGTTCCGGTTGTTTGGAGTGGTCGGCGGAGTCATGGTGATTTGCCTGTTATTGTTGGCAGTCATTGTCTGGAAACTGAATGTGGCGAAAGCCTTGAAGATAGGTGAGGAATAATGAGAAAGAACAAGAACTTATACGCGGACGCAACGATTGAGGCGGTTCATGTGGGCCGGAGGTTCCCGGTGCCGGGAGGCTCCTTTGAAGCGCTGAAAGACATTCATGTGAAGATTCCGGAAGGAAAGCTGACGATCCTAAAAGGCAGATCCGGTTCCGGAAAGACGACCTTGATGAACATTCTGGGAGCGTTGGATGCGCCTACGAAGGGCAAGGTGCTGATTGGCGGCAGGGATATTGGAAAGCTGAGCGAGCGGGCGAGGGATAATCTGCGCAGGACCCAGATGGGGTTCGTTTTTCAGGCGGTGTCTCTGATTCCCTCTTTGAACGCGTTTCAGAACGTGGAGTTTTCCATGCGTATGGCGGGCAAACATAAGAACCGTAAGGCGCGGGTCGAAGAGTGTCTGAAAATGGTGGGATTGGGAAATCGTATGAATCATATGCCCATGGAGATGTCGGGCGGAGAACAGCAGAGGGTGGCCATTGCCAGGGCCATTGCCCATAATCCCAAGATTATCTTTGCGGATGAACCTACGGCGGAATTGGACAGCGCCATGGCGGCTGAGGTTACGAGACTTTTGTGGGAGCTGACGAGAAAAGAAGGGGTGACCATCGTGATGACTACCCACGACACGGGCCTGATGGATGCGGGGGATATCCTGATTGAGTTGGAAAACGGAACCCAGGTGTCCGTTACGGAAGTGAATCATGAGGAGGCGCTGGAGGGAACCGCGGCGGACGCAACAACGGGAAGTGTGCCGGAAACGCCGCGGGAGACCGCCGGGGAAGAGTCGGGGCCGAAAGCGGCGGAAGCGCCGGAATCGAAACTGGCGGAAACGCCGCGGGAAACCACGGCGAAAAAAACGAAGCCGGAAAAAGCATTGAAGCGTGGAAGGAAAGAAAGGAGCGGGGACCATGGCTGATGTAATGATTCAGGCGGACGGCCTGGTGAAGATTTATAAATCGAAGCTGACAGAGGTACTCGCCCTGCAAGGATTGGATCTGACGGTGGAAACGGGAGAACTGACCGCCTTGATCGGCAACAGCGGCAGCGGCAAGTCCACCTTTTTAAATATGATCGGCGGTCTGGACAAACCCAGCGCGGGTTCTCTTATGGTGGACCAAAAGAATCTGTTTACCATGTCCAAGGGGCAGCTGGTCAAGTACAAGCGGGACACAGTGGGATTTGTCTGGCAGAATAACGCCCGTAACCTGATGCCTTATTTGTCCACCCTGGAAAATATCATGCTGCCAATGCATCTGTCTCATGGCAGGCATCGCAGGGCCAAGGCGCTGGAACTGCTGGAACTGGTAGGGTTATCCGCCAAGAAGCGCAGCCGTCTGAACACCTTGTCCGGAGGAGAACAGCAGCGTATTGCCATCGCCATTGCACTGGCCAATTCTCCTAAGATTCTGTTGGCTGATGAGCCTACCGGAAGCGTGGATGTCATCACGGCAAATTACATTTTTGATATTTTCAGAGAGCTGAACAGTCAGGGCCAGACTATTTTGATCGTCACCCATGACGTGGCCTTGTCCAAGAAAGTGAAGCGCGTGGTGGCCATCCGGGATGGGAAGATCAGCAGTGAACGCATTTTGCGGGAAAAATACGCGGACCGTCTCAAGGAGAGCAATATTGACTGGAGAAAAGAGGACACGCAGGAAGAATACGCCATCATGGATAAGGCGGGCAGAGTCCAGATTCCCAAGGAAATGCTGGCGGAGATGGGATTGAGCGATCAAAAGGTGAAAATAGAGATGAAAGATGGGCAAGTGGTGATTTCCGCGCCCCAAAAGGAAGAGAGCAAGAAAAAAGAATGAGAAGCTTCAAAAAATTCTGGGTGGTTTTCATGATGGCATTTGGCATGGCGGGACTTTTAACAGGCTGCGGCCAGGGCGGGGAGGAGGAAACGGATTCCCTGGTCATCGTGGACCAGGAAGAACAGAAAACACAATATACCCTGACGGTCGCGTCTTTCGGGGATGTGGTTTTGACCCGGAAGATCCGCTGCAGCTATCAGCAACTGGTTTCCCAGGATGTCAGCTTTGCGGTGGGAGGCCGTGAAATCACCCATGTCTATGTGGAACAGGGGGACACGGTGAAAAAGGGACAGCTGCTGGCGGAATTGGGAAGTGACGACCAGGATGCCAGAATCAAGGAACTACGGTATAACCTGAGCAGAAATCAGATCCTTTTGGACCAAACCGAATTGGATGAGAATTATGAGTTATCCACCATATGGCTGCGTTATATGTACAGGACGAATCTGGCGGATGGAGATGATGAGGCAAGGGATGAATCCATCGCTCAGGTGCAGGAAAAATACAAATATCTGCGGGAGGATTATCAGGATGCCATTGAGATGGACAGCATGGAGTTAGAGCAGCTGCTGCAGGAGAAGGCTGTGAATGGCGTGTACGCCCAGATCAATGGAACGGTGTCCTGGATCCGGCAGAATCTGGAGGGGGCAACCTCCAAAGTGGGCGAAACGATCATGAGCTTGATCGATAACTCGGAATGCTTTTTCGCCGCCACCGATATGGAGTATCGGGATCTTTTTGAGAAAGACGTGCCTTTGGACCTGGAAATCGGTTACGGCGAGAACCAGGGCGTATATCAGGTGGTTCCTTATCGGATGGACGAATGGACGGAACGAATGTTATTTGCGTTTGACCAGGAATATGGCCTGACCATTGACATGGGGGCTACGGCGACTTTACAGCTGGTTCTGGATGAGAGGGATCAGGTATTGAGGATTGCCAAGGGCGCGGTACATAGGGCGGATGGCAAAACCTTTGTCTATTGTCTGGGTGACGACGGGATGCGCCAGGTGAAATGGGTGGAAACGGGCATGTATGGAGATGACATGGTGGAGATTACCGCCGGCCTGGAAGAAGGGGAAAAGGTCATTTTGCAATGAGGAAAGGAAAGATCGGTATGCTGTTTGGTTGCAGGAATCGGATCACAAAACGCATATGGCCGATGGTCATTCTGTCGGCGGTTCTTTTTTTGGACGGATGCAGTTCCAGTATACAGGCCGTATTTTCCCAGGATACGACGGAATCTTCCTGGGAGGACGTTCCCCTGGACGAGCCGGCGCAGCCGATCGAGGGCTGGGAAAAAGTGGTTTCCCGAAAATTATATGATGTAAAGATTTATCCGGCTGTGGTGGTTCCTTATACGGAGGAATATGCATTCCCCCTGGACGTGACCGTGGACCGGTATGAAATCTTTCCCGGGCAGTCCGTACGAAAAGGGGATGTGCTGGTCCGTGGGAATACGGAGTCCATCGATGAATTCATTGACGCGTTAAAAGAGCGAATTCTCACCATGGAGGAGGACTATCTGAAATATCAGGAGAATGTGGAGGAAAGTCTCAGGGACCCGGAAGAGCAGGCGGAAAACCTGCTGGACATCGTGCTTGCCTATGAGGAAATCGAACCGGAAATGTATGAGACGGTGAGTTCAGGGGACGTAAGCGGCGGTAATGTGTCCCACGGCGACGTAAGCGGCGGCAATGTGTCCGATGGGGATGTAAGCGGCGGCAACGCGCCGGTGGTGTCCCAGGCTTATCAGAAGTGGTGGGCGGAGCACCATCGTTATGAAGGACAATACCGGATTCTGGCGCACCAGAATGACACCGCCAGGCGGGAACTGTACAAGCGCTCCCGGCTTTATGAATTGGATCACGCTTATTTGCTGGACCAGCTGCAGGAGTTATTGGAGAAAAAGAATCAGCATATTTTAACCTCTTCCATGTCAGGAGAGGTGGCTGCGTTCCGGGGAGAGGGATCCAGAGTGCGCGGTGGAGACGCGGTCGTCGCGGTGGCGGATTCCGGACGCAAGCTTTTAAAATGTGATTATATCAATAGTGCCGCGGTGGAGCAGGCGGCGGATATTTATGCCCTGATTGACGGCGTGCGATACGAGGTGGCATATCAGGCCATTCCCACATCCGTCTATAATCAGATGGTTTACAACAATGAAACGGTGCGTACCACGTTTACCCTGCTGGATGCGGGAGACGAGGTGGCGGTCGGAAGGGAAGCGGTCATAGTCTATGACCGCAGGGCCTATGAATCCACCCTGACGCTTTCCCTGGATGCCATTCACTATGAGGGCTCGGAGGCTTATGTCTATATCAGACAGGGAGAGGATGTGGAGGCACGGCCTGTTACCCTGGGTAAAAACGATGGAACCTATATCCAAATCATATCCGGATTGGAAGAAGGGGACGAGGTGCTTTCATCCGGAGAGACGCGGGTTAAAAAGTCTACCGCTGTTTTGGAAAAAGGAGATTTTCAATATTTGTTTACGGCAAGCAGTGATTCCTTTTATTATCCCTTATATGAAACGGTGGAAAACCCGGTGACTTATGGAACGACGTATTTTGAAGAATATCTGGTAAAACAGTACCAATATGTGACTGCGGGAGAGGCGATTGCCCGTATTCGGGTCAAAGGGGACGCCATCGGTCTGCAGCGTCTGCAGAGGCAGTTGGATCGCCTGAAGGAAAGAACATTGGTTTTGATTGAAGAGGACGAGGAAGACAATGAGGACCTGATCGAGCAGCGTCAGGAACAGATTGCGGAGCTGGAAGAGCAGATCGCGCAGATGACCCGGGATTATGATACTACGACGATCGTGGCTTCCCAAAGCGGCGTGATCGGATCCCTGACGGCCTGTCAGGAAGGGGATATTTTAAAAGAGGGAAACGAGCTGGCCACTATCGTGAATGTGGACGTCTGTTATCTGTTGGTCAACAACCGTGGACAGGTGCTGCATTATGGCAGTGAGGTCGCGATCACTTATCAGGATGAGTCCGGTGAGACGAAAGAAGCTGCGGGCAGAGTGGTCAATCTTCTGCCGGAAGATGGTATCAGCAATGGATTGAGCGCGGGATATTCCATGGTTCTGCTGCCCACCGATGTGGCAAGGTTGTCTGTTTCCAGGCAAATGTACGCCAGCCAGTTCCGTATAGACGCGGTCACGAGAGAAATGAAAAACGTGGTATTGGTTCCGGTCAAAGCGGTGCGGCTGATAGGGGACCAGACTTATGTGTCAGTGGTGGAGGAAAATGGCGATATCGTTCAGCGCAGCTTTATTGCCGGCGGTTCTAATACGGATTATTACTGGGTCGTGGATGGATTGACGGAAGGGATGGAAGTATGCTTGGAGTAATGTTGCGAAAGCTATGGCATAAAAAGTGGATGAGTTGCTGTCTGCTGATCGGCATTACGCTTTTGGCGGCCACTACGGTCAGCTTTCCGATGTATCGGAATGCGGCTTATAACCGTCTGATGCAGGATTATTTCGATCAATATCTGGCGGAAACAGGGGAGTGGCCGGCGAAAGCCACGCTGACCCATTCCGCGTTCAAAGACGCAGGAGGAGCCGCTCTTTCCGGAGTGGAAGCGTTTTTGGACGGTTTTCATGAACAGATCGGCGTAAAGGAAAAGCTGATGATTCATTATTATTGTCTGACCGCGGCTCCGGCCGGTTCTCTGATGCGGCGGGATGATCTTTCCGAGGTGCAGTTGAGGGTGGCGTTTATGTCTGACATGGAGAATCACATCAACATTATTGCCGGTGAGGATTATTCCTCGGAATCCGGGATTGCGGAGGATGGCAGTGTGGAGGCCCTGGTTAGTGAGTCCTGTCTGGTAAACTGCAATCTGCTGGTGGGAGAGACCCTGGAGTTCGCGCGGTTCAAAACGCCGGAGGGAGAACCGCTGCGCGTGCGGATTATGGGTGTTTTCGAGGCGGATGATACCGAAGACCAATATTGGCAGCTTCCGCCGGAGACTTTGAATAACGTTTGCATGATCAAAGAGAATGTGTATCGGGAGTATTTTACGGGGGCGCAGGCGGGAAATTATAATATGACCTGTACCCACTATGCTTTATGGGAATATAAGGATCTGCTGGTGGAAAACGTGGGTCATCTGCTGAGTCAGATGGATGATATCATGCGAAATGGGGAATTTGGCAGTTTCTTTACCAGTGTCCCTTATTATCAGCTTTTACAGTCATTCCAGTTGGAAAAGCTGCTGATCGATACAACGCTTTTTTTGCTGCAAGTCCCGGTATGGATTCTTTTGGCCGCGTATTTGTTCATGATCTCCACCCAGATGTATGATGTGGAGCGGAATGAAATCTCCGTTATGAAAAGCAGGGGAAGTTCGGGCCTGCAGATTTTCCTGCTCTATTTATACCAAAGTGTGTTTCTTACCCTTTTGGGGGCCGCGGCGGGACTGCCTTTGGGGAGCGTGTTTGCCCGTGCCCTGGGGGCCTCGGGAAGCTTTTTGGAGTTTCAGCTGACCCGCCATTTAAACGTGGTTTATACGCGGGAAACCGCCGTTTACGCCATAGTGGCCATGGCGGGCTGTATTTTGATGATTGCTTTGCCTGCCATCAGGCACAGTAAGATTTCCATTGTCAATTTGAAGCAGCAAAAGGCCTCCAAAAAACGTTCCTGGTGGGAGCGGTGTTTCTTGGATCTGATTTTTCTGGGGATTTCCATTTACGGCTATCGCACTTGTGCGCAAAACCAGGATGTGATTGCCGCCAGTTCCATGGCCGGTGTCCCTATGGAGCCTCTTATGTATTTAAGCTCCTCCCTGTTTATTCTGGGAGCGGGACTTTTGCTTCTGCGTCTGCAGCCGCTTCTGGTAAATCTGGTTTATTTTGTGGGAAAACGTTTCTGGAGACCAGCGTCTTATATCTCCTTCCTGGAAAACCGGAAGAATGGACGCAAGCAGCAGTTTATTATGTTATTTTTGATCTTGTCCATCTCTCTGGGAATTTATCATGCCACGGCTGCCAGAACCATTCTGGAAAATGCCCGGGAAAATGCTTCCTATTTGGATGGAGCGGATTTAATCGTAAAGGAAAATTGGAGGGATAATTCCTCCGAGATTTATGACGGAGAGGCCAGTGAGCTGCGATATTACGAGCCGAACTATGATAAGTATCGAAATATGGCGAACACGGTTTCCTATACCAGAGTGATCTATGATGAGGGGGCTTCCCTGGCGGATGGAGCGTCCAGCCGCCAGAATATTACGCTGATGGGAATCCATACCAAACAATTCGGGGAGACTACGTCCCTGCCCGCGGGATTGATGGAAAAAACATATCATACTTACCTGAATGAGCTTGCCGCGCAGCCCAGGGGCGTGCTGGTATCCTCCAGCTTCCGGGATTATCTGGGTTATCGACAGGGGGATTCCATTACATTTTATAATGGAAGAGGAAAACAGACGCAGGCCACGATCGTGGATTTTGTCGATTATTGGCCAGGCTTTGTCACTTCTCAGGCAGTCTGGAATCCCAATATTACGGTCAGCGTAAGGCCCGGGTACCTGGTGGTGGCGAATTTTGCCACTCTGACGAACCAGTGGGGAACCACGCCTTACGAGGTCTGGATTAAAATGGAGGACGGGAAAGGGACGGATGCCTTTGTTCGATGGATGGATGAGGAAGAAGTGAGCCTTGCGAAATATGTGGACAGAGAAGCGGATCTCCAGGATGTTCTGGAAGATCCTCTGCTGCAGGGGACAAATGGAATTCTTACCATGGGCTTTTTGATGACTATGATTCTATGCGCCACGGGATACTTGATCTATTGGATCTTGTCCATCCGTTCCAGAGAGTTGGTGTTCGGCATCCTGCGGGCGGAAGGAATGCACAGAAGCGAGATTTATCACATTTTGTTGAACGAGCAGATCTTTTGCGGAGGTTTTGCGGTGGTAACGGGAACCGCTGTCGGGATCTTGTCCTCCCGGATGTTCGTGCCCATCCTGCAGGCGGCCTATGCGGCGAATGATCAGGTGCTGCCCATGCGGCTTGTGACCAGAGGGCAGGATATGCTGCGCTTGTTCGGCGTGATCGGCGGAACTTTAGCTGTCTGTCTGATCGTGTTGGTGATCATGGTGCGCAGGCTGAATGTGTCGAAGGCCTTGAAGATCGGGGAAGAATAAAGAATACAGCTGATGCCGCAGAGCGTCAAAGTGGGAAAGACGAAAGGAATGGAGGAAAACATGGGAAGAAAGATTTTGGAAGTATGTGTGGATTCGGTGGATTCGGCGGTCTGTGCGGCGGCCGGAGGAGCGGACCGTCTGGAGCTGTGCGGTGATCTGGTCGTGGGCGGTGTCACGCCCAGTATGTCTCTGTACGAAAGGGTCCGGGAAAAGGTAAGGATTCCCGTGCATGTATTGTTACGGCCCAGATTTGGAGATTTCCTTTATGGGGAAGAAGAATTTGAAATTTTAAGAAGACAGGCCCGGGCTTATCGTCAGGCAGGAGCCGACGCATTGGTGATCGGATGCCTGAACCGGGACGGGAAACTCCATCTGGAGCAGATGAAAACGTTGATGGAGGAAGCCGCCGGTCTGCCGGTGACGCTTCATCGGGCTTTTGATATGTGTGCGGACCTGGAGGAGGCCCTGGAGGATGCTCAAAAGCTGGGCGTGCGGACGATTTTGACCTCCGGCGGTTATGCTTCCGCTCTGGAGGGCGCCGCGGTGCTTCGCGGGCTGCGGGAAAAAACTGTGGCGGAAGACGCCGGTCTGGAACTTATGGCAGGGGCCGGGGTGAACGCGAAAGCCATTCAGGCCATTCATGATCAAACCGGGATCACGATTTTCCATATGTCAGGCAAGAAAGTGGTGGAAAGCCAAATGCGTTACCGCAATCCCAAGGTGAACATGGGCCTGCCCCAGTTATCGGAATATGAAATATGGCGTACCGACACAGAGGCAGTGCGACAGGCGAAAGAAGTGATCGAGGGATTGAGGTAACGGGCAAAATAGCGCATTCAAAGGGATGCTTGTCAAAGCTCCATGCTGTCTTGCCCGCCGACGTCGATGACTGTATTTTGAACCTCTCGCCTCAAGCCCGCGGGATATCTCAGCGGCGCTCAGTCCCCGGTCCCGGAGCTTCACGGCGTACAGTACCAGAAGCTGCTGGTCTATGCACACGTTCTCGCTGTCCGCCACGGTGACTTTCCCTTAAAGTTCGACGCGGCGGTTATGGCTCCGTTGCAGGAGCCGGAAAGCTTACTTGAAAGCGGTATGCATATGACCTCGTCCCCGGCGGTATATAGTCCTCCACCCCGCATCCTTCTAGCACACTGTGTGCTGACGAAAACCGTATTACTTATTCCGCCTGCTGTCAAGAGGATAGAAAAGAAGTAAACCCCTCATTTCTTACAAAACTGTAATTTGCTTTTCCCTGCGTCATCGTATATAATAATATCGGCAACGCTTGCAGAAAGGCAGGTCCCGATAAATGTATCGAATCTTGATCGTAGAAGACGACCGCAGCATTGCGGAGGCAATTAAAGAGCAGGCCGGACTGTGGGATCTGGATGCCCGCATTGTGCGGAACTTCCGCAATGTGCTTCTGGATTATGCCGAATATCAGCCCCACATTATTTTACTGGATATTGGCCTCCCATACTTTAACGGCTATCATTGGTGCAGTGAAATCCGTAAGCTTTCAAAGGTGCCGATTATTTTTATTTCCTCCGCTTCCGACAACATGAATATCATTATGGCCATGAACATGGGCGCGGATGATTTTATTGCCAAGCCTTTCGATGCCAACGTCCTGATTGCCAAGATTCAGGCGCTGCTTCGCAGGGTCTACGACTTTGCCTCCAGCGTGCCGGTTTTGGAGCATCGGGAGGCCTTTTTGAATACCGGGGACGGCACGCTCAGTTTTCACGGCGAGAGCATTCCCCTTTCTAAAAATGAATACCGTATCCTCCTTTGCCTGATGGAAAACAAGGGTAAAATCGTAAGCAGGGAGCGGCTGATGGAACGGCTTTGGAAAACGCAGCAGTTTATTGATGAAAACACGTTGACGGTCAATGTGAATCGTCTGCGTAAGAAGCTGGATGCAGCGGGGCTTACAGACTTTATCACCACCAAGGTCGGAGTGGGATATCTTGTGGAATGATTTTGCGGGGGAAAAAGGAATGAAGTTGTTTATCGCTTATCTGAAACAACACCAAAAAGGGATTCTGGCACTGTTCTTGTTTTGTGGGATTTTTAGCGCGTGTTTTTGCTTATATCATTTACCCTTGGGGGCTGTCTGGTATCCGACGTTTCTCTGTACCATTCTTGGATTTTTGTTTCTTCTGGCGGATTTTTCCACAACGATGCAAAGGCATGGCAAGCTCTGTGAGCTTCAGCATTTAACGGCAGAAATGATTGCGGATCTGCCGGTTCCCACGGGAATCGAGGACAAGGATTATCAGGCCCTGGTCCGTCAGCTACAGAGAGAAGTGACGGCCAACGAAACCCTGGCGGCGGTCCGTTATCGGGATATGGTGGACTACTATACCATTTGGGTGCATCAGATCAAAACCCCTATTACATCCATGCGGCTTTCTTTGGAAAAAGAGGATACGGTCTTGTCCAGAAAGCTGTCCTCGGATCTGTTTCAGATCGAGCAGTATGTGGAAATGGTCCTGGCATTCCTGCGGCTGGATTCCGACTCCAGCGACTATTGTTTCAGGGAATATGACTTGGACGATATCATCAGACAGTCCATTTCAAAATTTGCCGCGGAGTTTATTGCCCGCAGGATTCGTCTGGAATATACCTCTGTGAATAAAAAAGTCATTACGGATGACAAGTGGCTCTCCTTTGTCATCGAGCAGGTTTTGTCCAATGCCTTGAAATACACCCGGGAGGGGAGTATCAAAATCTATTTGCAGGAGTCGGAGACGTTGTGTATCGAGGATACCGGGATCGGCATCGCGCCGGAGGATCTGCCCCGGGTTTTTGAAAAGGGTTATACGGGATACAATGGGAGAAAGGATAAGCGTGCCAGCGGGATCGGTCTCTATCTCTGCAAACGGATCTGTGAAAGACTGGGGACGGAGATTCGTATTGTTTCCGAACTTGACCGGGGCACGATTGTCCGGATTTCTTTGGAGCAATATCAATTTAAGAAAGATTGACACCTTACAAGAGTGTAAGCTGCCGGGCGGGAAATGTAAGTTGATTCGATGGCGTTTTCCCGCCCGATTTGTTATGCTGTCAACAGTCAACAGAAAACAAATGAGAGCGTCATTGATAGGCCCGGATGGCAGATGGAAAACCGCGTTTACGGATTTACATCGCCCCTGTCGCTTAAACGCTTTTGAATGAAGGTTAAAATGAAACTAGGATTTTATCCCAGGCTGGCCGTCATCGGGATCCGTAAAAACAAGCAGATGTATCTTCCTTATATCCTCACTTGTATCGGCATGGTGACAATGTTTTATATTATTATGTTTCTCGCACTGAGTGATTCCCTCGATTCCGTACCGGGGTCGGAAACGCTTCACCAGATTTTCGCTTTGGGAAGTTGGGTAATCGTGGTTTTTGCGGCGTTTTTTCTATTATATACCAATTCCTTTTTACTCAGACGCAGAAAAAGGGAATTCGGGCTTTACCACATCCTGGGAATGGGAAAAGGAAATATCGGGCGGGTATTGTTATGGGAAACGATCATTACCGCGGTGATTTCCATAGGAATTGGTTTGCTGGCGGGGATCGGACTTTCCAAGCTATCGGAACTGGGGCTCGTCAATGTCATGCACGGGACCGTGACTTATGATCTAACCATTTCCTGGCTGGCAGTGATAAGAAGCGCGCAAGTCTTTGGCGTGATTTACCTGTTACTGCTGTTCAATGCCATCCGGCAGGTTTGGTTTGCCAGTGCGATTTCGTTGGTAAGGAGCGAAAATGCCGGGGAAAAACCGCCGAAAGGGAATTGGCTGGTAGGGATGGCCGGTGTCCTGATTTTGGCGGCGGCATATTATCTGGCTGTGACAATTCAGGATCCAATGACAGCTCTTGTTACATTTTTTGTGGCCGTGATCATGGTGATTGTAGGCACTTATCTTGTGATGATCGCGGGCTCTGTCTGGTTTTGCCGGTTTTTGCAGAGAAACAGGAATTATTACTATCGGACAAACCATTTTATTTCCGTATCTTCCATGGTTTATCGCATGAAGCGCAATGGCGCGGGGCTTGCATCCATCTGCATTCTGGCCACAATGGTGCTGGTGATGATGGCCAGTACGGCGTGTCTGTATTTTGGTGAGGAAAACGCGATTGAATCGCGTTTCCCTCGGGATATCAACCTGAAATTTCGGATGGAGGAAGTAGCAGGTTTGTCAGACGACCGGATCCGGGCATTGAAAGATGAAGTCCTGGCGGAACTGGCGAATCGTCATATCGAACCGACAAACGACTATGCCTTTCGCAGCGCCTGTATTTCCGGTGTTTTGGAGGGGGATCTGGTTGAATTGGAAACGGCGAAAATCGAGGCGGTGGAATCTGTGACAAAGATGCGCTATTTTTATTTAGTGCCCTTGGAGGATTATAACGCCGTGATGGGGACCAGTGAAACCCTGGAAGAAGGGGAGGCGCTGCTTTTTACTTATCAGGAGGACTTCGAAGGGGAAAAGATTTCTTTTCATAACGGGAACACATTCCATATCAAGAGGAGAGTGGGGCAGTTCGTGGAAAACGGAGACACGCAGATCGATCGTCTTTCCAGTATGATACTGATTGTTCCGAATCTGGAGAAGAGTGTCCGCAGCCTTTCGTCGATTGCGGATTTCAATGGAGATCGTCAACTTCAGATGAGCTGGATTTACAATTTTGACGTAGACCTGGAGCCGGAGCAGGAGGTGGAGCTTTACCGGGAACTGGATGATTTTTATGGGGTTTTCGGAACATTGTTCTATCTCGGAGTGATTTTAAGCATTGTTTTCCTGATTGCCGCGGTGCTGCTGATTTATTATAAACAGATGTTGGAGGGCTATGAGGATCAGGCGCGCTTTGAAATCATGCAGAAATTGGGAATGACCAGACAGGAAATCAGGCGGAGTATCAATTCTCAGCTTTTGACGGTGTTCTTTCTCCCATTGGTTTTTGCGGCGATGCATCTGGCATTCGCATTTCCCCTGATCCGGAAAATCCTGCTGGCGTTTAATCTCAATAACGTGCTGCTCTTTGCCGCGACGACAGGAGTCAGTATTCTTGTGTTTGCCGTATTTTATATGATTGTTTACCGGCTTACCTCCAATGCCTATTATAGGCTTGTCAGTGAAGGCGGAAAGTAACCCCACGCCCTGCCTCGACGGCAGCCATACCAGGCGTTGGAAAGCAAACAAAGCGCGGCATTCGATTTGCGGATTTGGTTTGGGAGAAATTTTATAACTTCATTTTATACTTGCCTGATACGCACTTTCTTATTATAATGGTTGTAAGGTTGTGAAAGGACAAGGTTTTCGTTTGCGAAGACTTATGTCGAAAAATAAAAAGTAAATTCTAGATACGGATTGATAAAAGGGAGGCGGCATTAATATGAGCAAGTTGGTTTATGGAAAAAAGGGGCAAGTGCATTTTGACAATGAGGAGGAGAAGAAAATCGCGATTGATTACATATTGTCTTCTTCGAATGTTAATTTCAGAATTCATGAGAATAATCAGGAACAAGGAGCCTGGGGGCCTGAGGATAGGATTCATTTTCGGAAAAAAGAGGGGATTCCCGAATGCCTGTTACGGATTATGACGGCAGGCAACGGCAGTTTATATGGAAGGATAAACTGTAAAGAATTCTGTGAGGAAATCCGGAAAATGCAACATAATCGGTAAAAAATGGAAGAGTTACCGTTCCTTTAAATAGCGGTTAAAAGCTTGCGAGATTTCCGTTTATTCGGTATAATCATTTTGTCATCGCGGAATTCATGTCATCTCTGCAAAGATACATAAGAAAAAAGGAGAAAAGTTATGAAGCGCTTTCTGGCATTTATCTGTGTGGTCGCGCTGGCGGCCGCGGCAATTCCACATTTGCCGCGGCAAGAAGTTTATGCGGGTATGACAGATGCTCAGTCAGGTTCGGAGCGGATTGCTCAGGCCTCGAAAGCCTTGCGGGAGATGCTTGCGGATCGGGTGGTCATGGCTCTGGTATATTTGAGCGATGTTTATCCGGTGAGAAGCACGCCTTCTTACGAGGGAGAAGTCGTGGTGTCGGTTCCCAGCGGACAATTGGTACAGATTCAGGACGTGGCCGTGGACGAGGGAGGAATGATCTGGGAAAAAGTGGTCCTCTATTATGGGGATCAGCGTTATGAAGGATATCTGCCGCGCGCCAATCTGGCTTGTTCGGACGAGGTGTTTCTGGATTGGGAAGCCTCTTATGGGATGAATCCGGAAGCATATTTGCCGATGCCTATCGCGGAGGATGGGAATGTTATCTATTCCGATATCGAGCAGTTTCCGGAGAGCTATCGGCAGGCACTGACGGCGATCAAGGAGAATCATCCCAACTGGGTCTTTGTCAAGATGAACACAATGCTGGACTGGGAAACGGTGGCAGAAAACGAGTTGGTGTTGGACCGGAATCTGATTCCCACATCGTTTCCGGAATATATGAGAGAAGACGTACATAGTCCGGGATGGTCCCAGGTGTCTGAGAGCGCCCTGAAATATTATCTGGATCCCAGGAATGGTCTGACGGAGGATCGGATTTTTCAGTTTGAACAATTGACCTACAATCCATCCTACCATACCGAGGAAGCGGTGCAGAGCTTTTTGGACAATACCTTTATGGCGGGGATCATACCTGACACGGTACTGACCTATGCCATGACTTTTTGGGCGGTGGGAAAGGAGTTGGGCGTGAGTCCGTTCCATTTGGCCTGCCGGGTTTATCAGGAGCAAGGTCAGGGGGATTCTCCCCTGATATCCGGCAAGTATCCCGGCTATGAGGGCTGGTATAATTATTTCAACATTGGCGCCAGCGGCAAGACCAATCAGGAAGTGATTGTGAACGGCCTGGAATATGCCAAGAAGCAGAATTGGTATAATGGATATTATTCCATTCTGGGCGGCGCCAGAATTATTTCTCAAAATTATATTTTGGCGGGGCAGGATACGCTATATCTGCAAAAGTTCGACGTGGATGCCAGCCAGAACGGCCTTTATTATCATCAGTATATGCAGAATGTCTGCGCACCCACCAGTGAGGGGAGGAATATCCGCAAGCTGTATATGGAAGCCAACGCTTTGGGGAACGCGTTTGTCTTTAAGATCCCGGTCTATGAAAATATGCCGTCCGCCGTCTGCGAGGAGCCCACGGTTTCGTACACGGTACGCCTGACTCCGCCGGAGGGCTATCAGGATACCAGGGTTTATCTGGATGGAGTGGCTTATCCGGCGGTAAAGCGCAATGGGAAACTCTACGTGGATGCTTTGGACGGAAACGCCAGGACGGCTATTTTGTATCAGTATGACGATGCGGGCGTGGCGGTAGGAATGTCCGCCTGGGAATTGAGCCATAACGGAAAGGTTTACACGGCTGCGGAATTGACAGGACTAAAGGATTTGCTGACCTATCATGGCTTTTCCATCCGGATCACCGGGAAATCCGGAATTCGTTTTACATCCGGAATTTCCAGGGAACTTCGGGAACGGCTGCTTTGGGAAGGGGTGGACGGATATCACTTAAAGGAGTACGGAACCCTGGTTATGAATTACGACAGAATCGGGGAATACCCTATGATCAAGGGCGGGGAAAAGGTACTGAGCGGACTGGCTTATGGTTTGGACGCTGATGGAAATATGGTGGATCAGGTGTACCAGACCGTGGAGGACCGGTATCGATATACCTCTGTTCTAATCGGCTTGCCGCCGGAACAGTACAAGACGGAATTCGCTTTCCGCGGATACATCATCTTAAGCAAGGATGATACGGACGTGGTATTTTACGGGCCCATTGTAGCGAAAAGCATTTATTGGATCGCTGAGCAGTTTAGCAATATGGGCTTGTACCCGGAGGGCTCAAGCGCGGATTTGTTTTTGAAAAAAATCATCAGTGACGCAGATGCCTTGGAAACGGACGAATGAGAAAGAGGAGGAGAACCTTGCATGAAAAAATGGTGCGTGATGATCTTGGCCGGATGGGTAAGCGTCGTCTTTCTGACCGCCTGCGGAGGAGATGTGATCCGAAGTATTTTGAAGGAAGAGAGGTCGAGTGCTTCCTATCCTGAGATGGAAACTGCTGAAAGGCCCACACAGGAACCGGCGGATGGACTCACACAGGAACCGGCGGATGGGCCCACACAGGAACCGGCGGAGGATCCGGATCCGATGGATCTGACGCCGGATGGTTATCGGGCTCTGGCGGCTTCTTACCGGGAGGGCGGCCGGATACGAAAATGCCGGGATACCCTGGAGCAATGCTGGATGCAGCATGGGGACGCGGAAAGCTATCTGGAGCTTCAGAATATTGTGGTAAATGTGGAGGAGGAATCTGCCGTTGTTCAGGAAAAGGCCGGGCTGCTTTTACAGAATCTGGACTTGGAGGAATATTATAAGGAAGCGGTGGCCACGGTTTATAGTCCTGACTGGATGGAGGTCATGATGCCCAGGCTCAAGGAAGGCAAGAGGAGCTATTATCTGGCAGATGAAGCCGCGGACAGCCTTTTGGTCTGGAGTGTGGGTTATAATCATCAGGGACAGGGGGACACCAGCGTATGGTATCGGAACGGAAACAGAGTGATTTTCCTGCGTCAGTTTGCCCAGACGGTTTGGATGGTTTGGGCGGATTGGGCGGACGGAGTCTACCAGGGAAACTTTGAGGCCTGGAGCTGTAACGCATTGACGGGCGATGTTCTCCATCAAGAGGGAAACCTGCAGGAGAATATGCTAAACGGCGCGTACACACTCTGGATCCATCCGGGCGAGAACGAGGTGGACTTGTTCAGTTTGTGGAGTATGCGTGAGGGCCTGGAATTTCAAAAGTATCTTGGAAATTTCTATCCGGATGGAAGTATTGCCGTGAAACAGCTGGAAAAGAATCAAAAGCAGGGCGTGGAGGGAGCCCGGAAGGGAATGGACCAGATTGTTTATGCTTATTCGGAAGATGAAAAGAATTTCTTTTTCTTAAATGTTCCGGAGGGAACTGTTGTGGAAGAGATGTTTTTTGGAATAGATCTCCTGGGGCTGGATCCCATGCCGGAGGTGGACTATTACGAACCTTTGCCGATAGACCGAGACGGGGGGGCGCTTGGTTCCTCGGAAGAGGGGGAGGATCGTATGATCAGGGCTTCCGATGTAAAAGTGCGTGTGTTTGGTTCTGAATTGGAATGGTTCGATGGAGAGGAATGGATTTCGCTGGGACCGGTGAGCGAGTATCTGCGCATGGATCCTCTGGGAGGATATGCGGGCCGTCAGGCGGAAGTACCGGAAGCTGGTGAGGAAACAGAAGAAAAACAGATTGATGCTTTATTGCAGGATTACGGGACGGGCCGCGTCAGACAGACAACGACACCTGCCGCAAGACCGACCACGCCTTCGACCGCGCCTCAGACACCTTCATCGTCTTCACAGGCAACACAGCCACAGCCATCAGCTTCTCAGTCAGGGCAACAGGCACCGTCGTCCCAACCGGCTCAGTCCCAGACCCCGACTTCGACACCGCAGCCAAGTCAATCATTGCAGGAAAGCGAGTCGTCGCAGGAAAGTGAGTCGTCGCAGGAAAGCGAGTCGCAGCAGCCCAGTGAATCACAGCAGCCGAGCGAGTCGCAGCAGCCCAGTGAATCACAGCAGCCGAGCGAGTCGCAGCGGCCCAGTGAATCACAGCAGGAAAGCGAGTCGCAGCGGCCCAGTGAATCACAGCAGGAAAGCGAGTCGCGGCGGCCCAGTGAATCACAGCAGGAAAGCGAGTCGCAGCGGCCCAGTGAATCACAGCAGGAAAGCGAGTCGCAGCAGCCAAGCGAGTCGCAGCAGCCGAGCGAGTCGCAGCAGCCAAGCGAGTCGCAGCAGCCCAGTGAATCACAGCAGCCGAGCGAGTCGCAGCAGCCCAGTGAATCGCAGCAGCCGAGCGAGTCGCAGCAGCCTGATGAGTCACAGCAGCCGAGTGAAGCAACGCCGCCATCGTCCTCAGGGCCGTCATCGGGCGATGGAGGAGATGTGGAATGGACACCTGATATTATGTGATTTTTCAGGGATCCTTTATTGAAAATGATAATAAAACTTTAGAAACAAGGGAGATGGATTATGGGACACTTGACAGCGCGGGATGCGTATAAGAATCTGGAAGACAGAATCAACTGGTTTACCCAGGGCGCGCCGGCAACGGAGACCTGGTACAAGATTTTGCAGGTATTATATACGGAAAAAGAAGCGAAATTAGTGGCCATGCTGCCCGTTCGTCCCTTTACTCTGAAAAGGGCCGCAAGAATCTGGAATACGACAGAGGCCAAGGCGGAAAAGTTCTTGGATCATCTCTGCAGCAAGGCTCTATTGGTAGATTCCAGCTACAATGGCGAGCGGCAGTTTGTGATGCCGCCCCCAATGGCGGGATTTATTGAGTTTGCCCTGATGAGGACGCGCGGGGATATCGACCAGAAGTATTTGAGCGAGTTATATTATCAATATATGAACGTGGAGGAGGACTTTGTAAAGGAACTCTTTTTTGCTACGGAGACCCGTCTGGGTCGCGTCTTCGTACAAGAGCCGGTGCTGACCAATGATAAAACCAATCATATTCTGGATTATGAACGCGCCACGCATATTATCGAGGATGCGAAGTATATCGGCGTGGGCACTTGTTACTGCCGTCACCGGATGTATCATGCGGGGCATCCCTGTGAGATCAACGCGCCCTGGGATGTGTGTCTGACTTTTGACAATGTGGCCCGTTCCCTGGCGGAGCATGGGGATTATGCCAGACTGATCGACAAAGAAGAGGCCATGGACGTGTTGGAGAGATCCTACGCCAGCAACCTGGTGCAGATTGGGGAAAATGTGAGGGAGCGTCCGGCGTTTATGTGTAATTGCTGCGGCTGTTGCTGTGAGGCCCTGCAGGCGGCACGGAAGTTCAGTCCCATGCAGCCGGTAGCCACGACAAATTACATCCCGGAAGTCTCTTTGGAAAAATGTGTCGGTTGTGGAAAATGTTCCAAGGTCTGTCCGATTCTCGCGATTGCAATGGAAGAAGCCGCGGACCGGGCCAGAAAGCATCCCGTAATCGATAAGGAAATTTGTATGGGCTGTGGGGTTTGCGCCCGCAACTGCCCGACAAAGGCCATTTCCCTGGAGCGTCGTCCCGTGCAGGTGATCACGCCGGTGAACAGCACCCATCGTTTTGTAGTTCAGGCCATTGAAAAGGGAACTTTGCAGAACCTGATTTTCGACAATCAGGCCTTTGCCAATCACCGTGCCATGGCAGCCGTGTTTGGTACGATTTTAAGACTTCCTTCCGTGCAGCAGGCCATGGCCAGTAAACAGTTTAAGTCGGTTTATTTGGATAAGCTTCTATCTTCTCAGAAGAAAAAGGTAGATTAAAGGAAAGTGCCCGGACGGCAGGGGAGGTTTGCCCAACGTGGTGTTCATTGAAAACGGAGGTATCATATGTTAGACAGACATCTTATCGCCCAAACATCCCCTGAGGCTTTGGCCGGGAATCAGGTGTTTTGGAGGGATTATCGGGTTAGCGTTTTGACGGAACGGCTTTTTCGCGTGGAGCAGGGAGAAAAAGGGGCTTACTGCGATAAGGCGACGCAAGGAGTATGGTATCGGAATTTGCCCCAGGTCTCTTTTTGCCTTCGGGAGGAGGAAGACAGGCTGAGCGTCATAACGGATCGTGTGACGTTAGTGTTGGAGCAAAGTCCGGAAAAGAATCATTGCCTTTTAAACGGGAAAAAGGTTTCCTTAGAGAACGAGGGAAACTTGTCAGGAACCGTAAGAACATTGGATAGTTGCAACGGAAGGTTATGGGTCCCGTATGAGGGCGGTTTGGAGCAGGCCCGGGAGTTGTCGATGGGAAAGGGGATATTGTCCCGCAAGGGAGTAGCTGTTCTGGATGACAGCGCCTCTCTGGTGCTGCTGGAGGATGGAACGCTGGCTCCACGGGCCGCAGAAGAGCGGGACCAATACGTGTTTGCCTATGGTCACGATTATCGGGGGGCTCTGAGAGCCTTTTACCGGATCTGCGGAAGCACGCCCTTGATTCCCCGTTTTGCCCTGGGGAACTGGTGGAGTCGTTATCACGCTTATACGGAAAAGGAATATCTTCATACCATGGATTCCCTGGCGGAGCGGGACGTGCCCTTTACCGTGGCAACGGTGGATATGGACTGGCATTGGTCCACGACCCTGGATCGCGTCAAACGCATTACGGAAGAGGGAAAAAATGACGAGAAGCACGGAGGCAGCAACGGCTGGACCGGCTACAGTTGGAATACGGACCTGTTCCCGGATTATCGGCGTTTCCTGCGGGGCCTCCATGAGCGGGGCCTCCATGTGACGCTGAATCTGCATCCGGCGGAAGGGGTACGTTATTTTGAAGATCAATATGAGGAGATGGCCCGGGAAATGGGGCTGGATCCGGCCACGGAGGAGCGGATCCCTTTCGATCCCGCCAATCCGGATTTTGTGAACGCCTATTTTAAAGTGTTGCATAAGCCCTACGAGCATGACGGGGTGGATTTCTGGTGGATCGACTGGCAGCAGGGGAATCACTCCTCCCTCAAGGGTCTGGATCCCTTGTGGGCGTTAAATCATTATCATTATTTAGATAACGGTTTGGAAAAAGAACCTTTGATCTTGTCCAGGTATTGTGGTGCCGGTTCCCACAGATACCCTCTGGGGTTTTCGGGAGACACCTTTGTTACCTGGGAAACATTGGATTTTCTGCCTTATTTTACGGCCACTGCTTCCAATATCGGCTATACCTGGTGGAGCCATGACATCGGAGGCCATATGGGCGGCGTGAAAGATGACGAACTGTATGTACGGTTTCTCCAGTTCGGTGTTTTCAGTCCTATTTTGCGTCTGCACAGCACCAGTCTGCCGACCTTTACCAAGGAGCCCTGGGCCTATAAGAACGGAAGCGGCCTGATCGCGGAAGAATTCCTGCGCCTGCGCCACCGTTTGATTCCGCTTTTGTATTCCGCTTCCGTGGAGACGACGGAGCGGGGCCTGGCGTTGGTAGAACCCATGTATTATGAATATCCGGAAAAGTCTCAGGCTTATGAATATCCCAATCAATATCTGTTTGCCGGACAACTCTTGGCTGCGCCCGTCACCAGGAAAAGCGTGGAACAGGGTCTGGCCTGCACGAAAGTGTGGCTGCCGGAGGGAACCTGGACGGACTTTTTCACCGGAGAGGAATATCGGGGAGAGCAGGAGATCACCATGGTTCGCTTTCTGGATACTCTCCCGGTTCTGGCCAGAGAGGGTGCAATTCTGGTGCTGGACGACAGAAAGCACACAAATCGCTGGGATTGCCCGGAGGCCTTGGAGGTGCGAGTCTATCGGGGAAACGGAACCTATGTCCTCCATGAGGAGGAGGACGGGAAACGTTTAGATACTGTTTTTACTGCCCGGGCGGAAGAGGGCGGACAAAGGCTTGTGTTTTCTCGGGAAGCTTATCCGTCGAAAAGGCAGTTCCGTATCTGTTTCCCCAATCTGCTTTTTGGAGAGGTGCAGGTCAGGGTGGATGGCCGGACGTTTGACGCTTCCGTAGACGACAATGGTTGTGTAAGCGTATGGTTAGACTTGATCAAGCCATGGAATACTGTGGAAATCCTGGTTTGCTTTGATGAGGAGGAAAATCAGGTGCAAAAGCGGGTTCGTGACCTCCGTACCCGCCTGACTTGTCTGTCCATGGGGAATTGGGAAAAGAACGGTTTTTATGAGAGGCTGTGTGACGCGGATAAAAAGGCGGCCGTGAAAATGATAAATGCGGCGCCGATTTCTCAGGTGGCCAGGGAATATCTATTGGAATTGTACAAAAAGGAATAGGATTTGTATGGACGTGCTGACTCGGGAACAGAGGCATAAGGCCATGAGCCATATCAAAAGCGAGGATACCAAAATTGAAGTGGTTCTGCGCAAGGCTCTTTGGAAGGCCGGATATCGTTATCGCAAGAATTATAAAGAGCTGCCGGGCAAACCGGATATTGTTTTGACCAGGTACAAGGTGGCGATTTTTTGTGACGGAGAACTTTTTCATGGAAAGAACTGGGAAATTTTGCGTCCGCGCCTGTTAGCGGGAAACAATCCGGATTTTTGGGTGAAAAAGATTGAGAGGAACATGGAGCGGGATCGGGAGAACGATAAAAAGCTGCTTTATCTGGGTTGGACCGTGATCCGTTTCTGGGGTGATGATATTTTGCATCATCCGGAGGTATGTGTCCAAGTGGTGGAAGAAGCAATTTTTGACAATTCCCTGCAGGAAAGTCGGGATGAAGGATGAAGAATCAGGACGAGATGTATTTTTTCCCAAAAACTACATATACTGATCAGCAAAACGGACCAATGGGATAGAAACTCATTGGTCTGTTTCATTGAATCGGCATGGATGTCGGGCGGAGCCCGGAGGAAACATCTGAAGTGTTCCGGGACTTTGAAGAGTGCGGAATGGAAAGGAAATGGATCTCGTGTCAAATGTAACGGTATATCTGAAATGCAATCGAAACGTGGAGGTACAGTCTCCGGATGTACTGATCAAGGATTTGGGAAGTCTGCGGTGTGCGGACAGCACGGTCAGCGCAAAGCTGAAGGCCTTGAAGGTGCATCATTTTACCAAGGAGGGCAGCAAGCGTTGTGTGATCAGCGCGTTGAAGCTGATCGAGCTGATGGAGGGCGCGTGTCCGGGTATCAGCGTGGAAGTCCTGGGAGAGACGGACGTGCTTCTGGAATGGATCGATGTAGGAAAGCACAAGTCCCTGGGACAGTGGCTCAAGGTGGCGCTGGTCTGTCTGGTGAGCTTTTTTGGCACGGCTTTTACCATTATGGCCTACCATAATGACGTGGGAATCAACGATGTATTTACGGAATTATATCGCATCGTGCTGGGCAGGGAACCGGGCGGCCTTAATTGGATGGAAGTGGCTTACAGTCTGGGACTGGCGCTGGGGATCATCGTTTTCTTCAATCATGCGGGCGGCAGGAGACTGACCAAGGATCCCACGCCCATCGAGGTGGCCATGAAAAATTATGAAAAGGACGTGGACATGACCCTCATAGAAACCGCGGAAAGAGAGGGCAAGGAAATTGATGTTTAGGATGGGATTGATAATCCTTGCCGGATTCAGTTATGGCTTGTTGGCTGCGGCGGGAGTATTCACTGTTCTGGTGGCGGTAGGACTGATTCCCCGCTTCGCGGGCAAAACCCATACTTCTAAATATGTCGTGCTGTATGAAGACATGGTGGTTGCGGGAACCATTGCGGGCGGGATTTTCAGCGTGTTCAGTGATGGTTGGGACATGGAGGCGGCCTTTGGGGCGATGGGGAAGCTTTCCCCCATGCTTCCCCAAGTCTGGACGGCGGTGGGAGGCATCCTTCTGGTGGTCTTTGGATTGTTTTGCGGAATGTTCATTGGTTGTCTGGCCCTGGCCATAGCGGAGATGCTGGACAGCATTCCCATTTTTACCCGGAGAATCGCTCTTCGTCACGGAATCGGACTGGCGATACTCTCCATGGCGGCCGGCAAGGTGGCCGGTTCCCTGTTTTATTTTATCAACGAATTCCATCGGACGGTTTCTTAGTATATTTGGATGCTGAATGGCGGATAATAGGATCGGAAAGGCTGTTTGTGTCGGAGCGTCACAGATAGCCCGGATGGCAGATGAGAAATAACATTCGTGGATTCCTCATTGCCTCCGTCGCAGATGCGCTTCGGAATGGAGAACAATATGGACGAACAAGAAAAACAGGAATATGAAAAATATGTAAAACGGGTTACTCCTACCCACAATTTAGGGCTGCAGATGCTGAAAGCCTTTGTGGTGGGCGGAATCATCTGCACCATTGGTCAGGGAATTTTAAATTATGCGGCTTCCCTTGGGTTAGACAAGCAGGATGCGGGAAGCTGGTGTTCTTTGATTCTGGTACTTTGCTCCGTGCTGCTTACGGGCTTTAACATTTATCCCGGTATCGTGAAATGGGGCGGTGCGGGGGCACTGGTGCCTATTACCGGTTTTGCCAATTCCGTGGCCGCGCCGGCCATTGAATTTAAAAAAGAGGGACAGGTTTTCGGCGTTGGCTGTAAGATTTTCACGATTGCCGGGCCGGTGATTTTGTTCGGAATCTTTTCCAGCTGGGTTTTTGGCGTGATATACTGGGTGATGAAGCTGCTGGGCGCGGCTTAAGTGTTTGGACATATTTCCCCGAAGAGGCGCATAGGATGTACAACGAAGCAACTCGTCCGAAAAAGGGCGGGCAGAACGGGAGGCGGGGAATATGTACACGAGCAGTACCATTGAAGAAACCGCGCGCAAGCTATCCGGGAATCTGGAAAAAGGTCTTACCCGGGAGGAAAGTGCCGGGCGCCTGAAGCAATATGGCAGAAATGAAATGAAATCCGCCCGTAAAAAGACGGTGGTGGAAAGGTTTTTGGAGCAGCTGAACGATCCCTTGATCTATGTGTTGATCGGGGCGGCCGCGATCTCCATTTCCCTGAAAGAGTTAAGTGATGCGATCATTATCGGAGTGGTTGTTTTCATCAACGCCGCGGTGGGTCTGATTCAGGAGGGCAAGGCACAGAAAGCATTGGATTCCCTGAAAAAGCTGACCAGTCCCAAGGCCCAGGTGATTCGGGATGGTGAGAAAATGGAGGTACCGGCAGCGGAACTGGTGCCGGGGGATCTGGTGTGTCTGGAGACAGGATGCCAGGTCCCGGCCGATCTTAGATTGGTAAAAAGCGCCAATCTCAAGGTGGAGGAGTCCGCGCTGACGGGGGAATCCCTTCCCATTGAAAAAGATGCCGCTTTCCTGGGAGCGGAGGGAGCCAACCTCCCTTTGGGGGATCGGCGTAATATGGCATATATGTCTACTATTGTTACCTGCGGCAGAGGAGAAGGACTTGTGACGGCCACGGGAATGGATACGGAGATCGGAAAAATCGCGGCGCTGATTTCCGAAAGCCGTGAGGAACTGACACCTCTGCAAAGGCGTTTAGGGGAGTTGGGAAAGATCCTGAGCATCCTGTCTCTGGGCCTGTGTGCAGCCCTGTTCGTGATCGCGGTGATCCAACGGAGAAATGTGCCGGATATGTTAATTACCGCGATTTCTTTGGCCGTCGCCGCGGTCCCGGAGGGCTTGCCCGCCGTGGTGACGATTTGTCTGGCCTTAAGCGTGACCCGGATGGTGCGGGTGAACACCATTGTCAGAAGGCTGCCCTCGGTGGAGACTTTGGGAGCGGTGAGCGTGGTCTGTTCGGACAAAACCGGAACCCTGACACAGAACCGGATGACCGTGGAAAAGTGTTACCTGGACTTCCGGGAGATGGAAGTGGGGGCGAAAGAACCGGGGGATGGGAGCCGTGCCGGATCAGCGGCCGACTCGTTGGCCTGGGGCAGGACCGGAGGGGCCGCGGCGTACCGGGAAACACCGGGCGGCGGGGAAAACTTCGCCCGTCGTTACCCGGAGTTTTTGCGCGGGATGGTGCTGTGCAATGATGCCAGACGCGGCGTACATAATCGGATCGGTGATCCCACGGAACTGGCGCTTTTGGACGTGGCGGCCCAATACGGCATAGAAAAGGAAAGCCTGGAAAGGCGTTTCCCGCGCTGCGGGGAGTTGGCCTTTGATTCCGACCGGAAGATGATGAGCACCTGCCATCTCAGGGACGATGCCTCGTCCTATGTGGCATATACGAAAGGCGCGCCGGAGCAGGTGCTGCGGTATTGCGACCGAATCCTGCTGCAGGGACAAATTTTGCCTCTGACAGGAAGTTATCGTGACAGAATTCTGAAAGAGGTAAAGCGGCTTTCCAGTGAGGCCCTGCGCACTCTGGCAATTGCCATGGGGACTGCTCCGGGCAGCGTACCGCGGGAGGAGCGTTTGATTTTCCTGGGGCTGGCGGCCATGAAAGATCCCCCAAGGCCGGAGGCGGCGGAAGCTGTGGAAACCTTTCGGTCTGCCGGTGTGGAAACGGTGATGATCACAGGGGATCACGTGGACACTGCCTATGCCATTGCCAGTCAATTGCGGATTGTGGGCTCGCCGCAGGAGTGTATGACGGGCAGTGAAATGGAGCGCCTCCCGAAAGAGGCCTTTTTGAAACGGTTGGGCCAGGTGAGGGTATTTGCGCGGGTTTCTCCTGCGCAGAAGGTAGAAATCGTCAAGGGTTTTCAGCAAAGGGGAGAGATTGTGGCCATGACCGGGGACGGGGTCAATGACGCGCCTTCCCTGAAAGCGGCGGATATCGGTATCGCCATGGGGCTTACCGGGACGGACGTGGCCAAGCAGGCTTCTGATATGATTTTGACAGATGATAACTTTGCCACCATTGAAAAAGCGATTGAAGAAGGCAGAGGAGTTTATGAAAACATCCGTAAGTCCGTGATTTTCTTGTTGTCCTCCAATATGGGCGAGATCATGACCATGTTTGCCGCAGTGCTGTGCGGCATAGCTTCTCCCCTGAAATCCAGTCACATCCTATGGATCAATCTGATTACGGATTCCTTGCCGGCTCTGGCTTTGGGAGTGGATCACAATGACGGAAACAGCATGATGCACCACCCGCCCCGGGGCCCGGAGGAAAGCATGTTTGCAAGAGGGGGGCTGATGTGTACTTGCTTCTATGGCATTTTGATCGCCTTGATCAGTCTTGTCGCTTTTTTGGTGCTGCCCCTTACAGTCCTGCGTCTGGAAGGGGGGATGCCGGAGGGAATTTCCCAGCTTTTACAGCCGGGAAATTTCACGGCCATTTTAAGAGAACTGCGAAGCGTGCTCCTGCGGCCGGACGTGCTGACCAAATCCCAGACCTATGCCTTTACCGTGTTGGGAATGTCCCAGCTTTTTCACGCCATAGGGATGCGGGATGTCCATCGTTCCGTGTTTCGGATGAATCATTTGGAAAACAAACTGATGATCCTTGCCGTTGTGTCTGGTTTTGCCTTACAGTTCGCCGTGACGGAAGTGCCGTTTTTGATCCGTGCCTTTGGCGCCTCCCATTTGGACGGAAGGGAATGGCTTTTGCTCTGCGTATTGGCGGCTTTTCCGCTGCTGGCTCATGAGGTTTTGGTATGCCAGCGATTGACAGAAAAGAAAGGTCGTGGTAGACTTTTCTTGTTTCAAAGGATGCCTTTTCTAAGGCGCGGACAGACAGAATAAACAGGAGAAAATCATGTATCGGAAGAGCTACGGATTCGGGACTTGTGTCCGGGAGAATTGTGACATCAGCGTACGGAAAGAGGAATTTTATCAGGAAGAAAAGGGCTACGGCCTGCTTCCTCTGGGAAAGGAGGGCCAGAGGCCGGACCGCTTTACCGGAACGGGAGGATGGTATGCGGCGGCATCCTGCCGGGAAAAAGAGGCTTGGGGAGATTTGTGCGGCTTTAAGAGCGGTCCCCGGGGTATTTCCCTGGAAAAAGCGGGATATCCTTTGCGTTTTCGGGCAAGGGTTCCCCATAAGGGAATCTATCGCGTGACAATTTGCGTCAATGGAGGAGAGAATGGATGTGAGCGTCTGGACGTTGTTACGAACCGGAGGAATCTGGTGCGCAGGGGACTGCGCCTGGAGGCGGGAGAGGAACGGGAACTGTGCTTTTATGTCCATGTTTGCGAATATATTCCGGTCATTGGCGAGCCCATGCGGCTGGATGACACGGTTTATGTGACCTTGTTGGAGGCCCATCAGAACCTTTGTGAGGCGGCTCAAAAAGAGATGCCGGAAAGCGCCGTTTTTACAGGGGAAAAAGCGGGCTCCGTCTGCTTAAGCCAGGTGACCGTCGAGGAAGCGGACGCTCCCACCGTGTTCCTGGCAGGAGATTCTCTGGTCACGGATTATGACGGGCAGTATCCGGATAATCCGTTGTTAAATTATGGAAGCTGGGGACAGAATTTACTGTCCTTTTTACCGGGGGCTGCGGTGAGCAACCAGGCTCACGCAGGTATGACCACCAATTGCTTCCGGGATGACGGGCATTATGAGATCGTGCGCAGAAATATTCGTCCGGGCGATGTATTTATGCTGCAGTTCGGCCATAATGACCAGAAGCGGCGGAATCTTAAAGCCTATGTCCAGTATGCCGCCAATCTGCGCTGGTATATCAGCCAGATACGCGCCAAGGGCGCTTATCCGGTGATCGTCACCTCCTTGAGCAGGATTCCGGGCAAGGATGAGGACGGTTGCTTTGATCTGTTGGAGGAATATGCCCAGAGCTGTCTGCGGGTGGGAAAAGAATGCCATGTGCCGGTGATCGATCTTCATGAGGATAGCTTTCGGTTAATGTGCCGTGTGGGTACGAGGGTCAGTAAGGATTATTTTATGGACGTGACCCATACCAATGATTATGGAGCCATGGTGGCCGCCCGTTTTATCGCCGGTGAAATCCGCAGGCAGGAGATTCTGCCCTTAGTGACATTCATGGGTCAGGCGGAGGAAGGACCTTTATGGAAGCCGGACCTTTCTCTGCGCCCCGTTCACGCGGTTTCCAGTGCGGACAAGGAGGAGAAGCCCGTTTTGCCCAATGACCTGCCGGCGCTGCCCTATGCGGATTGCCAGCATATCCGCCAGGAACGGGAACTGAAAGAGGCCATGTGGAAAGGCCTTCTGGACCCTTGCGTCCGGTATTATCATCCTTTTGAAGAGATGCCCAGGGGACAGTTCCTTTACTTGTTTTTCAAGGCGCGTCCCACGCCCAAAAAGCGTTCCTATCAGGGAAAGTATTGTGATATCTATCGCTATGAATGGGATGCTTCGGCGGTGCAGGCGGCTGTGGACGCCAACCTGATCGACGGGACTACCACGCCTCAGGATCGCTTCCGTCCGGATGACGCGCTGACGGGCGGGGAACTGGTGAGCTTTATGATCCGCAGCCTCCATCCCTTGGAGGAACGGGAGATTCCCATGTGGGAGTGTGAACGCCAGGCAAGGAGCCTGGGCCTGCTTTGGGAGGAATATGGCCCGCTTCGTCCCGTGAACCGGCTGGACTGCACGGTGGCACTGGTACGGCTGATGAATTTGAAGAAAGAAGAGCTTGCCGGGCTGACTTGAGTTTGTTGGTTTGCGTCGCTTGACAATCCTTTCAAAGCATCGGATAATGGAGGAGTCGGAGAAAATCGGAGGATAAAATGATACGATATTTGAAAAAGTACTGGATCTTTGCCTTATTGGCACCGCTTTTCATGATCGGGGAAGCGTCTATGGATCTGATACAGCCCAGGCTGATGAGCACCATCGTGGATGATGGCGTGCTGGGGCTTAATAATGGAGGCATTGGTGATCTGGAGCTGGTGGTTACGACGGGGCTGCACATGATCGGTTTTGTGGCGTTGGGCGGCTTCTTTGGCGTCATGTGCGGCGTGTTCGCGAATCTATGCAGTCAGAATTTCGGGAATGATATGCGAAAGGATGCCTTTCGCAGGATCATGTCTTTGTCACTTCAGCAGACGGATCAGTTTTCCACGGGTTCTTTGATTACCAGGGTGACCAATGATATCACTCAGATTCAGAATCTGGTGGCGCAGATTATCCGGGGCTTTGTCAGGAACCTTATGCTCATGGGCGGAGGCATTATCTGTATGATGTCTCTGGACCTCAGCTTTGGTCTGGTGGTGGCCTGCGCCTTTCCCCTTTTGCTGATCTGTGTGGTCTTTTTCATTTCCCGTGTGAACCCTTACTTTAGCCTTTTGCAAAAGAAGCTGGATCGCGTAAACAGCGTGATGCAGGAAAATGTCACGGGTTCCCGTGTGGTCAAGGCCTATGTCCGTGAGGAATATGAGAAGAAGCGCTTTGGGGGAGCCAATCAGGAACTGGTGGATACCCAACTGCGGATCCTGACGATTTTTTCTTACATGACTCCCATCATGAATATCTTACTGAACATTTCCGTGGTAGCGGTCATACGGATCGGAGGATACCGTGTGCAGTCCGGGGCCGTAACGCCGGGCAATGTGATGGCGGCTATTACATATTTGTCCCAGATTCTGAACGGCGTGATGATGTTCGCCATGATTTTCCAGAATATTTCCAGAGGAATGGCCTCTTACCGCAGAGTGAAAGAGGTCATGGACTGTGAGCCCGCCGTGGCGGACGGACCTGGGGTGCAAGAGGAAATTCCAGGGAAAGCGGCTCCCCGCAAGGGCGGAAAGGTCGAATTCCGCGATGTGTCCTTTTCCTATCCCAATGGCAGTCAGGAGAGGGTGCTGGAACATATTAATCTGACGATTCAGCCTGGGGAAACCCTGGCCATTCTGGGCGCTACCGGCAGCGGCAAGTCCAGTCTGGTGAATCTGATTCCCCGTTTTTATGACGCAACCGGCGGACAAGTCCTGGTCAATGACCGGGACGTGAAAGAATACACGCTGAAAAGTCTGAGGGATAAGATCGCCATCGCCTTGCAGAAAAGCGAGCTGTTCAGCACCACGATCCGGGAGAATCTGTTATGGGGGAATCCCGAAGCGGGCGAGGAAGCTCTGAACCAGGCCGCCCATGACGCCCAGGCCGCGGAATTTATTTTCAGTAAGGCGGAGGGCTTCGATACGATGGTGGCGGAAAAGGGTATGAGCCTTTCCGGCGGACAAAAGCAGAGGCTTTCCATCAGCCGTGCCTTGCTCAGGCAGGCGGAGATTTTGATTTTTGACGACAGCACCAGCGCTCTGGATCTGAAAACGGAAGCGGATCTCTATGAAGCGCTGCGGACCAGATATCAGGGCGTGACAAAGATCGTCATAGCCCAAAGAATTGCTTCGGTAAAGGGCGCGGACCGAATCGCGGTCATCGACAACGGTACCATCGTGGCCTGTGCGTCTCATGAGGAATTGATGCAGACCTGCGAGATTTATCAGGATATTTACAAGTCCCAGCTTAAGGCCGAAAAAGAGTTGGACATGGAGGGGCTGAACGCTGCGGGAAGCGGCCCCGGTAAGTCGAACACGACAGGGGATACCGATTTCGGTAAGCCGAACGAGCCGGGAAAGACCGGTCTCGGGGCGCCAGGCGGCGCGGGAAGCGCCGGCTTAGGCGAGAAACAAGGCACACAGGAAAAAGGGGGTGAGCGTCATGAGTAATGAGACCAATACGCAGAACACTTCCCCGAACGCGCAGCAGAACCGTCCCACTATGCGGATGCCGGGCCAGCGTGGTCCCAGGGGAATGCAGGTGGTGGAGAAGCCAAAAGATGCCAAAAAGACCATGACCCGCCTGGTAAAGTATTTTCAGTATGAAAAGAAGATGGTAGCGGCCCTGCTTATCGTAGTGGTCATTTTGGTCATTTGTTCCGTCTATGCGCCCAAGCTCCAGAGCAGCGCCATCGACCGGATCACGGAAGGGCGGTTTGAAGCGTTGCCCTCGGTACTTCTGATCATGCTGATCGTATACGGAATTACTGCTTTGTGTACGCTGATCCAAAGCCTTTTGAGCGCACATCTGAGCCAGAGAATCGTCAAACGTCTGCGCGAGGAGCTGTTTGACAAGATTGTGAATCTCCCCATTAAATATTTGGACACCCACCCCCACGGAGATATTATGAGCCGCATGACCAATGACGTGGAAAACGTGTCTCTGACGGTTTCCCAGTCCCTGAGCTCTCTGGTAAGCGGCGTGCTGACCATTGCGGGCACGGTGTTTATGATGGTTTACCTTTGCTGGCAGCTGGCGATCCTTTCCTGTATCACGGTAGTGCTGACCCTGGTGGTGACGAAGTTCCTTTCCGCCAAGATGCGTGCCTTTTTCAGGAAACGTTCCGCCTTATTGGGGCAGCTGAACGGTACCGTGGAGGAGATGGTTACCGGTTATAAGACTGTGGTGGCCTATAATCATCAGGAGCAAGTGATCGACACCTTTGAAAGGACATCCAATGAATTGACCAGAGTGGGAATTTTGGCGGAGATTCTGGGCGGCTCCATGGGACCGGTCATGAACGTCATCAACAATATCGGGTTCGTGATCATCGCCGCTTTTGGCGGGTATTTTGCCATTCATGGGCTGATCTCCATCGGAACGATTTCCGCCTTTATCGTGTATGCCAAGCAGTTCGGCCGACCGATCAATGAGATCGCGCAGCTTTACGGCCAGATTCAGACCGCGGTGGCCGGCGCGGAGCGAGTGTTTGCCATTATGGAAGAGCCCGAGGAGGATAAGAGCGGCAGCCATACTCTGGAGGGAGCCAAGGGCGTGATTTCTTTCCGCCATGTGAATTTTTCCTATGTTCCGGGCAAGCAGGTGTTGTACGATTTTGACCTGGATGTGTACGCAGGCCACAAGGTCGCCCTGGTGGGCGCCACCGGAAGCGGCAAGACCACCGTGGTGAACCTCTTAATGCGGTTTTACGATATTGACAGCGGGGAGATTCAGATTGACGGCGTGAATATCAAAGAGATTGATTGCAATAATTTGCGCCGCAATACCGCCATCGTGCTGCAGGATACGGTGCTCTTCTCCGATACGGTGCGGAATAATCTGAAATATTCCAATCTGGAAGCCACGGATGTCCAGATGGAGGAGGCGGCCCGGATGAGCAACGCCCATAAGATGATTACCAGACTGAATGCCGGATATGATACGGAGCTGACGGAGGCGGGACAAAACTTAAGTCAGGGGCAGCGGCAGCTTTTGTCTATCGGGCGGGCATTCCTGGCTGACCCCATGATTTTGATCCTGGATGAGGCTACCTCCAGTGTGGATACCAGAACGGAGAAAAACATTCAGGATGCCATGGTGAATCTAATGAAGGACAGGACCAGTCTCATTATTGCGCATAGACTTTCCACGATTCAGGATGCGGACTTTATCGTCGTGCTTGACCAGGGACGCATCGTGGAGACCGGAAACCATGAGGAGCTGATTGCCAAGCGCGGCAGATATTATGAATTGTACCGCAGGCAGTTTGAAGGAAATGCGATTTAATAAGCGTGTGCGGACGGAGAGTCCATTTTCCCAAAACCTGTGAAAAA
>CANQNT010000029.1 GCA_947625255.1 uncultured Acetatifactor sp. | reverse complement strand
TGGTCAAGGGTGGATCTCATGTATGTACTGGTGGATCTCAAAAGCGTAGCGGTGGCCCTCACAACGCGAAATATTCACAAAGAAAGAGCAGAATAAAAACCGTTTCCGTTACGGCGCACTCTACCACCGGAATTTCTACAAGGAAGTGCGGGAGAAAAACAGGGTGCATTATGAGTATTACTGTCTTGGAATGGCAGAGGAAACGCCGGAGGATTATACGGAGATCGCCTTTGTATGTCTGAGGGAGGACGGATGCCTTGAACTTCCCGCCACCGTAGAATCAGCCTGCCGGACAGCGGCAAAAAAAGTGCCGGAACTGGAGGGATTCCACTTCCACACGCTGCGCCACACCTACACGACCAACCTCTTATCCAACGGGGCGCAGCCGAAAGATGTGCAAGAGCTTTTAGGACACTCTGATGTGAGTACCACGATGAATGTCTACGCCCACGCCACAAGGGAAGCCAAGCGCAGTTCCGCAAGGATCATGGATAAGGTAGTGGGAATGGATTAACTGCTGACAACTGAATAAAGATTTTCCCTTGTTACCTGCCCATAAGGGCAAAAACAAGGGAAAGGGATATATATTTCATGGTTTCGCATACCGCAAGCCTTGAAAAATGGGAAAAGTTGGAGATATAAGTAGACAAACAGGAAGTTGTCAGCGTGCAAATATGGTGTAGGTAGCTTTCCAGCTTCGCATAATTCGCACATCTGAAAAGCCTGCTTTCTTTAGAACCTCAATTTCATGCTCCACTGTCAGTGGCGTGTCATAGTGATAAAACGCATTTGGTTCAAGTCCCTGCTCGCTTTTCAACCTTTCCAATTCAGAAAAGTAAAAAAGCTCTGCTTCTTCCGACTCTGCGAAATAATCTGTCAGAACGAAATATCCATTGTCGGTCAGTGCAGTATTTAGCTTCTTATACAGTTTCAGCTTTTGTGCGGCGGTGAAGTGATGGAGCGATTCGATTGACACGGCGGCGTCAAAGCAGTTTGCTTCAAAAGGGACATCGAAATAAGAACCGCAAATCAGCTTGATCTTACGGTCTGCAAATTTCCGCTTCAGGGCTGCCAGCATATCGGCTGACAAATCAATCCCCACCACTGAGGCTTCACCGTTTAGGGTAAAGTAGTATTCAAGTTCAAGCCCTGTGCCACAGCCCAAATCAAGAACATTTACATTATGTTCCAACGGCAATAAGGCTGCTGTATAGGGATAAAATTCCTCTGCGCCTTCAATTTCCGTCATCATATGCTCGTCATATCCGTTCAACCGGACGGTGAAAAAAGCATCCATTTTCTCAAGTTTCATATTATCCCCTTGCTAAACGCCGATTTTTAGTTCTGTCCTTTGCTCCTGCTGCCTGTCAGAGCATCTTCTACAATTTTTATCAGATATTCCGGCTTTGATATAGCTCCCATATCATCAAATACTGCATTATAGGCGACCAATGTGGTCCTGACATATTGCGCATTCTGTTCGAATAATTCGCGGTTTGGATTTAAATCAATCTCATCCGCGAACTGGAAGCAGAAGGTAATCGTCGTTCTCATGCCCCCCTCCCTGAATGGATGCACTTTCCAGAGTTTTGCCAGCGAATCCGAAAACTGCAAAGCCGCCTCATGTATGTTCATGTTATTCTCGTGCTTTTCTCTCATTTCCCTCAGCGCATACTCTGCATCTTTTCGGATATCCAACACATCAGAATAAGCAACGGACAACCCTCCTAATACCGGTTCTTCTTTGTAAATATTCAGCTTACGCTGCTGACCGGCCCATTCAAATATATCCTGAAAGATATAATGGCGCATTTGAAGAAGATGGGCATAATCATAGGTACCATATAAAGGCTTTATCGCTATTTCTTTCAGCCAATAAGTTACATAATCTGCTTCTGCTTCATCCAGAAGATTCTTTTCACGAATGTCCAACAGATTCTACAGGACATCACAATCCTCATACAGATAGATATCCTGCATCCTCTTACCCCTCTTTTATTTTATATTTCTTGTCAAGATACCGCTTAATACCCTCCATGGTAACTTCTCCACGCTTTTCTTTTTCAATATACTCTTTAAAGTCCTTTGTCGGCTCAAGACCGTCTACTTTTATCATACCTAAGTTCAGGAAGGTGTTCCCTCATAAGCTGAAATTTATTGCTGTTTTAACTTCTGTCGGATAATCAACTTTATGATAATAGCTATGACCAAAACGACAGCCGTTACGATACCATATAATAAAATGCTTGTGTACCATGGCGCAGACTGCATGGCATATAAATCGGAATGCGCCTTAAAATCCCAGAACACATATATTCCGTGCCCGATAAAAACTCCAACAAATGCGGTGAAGCATTTTCATGTCTGTCACCTCAAATTCCGATTTTTTCGCTGAGAACATTATACTCTTCCCGGCAGAAAAAGTATAGCAGGATATTGTGAATCTTACAAACTTGTCGGACGGGAATAGCTTGTGGAGCAAGGTGTCCCCGGACGGCAATGTCCACAGCAGATGCCTTGCATCTGCTTGGGGTAGCTGGCGAAGCCACCGCAGGGGCGCACGACGTCCGGTGGACGTCGGTTTTGCGCCGACCGAAGCGGAGCGAAGACAGTGTAGCTTGCCCTGGGGGATTGGAGCAAAACCTTTTGCGGAAATCATCGGCTCCCTGCAAGGGGGTTCCAGCAGGACGCAATTCACCGCCCAATACTCAAAGACATACATTCCATCATCTTCAAGAACCGGACCTATGAGTTGAAGTTTAATTCCCAATTGTTTCAGCAACCCCTCCCGATCAATTGGTACATAGTTAGAAGGGGTTAGTTTACTTAACTCTTTATACGAAACACCAAATACTACTGTTTGAATACCCAAAGATATTATTGCTCCAAGGCATCTCTCGCATGGTGCGCATCTATGCACTAAATTGAACTCTGCATGACCAAAGATTCCCTTTTGATAATCGGCAGTATTTTCCGCTTCTTCAAGCAACAGACAGTGCAATTCATATAAAGCTGTTTTATTTAATCCCAAGTCAGGCGCGCCATAGCGTCTTTATAACTCAGCCACTCGTAACCGATGTGTTCTTTGGATAACGTTATGTCTGAAACACATTCAAATGAGAAGTGATATTCGGGAATAACATAGGTATTCTTTGCCCAATATTTCCGATGCCGTTCCAAAATAACATTCGCAGGAATATAGGCCATGGAAGTCAGCTTTATAATACTGTTTGTTTTTATCCCCGTTTCTTCTGAAATTTCTCTGACCGCCGCCTCTATCGGCGCTATTTTCCTGAAAGGAATCGCCAATATCTGAAATGGCGCTCTCGTACTGTAAAACCTCCGCTAATCCTGATTTTGTCGAACAGTCGCCCACTCGATATTTAACATTATACTCTTCAAATGTGAAGAAATCTACCTCTGTCTGAATATTTCCCAAGACCGTATTGGCTCGTATTGGCTGCGGTCAGAATACCAAGTGCAGACCCGGTATTCTGACCGCAAATCCACCCGAAACGCCACATTATTCCGGTTGGCTGTTGAAACCGTTTTGCCTGGAGTCCTCGCCCTCGTTAAAGAGAATGATGGTTTTCCCTGTCGGCGGTGCTGACAATAGTCCGACGCATAATCTGTTCCGCCCTGCTGCAGTCCTCCATCTCGGAGCGGAGAGTGCGGAAGAAGCAGCGATACCACTTGTCCGCTCCCACGCCACGGTTCTGTTTTTATGTTTCCGCCCCTGGCGAAGTCTGGAATGACAAACGCGTCAATGGGATCTGACTTGCCTAAGCCGATAAAAGATTTTTTCCAGCAAAGCGCAATCCTTGATAAGTCCCATTTTATGGGATTTTTAGAAATGATTTATAGTTGTTTTAGCACTCACCTCTTGACAGTGCTAACAATAAATGTTATATTACATCTAGAACAAAGGAAACAGAATAAAAACAAAGGTTTCTGGAAATGTTCTAAATGTAGTGACTACACATCGGAGTTTTCCGATGGTGCCGGGACATCGGGAGTCGATGGTTCCCATATAAAATGTGTGGTTTGTTTTGACGGCCGAAGCCGTCAGGAAAGGAGACTATGATGTTGGTACCCAGTGTTTTTGGAGATAATTTGTTTGATGATTGGTTTGATGATTTTCCGTTTGGCAAGGATTTCTGGAATGACCGTGCGGTAAGCGAGAAGAATCCGTTGTATGGTAAGCATGCAAAGAACATGATGAAGACGGATGTCCGGGAGACTGACAATAGCTACGAAGTTGACATTGATCTGCCCGGCTTCAAGAAAGACGAATTGAGCCTTCAGCTGGAGAATGGATGCCTGACGGTATCTGCCACCAAGGGGCTTGACAAGGATGAAAAGGATAAGAATGGCCGTTATATCCGCAGGGAGCGTTATGCGGGCAGCATGAGCCGGAGCTTCTATGTAGGTGAGGATGTGAGAGAAGAAGATATCCATGCGAAGTATGAGGATGGTATTCTTCGTCTGACCGTGCCGAAGACCGAGAATAAGGCTGTAGAAAACAAGAAGTATATTGCGATCGAAGGGTAAGGAAAAAGTTTCCAGCGGCGTACGCCGCTGGAAACTAAGAAAGGGGACGTTCGTCTCGAAAGAGGCGGGCGTCTTTTTTTGTGTTGATTTTGAAGTCCTGGATGGAGCGGTCAATGGGGACCAAATAATGGATCCGGATCAGCCGGGGCGGCTGTGGAACCGTCGGATTCTGAAAATCGGGTAGGTATGGATGGGATCGCACTGTGGGCGGGGATTAGGACCACGCTTCCCGTTCTTTATCTGTTGGGAGTAGGGGTGCGTATTTGTTTTTATATGGCTCAATATCTGGCAATGCGCAGACGTGCCGCAACCGCGGTATATGCGGGGGAGGGCGTATGGCTGTGTAAGGAAGTGTCATCACCGTTTGTGGTGGGACATGCCTGCATTGGTGGAATCGGAGTGACTGGATTGCCATTGACAGGTATGACAAAGGAGAATTGGAAAAACTGGCCGCTTCTCTGGAAAATATGGGCGTACAGGTGCGAGTGTTTGAAACCGTTGGCGGAGAGGAAGACGATATTTTTGGACAGTATTTCTGTTTGCCGGATGCGGATCAAGCCGTTATTGTGAAGGACGGAGTTTCTTTTTATGCGGAAAGAACGGCGTAAAATCCGGGATCTGGGCGTCGCCGGGAATCTTTCCAAAGGTGTTCAAAGGTGTTGGGTGGCTAATGTATAAGATAATGCTTTTCGGCAAATGGGTGCGGAGGAAATAGGAAAAAGGGGATCCCGAGGAAGTGTTTTGAAGCAGGATCATATCCCGGGCAAGGTTTTTGGGGCGTTGGTTAAGAAAATTTTAATCTATGGGTAGTGGAAAGAAGCATGGGTTTGTGATAGAATAATGTGGAAACGTGAAAAATGAAAATGGATTGTGTGGAAATCATGGAAAGTAGGTATGCTTATCTGCAGATTGTACATATTATGGTTGAAATGGAATATAAAATATGAGGTCGAGTATGGATAAAATTGGGGAATTCGTTTCCAAAGAGGATGCGGAAAGAGAATGCGATTTAGAACAAAAAAATCAAAACGAGCAGACAGAAAGAGACGACTTGTGGGGGGAGAGTCTCAGCAGTTATCAGCCCTCCATGGAATCCGGACCAGCGGCTGCGCTCTCTGTGGAATCAAAGCCGGCTGCCGCGGCCTCCGAGAAGTCCCGGTCAGTTGCAATGGCTGGCACGGCGCATACCGCTTGTGAGGAAACCGGGCGATCTGCCGCGGCGGGCACGACCATCGAGGAAGCCGGATCAGCCCACATGGCGGATACAGCCAGCGAGGAAACCGCGTCCGCTGCCACGGTCTGTGGACAACCCGGGCCGATTGATACAACCGAGGAGCAGTCCGTTCCCGACACGGATTCAGAAAAGACCGGTTCTTCCTCGGGAAAGTCAGGCGACGGAAATTTTGAACTTCATACGATTAATATTTCTTCCCCCGCTGCCGCTTCTGTTTCCGGTTCGGAGTCTGACGTCCAGTCCGCTGCCCGTGTCAAGGTTGAGACGCGGGAACGGAATCCTATGGGTCAGGGGCAGGGGGCGGAGCGAATCCGTCATTATATTCAAAACGCAAATGACCGGAATCCGTCAGAGAAGCCTTCACGGAGAAATAGGAAAAGCGGCAGCTTGTTCCGCGGGGCCTTAGTGAGCATCAGCATGGGTCTGCTTTTTGGCTTGTTCGCGGGAATTGGCTTTTATGCGGTGCAGCAGGCGATCGGCGTACGGAATTCCGGCGTGAGCGAAGAACCCCTGGTAACGCAGGAGGAATTGGAAACCGTTTTGCGTGACTGGGAGCTGCGAGGGGGAATGGATTCCGCTGAAGTCAGAGAGATCAGTTATGTCACTTCCGATATGTCAGAAGTAGTGTCCCGGGTGATTCCGGCCATGGTGGCCATTGTCAGCAACCATGTGGAGGAAGGAGTTTCTTTCTTTGGACAGACCTATAGCGAGGTGGTTCCCTCCAGCGGTTCCGGATTTATTTTGGGAGAAAGCGAAACGGAACTTCTGATTGCCACCAATTATCATGTGGTAAAAGATACCATGGAGCTGCAAGTGACTTTTATCGATGGGACCATGAGGGAGGCCGAGGTGAAAGGTACGGATTCCGACATGGATCTGGCAGTGATTGCTATTCCTTTGGAGGAATTGGAGGCCGGGACAAGGAATCAGATTACTTTTGTTACTTTGGGAAACAGCAATGCGATTAAGATGGGGGAACCGGTCATCGCTATTGGCAATACGCTTGGTTATGGCTTGTCCATGACGGGTGGTTATGTGAGCGCTCCGGAGAGAGAGGTCACTATGGAGGATGGTTCCACGGGAACGTTTATCCAGACGGACGCAGCCATCAACCCGGGCAATTCCGGAGGAGCGCTTTTAAATATTAACGGAGAGGTTGTTGGAATTAATTCCAGTAAAATCGGCGATACCCTGGTGGAGGGAATTGGGTTTGCCATCCCGATTTCCGCTGCAGAGCCGATTATTTCAGAGTTGATGCTGCAGGAGACCAAGTTCAAGGTATCAGAGTCGGATCGCGGGTATATCGGCATTGTGATGGAGGAAATTGACTCGCGGTTCGCACAGATTTATGGAGTGCCGTCAGGCGCCTTTGTAAAAGAGGTTACAGAGGATTCTCCGGCGGAGGCGGCGGGGATTTTGCCGGGTGACGTGATCGTGGCGCTGGATGGGCAGGAAGTGTCGTCCATCCAAGTGCTGCAGAAGATTCTGGAATATTATGCCGCTGGAACGGATGTCACCGTCACGGTAAAACGTCTGGAGAGAGGCAGCTACCAAAGCATTGAGATTCCATTGACGCTGGGGGTAAAGCCGAAGTAGGCCGCCATGACAGGAATATGTTGGAAGATGGGTCATTGGAGTAAAGACGAGATGAAAACCAGGCAGTCGCAAGGGATTAGACGAAAGGTAAGCTGTTGTTAGAAAGATAAGAAATTAGGAGATTTTATCATGTCAGATTACAAGGACTACAATGATAAGGATCCGTCGGAGGAACAGTCCGACGAGAAAAAGGAGACGCGCAAGGGAGATGCTTCCACTACGGCCAACGCTGGTAAGAGTGATAACAGTGCTTACGAGGATGTTTGCTTTATTTGCCGTCGCCCGGAGAGCAAGGCAGGGAAGATGTTCAAGCTTCCCAACAATATCTGCATTTGTAATGACTGTATGCACAAGACCATGGAAACGGTCAGCCAGTTTGATTATCAGGGAATGTTGAATAATCCCAATTTCCAGAAGGAAATGGATGACATTGCCAAGAAAAACGGGTTCCCCAATATCAGTATTGTGAATCTGGCGGATCTGCGGGGTGATGGCGGGATACCTAATAAGCAGAAGCTGAAAAGGAAAAAGGAAAAGGAAGACGGCAAGTCGGAAGAGCCGGTCTTGGATATCAAGAAGATTCCGCCTCCACACAAGATCAAGGCTAGCCTGGATGAATATGTGGTGGGACAGGAGCATGCCAAAAAGGTGATTTCCGTGGCAGTTTATAACCACTATAAGCGCGTGGCGACCGGTACCATGGATGAGATCGAGATTGAGAAGTCTAATATCCTGATGATCGGGCCCACGGGAAGCGGCAAAACCTATCTGGTAAAGACTTTGGCGAAGCTGCTGGACGTGCCGCTTGCCATTGCGGATGCCACGTCCCTGACGGAAGCCGGATATATTGGCGATGACATCGAGAGCGTTGTTTCCAAGCTTTTGGCCGCGGCAGACAATGATGTGGAAAAAACGGAACAAGGCATTATCTTCATTGATGAAATCGACAAGATTGCCAAGAAGAAAAACACGACTTCCCGGGATGTGAGCGGAGAAAGCGTCCAGCAAGGGATGCTGAAGCTGCTGGAGGGAGCCGAGATCGAGGTTCCGGTGGGAGCCAACAGCAAGAATGCCATGGTGCCCTTGGCTACTGTGAATACCAGAAATATTCTTTTTATTTGCGGCGGCGCGTTTCCTGATTTGGAGCAGATTATCAAGGAGCGTCTGACCAGGACCACGTCTATGGGCTTTGGAGCGGAGCTTAAGGATAAGTACGATAAGGATAAAGACATTTTGTCCAAAGTGACGGTGGAGGACATTCGTAAATTCGGTATGATTCCGGAATTCCTGGGCCGTCTGCCGATTATCTGTACGCTTCAGGGCCTGACCAGGGAGATGATGGTGAAGATTCTGAAAGAGCCTAAGAACGCCATTCTCAAACAATACCAAAAGCTGTTGGAACTGGACGAGGTAAAGTTGGAGTTTACGGATGATGCATTGGAAGCCATTGCGGATAAGGCCATGGAACGGGATACGGGGGCCCGTGCGCTTCGATCCATTATCGAGGAGTTCATGCTGGACATCATGTATGAGATCCCTAAGGATGACAATATTGGCAGGGTAACTATCACGGGAGATTACATTCGCGGCACCGGCGGCCCTCTGATTGATATCCGAAGCAATCTGGTGACGGGCCGTTTGGAGGATTTGAAAACCTATTCATAAATCAGGCAACGCCTGAAGTGCCGTTCTGACATACATGAAAAAACCCATATCCCACGGAATTGAAGTTCCCTTGCCGGATATGGGTTTTCTTTTGTTTTTCACAGGGCCTACGTATGACGCCCGGCCTTAGGCTTGTCTTATTCGTAATTAATCTTGTCAGTATGCTTCACGATCATGATCATGGTCTTGCCGGTGTTTAGTTCAATCTCCTGACCATAGTCGTCATAGAAGCGGGTTGCCCCCCAGTCGCTGGTCTTTTCCCAGGTGACGTGAATGCCTTTGCCGTTGGTAAAGAACCAGCCGTCTCTGGTGGTATCATGAACCTGAAATGCCAGATAACCCTCTCCCAGATCTTCATAGTATGTATATTGCACCAACAGATTCTTAAATGTAAGCTGTTCGCCATTTACCGCGTCAATATGAGGACCATCGGTAGAAGAGGACAAATGCTGTGAACGGTAATAGAGGCCGTCATCCTCGTTGTATTCAAAATAACATCTGGTCAGCTTGTAGGCACCCGTCATGTCAACCTTAGTGGCGTTCACGGCATCGCTGTATTGAGACAAGGTGTTGGGATTGTCGTCCGGAGCAAACTTGAAATGCTGCTCGTCCGCCAGTCCGCGGTAGGAGAGGCCAAGGGAACGATTCTCGATCACTTCCTTGATGCCGGAGCCGCTGACATAAGCGTTATGCGGCGCTTTACGGTCGCTGCTGCGGAAGAAAGCGGTGTGGTCCTCATCCAGGTCCTGTACATTGGGCTTGCTTAAAACTTCGTCGATGAAGAACGGACCGCCAACGTGTATAATATAGGCATCCCATTCCAAAGCCCAATATCCGAAGTAAGCACGAAGACTTCTTACGTTTCCGATTTTTTCCAGATCTTCCCAGTCCTCATAGATGGCCATCATACGGGTCATGCCGCCTTCCACGGGTGCTTCATAAAGAATGGAAGCTTTCGACAGATTATAATGAGGAATCGCGGCACTCTCATTGGGGGTAATAACGGCAATGGGGCGGGTATTCGCCACTTCCGGCTCAACCCATTCGTTCGTCAGACGGCTGCGAACCAGGCCTTCCGTGGAAGGATCGGTGCTTTCCGAAGCGCTTTCCCCGGACGCTTCGGAATCTGTGGATTCCGGTGTGCTTGCGGTATCTTCTGAAGGAGTGGTTGAAGGATCTTCTTTTTCAATCGGCTCAGGAACAATACCGGTGGGAATATCTGCATCATTGTTGCAAGCCGTCATAAGGAATACGGACAAAACAACCAATAATAGTAATTTAATTTTCTTCATTTGTTTTCCTCCCTTTCAAAATATCGTACCGATTATAGCATAAATTCTGTCAATCGTCAGCAAATCCTGGCGAAATTAAGAAATTAGTAAGAAATGCGGCGTGCCGACTATAGCGAAACACGTTGAAAGAATGATCTGTACGGAAAATCAGAAACCGTGAAGAATCGAGGCGATCAAAATGCCCAGCAGGGCTCCTGCCAGCACCTGCAGGGGAGTATGTCCCACAAATTCCTTAAGGGTATCCACGGTGAAAACCTTGCTTTTTCCCATTTCTTCAAAGGTCTTGATCATCTCGTTCAGCACCTTGGCCTGAATCCCGGTTTCCCTGCGCACGCCCATGGCGTCATACATCACGACGATGGCGAAGATCAGGGCCATGGCGAATTCAAAGCTGGCGGCGCCATAAATATAATAGGTGGCAGTTGCCATGGAACAGACCGTGGCCGAGTGAGAGCTGGGCATACCGCCGCTCCCGATCAGACGCTCCGCCACGAATTCCTTGGTCAGAAAAAGATGGATTCCGGTCTTCAGAATCTGGGCAACCAGCCAGCCGGTGGCAGCCGATACAAATATTTTATTGGAAAACAGGTCGACAAAAAACTGCATATGATATCTTTTCCTTTTCTTTCCGATAAAGGCCTTATACACAGAAGGCCAGTCATAAAAATTCCTCTCCCAGTATACAATATTTTTTGGGGGATAGCTACAAATTTTTGCGAAAAATTTAAAATTTCCTTAAATTTACTGCACCCTGATTGCATCCTGTCAATTTTTTCTTGCGTGAACGGGGCGAAAAGAGTATACTAATCCTATCATAGGGTCTGGAGGAGCATATGAGCAAACTGAGCGTGATTGTTCCTTGTTATAATGAAGAAGAAAACGTGGCTTATTTTTACGATGAGCTGATGAAACAGGATGCTTTTTTTCGGGATCAGGGGTTGGAGCTGGAGATCCTTTATATTAATGACGGTTCCAGGGACGGAACCGTGGCGGAGGTAAAGAAGCTCCATGAAAAGGATGAAAGGGTGCATCTGGTATCCTTTTCCAGAAATTTTGGCAAGGAAGCGGCCATGTACGCAGGCCTTGAACAGGCGGATGGCGATTATGTGGCCATCATGGACGTGGATCTGCAGGATCCTCCGGCATTGCTGCCGGAGATGTACCGTTATATAAAAGAAGGTTATGACTCCGTGGCAACCCGCAGGGTGACCAGAAAGGGGGAGCCGCCGGTCAGGAGTTTCTTTGCCAGAAAGTTCTATTGGCTGATGCGTAAGATTTCCAGGACGGAGATCATGGACGGCGCCAGGGACTACCGTCTTATGACGCGGCAGATGGCGGAAGCCGTTTTATCCATGCAGGAATATAATCGGTTTACCAAGGGAATCTACGGCTGGGTTGGCTTTGAGACGAAATGGCTGGAATATGAAAATATTGAACGGGTGAAAGGTGAAACAAAGTGGAATTTTTGGAAGCTGTTTCTTTATTCTTTGGAAGGAATCACGGCTTTTTCCACGATGCCGCTGATGTTTGCGTCCTTCATGGGGGTTTTGTTTTGCGTTTTGGCTTTCGCTCTGATTATCTTTACCATTGTCCGAAAGCTGATTTTTGGAGATCCGGTATCCGGATGGCCTTCCCTGGTGTGTATCATTTCTTTAGTGAGCGGCGTTCAGCTTTTCTGCCTGGGAATTGTGGGGCAGTATTTGGCAAAAACGTACATGGAAGTGAAGAAGCGCCCGATTTTTATCATTAAAGAGCGGATTTAGACTAAAATTGTCTGAAAATAGAAATGTTTGCGATATAAAAATCTTTCCATAATTCGACAGATATGGTAAAATGCAGTACAGCATCGCAGTAATGGGCAATACTCGACATACATGAAAGGGGAATTCATTATGGAAATTACTGCAGTGAAAGATTATGAATTGGAAAGGTATATTACGAACATTATGCTGGACATTGGAGTTCCAGCACACTTAAAAGGCTATCATTATTTGCGAGATGCGATTTTGCTATCGGGAAAGGATATGGAAGTCGCAAGCAGTGTGACAAAATTGCTTTATCCCACAATCGCAAAACATTTTAAGACCACGGATCAAAAGGTTGAGCGCGCAATCAGAAACGCCATTGAAGTGTCCTGGTCAAGGGGCAATACTGATACCTTCGAAGAATTGTTTGGCTATTCCTCGTTGTCGGGAAAGCATAGACCGACAAACAGTGAGTATATTGCCAGAATTGCGGATAAGGTCAGACTGGACTTCAAGTCCATGTAGTTTGATTAAAATGCCATCTGTCCGCCGGGACATTGGGCGGGAATTCATAAAAACAGGTATTGTCCGTCTGCATGCTAGAGAGTAACGCTGCTTTATAGTGGATATGCTATAAAGCAGCGAGGAGATGTACGCATGATAACATGGTTATGGTTTTTGATCGTTCCGTTATTATTGGGAAAAGGAATATTGAGAGTGATATATGGAGCGAGTGATTCCAGGAATTATAACTGGGAGGATACTCTTCTAGCAGGTTTTTGCATGCAGATCGGACTTGTGGAGGCAGCGCATCTTCTGGCTGTCTTCTTCAAGTTGTCCCTGAGGATGGTATCTTATTTATGGGCGGGAACCGCTGTGATACTTAGCGCGGCGGTCCTGCTTCTTTTGTTGCGCGCAAAAAGTCTGCGCGGGAAAGATCGGCGCGGACTCGTGGAGCATGAAAAGGAACGTCTGCGCAGGGCGGCGCTTCATGAGGACTATAGCGCGGTGCAGCAGACGCTCCTTTTCGCTTTTGGCATATCCGTATTGCTGCAGATCGTGATTATTTTGACAAGAAAGGGATTCTATCAGGCGGGGGATATTACCTTGGAAACGGTGCGGTCTTTCTTGACCGCCGGGAGCGTTTACCAGGTTCATCCGTTAACGGGAAATCCGCTGGTTTTGGGAATGCCCTTGCGAATCCGTATTTTATCCCTGCCTACCATGTATGCTTCCTTGTGCTGCTTGTTCGGGGGTTCCCCGGATGAGGTGGTGGGTAAAATCGTTCCTGCCGTTGTGCTTTTGCTGTCTTACTGTGCCTGGGATAAGCTGGGAGGTCTGCTGTTGGGGAGAGATCGTACCAGACGCCTTATTTTTCTGGTGACGGTCAGCCTTTTTGTCTGGTTGGGGAATTCCGCGGTGGTTTCGGACGGTTTCCAGCTGATGTATTGCGGTTACCGGGGGACCGCGGTTCGCGCCGGGATTCTGCTTCCCTATACCATTTATGCCTGTCTGCGGAAAAAATGGTGTCTGGGCGTCCTATGCGTGTTGGCGGAGGCCTGTGTCGTGTGGACCTTGTACGGCATGGGGGCGTGTCTGCTGACGATGGCTTTGTTCGCGGCGCTTCACCTGCTCGGCCGTGGGAAAAAGGGACAAGGAGGGGCGCGTGTATGAGAGAGTTGATGACGGAAGCCTGGACTTGTTGGAAAAGTATGATACAAGATGGAAAATATATGGTGCTGTTGTTGGGAGCGCTGTTGTATTTATGGTATCGACGGGCGAAGAAAGCCCCCGGGCGGTCTTTGCCGGAGGATGCCGATGCTTTGGAGCCTGGCGCGGCGCGCCTGTGGTTGTGGTATGCCACGCTCACACTGGTCATGGTCGTGCTGCCTCCTACGGCGGCGCTGTTATCCTTGTATCAGACGAGCTTTTATGATTTTGCGTGGATTTTTGTCCAGCTGCCAGTGACGGGGATGATCGCTTATGGCGTTTCCCGGGCATTTATGGACTGTCAGAAAAAATATTGCGGGAAAAGTGCCTGGCTTACGGTGGGACTGGCCGCCTTGTCGCTGGCTGTTTTCTTGTTGTGCGGGAACCTGACGATACAGGACGGGGAGTCGTCCGGAGCTTTCATGGCGGCACAGGGCGGGGATTCGTTCCGCGCTTTCATGACGGCACAGGGCGATGGAACGACAGATGTGGTGAATTTGCAGAAAACAGGTCAATTACTGGATTATTTGGAGGAAAAAGGGAATACTGAAACTATCTGTCTATGGGGGCCGACTGAGCTTATGGCCCATGTCCGCGCGCTGGATGGGAGGATCTTGTTGTTATATGGCAGGAATATGTGGGAATCAGACTTGGGTGCATATTTTTATGACGCGTATTTGCCTGAGGTGAACGCCGCTTATCGTTGGATGGAGACTTATACGGCGTGTGTACATGGGCAAGGGGAATGGTCTTGTGACGAGGAAACGACCCGTTCCTGTGTGGAGGCGGCGTTGGCTCAGGGAGTAAATTGCATTCTTTTGCCCCGGGGCGAGGCCGAATTGGGAGAGAATTTGTCGGAAAAGGTGCTGCGGGTTCTGGAGAATGCAGGTTATTCCGTGACGAGAGAGCAGATAATGGAATATGATTTGTTTGCAATCGGCTAAAAGGGGTTGGCCCGGAGGCAGAATCTTAAGAGGAAAATCACGTGCCAGGGATCGCGGGTACGGATCAAAAGATGCGGATCAAAAGATGAGGATTACAAAATGGGGATCGAGCAATGGATGAGAAAGTGAGTATTGTCACGCCGGTATATAATGGAAAGCAGTACATTAAAGAGACGATTGATACGGTTCGCGGACAGACGTATCGGAATTGGGAATTGCTTTTGGTCCTGGACGGCAGTACGGACGGGACCGAAAAGGTAGTGTCGGAATATGCCGAGAGTCTTGGAGACGCAAGAATTCATCTGATTTTCCAACCGTGTAACCAGGGAGCGGCCAGGGCCCGGAACCGCGGAGTGGAAGAGGCCTCGGGACGCTATATCGCGTATTTGGACGCGGACGATTTGTGGCGGTCGGATAAGCTGGAGCGCCAGCTCGCCTTTATGAAAGAAAAAGGAGCCGCGTTTTCGTTTACCGGTTATGAATTTGCGGACGCGTCGGGCAAAGGAACGGGAAAGGTGGTTCGCGTACCTGGGATCATGGGGTATCGGGATGCCTTGAAAAATACCACGATTTTCACCACGACGGTGATGTTTGATACGGTGAAACTGCGAAAGGATGAACTCATGATGCCGCAGATCAAGAGCGAGGATACCGCATTGTGGTGGAAAGTGCTCAAAAGCGGTCAAATGGCTTATGGTCTGGACGAGAATCTGGCGCTTTATCGCAGGACGGAGGGAAGCCTTTCCTCCGACAAGATAGAGGCCGTGCGCAGGATATGGAATCTTTATCGCCGCGCGGAGGGACTTGGCGTCTGCAGAAGCTCTTATTATCTGTGTTTCTGGGCGGTACGGGCCGTCCTGAGGAGAGTTTGACTATTGTCATTTTCAGGGAGAGTGTGCTATACTGTCTTTGAGGAATGTCCTTTGAATGGTGTCAGGAATTTTTGCACAAAAGGAGGAAGCGGTCTTGAACCAGAATCCGAATGTCTCAGCGATGAAAAAAAAAGAGACCTTTAAGCGGCTGATCAATCTCAGTCTGTCCGGTTTTTGCCTTGTTTTGGAGGTTTTGGTTTTTACATATTTTTATTTGGCATATTTGTATCCAAGCGCGGATACATTATTGGATCTGCACTATTGGTTTAACGCCTATCTGCTGCAGTATTTGTTTTATGGAACGCTGCTTTTCTTTTTCTCCAAAATGTATGGGGGTCTGCGGATCGGTTACCTGAAAAACGTGGAAATTATTTTTTCCCAGATTTTTGCCACGTTGATCGTAAATGTATTCACTTATGTGCAGATGTCGCTCATGGTGACGCAGTTATTTATTCCGCTTCCCTTTGTCCTGATGACCATTTGCCAGTCAATAGTGATCATCATCTGGATTAATGTGGCCACAAAGATTTATCAGCGGATTTTCCCGCCCAGAAAGTTGCTGCTCATTTCCGGGATGCGGCCCGCCAGGGATATTATCGGTAAATTTGAAAGCCGTAAGGATAAATACGAGATCGTGTCCGCTCTGGACGTGCGGATGGGGATTCCCGCCCTGAAAAGAGAGCTGATGCGGGGTTATGAGGCAGGAGAATACAGTGCCGTAGTCATCTGGGACATATCCACGGATTTGCGCAATCAGCTTTTAAAATTCTGCTATTCTCATTCCATCCGTACCTACACCATGCCGAAAATTTCTGACGTGATTTTGCTGGGGGCGGAGGAGCTTCATTTGTTTGATACGCCGATTCTGCTGAATCGGGAATATAGCATGACGGTGGAGCAGAGGGCAATCAAACGGCTGGTTGACATCGTCTGTTCTTTGATTTTGCTGGTATTGGCGTCGCCTTTTATGCTGCTGACGGCAATTGCCATCAAGGCGTATGACGGGGGACCCGTGCTGTACAAGCAGATTCGCTGCACGGAGGGACAGCGGCAGTTTTGGATCATGAAGTTCCGCAGTATGCGTGTGGATGCGGAAAAGGACGGGGTGGCCCGACTGGCGCAGAAGCATGACGACCGCATTACGCCGGTGGGACGTTTTATCCGAAAGGTGCGTTTGGACGAGCTGCCGCAGTTGGTCAATATCCTGCGGGGGGATATGTCCTTTATCGGTCCCCGACCGGAGCGGCCGGAAATCATCGCGCAGTATGTGGAGATCATGCCGGAGTTTGCCTATCGCATGAAGGTAAAGGCGGGACTGGCCGGATATGCCCAGATCTATGGAAAATATAACACAACCCCTTATGATAAATTGAAGTTGGACCTGACTTATATTGAAAAATATTCTCTGTGGCTGGATATTAAGCTGATGCTGCTGACGTTAAAGATCCTGTTCTGGCCGGACAGCACCGAGGGCGTGGAAAGTGAGCAGGTAACGGCCTTTAAGGAGGAGTACTGGCAGAACAAGGAGGAAGGACGAGGGGAAATGTTGGCGGCGGGATCCATGGCCCAGGGAAACCTGACAGAAACGGCAGAAGGAGTGCCTGGACCAGGACAAGTCCAGGAATCCAGGGAGTGAAGAACGGAGGGGACTGAAGAAATGCGGGAATGTGAATATGCTTCGGAACCGATGGATCTTCGCCTGTTGGTACTGCGGCTGGTTGGTCAGAGCCGGAAAATTTTGCTGATTACGTTGTTGGGCGTGTTGGTCCTGGGAGGCGGTTATTACCTTATGGAGGTGGCGCTGGTCCCTACGCGGTATGTAGCTACTTCCCTGTATCAGGTGGAATATCGAATTGATCCGATTACGGGAAATGAATATACCTATATTAATGGCGCCGCCTGGAATCAATGGATGGGGACCAAGGAATTTTTGGATATGCTTTATCAAAACCTGGCAGGGACGGAAGAGGCGCGGATTGACCGGGAAACCATGAAAGGTTATTTATCGGCCAGTCTGCAGATGAATCTGAGTATGCCGGATACCAGAGTGACGACACAGGACGCGGACTTAAGCGTGGTGCTGGCGGCGGCCGTGGAGCGGACCATGGTGGATTTCGCGGCGGTACAGAAAGGGATCGAAACGATTCGGGTGGTGGACCCGGCGGTGGAGGCGTACGCGTACTCGGAGGCGAGACCGCTGAACGCCTGTATCCTCAGCGCCGTTGTGACGTTGTTTCTGACGCTGGTCGTATTGGTGTTAAAAGAGTTGGGAGACGACGCTGTGTGGCTGCCGGTTACGCTTCGTAAGCGTTATGGACTGAAAGTGCTGGGAACCATTGAAAGTGCGGGATTTGCGGAAAATGTCCGTTATTTGCTGCGCGGCGCGAAAACCGTGGGAGTATTGCCGGTGGGCAGGGAGCAAGTGCCGGAGGATGTGCTGAGTGCCTTGCGGGCGGCGGAAGTGCCGGAGGATGCTGAAGCGGAGGCGATGTCAGAGGACGGAACGCCGCGGCCGGCCGGCCCGGGAGAGAAATCAACCATGCGTTTGGAAAAGTCTCTGGTTTGGGACGCGCTTCCCTGCGCAGAGCTTCATCCCCAGGTGAGTGGGCGCATCCGTACGTTGGATGGTCTGGTGCTGGCGGTGGAAGCGGGACCCCATATGGGACGCAGACTGGATGCGGTGCTGGAATATTTGCATACGCAGGATTGTCAGGTGACGGCGGCACTTTTATCCCATGCGGATGAGACTTTGCTTCGCTGCTATTATTGGAGGGACGGTATTAAGGCATTTTTTCGGAAAAACAAGTAGAGATGCGTAGGAGGGGGCAAAATGAAAGTAGAGGTATTGGCCTCCGTCATGAATCAGGAGCTGCGGCAGATCGCGGAGAGGATGTGTCTGGATTCAGACGCGGTTATCATCAATCAATGCGATCACTATGGTTATGAAGAAATGGAATGGAAAGGGCACAAAGTGCGCTTTTTTTCCTATGCGGAGAAAGGTGTGGGAAGGAGTCGCAACAGTGCCATTTTGCGGGCGGATAAGGAGATCTGCCTTTTTTCGGATGAGGACATTGTTTATGAGGAGGGTTACGCGGAGCGCGTGGCGGAGGAATTTGAACGAAATCCACAGGCGGATATGATTCTTTTTAATATCGAGGTGGAGGAAAGCAGGCGCACCTATCATATTGAAGCCCGGAAACGGGTCAAATGGTATAATTGCGGCAGATATGGGGCCGTGAGCTTTGCCGTGCGCAGGCGGAGCCTTGTGGAATCGGGAGTTATGTTTTCCCTTTTGTTTGGAGGCGGGGCCCGATACAGCAATGGGGAGGACAGCTTGTTTTTGAAAGAATTTATGAAAAAAGGGTACAGGGTCTACACGGCGCCCGTGACGATCGGCAGGGAAGAGGCGAGGCCGTCCACTTGGTTTCAGGGGTATGACCGAAAGTTTTTCTACGACAGGGGCGTGTTGTACCATTATTTATATGGCTGGCTGGCAGCGGTGATGTCGTTGCGGTTTTTGCTGGCCCATCGGGAGAAAATGTGCCGGGATGTGGGCGTGGGACAAGCCTATGCCTGGATGCGGCAGGGGATCAGACAAAAACAGGGAAATGGAGCGGGATGATGGATGCCAGTGCGTTGTTTTATGTGGCGCTGACGGCGGCGGCAGTGGGGTTCGCCTTGTTTGTGCGCAATCAAAAATATGTACCGGCCTATTTACGCGGAGGACGTGCCCCTTATTGGGAGCGGCAGCGGGGCAGGAATCTGGCCGCGGAGATCGGGATCTATGGCCTGCTGGCGGGCGTGTCCGCCTGCCGGGTGGCTATTGGGGCGGATTACTGGGTCTATTGGTCAAATTTTCAATTGATCGCCCAGGGACGACATGTTTCTTATGAAAAAGGATTTCAGCTTGTGGTTCGCCTGATGCAGGCCATTTTCGGGGATGGAACCTATCGCACGATTTTTTTCCTGTTTTCCGTGGCAACGGTGTTCTTTTTCCTGAAAGCGCTGCATGACCAGGCTTCTTGCTATGCGGCTTCCGTTTATCTGTTGCTTGCGGGGGGATATTATTTTTCCAGTATGCACTCTGTGCGTTATTACTTCGCGCTGGCAATCGCCATGTTTGCCGCGAAATATGTGATTCGCGGAGAATATGGCAAGTTCGTGCTATGGATCCTGACGGCGGCCATGTTTCACAAGTCCGTTCTGTTGACGATTCCGGTGTACTTGTTGGCAAAAGGGCTTGCCTGGGTGCGTTGGAAGAAGTGGCATTATGCCGCGACGGGCGTGCTTGGCGCGGCTGTCATTCTGGGGCAGGGGCTGTGGCAGAGAATTCCTTTGTGGAGACAGATTATTTTTCATTTTTACCCCTTTTATCAAGATTCCGAGTTCGACACGGGGGATATTTCCTGGGCGAACGTGGCGAAATGTGTATGTGTGCTGGCGTTATGTCTGATTTGCTGGAAAAGCCTGACGGGGGAAGAAGAGCAGGATGGGGAAACCGTGGGCAGGGTCCGCGGAGCATTGGGGGAAGAATCCGCGGATGGAATCCGCCAAGTGCCGCGGAAGGATAAGGGACGTTGGAATGGATGGCGCGAGGGGACGCTGGCCAATCGGTTTTATTGTTTCTTAAATCTGGGAGGTTTGGTGTTATATAGCTGTGGCTCGTTTATCCCTGAGATCTCCCGGGTAGGATATTATTTGGTGGTATTTCAGATTTTCCTGATCCCTAATTTGCTGCAGCGGATGAAAAAGGGTGTTTGGAAGAACTTGTGTACCGTGGGGAGCTATGGGGCGTTTGCCTGTTACTTTGTGATGTTTTTATATCGGGCTTATGATGACAGCGTGCGTCTGCTGCCCTATTTGGAGTGGATTTTTCATTGATTCGGGGTGAAATTTTCCGCCGGGTGAAAGGGTGGAAATGAAAGAACGGTCTTGCCGGTCGCCGCGGACTGGGGCGCGGGAAAGCATGGAGGATGGAATGGGAGTTTTATTCAGTATTTTGGTAGTAGCCCTGAATCCGGGGGACAAGCTGCGCAGGACGGTGGAAAGTATCCTGGGGCAGCGTTATGGGAATCTGGAGATCGTGGTAAAGGACGGACTTTCCAAGGATGGATCGTCGGAGGCCCTGGAGGCGGCATACGCCGCGGAACCCAGACTTCGCATCTGTCGTGCCGCGGACCGAAGCATTTATGATGCCATGAATCAGGCGGTGGCCTTGGCCCGGGGGGAGTTTGTGCTGTTTTTGAACTGCGGAGACACCTTTTATGATGAGGCTGTGTTGGAAAAGGTCGCGGCGGCAATAGATCCAACAGGCTCCGCGCGGCGGCCAAGGATTTTTTATGGAAACACTTTGTGCGAGCAGACGGGCGACGTTGTGCATTCGGCGCCGGTGATCACGGGATTCACCTGCTACCGTAATATTCCCTGCCATCAGTCCTGCTTTTATGAGAAAAGTCTGTTCGCGGAAAAGCAGTATGATGTTTCGCTCCGTATCCGAGCGGATTATGATCATTTCCTGTGGTGTTACTATCAGGGCAAGGCGGAGATGATTTATCTGGATCTGGTAGTCAGCTCCTATGAAGGCGGCGGTTACTCTGAAAGCAGGGAGAATCGGGCAAGGGATCAGGAAGAGCATCGTATCATTACGGAAAAATATATGAGCAGGCGGGAATTGGTATGTTTCCGGCTGGCCATGGCGCTGACGTTGGCGCCGCTTCGCAGCCGGATGGCAGGAAGCAAAGTTTTTTCCGGGGTTTATCATAAGATAAAGGATCGTCTTTACAGAATGAAAAAATAGGCTTGCGCGGAGGCGGGAAAGGAAGTTAAGGCTGGAATGAGAGTTTTGTGGGTTTGCAATATCATGCTTCCGGTGATTGCCGCGCATCTGGGCAGGGAAGCGAGCAATAAGGAAGGCTGGCTGAGCGGGTTGGCCGATGTGATTTTAGGGCGGCAGCAGGAAAACCGGATTGAATTGGGGGTGGCTTTTCCCGTGGAAAAAGAGGCGGATGGGCTGAGGGAGATCCTTAGGGTTCGGGCGAGGGAGACGCGGAGAGCCGTCCCCGATGGCTTGCAGACCGCGGGGGAGGAGCGGGAGGAGCGGGAGGAAAGCACAGCCTCGCTCATTTGTTATGGCTTTTATGAGGATATTGCCAATGCGGAGCGATACGACGCGGAAATTGAAACGCGGCTGAAAGCAATTCTGGAGGATTTTCGGCCGGACGTGATTCATTGCTTCGGCACGGAATACTCCCATACTTTGGCTGTTTTGCGGGTTTGTCCGCATCCGGAAAAGGTACTGGTGGGCATTCAGGGATTGTGCGCGGTCTATGCCCATGCCTATATGGCCAGTTTGCCGGAAAAGGTACGAAACCGCGTTACCTTGCGGGACTGGCTGCGGCAGGACAGTATCCGGCAGCAGCAGGAGAAATTCGTTCTGCGGGGCAAGGCGGAGAGGGAGGCCATTGCGCTGACCGGCAACGTAACCGGCCGCACGGCCTGGGACCGTTTTTACACAGAGAAGTGGAATCCCAGGGCACGGTATTTTGAAATGAACGAAACCCTGCGCCCCCTGTTTTATCAGGCCCAGTGGTCTCCGGAGAGATGTAAGCCTTACAGCGTTTTTTTAAGTCAGGGAGATTATCCGATCAAGGGACTGCATTATATGCTGTTGGCTTTGCCGGAAATCCGGAAGCGTTATCCAAATGTAGAAGTTGCCGTGGCAGGCAACAGCGTGGTGGGGCACGGCACGCTTAAGGAGAAGCTGAAGCTCTCGGCCTATGGGAAATATTTGCTTCGCCTGATACGGGAAGAGGGACTTGAGGACTGTCTGGAATTCTTGGGAAAGTTGGATGAGGAGCAGATGAGAGACTGTTATCTGCGTTCCAATGTGTTTGTCTGTTGTTCCTCGATTGAAAATTCTCCCAATTCCCTGGGGGAGGCCATGCTTTTGGGAATGCCTTGTGTCAGTGCGGATGTGGGAGGGATTCCCAGTCTGTTCGAGGATGGAAAGGATGGAATCTTATATTCCGGGTATCGGACGGCGGACGGTGGTTTTGACCAGGGAAAGAAGGCCGGAGAGGACACCGGTCTGGAGGGAATCGTGGCGAACTTAAGCGCCGCCGTGATACGGATTTTTGAACAGCCCCAGCGCGCCGCGCAGTATGGGCGCAATGCCAGACTTCACGCGTCCCGGACCCATGACAGGGAAAAAAATTACGCGACATTGATGCGGATTTATGAGGATATTGCTTTATGAAAAAAAAGGTCGTCATGGTATCGAACTACATTAATCACCACCAGATCCCTTTTTGCAACGCCATGTATGAACGGCTGGGCGGAAGTTTTCTGTTTATCCAGACCGAGCGCATGGAGGAGGAGAGAATCCGGATGGGTTGGAAGGCCGATGAGACCTTGCCTTATTTGGAACTCTTTTACCGGAAACCGGAGGAGTGCCGGGAAAGCATCCTTGAGGCCTGCACGGTGATTTTTGGCGGAACGGACGAGGAAAGTTACATTCAGCCCCGTCTGCGGGCGGGAAGGCCGGTAATGCGTTACAGTGAGCGGCTTTATAAGGAAGCTCAGTGGAAAGCCATTTCTCCCAGGGGGCTTTTGAAAAAATACAAGGATCATACCAGATATCGGAAAGCACGGGCCTATCTGTTGTGCGCGGGAGCCTATGTGCCGGATGATTTTCACATTGTAAGAGCTTATCCGGGAAAAATGTACCGTTGGGGGTATTTTCCTGAGACAAAGCATTATGACTTGGGGCAATTGATGGCGAAAAAAGGGTATGTCGGGAAAGAGGGGGAGAATTCGGTTCTCTATCTGCTCTGGGCTGCCCGCTTCCTTGACTGGAAACATCCGGAACTGCCCATTCGGCTGGCGGAACAATTGAAAAAGCAGGGGATTCCCTTTCATCTGGACATGGCGGGCGGCGGGGAACTGGCAAAGGAAATGCGGGAGCTGGCCGAACGTCTGGGTTTGGAAAAGGAGGTTTCCCTGGTGGGCTTTCGCGGGCCCGGAGAGATTCGGGAAATGATGGAACGGGCGGATATTTTTCTTGCGACCAGCGATCGAAAAGAGGGCTGGGGAGCCGTTCTCAATGAAGCGATGAACAGCGGCTGTGCCGTGGTGGCGGATCATATGATGGGAGCCGCGCCCTATTTGATAGAGGATGGACGAAATGGGGTCTTATACCGGGACGGAGACGAAAGGCAGTTGCTGGAACGGACGGCAGAGCTGGCGCGTGACCAGGCGCTTCGTCAGCGTCTGGGCAGAGCCGCCTATCAGACCATTACGGAGGTTTGGAACCCGGAAAATGCCGCGGATTGTCTGCTCCGGCTGATGCGGGAGCTGGGAATGCTGGAAGAAGAGGAAAATGGAAACCAGTCGTCTGCCTGGCAAACTGCCGTGTCGAAGAAAGCTATGCTTGACCGCAAAACCGTCATTCCGGGGGAAATGACGCGCGGCGGCCCTTGCTCCATCGCCCCGGTCATCCCGGAACGGCGGATGTATGGTTATTTAATGGAAGAAAAAGCGCGGCGTCAGGAGGAGAAGTAGATGCGGCAACCGTTCATCAGTATCATCGTACCGGTGTACAATATCAAAGAATACTTGCCGCGCTGCGTGTGTTCGATCAGACGGCAGACGTATCAGAATCTGGAGATTTTGCTGGTGGATGACGGCTCCACGGACGGAACGGGAGAACTGTGCGAGGAGTTGGCCCGGGAGGATGCCCGGATACGGGTTTTGCACAAGGAGAACGGCGGAACTTCTTCGGCCCGTAATTTGGGACTGGCTTCTGCCTTGGGTGATTATATAGGCTTTGTGGACAGCGATGACTATATTGAGAAGGACATGTATGAGCGCTTGGTCGAGGCCGCGCTGCGAAGAGGATCCCCCATTGTGCAGGTAGGCCGGGACGAGATCGATGAGAAAGGAACTCATCTGCCGGATATCTGCATTCCCCCAAAGGAAGAGCAGGCAATCCCGGAGGAGGATTTTCTGCGGGAGCTGTTGATGCACAGGGGGGACTGCTCTTTTTGCACCAAGTTGGTGAAAAAGGAGCTTTTTCGGGGGAAAGGTTTCCCGGAGGGGGCGCTGAACGAGGACTTCCACCTTTTGGTATTGATGCTGATGGAGGGGATTGAAAAGAGGAATTCCGGAGATGGGGAACGTCCTCCCATTCTTTCCCTGCCGGGGCAGGCTTATCATGTTTTTTATCGGTCGGGAAGCAATACCCGCAAAGAGAACGCAGAGCAGTTTTCCAGAGTCTATGGGGATAATGTGGACAACGCGGAAATGGTTTTGGAGCTTGTCAGACAGAATTGTCCCGAACTGGAGGAAGTGGCCTTTCGATTTGGCGTGTATCAACGTCTGGACTTCCTGCTGCACATTCCCATCAGCAGGATGAGACGGGACAACGGGCAATATCGGAAAATCGTTTCCTGGATGCGTGCCAATTGGATGAGGGCATTGGGGAATCCTTATTTAACAATTCGGAATAAAGGATACCATGTTTTGTTTGCGGTCGCGCCGCGGGGAATCAGAGTGCTTCACCGGAAAATCCGGGGCTGAAAAATGGCCGGGCAAAGGGTGTGGGGATAGATGAGATCAAGTGACGGAGGAGAGTGTTATGAAAGATTGGAAAGATGTTAGGGTCGGTATTCTGCAGGTACCGCTGACAAGGATTATATTGCTGGTCATATCGGATATTTTCGCGATCCTTTTATCAGGCGTGCTGGCGTTGTACGTGCGGTATGAGTTCCGATTTATGGATGTGCGGCCGGAGTTCTGGACAAGGCTTTTGCAGATTTATCTGCCCAATATCGCGATCACGCTTTTGGTTTTCTATCTCTTTAAACTTTATAACAGTGTTTGGAGGTACGCTTCCGAGACGGAATTGCTGAATATTATTTTCGCCGTAGTGGTCTGTGCCGTGATCCAGCCGGTGCTTTTGTGGGTCATGGGCTTGTATCTTCCCAGAAGCTATCCGTTCTTCTATGGATTTTTCATGATTATTTTTACGGTGGGTTCGCGGTTCAGTTATCGTTTCGTGCGCATGATGCAGAATAAAAGACTGAGCAGAAGCACAAAGGATCGCGTCAACTGTATGATCATCGGGGGCGGGGCAGCCGGCAACGCGATTCTAAAAGAAATTGAAACCAGCAACTATCTGAATATGCATGTGGCCTGTGTGATCGATGACAATCCGGGCTGCCATGGAAAATATTTGCATGGTGTGCAGATTGTGGGGGGCCGTGACAAAATTCAGGAATGTGTGGACCGCTTCGGCATTGATGAAATCATCGTGGCCATTCCGTCCGCCAGCCGGGCGGAGCTTCGGCCCATTCTGGAGATCTGCAAGGAAACGGGCTGCCGGATACGGACGCTGCCGGGAATGTATCAGATCATCAAGGGCGAGGTCAATGTTTCCAAGCTGCGTGAGGTGCAGATTGAAGATTTGCTGGGCCGTGATCCCGTTGAAGTGGATGTAGGGGAAATCATGGGCTATGTCAGCGGCAAGGTCGTATTGGTAACGGGCGGCGGCGGTTCCATCGGAAGCGAGTTATGCAGACAGATCGCCCAACACGGTCCCAGACAGCTGGTTATTTTGGACATTTATGAAAATGGTGTTTATGAGGTGCAGCAGGAACTGCGCACTAAGTACCCGAAGCTGGATATGGTTGTGTTAATCGGCTCTGTCCGTAACATGGAGCGGATCGAAGAGATTTTCCATAAATACCGGCCGGACATCGTCTATCACGCGGCAGCCCACAAGCACGTCCCGCTGATGGAGGACAGTCCGCACGAGGCGATTAAAAACAATGTGTTCGGCACCTATCATGTAGCCAAGGCCGCCGGGGAGCATCATGCAAAGCGCTTTGTTTTGATTTCCACGGATAAGGCGGTAAATCCAACGAATATCATGGGCGCGTCCAAGCGGCTTTGCGAGATGGTGGTCCAGGATATGAACCGCCGGTATGAAACGGAGTATGTGGCGGTACGTTTTGGAAATGTGCTGGGAAGCAGCGGAAGCGTCGTCCCCTTGTTCCGGAAGCAGATCGAGATGGGAGGACCGGTAACGGTGACTCATCCCGACATTATCCGATATTTTATGACGATTCCAGAGGCGGTATCCCTGGTGCTGCAGGCTGGTGCCTATGCCAAAGGCGGGGAAATCTTCGTGCTGGACATGGGAGAACCCATGAAAATCCTGGATTTGGCCCAGAATATGATTAAGTTATCCGGCTATCGTGTGGGCGAGGATATTAAAATCGAGTTTACCGGCCTGCGTCCGGGGGAAAAAATGTATGAGGAGCTGTTGATGAATGAGGAGGGACTGACGGAAACGGCCAATCAGAGGATTTATATCGGCAGGCCTATCGTGTTTGACGATACGAAGTTCGAGGAGCAGCTGGAAAGACTGCGATTGGCCGCGGAGGATGAGGAAAGCGACATCCGCAAGGAAGTCAGGCAATTGGTGCCGACGTATCATTACGCAGGGGAAGAGCGGGAAGAGGCGTAGGTGTAGGCTGAAAAGAAAGGCAGGAGGAGAAATGTATCTGGGCGTGAAAAGAGGGATGGACTTTTTGCTGTCCGCAGTGGGGCTGATCGTTTTATCCCCGGTATTGTTGGTTTTGGTTATTGCGATTAAACTGGATTCCCCGGGACCGGTGCTTTTCCGGCAGAAGCGGGTAGGTATTCATAAGACCTATTTTCAAATCCTGAAATTTCGTACCATGCGGATCAATACGCCTAAGGATATGCCCACTCATTTATTGAAGAATCCGGAGCAATATATCACGCGGGTTGGCAAATTTTTGCGAAAAACCAGTTTGGATGAGCTGCCGCAGGTTTTTAACATTTTAAAAGGAGATATGGCCATTGTGGGACCCAGGCCTGCTTTGTGGAATCAGTATGATCTCATTGCGGAACGGGACAAGTATGGCGCCAACGACGTGCGACCCGGTCTGACGGGATGGGCCCAGATCAACGGGCGGGACGAACTGGAGATTCCCGTGAAAGCCAGACTGGATGGGGAATATGTGAAAAAAATGGGGCCGCTTATGGACTTGAGGTGCTTCTTTGGAACCTTTGCCAGCGTCTTACGGGCGGATGGCGTCGTAGAGGGCGGAACCGGGGCTTTGGAGAGGGAAAAGAGCCGGGAGACCGGCGGGCCGGATGTAGTTATGGAAAGCACCAGGAGGAATAAAAGAACTTGAAGCGTATTTTGATTATTGGGTCAGGAAGTTATATCGGAACAAGTGTGGAATGGTATTTGGCGCGTTATAATGCGGAGCTCGGAAAAGAAGAATATCGCATCGATACGCTTTCCCAAAGGGACGAAACCTGGGAAACCTACAATTTTGCGCCTTATGATACGATTTTTGACGTGACGGGTATCGCCCATGTGGACGTGGACAAGGTGTCGGAAGATACAAAGGAATTATATCAGCGCATCAACTGTGAATGGGCGGCTGCCGCGGCACGGAAAGCAAAACGGCAAGGGGTGCCGCAGTTTATTTATATGAGCAGTGTGATTGTTTATGGAGACAGCGCGCCGCTGGGGCAGAAGAAGCATATCACGGAAGAAACCCCAGCCGCTCCGGCAAATTTTTATGGAGAAAGCAAACTTCGGGCGGAACAGAAGTTGTCAGAATTGTCGGATCAGGCGTTCCATGTGGCGTTGATTCGTTCCCCTTTTGTATACGGGCCCAATTGCAGGGGAAATTATCCGTTGTTGGCGAGGATGGCGGAAAAGACTTCCGTTTTCCCAAAGATTGAAAATGAACGCAGCATGATTTATGTGGAAAATCTGGCGGAGTTCCTTCGGATGCTGATTGACAGCGGGAAGGGCGGACTGTTTTTCCCACAAAATGGGGAATATACGACTACTGCCAGAATGGTGCAGCTCATCGGTGCGGCCAGGGAAAAGAAGATTCAGCTGTGGAACGCGCTGAATCCGCTTGTAAAATTGGCAGCCAGGGTGCCCGGAAGGGTTGGTAAGATGGCAAACAAGGCGTTTGGAAGTCTGACGATTGACCAGGAGCTGAGTAAGAGAGATTTTAAGGGATATCAGATTTATTCACTGGAGGAGAGCATTCGCAAGACGGAGAGGGCTTGGAAGTGAAGGTTTCAATTATAACAGTGGCTTACAATAGTGAAAAAACCATAGGACGGACAATCGAGTCGATTCTGGCGCAGAATGTCCTGGATAAGGGAGTGCCGGAATTGGACGTTGGAGCCGTCCGGGAAAGATTGTCCGGTATTGATGGGCCAACTGAGGCGAGTGCCGGGGGAATGCTGGAGTATTTGATCATAGATGGCGCGAGCAGCGATGGGACGGTGGCCGTGGCGGAGGGGTATCGGAAGGCCCTGGAGGCAAAGGGCGTGGAATACCGGGTCGTCAGTGAGCCGGATCAGGGGATCTACGATGCCATGAACAAGGGAATCCTGCTGGCTGCCGGAGATTATATCGGCATTCTCAATAGTGATGATTGGTATGAGCCGGATACGATTGGAACGGTTTTGCGGACTTTTGCCGAGCAGGACTGCGATTTGATGTTCGCAAATATTCGTATGCACAAGGCGGATGGCAGTACTTTTGTAAAAAAGGCCAAACAGTCATGGTTTCAGACATCGCGGCACTGGAATCACCCTACGACCTTTGTGAAAGCACGGTTGTATCAGGAGCACCCCTTCCGGAATCTGGGGATTCATGACGACTATGGGTTTTATTTACAAATGAGAAAACTGGGAGCTCGAATCGTGACCGTGGATCAGGTGCTGGCGAATTTCCAAATGGGCGGGGCCAGCAATCATAAGGATTTGAAGGCGGCGGTGAAGCGGATTCATGACCGGTATTTGTATTGCTACCGGATCAATGGTTACAGCAGATGGTACCTGGTGGAATGCGTGCTGATCGAGGCCGCAAAGCTGGTGCTGGCGTAGGGGCCAATTGTGCCGGATGCGATGAGCGGAGTTGATGACGCGGGACGGAAGTCGTAATGGACGCGACGAGCGGAGTTGATGACGCAGGGCGGCAGTCGTAGTGGACGCGACGAGCGGAATTGATGTTGCAGGGCGGCAGTCGTAATGGGTGTGATGAACGGAACCGGTGACGCAGGACGGCCGATCGTGCCCCGCGTAATGAGTGGATGCAGAATTAGGACTGACATGGGACGACTGAGGAGCGGAACATGAAGATAGGAATTGATTTGCTGTGGGTCAGGCCGGGAATCAATGGGGGAACGGAATCCTTTATCCGAAATTTGCTTGAGGGGTTCGGCCGATATGATCAAAAAAATGAATATGTATTGTTTGTGTCCGAGGACAATGGTGACAGCTTTCGACAATATGGGCAATATCTCCAGATGAGGTTTCACGTCTGCGGGACAATCAGTGCCAGCCAGGTGAAACGGATTGGCTGGGAGAACCTGCACCTTGACAATGCGGCCCGCGCGGAGTCGGTGGATGTCATGTTTATTCCCGTTTACAGCAAGCCCTTTACCTATGGGAGCGGAATCCCTTATGTCTGCGTGATCCATGATCTGCAGGCAGCTCATTATCCGCAGTATTTTGGGAAAGGGAGACGCTTGTTCCTGCGGTTTATGTGGTGGTTTGCCTGCCGCACCTGCCAAAGGGTGCTTACGATTTCGGAATTTTGCCGACAGGACCTGATTGCGAGATATCCATTTGCGCGGAACAAGATTTCTACGGTTTATCTTCCGGTTATCACGAAAGAATCCGGCCTGGCGGCGGAGGACATTGAGAGGAAGTTCGGCATTGTCAGAAATCATTATTTTTACTGCGTCAGCGCCATGCTGCCTCATAAGAATCTGGAGACCTTGCTCAGAGCCATGGCCCTTTTGAAGAAAAAGGAACCGGAAGCCAAATTGGTCTTAAGCGGCGTGGGCGGGAATCATGAGGAATTTGACGCGGTGGTAAAGTCCTTGGAAATTGATGAGATGGTGGTTTTGACGGGATTTGTTACCAATGAGGAGCGGGACTGCCTTTATGAACAGTGCGAAATGTTTTTATTCCCCAGCGTTTTCGAGGGGTTTGGTATGCCGCTTATAGAAGCCATGCGAAAAGGAAAGAATGTAGTGACGACCCAGACCACTTGTATGCGGGAAGTGACGCAGGGAAAGGCAATCTATGTGGAAGATCCCTATGACGCGGAAGAATGGGTGTCGAAAATTGCTGAGGCGAGGACGAAAAAGGCAGGGAGGATTCCGTTTGAACAGTATGAATTGGGGGATGTGAGTAGGAGATATTTAAAAATTTTGGAAGAGACTGACGGCAGGAATTTATGAATTTTCAGCAAATATTCGGGGAACAATGGGATGGAATGAGTGTTGTAATATTGTTTTTGAAAAAAGCAAAAGTTAAGTTTAATTCATACATTGTCTTGTGGAAATAAGTAGAAATTTGAATTAAATTGTAGCATTGTGGAGTATCTATTTTGTATATTTGGCGAAAAAAACATGTAAATCTGAAAATATAAGAATAATGATAAAATTCACGCGCAATTGGGTATAGAACTATCTATTGACATTTTAAAAATATATTATTATAATCTATAAAGATTAAATTACATTGGATTTGGCTTTTTTGTAAATATAGGATACGAGGAGATGAAGTGATGAAGCTAATCATCCAGATTCCGTGTTATAATGAAGCGGAAACGCTTGAAATAGCCTTGAATGATTTGCCGAAGCATATTGAGGGAATTGATGAAATAGAATACTTGATTATTAATGATGGCAGTGTTGATAAAACGGTAGAAGTGGCCATGAATTGGGGAGTTCACTATGTGGTAAACTTTACAAAAAATAAAGGTCTGGCAAAGGGGTTTATGGCCGGGTTGGATGCCTGCTTAAAGCATGGTGCCGACATTATTGTGAACACGGATGCGGATAATCAGTATTGTGGTGAGGATGTTGAAAAGTTAGTAAGGCCAATTTTGGAGGGAAAGGCGGACATTGTTATTGGGGAGCGGCCAATTGATGAGACAGAGCATTTTTCTCCGTTAAAGAAAAAGCTTCAGCATTTGGGCAGCTGGGTGGTGCGTAAAGCGTCCAATACGGACATTCCTGACGCTCCCAGTGGATTTCGAGCTTTCAGCAGAGAGGCGGCACTACATATCAACGTGATCAATGAGTACACTTACACGTTGGAGACGATCGTGCAGGCCGGAAGAAATAAAATGGCGATCATGTCAGTGCCTATTAGGACGAATCCCGAGCTGAGAGAATCCCGATTGTTTCATAGTATGTTCGGCTACATCAAGAAATCCGTCCTGACGATTGGCCGTGCGTATCTGATGTATCGGCCCATGCGATTTTTCTTTTATGTGGGCTTGATTCCCTTTATCATAGGCGTTATAATTGGAATTTGGTATTTGTTTGAAATATTCGGAGGAAATGGAGCCGGCCATATTCAGATCCTGATTTTGGCAAGCACTTTGATTCTTCTTGGATTTATGTGCGGAATGATCGGCGTGCAAGGCGATCTGATTTCCGCGAACCGTAAGATTTTGGAGGAAATCCAGTACCGTATGCGTAAAATGCAGGACGGCGACGGGACTTCCGCCGAAAAAGATTGAGAATTGCCATAGAATTCAGCGCTTGTTGGTATTATAGTTACCTTATAATCTTACACGACTATGGAGGAAACGTAATGTCAACAATGCAGCCAATCAGGGATCGGAACGACATCAAGCGGCTAAAGAATTATTTTCTGGAAAAAGGTGAGCTTCGTAATTATGCGATCGTGGCAGTGGGAATCAATCTCCCGGTTAGAATCAGCGATATGTTGCATTTGAAATGGGATGATGTGTATGACTTTCAAGGCAACCGATTCCGCCTCCATGTGACTTTATTGGAGAAGAAAACTGGGAAGAAAAACACGATGGCCTTGAACGAATGCGTGATCGAGGCGCTGCAGCGGTTAGCGGATGAAGGAGAGCGCGTGGAAGGGCAATACATCTTTAAAGCGCATCCTTATTCGAGCGAACCGTTAACGAGGGTGGCGGCCTATCTGGTCATAAGACATGCGGCCGAGGAACTGGGCCTGGAAAGCATCGGCTGCCATTCCCTGCGTAAGACTTTTGGTTATCATGCCTGGAAGTCCGGAGTACACCTGGCGGTATTGATGGCGATCTACAACCACTCATCCCTGCAGGTTACGAAAAGGTATCTCGGAATCGAGCAGGATGATAAAGATGAAGTAATGAAACAATTGAAACTATAAATTTTTTTGGAGGAGGATTTAACAATTCGGGGCGAATTGTTAAATTAGAAGAGCAGAGGATAGCATGACAATGGCGGCTATGATATCAATCATTGTTCCAATATACAACCAAGAGCGATACTTGGAGAAATGTTTACAATCCATACTGTATCAGTCTTTTCAAGATTTTGAATTGGTACTTGTTAATGATGGAAGTACCGATGCAAGTCTTAAAATCATGAAAAAGTATAATGATCACTACCCCTCCAAGATAAAGATTATTAATAAAGAAAATGGAGGATTGTCCTCTGCAAGAAATGCAGGACTTGAAAAGGCAACTGGGAAATATGTTACTTTCATTGATTCTGATGATTATATTGACAAAGATTATTTAAAGACTTTGATTGAAGTCGCTGAAAAAAATGGTAGTGATGTAGTATGTAGCGGGCAATACAAAGTAAAAGAAGACGGTGAGATCATCAAGAAAATTAACTTCCATCCACAAGATGGCAAGTGTTTAATGAGAAGACTAAATATTTCCGGGAAAATTTATCGTAGGGAATATCTCTCTAAATGGGATATAGTTTTTCCAGTAGGTAAGACTTACGAGGATAATTCTTTTAATTTGCAGGCACTTTTCTTAACAAAGAAAAGCTATTTTTTAGAATATGCAGGTTATTACCAAGTTGTTCATGAAGGAAGCATAACAAGCAAACCAATTAGAGCAGAAAGTTTGCCCTTGGCTGAATGGGAAAGCTGCATTCAAAAAGTTTTAAGTAATGCCGATAGTGTTATTGACGTTGAATTGTTTGAATTTACTGTTTTAAGTTTTTTTACTTATTTTTTATTTGTTCGCTTGCGGAAACGTGAATATTTGAAAAACGGGGAAAAGAAAGCAGTCAATTCAGAAATTGCAAACATAGCATTGATATTTCAAAACATAGTAAATCAGCATTTTCCAAATGCCTTCAAAAATAAATATGCTTCTGCAACTATTAAGTATCGTGAGTTATCTATCATACAAAGAATAGGTGTCAAAGTTTTTGCCATTGTATGCCGGACAAAAAAGATAAAACCATTTGTTAAAGTGGTTTATACTATTGCGAATTGATAGGCCTTAGGAGAAAATTCATGGAACTTATTAGTGTAGTTGTCCCAGTATATAATGTGGAAAAATATCTTACACGGTGTTTAGACTCATTAATTCGTCAAACTTATCTTTCCTTAGAGATAATTCTAGTCGACGATGGCAGTATAGATGCAAGTGGTGATATTTGTGATTTATACAAAAGAAATGATACTCGAATAAGCGTAATACACAAAGAAAACGGTGGTTTGTCTGATGCGAGAAATGCTGGAATATCCATTGCTCATGGGAAATATATAACATTTGTTGATAGCGATGATTTTGTTAGTGATGATTATGTAGAAAGTTTATTTTTGTTAATAAGGCAACACAATGCGGAGATATCTGTGTGCGCATTATGCAATTTTAATGAAAATGGTAAAATTAAGGCAAGGGAGTCTAGCAATGCTCAAACAATAGATTTCAGTGGCAATGAGGCTGTGATTGATTTATGTTACCAAAAACATATATCGAATTCGGCTTGTGCAAAGATGTATAGGTTAGATTTGTTTGATGGCATACAATACCCTAAAGGATGCTTGTACGAAGATTTAGGAACAACTTATAAACTGCTTTTAAAGGCTACAAGAGTAGTTTATAGCCCCATGCAAAAATATTACTATTTCCAACGAATCGATAGTATTATGCACTATGAGTTTTCTTTGAGAAATATGGATAGAATACAAATGTCTGAAACACTTTATAAAGATGTTCATCAGATATCTAGAACATTTTATTTGGCATCTGTGTCACGACTATTTATTTCATGCATTCAAGTTTTAAGGGAATTTCCATATAATGATATAAGATTTTGTCAGGAAAAAGATAAAATATGGACATATATTAAAAGATACCGAAAAACAGTTGTTTTAGATAATAATGCGAAACTAATTAACCGCCTTATTGCTCTATCATCATATTTGGGTATTAGGGTTTTAATTAAATTGGGGAAATTATATACTTATCTGCAAAATTAGAATAATCTATTTGATACGCATCTAGCGATGTATGCTTGAAATGAAAAAGTAGTAGTTTTTTGAAAATTTATATTTTTGATTAAGAAAAGTTATGATTAAAAAGGTATATAATATAATGTGTTATATTTTATCAATAAACAAAGTAGAGTTATATTGGAGTACCAAAGCATTACAACATAAAAGTCCACTAGCTTTTTTTGTACGGAAGAAATTACAAATAAAGCCGGAAACAGAAACAAGGAAGAATTTTTTGATTCTTAAAAGTGATCGGACGGATTTTGAACGCTTTTACATTGAGCATATGCAAAGGGAGGATGTATGTACTTATCCAATTTACAAATTTAAAAGTGGTCTATTCTGGTATGTTATGGTAATATGGATAGAAAAATTAAAATTGCCCTTTTCGTTTTTGTTCTATAATAATAAATGGAAAAAAGATGTTCGTCATTTTGAAAGTATTATTGTATTTGATCGTAATTTGAGTTGGAACATTTTCAATTATATTAAGAGAAAAAATCCAGAAGCTAGATGTATTGCTTGGTACTGGAATCCCGTAATGTTTTCTCGGTCAATACCTGATACTGATAAAAATAAAACATCATGTGAATGTTGGTCATTTGATCAGCATGATTGTAGTAGATATGGTTTAAAAAGAAATGTTCAATTTTATTTTAATAATCTACAAAATGATAAGACAGAAAAAATAGAGTTTGATGCCTTTTATGTTGGTACTGATAAAGGTCGTTATGAGAAAATATCAGAAATAATTTCAACATTAGATGGATTAGGGTATAAAACATATAAAGGTGTTATAAAAGATAAGCTTTCAAGCGAAATTGGAGAGTATATTAAACCCTTAAAGTATGACCAAATAATTTCTTTAATAAAAAATTCAAACTGCATTATTGATATTCCTCAAAATAACCAGAAAGGGTTAACCGTGAGGGTATTGGAGGCTCTATTTTGGAAGAAAAAATTAATTACAACAGACCCAGGAATTAAAGATTATGAATTTTATCATGATAATAATATACTTATATGGGAAAGTCCATCCGATGAGGATATAATAAATTTTTTTAGTAAAGACATGGTAAATATAGATCCTGAAATTGTTGAAAAATATTCATTTGATAGTTGGCTTAGAAATTTTATGAACTAATATGGTGGCGATAAGCAACACATCTGGTTAATGACAGTATGGTGAATATTGCTGTTATATTGTTTGATTATCTATTACTGAAAGATAGTTTTATGGATATAAATGAGCTTATAAAAACACCAATTGATTTCGCTAGATAGAAATCAAAAACGGAGAATAAAAACACCTCCAAATATAAAATAGACAATATATATGATATGGTGGCATTTTATCGAAAGGACATTAAAGATATGGCAAAAAAGAAGAAAATATATTTCCTTCATATAGCGATATTAGGCATTATTATCTTGTTTTGTATTCGATATTTAAATGTAAATGTCATTCCTAAAATTTTTGGAGATGAGTATGGATATTGGGCGGCAGGGGCTTATTTTTCTGGATTTGATTGGAAAAGTGTTACTTCATTAAATGAATATTATGCATGGGGATATGGTACGGTTTTAGCAGTGATAATAATGATATTCAAAAATATGTTACTCTGCTATCAAGTTGCAGTAATTGTAAATGGACTATTTGTATTTGGATCGTATTTAATTGCCTTTAAACTAGTTAAAGAATTGCTTTGTGACTGGAACATGGTTTGTCAATCTATGTTGGCATTTATTGTTGTTGCTTTTCCATCAAATTTATATTATACACAATACACTCTGAGCGAAGTTCCACTTTGCTTATTATTTTGGAGTACGACCTATCTGGTATGGAAAGTTTTGAAAAATAGTACATATTTAAACGAGCTATTACTAATTTTTTTTTCATTATTGTTATTTTCTGTTCACATGAGAACTATAGCCATTGTGTTTATAAATATATTGACAATAGCTATAATTGAAATAAAAAAGAAAAGAATAAAACGGTTCGTCTTTCTTGCTTTTGTTTCCGTATTCTTGTTTTGTATTATTTGGGGAATTACATTAATTTATCAAAATGCTTATATTCCTAGTTATATTGTTGAAGGGAATAATACAATCTCTGGACAAGTGTCTAAAATTAATTATTTTTTTTCTATGAAAGGAATAATGTCTTTTATTAGAATTTTTCTGGGCAGGATATATTCATTATGTACCGACACATTTTTTTTAGGTGTTTTAGGGTATATACTAATACCAATAAGAATAATTAGCGTGCAAAAGAATGAAGCACATCTGGACTGTAAAGAATATTTATCTATAATAGTTTCAACCGAATTGCTTCTTACCATGGGAATTTCTTCTTTATTTGTAATTGGTAAAGAATTTTCGCGTATAGATGTTTTAACTTATAGTAGATACCATAGTTTTGCTGTTGGTCCTTTAATGTTGATGGCGGTAGTATATTCGCAAGAATATTTTAGAAAAAGCTTTTATAAGAAAGTAATATGCATTATATGTTTTGTTTCAATTATTATGGCAAAATTTATCACATATATCCAAAATTTTGAATTAAGTACCAGTAATTTATTTATTAATACACCTATTTTGTATTTTTGGTCACAAAATACAAAACGTATTGAAGATATTTATTTGGCTGCAATTTTGGCTGCCATTTTCTTTATATGTGTAATTCAATTTTTGTTGGCTTTTAAAAACAAGAGTTATGGCATTGTAGTTCTATTTATGATGATGGCGTTAGGAATATATCAGGGACACTCTATTTTTGAATATGGTTGCTTAAATTGGTCAAGAAGTCAAGCAGAAGCAACTTTTCAATCTGTAGAATTTATTCAAGGGGAAAAATATGAAGATAGGATATCCTTTATGGTAGATGATAGTATTTTTTTTGCTGACCAATTTCAATATTTGTTATGCGATTATAAAATACAAACAAATACCATTGATGACTTATGTAGTACTCATAATATAATTGTAACTACAAAAAAATACAAAAACAGCAAAGAACTAGAAAATGCCGAGTTTCATATCATATATGAGAATAACTATATTAAAATTTGGGAAAATGATATTCAAAAGAAAGAAAATAAAAATTGATCTTATTTGACAAATTATTATAATGTGAGGATGAAATTAGTATGAATATTTTGTGGATATCACCGTTTGCTCCATATGATACTGTTGGCCATGGAGGTGGGCAAAACCATAATTATTCTCTAAAATATATTAAAAAAAATACAAATTTTGATATAGTTTTAATTACGGTATGTGAGGAAAATGAACAAGATAAAATTGATTTGGCACAGTATTCAATTAAGCATATTTTAAAAGTATATCAAAAGTATACTATCAAATCGAGAATCCAAGTTTTAATGGGAAAAATAAATGTTTTTCGTGATGGTAGTCTTTTAAATAACGCAAAAAGACATCTTATTCTGGAGTCTCTTAAAGAATATTCCAAAACGTATACAAGTCCCAATATAGTGATTCTTCATTGGACAGAAGCAGTTATGTTGATTGATGAGGTGAAGAATTACTTTCCTACGAGTAAATATATTGCAATAGAAGAAGACGTTGCCTATTTAGGTTTTCAACGAAAATATATTGCGGCCAAAGGATTTAATAGGTTGTATAGAAAAGCACGATATAAGTTTTTAAAGAAGAAAGAAATTTATTCTTTAAGACAAGTTGATAGTGTGGTCGTGTTAAACGATAAGGATGCGAATTTATTGATAAACGAAAGAATAGAAAGTGAAAAAATTTTAAGAATGTGTCCGTATTATAAAGTATTTGAAAATGCTGTTTATGTACCTAGCATTCATAAATTATTGTTTTACGGGGCTATGTCGAGGATTGAAAATCATGAAAGTGTAATTTGGCTTATCAAAAATGTAATGCCAAAATTGGATAAAAATTATGAGTTATATATTATCGGTTCAAATCCTAAGGATTCTTTAAAAAAGTATGAGAATGAACGAATTCATGTGTTGGGTTATGTGGAAAATATTGAACCTTATTTCGAAAATTGTTTGTGCTTGATCGCACCATTATTATTAGGAGCCGGAATTAAAATAAAAGTTTTGGAAGCCTTGTCCTCAGGACTTCCTGTCTTAACAAATGATATAGGTGCAGAAGGTATAGGTCTTACTGATAGAGTAAATTATCTTCATTGTGAATCTGTTGACGACTATGTAAAAGCCATACATGATTTAAGCAAAGATTCAAATTTAAGAACAATGTTATCAAAGAATGGTAAAGACTATGTCCGGCAATATTTCAATGTATCGGTAGGTTTAAATCAACTTATAGAAAAATTGGAAAGTTGGTGAAAAGGTCCCTAGAAAAAAGGGAAAAAGCCGGTCGCCACGTTTGATGATTGGATTATACCCGATAGGAGACATATCAAAGATGTATGATCGGATGGAGATATATTGATGAGCGATGTTAGGAAAAATTATTTGTATTCCGTTTTATATCAGTTCCTTACAATAATTGTGCCTCTGATTACAACACCTTATTTATCTAGGACTTTAGGCGCTGAAAAAGTAGGAATATATTCGTATACTAATTCAATTGTTCAGTATTTTGTTTTGATATCAATGCTGGGAATCCTTGATTATGGAAATAGAACTATTGCCGCGTGCAAAAACAAAGAAGAACGGAGTAAGACTTTTGGAGAGATATTTTTTATTCAATTATTCACCAGTATTGTTGCCTTAATTCTTTATAATATATATGTATATATAGATAATAATACCTATAAAATAATTGCGATTATACAAGGTATTGCAATTGTGTCTTCTCTATTAGATATAAATTGGTTTTTCTTTGGAATAGAAAGATTTAAATTAACTGTAACTAGAAATATGGTAATAAAGATATTATCTTTAATTTTTATATTTTTATTTGTTATAGATAGTGATGATCTATGGAAATACGTTCTTATTATGGTAAGTAGTACGCTATTAAGCAATTTAATATTGTGGTTATTTTTAAAGAATGAAATAAATATCATTAAATTAAATGTAAGGCAATCTATACGGCATCTGGGACCATGTTTCATTTTAATGATTCCTTTATTATCAAGGAGTATTTTTGTATATCTTGACAAAACAATGCTCGGATTATTGGCAGGGATGACTGAAACGGGGTATTACGAATATTCTGAAAAAATTATTTTGGCTGCAACATCAATTTTAACTTCTTTAGGAACTGTTATGCTACCGCGAATATCTAGTTTGGTCGCAATGAAAAAAGAAGAAGAAGCCCGTAAAATCACAAGTTTGTCCATGGATTTTATTGCCGGGATTGGTATGCCTTTGACATTGGGAATTTTAGCAGTTTCTGATTCTCTAGTTAATGTTTTTCTTGGAGAATCGTATTCTAATTGCAATAAGATCGTTAATGTGATGGCTATAACTATAATACTTGTCGGCTGGACAAATGTAATTAGGACGCAATATATACTGCCCTATAAGAAAGATAAAGTGTATACTTTAGCGGTAATACTAGGTGCAATAATTGATTTTTTTGTCAATTTCTTATTGATACCATCATACGGTGCATTTGGAGCGGCTATTGGTTGGGTTTGTGCAGAAGTAGTAATTACGTTAACTCAAACTTATTGTGCCAGTAAGTATTTGCCAATTTGCCAATATCTAAAGAATTGTTTTGGGTTTTTTGTAAATGCTATTATAATGTTTATTATTGTAAAATATATCAACTTTTTTGGGGATAATTCGTTAACGTCCTTGTTGTTTGAGCTTATAACGGGAATTTTTTCTTATACAGTTTTGACAGTTATATATGTAAAATCTTTTAGAAAAGATTTATGGAATCAATTTAAAAACATATTGCATACCACAAAATGACTCCAGCTAATAAACGCAAATATAGATCAATGAACAGGTCCGGCAGACGGACATACCTGGTGTTGAAATATTGTTTGCATACATCTATGCCAAAGGCACAGGCCATGTAGGTCTTGCCACAGTCTGTAGCGCCGGTGATAAAAAGATTCCGGTACTCCGTGATGTATTCGCAGGTGGCAAGGCGGCTGATGAGTTCCTTGTTTAACCTGCGCCCGGATGTGTAGGTGATATCCATGATACTGGCATCCGGCTGGTCGAATCCGGCACCCCGGATCAGCCTTTTTAAACGGTTGTTCTTGCGGCTGCTGAATTCAATGTCTACCAGCATGCCGAACCGGTCTCCAAAGGGGATCTCCCTTAGTTTAGGATCGTCTGTCTGACTGCGGAATGCATCTGCCATTGCAGTGAGACGCATTTCGATTAATTTATCAATTGTACTCTGGTTGGTCATGTGCGTTTACCTCCGATAGTAGCTAGCACTGCGGGTGATGCCTTTTGCTTTTGGCTTAGTGATTTCAGATTCATCTTCGGATGAACCTGTCCGGTCAGCACCGGTTGCAAGAATGTTACTGATGCTCTTGTAACTGGGCGAAGCTGTAAAGGGCAATGCCTTTCTTCAGGCGGCTTCCAGTCTGCCGCCGGAATACTTTTGGCCAACTTCAGAAGCCCCATACAGCTCCGGTAGGTCTGTCTGTTGTTCCACGGGTTTTGAGGTAAGTAGCGCATTGGCCACGGTGTATGTGTTGATACCGATCCGCTCGGCCCATTTGCGGAAACGGTCTCCGTTTCATTCCAGATATCTCTGGTGGTTCTGCGGCATATGCTCCGTGATGGTGCTGTACTGCCCCGGATGCCCGGTAAGACGGCGGTGGGAAACAATGCGGTTGTGGTTATAGAATATTTCAATCGTATGTTCCGTTACCCGTACACCAACTTTCTTTTTGATGTATTCATATAGCACAGAGTATAGCATTTTTTATACTTATGTGATAATTGAACTGGACGGTAGCCTGTTTCCAGTCCGCCAGTTCAAAGCGGGCAGTTGTGTCAGTAGTGGCTTTTCTTCCTTGAGAAACAATCTGATTCGGCTGCCCTCTTTCTTTTGAAAGAGTTTATGGTTGAACTGTTCCAGCTTATCCTTGACCGCGCGGTTCAATTCGGCAAGGGAGAAGACCTGCCCATACCGGAGGGCTGCGGTGATCCACGTGGATATCATGCCTACAGTTCCTTCCGCGTTCGGATTGTCCCTTGATATCGGAAATTTCCGATATACAGGACAAAATCTGAAATAAGAGCAAGTCCTTTCGGTAACTATCAACTTTTTGCAAACCAATTTTTGACTTTACAAAACTTGAAATACTTTCAAAAGGAGAACGTATGCGCCCAAAATCACTTGACATTTATCTTACAATTCTGTTTATCATAATCAGCTTTTCCAATTGGAATTTTAATATTCTGGGAGTTGATGTTATAGGCTTGTCTATTTGGATTATATCCCTGGGAATGTTTGCATGGGTAATAGCTCCTTTGCTAAAGAAAAAACCTTTCAAGCCAACTCCGGAAATAGTCATTGCGTTGGTTTATTTTACGTGCGAGATCTTGTTGGTTCTCCTTAACTTGTTCTCGGGCAGACTTATGAGTTTCCGTAGTCCTCTCATGTTGTCCATTTTGTTCATAAGCCTCACCATATTGATCGGGCAAAGTTGTGGGTCTAGATTTTTATTCATAGCCAGTGTGGTCAACCTAATGGTACACTTCTTATACATTTTCTGCGCCTTGGGAATATTTGAGAAGCCGCCTTTTGCGCAAGGCGTCTTGAACGATGCTGGTCTTTGTTCTTGGATCGTCATGAGCCTTTGCATCAATGTACTAGGCTATTGTGTTGAAGTATCGATGAAGGTCTGGTATTCCGTTTGTTTGTTTGTCGGGTCTTTTGCTTTGTTTTTGGAGAAGAATACCTTATCCATACTGATTGTATCAATCCTGTTTCTCGGTATCATATTTGCCTTTGCGGAGTCATACCAGACGGTAAAAAGCATATTGATTCTGTACTTTGTACATATTTTTCTGTTTGCCAATATGTCTCTAATTGTAAATAGCGGATTGCACTTTGTGCGCGTGACACCTTACAGCATCGAAACGAGTGTATATCTTGAACTGATCATTGCTCTGGTTGCATTGATTCTTTGCAATATAGGAGATTATTGGGTGAAAAAGGCGTTAAAAATTGAGACCATTACAAAACATATCCGTACCATTGCTTTAGTAACGGTTTTAGTTCTCATATTAAGTATAGCGTTTTTTATAACATTAAATTTTACCGTTGCCTCGGATACAATGCCAGAATTATTTTCAAAAGTAGGCAACTATCTGAGTAAAGATATATCACAAGTTCAAGGCTTTTGGAAAAACGCTTTCTGTGATCAGCGGATAGCGTTGTTAGCGACGGCAATTTATTATATTGCAATGGCATTACTGTTTGCAAAAAGAGCTGTCATGAAAGGAATTCGTCACAAAGCGTCTACTTATACTTGCTTTAGTCTGGTAATTGTTTACTTTGTGCAATTCATATGCCTGCCGCAGTCATTGGAGGTAAATTTCCTATATGGCGTTGTGCTGTTCCGGGGATTTGCGGCGTTACTTGAAGAAAAGAGAGCCCCCTTAAATTGATCATTTAAGGTGATAAGGGGAAGTATATTCTTAAGGGAAAATCTTGAAAAATCACCTCGAAGAGCGGGCTATGGTCGGTCATCGCCAATTATATCATCGATTGTAACGCCACTGTTCGGCAGACGACAAAAGAATTCGGGGTGAGCAAGAACACAGTGTATACTGCAGTAACAAAAAGGAACGGTTCTTGTGGATGGCACATTAAATCTGCGGATTGCCAAGGGGATTCCGACCTTGTATGTTGCTGATCCCTTAAGATGTACACTGCCTGCTCAGTTGCTTTGTCTGCTGACAGCTGTTAATTCTATATCCGTCAGCCAGCGGAATGTGACTGTCTGCCCGTCTTTTGTTTCATAAGCGTGGCTGAACAGATTGGCTGCCTCCTTTTTGCCGGTAGTCTCTTCTATGTGGTTGATATATTCCCCCCTTTCCTTTTTCCTTTCCTATGCCAACGACGAGGGTGCTTCCGCCCCCTTCACGGATCCATTCATAGCTCTCGTCCAGAAGTTTCTGCCTTGTCGCCTTGTGGGTAAA
>CANQNT010000028.1 GCA_947625255.1 uncultured Acetatifactor sp. | reverse complement strand
ATGAGTAGTAAATCCGGCTTGTTACCCTGCGAAACTGCCCGTAAAATCAAGGCTTTTTGAGATAATCAATATTTTTTACCAAAAAATATTCTTTTCAAAAAATTCATTCGCTTGACAAGAAAAACCGAAACTGTCACATAGGAAATTTTGAGAATCAGTTTACTAAATATTACTAGTTGTTTGTCTATATTCAGCTTGAGCATAAAATTATCAAAGCTAGACCATGGGAATAGATTTAATTCTATTAAGTGACAACATAGTATAATTAAAGAGTATCTGCCATAAAACGCCAGTATTCTTGAAGGAACACGTAGTTCTTCTTTTTCAGAAACTACCTTACAGCTTATTAAAATTAAATATGTAGCACAAAACGCGCCAAGAATATTGAGCGGAATATTTGAGTAGTAATTCCTCGCCATATTCATGTCGCTAAAAATAGTCGCAGTACACCAGATAATGAAAATAAACAGATTCATATACCATGGAAGAGGTTGACATGTTACGTATTTTTGTGTGAAAAGATAACCAGCATACACGAAAATGCTCGCGCACATACCTGCTTGAATGCTCAAAGGCAGCCATATGACAGAAGAAGTCAAATACCCCAACCCAAATAACCCGGCTACAAAAGTGATTGCAATTGCATACCGCTGTTTACATATAGCCCTAACGATAAAAGACGCGAAAAATAGGGCGAGTAAAAACCATATGGCACCGATTCTTCTAATGCCCCATGGTTCCAAATTCCCAGAACCATACATAGATGAAAATATCCATTTTCTCAGGTCCAAACCGACAGACGAAAGTTTGCCGCTGATCAAATCCAGTAATACTGCCCCTATACATACACAGCAGCACGTGAAAATATAAGGAGTAATCAGCTGACTAAACTTACGTTTAACATATGTAGAAAGTGTATATTTTGTCGAAATGAACATGCCGGACAGAATAAAAAATAATGGCATATGAAATGAATATATGATTTTTTTAATCAATATTAGATCCATATGTCCAATTATAACGAAAATTATTCCGATTCCCTTCGCCATGTCAATATATATAATACGATTTTCAGACATCTTGGGTTTTGATTTCAATTCTTCACTCATTTACAGCGTCACCTCGCATCTCTCAAATCGCGTTTTAGCATCTAAGAACCATAGCGTCAACACTACATGATCATAAAGCAATCTGCATAGCCTTCTCTTCGGCCAACTTAAAATTTCAAGAAATATTTGCTAAAAGAAAGCTTGGAAAACAGATGGATTGCAATAAAGGAAATTCCCAAAATTGTGACAGAATAAAACACCGCAGTGCTTGTTGTCCGTATATCCAGGAGATATCTACCCACCTTGTTTACCAAAGGATGGAAGATATACACCCCCATCGTTAGTGGTGATAAAACGTTGATAATTTGACATAGTTTTTTTTGAAGCGAAATTCGTAAAATAAATGAGATTAACAAAACGACCCACACAATCATCCATAAATCATCATAAAAGAACTCTGGGTGGTTGTCATGTATTATATATTGCCCAACTAACACTTGATAGATTGCTATGAAAATTGTCCACGCGACAAGTAACACGAGATGTTGGCGAACTGTCAATCTACTCCTCAGCCAATTAACGAAATAGTCAGCACCCCCCCCCAGCAAAAAATACTGTATTGCGGTCCACAGCCTACATGTTTGGATCACATTTTTCTGAAGTGGCGCTCCGACAAATAGAGAGCCTATTTGAATTCCAATTGAAACAAGTACAAAAGTCACCCATATAATAACCCATCTATTCTTCCGTCCGTATATCACCTTATGCAATATTGGCAACAGCAGATATAATATAATCATTGTGCCGATATACCAAAACTGTCCCATATACCCCTTCTGAAAGAACGGATAACAAAAGGAATTTCTAAATATTATTGCAACTGAAACGTTCTCTGCACGACCTAGTGCCGATTTTGTGATTTCTGCAAACAAAGCGACAGGAGCGCTCCAAAGCAGCACTACTCTTATCATGCTTGATATTTTCCCAACAATATATCGTTGAGTTATTTTTTCTTTATTCATAAGAAAATAGCCACTCGAAACATAAAAAACCGGAACTGCAAAACCGCACAGATATGCAACAATCGTGTTGAATAAAGAAAGCCCATTATGAATTGTATGCATTGTAACCACTGCAATACATGCCAATAGCTTCAGTAGATCAATATTGAAATTGCGATATAGCACTTCAGAACCATAATTCAATTGCCGTAAATTCATTTTCTTCTCCTGCGCTTTCGTACCAGTTCAAACACCGAAGCTCATTTTAAAATGAGGCCCCAATTGTTCGATTAATCAATATCTGAATTCATTTCAGAAAAATCGGGGTTTGCAGCGGGGATATGGCGCCTAATGTGGGCTAAGTCAACGTGCGTATGAGCATATATCATCCTAATATGATATAATATTAGATGATGATATTTGGCTTATTTGTGCATGGATTAAATCTGAAACGACGGTTTAGCTTGATATCTCTTCGGATTTGGTCAAAGACTGCTTGATCGCCTAGCGGCCGAATACCCAAAGATCCCGGCATTTCATGATTGTTTGAAAAACGTCAAGCAGATATGCGTCTGAGCCTTTCATACAGCTATATAGAGATTAGATTCAGACACACCGACCACATCTATCTCCCCTCTGCAAACCCCGATTTTTTCAGAAATCGTGCATGCCTTCCACTGATATCGACTTTGAAGCATAGCAGATATAACATCCACCAAACAACACAATAAACAAGCATCCCTTTGCTAAATGTGTAAATATAAAATTCATTTGAAAAGAAAGAAAGTAATATATTGGGCACCTGAAAACTAAACATTGCACACCACCACAGATGCTCTGTGGGGTATCGAATATTATCAACCTTAGCATATGTATATGTAACAAATATTGCCATAATAATGATGCAAACTATCATCCCAAAATAGCCAAAGTCATAAATGTAATCATAGAAAGTCGTATTTACATTGCCAAGCTCAAAACCCTTTACTCTTCTAAAAGACAAGTCACGCGCAGGCAAATTTATCCCTAGCAACATATATACTTCCCTGAAAGTCTGAAACCCCCATATAGATGATTTATTCGAAATACGATCATATTGAAGATATGTATCAAGATTCTTTATTTCTGCGCCACAATATTTTGCCAAATAATCTAAAAGCGAATATGAGTCGAGCTCTTTCCCAATGAGACCACTTGCATTCTTAAATAGCCATAAAACACCTGTCATTCCGACAACTAAGCCAAATAATGTTTTAATCGATACTTGCTTTCCACCTTCACTTTGTTTCTTCTTCAAAAGCAAATAGTTTCCAGAAAATGCAAGTATTATATTCACAAATTGCTGTCGTCCACCTTGTAGGCAGCTGCTAATTATACTTAAAACCAACAAGACAATTAGAAGCACATTATTCAATGTAAACTTTTTCTTCACAGAAAGAAGATTGTTTGCTAGAATGAACGGAAACCAATAACCGCACGCAGTAGATATAAACCTAATATATCCCAACCATCTTGGAAATGATATCATTTCGCCACTCTCAGAAAATAGTCTTAATCTTCTAAAACCATTAATTGCACTCGAAAGAGTAACTCCCAGACCACTTTTCATAAGAAATGAAATTGTGCTAACACAACTAATCGTCTCGATACCTATCAGCAGAAGCAATTTCCATCTTTTAATTTCAATAGGCACAAAAGTATATGATCTCTTTTTACCGTGCATCATTTTATACAGCATATTCGTTATATGTGAAGATAATGCAAACAAAAGCACTCCTCCAACTATAACTATATATGTAACGACGTGTAAGTGTAAATCAAATAAATCAGCATATGCTGTTGCCCATGTTGCACTAAAAACAAATGAAGCGCAGAACATAATGGCAGGATTAGTATAATTCCACTTCTGAGAATAACAGAGCAACCACAACATAAAAACTAGCGACATTAATAGGAGTATCATTGTCTCCCTCCAAAAAATATTATCTTTAAATACGAATGCAAACTTATGAATTGTAGCATCAGTCTTTACTTTTTAACCTCATTATATATCTCGTAACAAGCTCCGTTAAATAACAAAATCCGTACTTATCTCGTAATATTAAATCCATTCCGCAATAAATAAGTACTCCTAATATCACTTGTATAAAAACCGTTAATTCGTTACTGATATTTAAAAGCGGAATTTGTGATAATGCAATTATCATAATGATTCCTGAAACAAAATGCTTCCAACTTAGTCGGAGTAAGATTCCCATTCTTAAAAAATCACGTATTAAAAATAAATATCCCATTAAGATAATCGTCTCGGCAATCACTGATGAAATTGCCGCTCCGATCGCGCCGAATTTTGGTATCCATAAATAATTTAAGCAAAAATTGACACTTGCGCCCAAAACTAAAACATAATTGTTTTTCCCTTGTCGACCACTCGGGCCTAAAAAGTGTGTATTAAGACAATTACTGAGTCCTATTATAACTATCAATAGGGCAAATATTTGTAAAAGTAATATACTCTCATCAAATCCAGATCCTAAAAAAACCGGTATAAAATAAGGAGCAATAACAATCAATCCAGCGGTCATTGGTGTTGCCAAGAAAGTCACAAAACTTAAAGATTTTTCAAGCCTAACTCGCATTTCATCTAATTTCCCTTGTTGAAAAAGGAAAGACATTCTAGATCTCATTATCATGTTTAGCGATGTTATAAATGTAATCAGAATCTGTTCTATTCTATGAGCTTGTTCGTAGTAACCATTTTGTTCTGTTCCATCAGAGAAAAAACCAATCATCGTTTTGTCCAACAAAGTATAGACTGATGTTGCAATTGTCGGAATAAAATAAATAAAACACATTCTAAAATGTTTCATTACGTTTAGTTCATTATATTTCACTTTACAAAGGATACCTTTTATAGAAAATATAAAAGTAAGATTTCCCAATAGTGTTGACATAGCAATCAAAAAAACGTAAATGTAGCTGTCATTTGAATCTTTTACAAAAGTAAATATCAACACAATCATAAGAGATTTTACTGCAAAGTTTCTAATTACTATCTTTGTAAAGTCTTCTATTCCTCTGAATAACCATGTTATGTCAAATATCGACGCAATAAAAAGGATCGAAAGAATCAATCTCGATTTCACATATTCCGTTGCACGTAGAGAAACAATTATGTATACTCCGAAGCTCAATAGCATTGATGCTGACCTTAAAATCCACAATTCATAGAAGACTTTAGATACTTCCTTTTTCTCACTCCTACATGCTGCAATTTTCATTTGCCCATATGTTGCTACACCCAGATTTCCAAACAGAATGAAATATTGCGCAATAGAATTTGTATAACTGTATTCTCCAATACCAGAAGCACCTAACACGCGGGAAACGTATGGCGTAGTAATCAAGGGTACCAAAAGTGTAAATAATTCATAAATTAAATTTACCATATAATTAACTTTTATACTTTTGGGCCTAATTGATTCTCCTTCACTCATAATGCGCCTTCCCTCCACAAGCGTTAATAAAATACCCCTCTTAGATAATCCTCATACTTCGGAATGAAATACTCTATTTTGCTATTTAGCAAGTTGAGCAGATCTTGATAAGTGTTAAACACAAATCCGCAATTAGTTTCATTGAACATTCTTTCTAAAACTATATTTGTTCCCTTCTGTATTACGGGCGTTACATGCGCTGCTTCATATGCAAAAAACCGGTGAGGAACATTTATTCTATCAAATTCAGAGACGCTGTATCCCTCCTGAATATTATGTAATATTCCAGCGTCATATCTGCTAAGAATCTCACAAGATCTGATCCATTCTTCACAAGAAGTACTATGTTTCATTTCAAGTGGTTCTTCAATAATAAACCAGCCTTTCTTTTCTGCTGCTAGCTCTTGATACCTATTAACACCCTTGTAATTGTTAAATTTTGCACAATGCAAGTGAACGACAATACCTGCATCAATCAGTTGATTGATCATATCAAGGTAATAGTACCTGCCCTGATCTCTGGCGCGATTTGGCGCTGAATCAATCCTAAATGTAAGCAACGCCAAATGTAGCTTACCATCAGTGGCTGAAAGCTTTGTTTGGTACTTGATATTATTTAGAATACACCCAGGCAAAGCATTTTCATCTAATCCCAATATGATATTCTTTCCGTCAAAGAACTTTTGTCCATACTTCTTTTTTAAAAATTTGAAAATCTCCTCATCATAAAACACAAACCTGTCAAACGATTTCATACTATAGTATTCTAGAAAATTAAAAGCTGGTCTCGATTCTTTATATGAACGTGTAACGTTAATCCGAATTGAGGGCTTTGCTAGTAAATACACCAAATCAGAAAAATCATAGTCACCATAACTACATAGAGCATCATCAGCATCAACCTTGCTAATTCTATTCAACCAATTTCTATTCATGGCGCGTACTGACAATATTATTAACCAATTAAACCATGAAAGCCATTTTACAAGCTTTGTCCTTTCTAAAACCTTCAACGTATATTCATTGAATAGATTTCTAGGCATCTCAATAAATTCCACTCTCTTATCATTAATCTCCCATGATTTTTCCTTAAACAGGCATACACAATAAATCTTATCATAGATCTCAAGAGCTCCCTTCCAGCGCATTTCGCCCAAATGTTTACGACCGCCAATCTTTAAGAGCACTTTTCCTTTTTCATTATTCATAACAATCTCCTCTTTGCGAAATTTGATCTATTTATTTTTGTATGCTGAAGATATGCCCACTTTATTCTTTTTAGAATCTTGAAGCGTTTTAACGGGAGTATAATCTGATTAATTCTCAAGTACAAATCAATCGTATTATAAAACTTTATGCATTCTCCCTGTCTGATTAACATGGCTTGTTTCTTTTCATTTCTAGAAAAATACTTATACTCATAATCATCCTCTTTACATATGTCATCCATTACCCGTTTAAATCTTAAGAAATACTCATTTCTTAGATCTTTTCTAATGTTTTTTGCATGGGTTAGACATGTCCTGAATTCTTGATACCCTATTTCTTCTCTTACTCTATTAAAAATACCTACATTCCTCAAAATATTATTAGCTTCAATGCAGTGGTATGGTTTATAAAAGCATTTTTCATTATCCTGTTTGTTAGATGACAATGGATTGTCATATGTATATATATACAACGGCTTATGAACAATAGTAATTGACCTAGCATATGCATACGACATGGCCATCCATGAAAAGTCTGTGTAAGAGGCAGAAGGAGTTTCAATATTCTTTATGCCGTTTTCCTTAATAAACTTCGAATTATACATGCCAGCCCACATACTTGCATGGTGAAGAAAGATTAAGGGCCTGTCTGTAGCATTGAATGTTTCTCCTTCATCTGCAACTGCATATAATGATGTTTCTTCCTTTAGAATACCGTCGTTGTAGAAAAAACCACACTTGATAATATCAGCATCTGTCTTATTTGCTGCTTCATATAATTGTTCATACATATCCAATACAATATAATCATCTGCTTCTACAAACGCGATATACTCTCCCGTAGCCATTTTAAGCCCAAGATTCTCACCTTTCCCAACCCCTTCATTTTCTTTATGCAAAACAAGAATTCTTGAATCTTCTTGAGCAAGCATATCGCAAATACATGGTGAATTATCAGTTGAGCCATCATCAATCAAAATGATTTCTAGATTCTGATATGTCTGATTCATAACACTTCGAATACATTTCTCGACGTACCTCTCACTATTATAAATAGGTATTATTACACTTATTTTATATTTCTCCATAAAATATTCTCCATTTTCATTGAGAATTGTTTTTTTTCTTTGACACGTGGACTGCATGGTCTCAATAATATTAATATTGTAAACTAACCAGCAGCCATAAATACAAATTCCAACAGAATAAACTAAAAATATAATTGATTGCTCTCTATCAACGTATAATTTTAAATTTCAACCCCTTCAAAACCCACCACAATACTCCGGTTATTCTATTGTTAAAAAATAAGTTCATTAGATTTACATAGTAATAAAAGAATTTCTTTTTATTTAGAACAACCTGTTTTGCTATATATTTATCTATAAAGAAAAATTTATTGTAATTGAATCCATCTTTTGTGATATCAAGCATAACATTCCTAAATTTCAAGAAGAATTCATCTCTTAACTCAGGACGGATCCTTTTTGCATGACCTAAACAGGTGCTATACTCTTGATAGCCAATTTCTTCTTTTACTTCTTCAAAAATTCCGGCCTCACGTAGTATTGAATTCGCTTTTAAACATTGGAATGGTTTATAAAAGCATTTCTCACCTTCTTGTATTCGTGAAGAAGCTGGATTATCATAAGTATAGTAATACAATGGAGCATGAACAATTGTAATTCTTTTTGCTGCAGCATAGGCCATAACAGACCATGTAAAATCGGAATATGTTGCAGAAGGAGTTTCTATATTCCTAATATGATTATCGTTCAAAAAACTTCTTCTATAAATCGCTGCCCACATGCTTGCATGATACATAAAAATGTTAGGCTTATCCTTGGCTTGAAACACTTCTCCCTCAGGAGATAATAAATAAAACGCGGAAAATTCGTATAGATTATCTTTTTCTTTAAAATAAAATCCGCCTTTCGCTATATCAGCATTTGTTTTTAATGCAGCATTATACAATCTTTCAAACATATCTGGCGCAACTGCATCATCAGCTTCTACAAAACCAATATACTCCCCAGTCGCTATTTCCAATCCATAGTTCTCTCCTATTGCAACTCCTTCATTCTTCTTATGGATCACTTTGATTCTGCAATCCTCTAATGACAAAGCATCCATTATTTGACCTGCAGAATCCGTTGAACCATCATCAATCAAAATCATCTCAATATCTGATAAAGTTTGATTCATTACACTCCTAATACATGTTTCGATATATTTCTCATTATTATAAACTGGAAAGATTACAGATACTTTGGGCATTGTATTACCTCTCAATCAATGTGCCAAACACATCTAAGGCTCTTCTTATAACATCATCCATGTCGTAATACTTGTACTCTGCCAGGCGTCCAAGAAAAACGACTCTTTCCTCTTTTACTGCTTCATCCCGGTATTTTTGCGCCAATTCTTTCCATTCCTGTGTTGGGAAGGTATAGAACGGCTCATCACCATCACACGGGATTTCTTTCAGGATCGTCGTTTTATCACTCTTCTGCCCAGTCATCTTTTTAAACTCTGTGATTCTCGTATAATCATAATCCATTGGCCAACGAGTGCTTGCGGTTGGCTGATATGATTCGCAGTCATGTGTCTCAAAGATAAATCTTATACTGCGCCATTTTAGTTTTCCAAATTTATAATCGAAGAAATAATCAAGGGGGCCCGTATAAATCAGTTTTTCATATTCAATGTCATCTATCACGTCTTTATAATCCGTGTTTAACATGACGGTGATTTCTGGATGATTCAGCATCCTTTCACACATCTTTGTAAATCCACCCTGAGGATTCCCCTGATATTTATCTGTAAAATATCTCGTATCCCTGTTTTTGCGGAATGGGATACGGCTGATTACAGTCTTGTCTAATTCAGCGGGTGAGACACCCCACTGTTTTATCGTAAAGTATTTAAAGAATTTCTCGTAAATGTCATAGCCGCCCTGGCTCAGAACTACATCTTCACTGGTCTTTATTTCGTCAATCCTGACTCTCCGGCTCTCAATAAAGGCCTCCATCTCGTCTTCAGAGAGGTTCATATTGTAAAGCTGGTTAATTGTCTCTAAAGAAATCGGCATCGGCACAAAGTTTCCATTCACATAGGACAGTACCCTATGCTGGTACTCATGCCATTCACAGTATTGGCATATGTAATCAAAAACCTCTTTGTCATTCGTGTGGAACGTATGTGGCCCATACATCTGAACAAGGATACCTGCATCATCATACGTATCGTACACATTTCCACCGATATGATTCCGCTTCTCGATTACCAGCACTTTCTCGTGCAGCTGCGTTGCAATGCGCTCCGCAACTGTTATACCTGCCAATCCGGCTCCAACGATAACATATTTAAAAAACATTATGAACTCCTCCCGTACTTCTTATTGATAAATTTGGCGCTTAGGAATGCTTTAATCTTATATCTCCAATCTACATCTTCTATATAAGGAAGTTCTTTTATCTCATTTTTCATAACCTTACCCGTTTCTATTTTGTTTTCCAACCAAACATCAAACAAGATCTCGCTTATCCTGCCGCAAAAGCGCTTATCAAAGTCGCTCAATCCAACTTTGTTAATCTGTTCATATGCCTTAAGCAGAATATTAAACAACCATGAACAATAGTCATCCATCAGATCCTTTTGCATAATCATCATGTTAAACATATAGCCCCAACGACGTTTAAGCACCTTATTGAATGCATCAAGATATTCAGGGCAGTCATTTTCTATGATTTTTTTCACAATCTGAAAATGCTGTCCATCATGAGTATGCTCATAATGAGAACACAGCGTTTCAATGACATACCATCGTTTCTGGGGAGTAAAAACTTTATACTTACCCAGCATGGGCTTGATCTCATCATAAGTGATTGCTGATCCAATCATGTTCTTCTTATCTGCCTTTGAGCCGACAAAATACCGGCGATAGTGGACCAGCCCTTTATAATCAGTATCCACGTTCTTCCAAATCCAATAAAGACCAGTCTGTGTACCAAAATTCCCATTCAAAGCAGAAATGTTGTCTCCAGTATCATCCCTTGTATAACCAAAATCTACTGGTGTCCCATCTTTATTGAATTTCCCGGCAGCCCCTACATGCAGAGGCAAATACAATCTATCATTTGGCATGGGGCTCTTTTTATGAGCTGCCACGACTATTTTTATGCTGTAATCCATCTGCTCGTTCCTCATATCTATTAATTAGATTTGTTCAGTCCTTTTATGTAGCTGTAAGGCCTGAAAATCGCATTATGAATACCCAGCCTTTTTGACAGCTCACTTAATGTGATTGGTAATATTTAACCTGCAATCGTGTTAATCGGTATACAGGTCTCTAATTTTCAATCATTCATTTTGTTTTGTTTTAATTCTATTAAATATGTAACAGGTTTAAACAGCAATCCATGTATTCCTATTTTCTTACAAAACACAGAGAATATGATTGGAGTTATAGTACTTATTGCAAAGTTGAGGAGAATGCTTAAATACAAACCCCTTATTCCTATTGAAGGGAATATCGTTCTAAACCCAGCCGTGAAAACACAGTGTATAACGTAAATTTCAAGACTATACCGACCGAAGAATCTTAAAACCAAATTATTTGACAGACAAGATACATTCTCAAATAACACCCATATCCCTAATACAAGTCCTATTGCTATTAGAAATCCAAGAATTGGTATTCTGTTAAAAAACCTTTCCTCATTAAACGCTTTTGTCCAAAATATAGCTATTAAAAGAACGGAATTTACGAACAGTATTATATAGGGCAATTTTATATTTGAGCACGTCCTTCTTTTAGCCATTCCGAAAAAGAAAAAAAAACCATAGTACATTATACTGGTCAGTTGAAAATACTCAAAATGAATAAATGAGCTAATTAACGCAAGGCATATGGTTATTGATAATATTGCCCTCGTATTGATTGACTCAGTAATACTTGAGGAAAATATCATATACAGTCCTATTAATGTATATAGATACCAATATGGATTTATCGGCTTTGCCCAAATCATCAGTATGTCCGTCATAGAAACATCACTATTCGAAAAATTCCCACACGCTACTTTAAACACTCCAAAACCAAAACTGAAAATTAGATATATACCAGCCAAGTTCAATGCCTGCCTATATATTCGCTTTCTTTGTGGTTGTCCATTTTGATTAAAATAAGCGGTGTAATACACGAAGCCACTTATCATCATAAATAAAGGCATATGAAACGCGTATGTTATGTTGTATATGCTATATAATAAATATTTTGAGTCCGTAAAGTATTTGCTCTTTAAATACCCATCAGCCACATGGCCTAGCACTACACACAAAATTGCAAATCCTTTAAGGGAGTCGATATAGCCGATGCGTTTACTATCTGCATACCCCCCCCCAAGGATTTTCTCATTTTGTTCATCTTGCCCCTCCCCAAATTCTAAATCATCAAAAGCTTCAAAATATTTAATCGCGTTTATAAATATCCCGCGTATAAACTTTCTCCATCACATCATCCAGCACTGCCTCATACCTGTTCGCAATGATCGCATCAGCACCACGCTTGAATTTCTCCACATCGTTCACGACAAGGCTTCCAAAGAATGTAGTCCCATCCGGCAGTGTGGGCTCATATATGATGACTGTAGCTCCTTTAGCTTTAAGCCGCTTCATGACGCCCTGAATACTACTCTGGCGGAAGTTGTCGCTGTTCGCCTTCATTGTCAGCCGGTATACGCCAACTGTGATCGGACGCTCCTTCTCAGCGTTCCACATAGAACTCGCTGTGTAGTACCCAGCCTTCTCCAGAACTCTGTCCGCGATGAAGTCTTTCCTTGTCCGGTTGCTCTCTACGATAGCTTCAATAAGGTTCTCTGGTACATCCTGATAGTTGGCCAGGAGCTGTTTCGTGTCTTTCGGTAGACAATATCCGCCGTAGCCAAAGCTCGGGTTGTTATAGTAATCCCCAATTCGGGGATCGAGGCTGACACCTCTGATGATATCTGCTGTATTCAGACCTTTAACCTCTGCGTATGTATCCAGCTCGTTGAAAAATGAGACCCTAAGGGCCAAATATGTGTTTGCGAACAACTTTACAGCTTCAGCTTCAGTAAAGCCCATGTAGAGGACTTCTATGTCCTTCTTTATTGCTCCCTCGACCAGCATTCCGGAGAAGATCTCCGCGGCATAACTGGTAGCCTCATCACAGCCTACGATGATACGGCTCGGATACAGGTTGTCGTAGAGCGCTTTGGACTCCCGAAGGAACTCCGGACTGAATATGATCCTGTCCGTGTTGTATTTCTTTTTGACCGATCTTGTATATCCAACAGGAATCGTACTCTTAATCACCATCACAGCCCTGTCGCTGCTCTTCAACACCAACTCGATCACAGCCTCGACCGCTGAGCAGTCAAAGAAATTCTTCTGTGGGTCATAGTTGGTCGGTGCAGCGATAATCACAAAATCCGCGTCTGCATAGGCGCTTTCCCCGTCCAGTGTGGCAGTCAAATCAAGATCCTTCTCAGCCAGGTATTCCTCAATCTCCTTGTCCTGGATCGGGCTGATTCTCTTGTTGATCTTCTCGACCTTCTCCGGGAGGATATCTACCGCCGTCACCTGGTTATTCTGTGCAAGCAACACAGCCAGGGACAAGCCAACGTAACCTGTCCCTGCAACTGCAACTCTGTACTTTTTCCCTGTGTGTTCATTAACCATTTCCATCATCCGTTCTCAATTATTTTTCTATTCAACATATTTAACAAATCTGTAAATAGTGATATTGAATTTGTATAATTCACTCGGCTTTGTATTCTTTCTGCACCGCCTGGTAACTTTCCAGATTCCCGATATCGTACCGTTTCCCTGGCATTTCCATCGCGTGTACGACTGTCTGTGTACTGAGCCATGCCATAAAGTTCCCAGGCGCATCCACTCCGCAGCCGCTTTCAATCCCTCTGGCAACTAGGGGAACATCATCTGCTTTGTAGAAGTAGAACGGCGGACAACACCAATGTGCCTTCGGATTCTCCGGCTTTTCCTCCATGTTGAGGATCCTGTCATCTGCATCTATCTCTACGACTCCGCTCTTCCTGAGCCTGGCTTCCGACGGTTCGTAGTATCGCATGATGCATGACGTTCCCTTTGTCTTCGCATAAGAAATGAAGCCTGTCAGCGAGAAGTCCAGCAGATTGTCGCCGGCAATCACAAGCAGATCTCCTGAGAGTTTCATTGCGTCAATCACAAATTGAATATCCCGCACCGCTCCCAGGCGTGTCTCATTTGACTCTGTGCCATCATCAGCCACAGTGATTCGCTGTGAATGCCCGAAAGCCCAATCTGTAAAGTGATCCACATACTTGTGGTTGCTGATCACGATGTACTCGTCCACTTCCTCGCTGGCATCAATATCCTCGATCAGCCAGTCAAGGATTGGTTTCTCCTTCACCGGCAGGAGCGGCTTTGGAAAGTTCTCTGTCAGCGGATAGAGCCTCGTCGCATATCCAGCGGCTAAAATCAAACACTTCATAGCTTTACTCCATCGGCGCTCTCGCACAGGTGGAAGCTGTACTTCCCCTTCATCTCCGGGAAAGCTGCCAAATACTTCCTCTCAACTTCCCCGGCTATTGTCTCTGCCTTGTTCGGATCGATCAGCGCCATACAGCAGCCTTTAAACCCGGCGCCGGAAAAACGTCCACCATAGATGCCGTCCGTCTCCCTCATAATTTCATACAGCCGAATCTGTTCCGGAGCACCGGATTCCCAGTTGTGAATGGAGCTCCATCCGCTTTCAAAACTCAGACGACCATATTCCTCTATGTCTCCCCTACGCCATGCCTCGGCACCGGCTTCAACACGCTTAAACTCTGTGTACCAGTGCTCGCAGCGGCGTCTCCAAGGCAAAGGAAGTTTCTCTTTATATTCTTCATAGACTTCGAAGCTCACATCCCTGGCATTCGCTTCATGGAACTTTCCGTAATCCATCCCCGCAAACGCCTGCAGCGCGTATACTCCTGCTCTGAGCTCATCCACTCTCATGTTGTATTTTGAGCCAGCAAGACTGTGTTCCAGACCGCTGAAGAAGACCGCGATTTTATACGGCTTCATATTCTCCGGCGCAGGAATCAGCTCGTAGTGATTGTCCTTGCAATCCAAGTACAGCAGGTGGTCTTTCCTGCTCAGTACTTCGCATGACTGGTCAAGGGTTCCGACATTTACTCCGACGTAGTTTTTCTCCGCATCGAATGCAATGTCGATTAGTTCCTGTGCTGTAAGGCTTATCTGATTCACTTTGCAAAGCGCGTCCAGATATGCCAGAATCACAGCCGCGGAAGAACTGAGCCCTCCAATAGGCAGGGAACCGTCTATCACACCGCAGATCCCAACGAACAGGCTGTGCTCTTTTTCCAGCGCCCAGGTTGCTCCGCGGAGATAGTCCGCCCAATCGCCGGTCTTCTCTCCAATCTCCCGGATGTGCCACTGGGCCCGCTTCGGGAACTGCAGGCTTGACATCTCGATGACGCCGTTCTGCTTCGGCCGATATGCGATGTGAATCCCCTTGTCTATCGCAAAGCCGGTTATCTCTCCGAGATTGTGGTCACTGTGTGCCCCGATAGGGCAGATCCGATACGGACTGAATGAAATGCCATCAGCATCTCTGTCGTATATTTCATGGAATTTCTCTTCGCATCTCATCGTCTCTCTGTCCTATCTGTTCCCGTCTATGTAGTAACCCTTATACCATTCCGCAAACTTCCGAAGTCCTGTCCTAATATCAATCTTCGGTCTGAAGCCGAAGTCGCATTCCAGCGCCTGGCTCTCTGCGTAGGTCACAGGAACATCGCCCGGCTGCATGGGAACCAGCTCCCTGTGTCCCTCGAAGTCATAGTCTTCCGGCAGAACACCGGCACGGACAAGTTCCTCCTGCAAAGTGCTGATGTAGTCCAGCAGATTTTCGGGTGTTCCGCCTCCAATGTTGTAGACACGATACGGAGGAATCGGCAGGCCGTCCTCCCCGTTTTTCTTCTCCGGTGCTCCCTGCATGACCCGGATAACACCTTCCACAATGTCATCGATGTAGGTGAAATCACGTTTGCAGTTGCCGTAGTTGAAGATCTGGATCGTCTTACCTGCGCTCAATTTTTGCGTGGCAGAGTAGTAGAACATATCCGGACGGCCCGCAGGACCGTAAACCGTGAAGAACCGTAAACCGGTTGATGGTATGTTGTACAGTTTCGAGTAGGCATGAGCCAGAAGTTCATTGGACTTTTTCGTCGCCGCATAGAGGCTTACAGGGTTGTCTACCTTGTCATCCGTACTGAACGGAACTTTCTTGTTCCCTCCATATACAGATGAGGACGAAGCGTATACCAGATGCTCCACAGGATTGTGGCGGCAGGCCTCTAATATATTGAAGAACCCGATGATATTGGACTCGATATAAACATCCGAGTGCTCTATGGAGTAGCGCACGCCAGCCTGTGCCGCGAGGTTGACAACGATATCTGGCTTATAATCTTCGAAAACGTGGTCCACAAGCGCCTTGTCCGCAAGATTTCCATTTATAAAGGTATGTCTGAGATTGTTGCTCTCCGCAACCTTCTTAATCTCCACAAGCCGATATTCCTTCAGGCTCACGTCGTAGTAGTCGTTCATACTGTCAAAACTGATGATATGCCCAGAGGACAGCTCCCTTAAAAGACGCACAACAAGGTTTGCACCGATGAATCCCGGTGAACCGGTCACAAGTATTGTTTTTCCGTTTAAATCCACATTCATGTTGACCATCATCTATTCTCCAATCAAGATTGTCTTGTAAAATACAACTTTATGGGTGACCTTTCTCATCCAGCCTAAGGAACCTATTTAACCCGACAGTTCTACGCTGCCGGTGTGGCATTGCCTAACATGGGCATTTTTTTCCAATATGTATCTCTTTGTAGTCGCTTTATTTTTGTGCCTAATATTACTCCACCACCCATCGCCGCAATATTTAATGGTTTTTCTATTTTTTCATCTTTCAAGGTCATGCACTCCCTTAGTAACGAAATTCTTTCTAAATGTAAAATGGCGGTGAGAAATAAATTTCAAAGTTAAAATATCCATGATTCTGTAAACTTGCAGAATATAAAAAAATATAAGAGGCAAGCAACGCCTCGAGCATTTCTTTCTCCGCATCGCTAATTTAAAACATATTTTTGAGGCTGCCTTTCTCTCGGCTCCAGCAACAACAAGCATCAGCCCGGCAAATCATGGATAACGGACGTTATCACAGATTTAGGCACTTTGTATAAGAATAGCAGGTCGCATGGAAGCAAGTTATGTGCAATATGCTGTGCTAAAATTAGTGCTTATTATCACTCAGTCCCCGAGCATTGCGATGCTCAATGATTTTTCTCTATTCTCATCTTTCAATGCTCAGCACTCCTCAGTAAATAATCTTGCTTAACGTAAAACGGCGGGGGCTATAACAAAGCCTCTCATACAACACCGCGCTGCAGATTCTACCTCGCTGCTTTTCCCCGTACCGTAAAGCTCTTTTCCCCATATGCCCTGTGATTATCGTTCCCTATTTCCTGCCCTCTCACGCCATACCCTCGACCCACAGGCTTCAATTCCTCAAATTAACTGACTTATCTTCAACGTATGTTCTTAGAATTAAGAGTTTTGCATTCTTGACCTCAATCATGCCCATTTCAGCCAAGCTCATCTATCCAACTTCTCCTTAATTCCGTTGAATAATAGAGAAGCCTTGATATTGATGGATTTTTCAAGAACATCAGACTGTTCTCATATCTATATCTTCTAAATCCAAGTCAGCTTCTTTTCCAGTATTACTCTTTCATCGCTTCTATCTCTCACTCTATGTTCCTTAACTGATATTAATATCATCCGGCCTGGCGCACTTTTCTCATTTTCAAATCGCTGAACATTACCATCAAACTGTTTGCTGTGGTTTCGTAATGAGGTTGCTTAAATAATAGGATTCCGCCCCCTCAGGCGGCATGATACTCCCGCTCCGCAGCAACCTCGATTAACATACTTGAACTTAAAGGATAAGCATTCACGAACAGCTTTATAACCTCGGCTTCAATAAAATGGATGTTGAAAGCCATCTATATTTTCTTACACCACTCTGCCACAAGCATCCCAGCAAAGATCTCCGTTGCTTCTCTCATATCATGGTTGTGGACCACTACAATACGATTGGGATACAAGTTGTCATAAAATGCCTTTGATCCCCATATCACACCTTAGAAACAATTTTTCCCTGCTTGCCTTTTCGTTCATTATGATGAAACTATTTTTTCATAATATAATTTGTTTTTATACTTTTAGATGCCACAACAAAAATCCTCAATCATAGTAATATCCCAATTCACTACACCCACAACTCCCCCTCTTACATCCATCCTCATCACGAACGATATCTCCCCCTCACAGAACCAGAACCACTTTCAAACACCATTCCAAACAATGAACACAATACTTTTTCTAAAAACTCCCGGGTAAATAATAAGCCAAACTCTCAGAAACCACTCCTCTCCGCCAATTCCAAATCACAGCCACCAAGCCAAACATCAAACCAGCCAACCACTACTCCAGTCATCACTTACCAAGCCCCTTCACTCACCTCTTGTCCTCCAATCTGCCCGATAAATCAGACATTTTCGTTCACGTATGCTATAATTCAAAACTGTGGAAAATAGTGCTGAAATATAGATTTAAAAAAGACATTTCATATTCCAATTACAGAATATCCCCGATATAAATCAAGAACGATATTTCCTACCTTTTCCTTGCAAATTTCTTAAATCCATTTTTTAGAAAAGCCAAACCGAACAAGTGTTTTCTAAACTCCAAAATAAAAAGCCCTTTGTGCGCATTCGCCAAGTTCCCCTTAACTCCGCCAATACACATAAAAAGCTTCTCTTTTGGTTTATTTGCTTCACATACACGTAAAGCTTTTTTATTCTCAGCAAATTTCAATTTCGTCAGTTAATCCCAGATAGTCTCCAACTGTCTGTACAGTTGAAGAACCTCAGCTTGAGCTTCTTCAAATTTTAACCGATCCTCATTCCACACACTCGGCACTCCCTCGGCACTCCCTCAGCACCCTCTAAGCACCCTCTAAGCGCTTTCTCCATACGCCTCTGGTTCTCTCTCTTGCGCCTACAATCATCCTCCCGCGTCTATCGCTGTTGGCGAATCCTTTCTTCCATCGTCAGCTAGTACAGTTTCTCTGCCGCCTTTTCGATGCTCTCATATGCCTCAGCCAACATCTTAATCCTCCCCATTCCTCCCAAACAAAAAAAGAGCCCCCATCTTCCGACCCCTCAGAAAACAGCGGCTCTTACCCCAAATCTCATTCACATCACAACGATCGATCTTTTCTTATCCTTATCTTTTCTATTTTCTATCCATTCTCATTCCCCATTCATCCCAAGTCATCATTCATCCCAAACATTTCCAGGATTTCTTTCCTCGTTTCTCCCGGCATCGCTCTCCCTACTCCGATTCCCCCCATTCACCCATTTCCGCAGCATCCTACGCACGAAATGGTACACTCCTCTGCCCACGATAAAAATCGCGAACATCAGTAAAAACCCTTCCAACCCAAACATAATATCCGCGAATTCCATATTCCCGGTATGGGTCACATGCTGCCCGATCTCAATTGCAAAGGTCAGCACGATGATCATTGTAAACACATAAATCCAACTGATTACCATAATATGATTTTTCTTCGCCAGCCACTTAAATATCGGATAAACCACGAAGATCATCCCCATCCCGATAAAACCGATGACCAGAAAATGCAGTTCTTTATCCGTAAAATCATATTCGAAAGCGTCATTCAGGCTCAATAGCTCCTGATGGCACTTTGCGATCACTTCCATAATAAAATACAGAAATCTCCTCATATATTCTTTTCTCCCACTTCAGCTTTCAAGCCCCTCAGTTCCCTTATCCCCCAAGAAAAAAAACTCAATCACCGATGCACACGATCAATTTCAATTACGCATCCGTTCCTCAATAACACCAAATCCCCCTAAATCTTCATCGGTCTTCCCCTATTACTTCTTCAACCCCAGCCTGAAACCTCCTCAATCCATCCATGAGCACTTCCCTGGGACAGGCCGCATTCATCCGCAGAAAAGCGGCCCCGTTTCCGCCAAACTGCTCCCCTTCTGACAAATACAACCCCGTTTTCGCCCGTATCTTCTCAGCCAGTTCCGCGGAATTTCCGCGGCGTTTCCCCCGAATTGCGTCATTCGCTTCCCCGACACAGTTCCCCCTAATCCATGCCGAACAATCAATCCACAACAAATAGGTCGCCCTGGAGGTCACCACTTTTCCCTGCGGCAGCTTCTGCGCGAAAAACTCCCGCACCATTTTCTTATTCTCCGCCAGATATTCCCGCAATTGATCCAGCCACGCCTCCCCTTTCGTAAAAGCAGCAATCGTGGCCTCCATGGCAAAAGCATTCGGCTCCGCCACCTCATCCGTATTTAAGCCCCGCCATACCTTATGCCGCAGCACCGCATTGGGCACCGACACCGCCGCTGTCTGCAGACCCGCCATATTAAAGGCCTTCGTAGGTGCAAAACAAGTGACGCTATTTTCCCGGCAATGCTCGGAAACAGACGCGAACGGCACATATTCATAGCCCGGATCCGTCAGGTCACAATGAATCTCATCCGAAACCACCACCACGTGATGCTTCCAGCACAGTTCTCCGATTCGCGCCAAGGTTTCCTTGTCCCAAATGTTTCCCGCCGGATTATGCGGATTGCACAAGATCATCAGCGAGGTCTGAGGATCTGCCAGATCCCTTTCCAAGGCCTCAAAATCAATCCGATATTCCCGCCCATCATAGACCAGCTGACTTTCCAGCACTTGTCTCCCATTATTTAAAATAGAATGAAAGAAGATATTATAGACCGGCGTTTGAATCAGCACTTTCTCCGCGGGAGTCGTCAGTTTGCGTACAATACTGGAAATCGCCGGTACCACGCCCGTGCAGAAAATCAGCCAGTCCCGCTCCATCCGAAAATGGTGTCTGCGCTCCCACCAGCCAATATAGGCCTGATTCCATTCCTCCGGAACGATGGAGTAACCAAAAACGCCATGCCTCACCCGTTCGGAAAGCGCCTCCCGAATCTCTGGCGCCGTCTGAAAATCCATATCCGCCACCCACATGGGCAGTTCTCCGTCTTTCACATCCCACTTAAGCGAATAAGTCTCCCGCCGATTCACCGGCGTATTAAAATCATACTTCATCCCCATTCCTCCAATAATGTCGGTACGCTTTAAGCTCCCTTAACTTCCCTCCCGGCTGACGATTTCCCGCATATCTTCGCTTCCCGATAATCGTTTCAGAGATACTCAAGCTTCATCCGCTTTCCTGCAAATAATCTTCGTCTTTTCCGGATCCACCTTATCCTTTTCCACGATCAGTTCCTTGATGAAATCCGCACGGATCGTCCCGCCCGACGGATTCAACACGCTGTCGATGGTACTGACAATGTCCGCATCCACTGTGGAATATTCAAATGCCAGCGTCGTATTGATCAGCTTGCAGTTCTTCATTACCAGATTCTCTATATAACACATTCCCTGCAGGCTCTCAACCGTACAATTCACCAGAGTCAGGTTTTTCGCATTCCATCCCAGATACTCGCCTGAAATAAAGGAGTCGTATACCGTCACGTTTTCACTGTTCCAAAACGCATCTTTTGACAAAAGCTTGGAATCCCGAACCACCACGTCCTTTGCACCGTCAAAGGAATAATTTCCATACAAGGTCAAACCAGTCACTTCCATCCTGGAACAATTCATGGCAAAATAATCCCCTTTCGCCATCACTTTGTCCAACGTCACGTCCTCGCAGCTCCACAGCGTCTCCGCGGCGGCAGGAAAGGACACGTTCCGAATCGTCAGGTCATGGCACCTCCGGAAGTTCTTTGGCGCCTCAATCGCACAATCCTCCACCAAAATATGATCCGTATACCACACCCCGGCCCGCGCCATTTCAAACCAGGTGCAGTTTTTCGCCACAATGTTCCGTCCATACCATAATGGGTATTTCCACTTGAACATACTGCCATATAACTCAATATCGTGGCTTTCCTTTAACGGAGATTCCCCCGCGTCAAAAATCGTATCATATATTCTCAGAAATTCCCCCTGGAACAGCGCCCTTTCCCCGGTTAAAAACTCCTGCCTGATTTCTCTCATTTCATTCATTTTCCTCATCCTCTTTTCCGTCTTTTTGCAGAACTGAACCAATTATAACAAAATTTCCCCCATATTTCAACACCCATCCCCGCGGCCCTTTCCGGCCAACACAACACTGGCCTTTTTCCATCCAATGCATCTCCGGTTCTTTTCCGCCCGACTCACATTCCCTTTGCCAGCCGGGCCGTCCCCTTTCTCATGCCGCCCGTCTCCTTTCCAGCCATACTTTCCTCTTATCTCACCCATCCATATCCCCATAAATAAAAAAGCCGGTAAACCACGGATTTCCGTTTTTACCGACACTTCATTATGTAGCTTACCACATTTTAAAATAAAAGTCTAGACCTTTTTTTACTTTTTTAGTAAGATAGGTGTTGCAATTCAGCAAACCCGTAAACCAACCACCAAGAAAGGAGAGCTTCTTCCGATGAATCCACAACATCCCCTCTTCCCAGCCAATACCTCCCGTCAGGCCGAGGAACAGCATCTGCAGGATACCCTCGCCGTCATCCAGGATAACCTGGATAACTACCGCACTCAGGTTTCCGCCATGCAGGCAGATATCGACGAAATGTTGGAGCACTACCATGACAACGATGCAGAGGTTTACACCATCCTCAACAACACCATTACCCTCCATGACCATATGGAGCGTGCCTTGCAGCGGAATGAAAAGGCCCTGTTCAAGCCATATTTCGGACGCATTGATTATCATGACGAGCTTCTCAACAAAAACGAGTCCCTCTACATCGGGCGCGGCGGTATTTCCAAGGACACGACCCACCAGGTCGTCATCGACTGGCGTGCTCCCGTGGCCAATGCCTACTATGAAAATAGCCTGGGAAAATGCAGTTATACCGCTCCGGATGGGAAACAGCTTCAAATTGATCTGAAGCTCAAGCGCACCTACGAAATCGACAATGGAAGGCTTCTGGACTATTTTGACAGTGAAGTGATCGCCAACGATGATCTGCTCACCAAATACTTGGCCAAGAACAAGCAGGCCGTCCTGGGCGAGGTCGTGGCAACGATCCAAAAGGAGCAAAACGAAATCATCCGCCGCTCTCCCTACCACAATATCATCGTCCAAGGGGTGGCCGGGTCCGGCAAAACCACCGTTGCCATGCACCGCATTTCTTTCATCCTGTACAACTACGCCGAACGTTTCCGCCCCAATGACTTCTACATCGTCGGCAGCAACCGCATCCTGCTTAATTACATTACAGGAGTCCTGCCGGATCTGGATGTGCACGGAGTGCGCCAGATGACCATGGAACAGCTTTTCATCCGCCTGCTTTACGAGGACTGGAACGAGAAAAAATACCGCGTCAGGCCTGTCCGACAAGGAACGGGCGGGGCTGTCGCCAAAGGCCGGACCGCCTGGTATGAAGATCTGAAAGCCTTTTGCGATGAAATCGAATGGGACACCATCCTGCGCGATTCCATCTACCTGAACCGAAAGCAATTCGTTGAGGGTCTCCGAAACGGCAAATCCGGTGTCTACGATCTGACCTTGGAACAAGAAAGCCGTCCGGAGGATCTGATCCTGTTGATTGACGGCCAAGCGGTGGAACGCTATATCCTGCAAAATCCCCGGGTATCCGTCCAGAGCAAGATCAATATGCTGAATGAACGTCTGCTCAACAAGGTCAAGGAAGAATTCTGGGGGAAAGGAATCTCCTACACGGAAGCGGAACGTAAGGCCATCATCAAAGCCTACCGGGGCAGATATGGAAGCAAGGTATGGAAAAAGTCCATTTTTGAACTTTATCGGGAATTCCTGCATCGACAGATTTCCAAGGGAATCGAGGTCGATATTCCCGGATCGGAATTCGATGTCTACGACCTTGCCTCTCTGGCTTACCTCTATAAAAGACTCAAAGAGACAGAAGTGATCAGCGAGGCCCATCACATCGTGATTGATGAAGCCCAGGATTTTGGCATGATGGCCTACCGTGTCCTCAACTTCTGCGTTCAAGGCTGCACCTACACCATCATGGGTGACGTTTCCCAGAACATCCATTTCGGTTTCGGCCTCAACGATTGGGAAGAGCTGCGGGAACTGCTCCTTTCAGATGAAATGTCCAGCTTTGACATCCTGAAAAAAAGCTATCGCAACACCGTGGAGATTTCCGAATTTGCCACCAGGATCCTTCATCACGGCAGTTTTTCCAGCTACCCGGTGGAACCCATCATCCGACATGGCGATCCCGTCAGGCTGCTTTCGTTGGATTCCCGGGAAAACCTCATGAAGAAAGCAGCCGATATTTGCCGCGCATGGCAGGAAAAGGGCTTTGAGACCATCGCGGTGGTCTGCCGCGACCAGAAAAGCGCGGACCGCACAGCCAGAGAGTTGGGAGAATATATTGACGTGATGGAACATGACCTGGAAAAAGCAGTGTTCGGCACAGGCATCATGGTGCTGCCCGTGGAATACACCAAGGGTCTGGAATTCGACACCGTTCTGATCTTAGATCCTACCAGAACGGAATACCCCGTGGATGACGGTCATGCCAAACTGCTCTATGTGGCGGCCACCCGCGCCCTCCATGAATTGTGCGTGCTTTCCCAGGGAGATCTCACGGGCCTGATTGCGGACCCCATACCGGAAAAAGCCGCCAAAGCGATGCCGGACAAGGACAAAGGAACCGGAACCTCACCGAACGAACAAGATACACCTAACGCGGTCTCGGTCCGGCCGCCCGTTTCCGGTTTCCAGCGCCCCAGGCCCTCTGCTGTACCGCGTCAGAAACCCACGGCCTCCCTGCGCCAGCCGCCCAACGACCTGATGTCTCGTTACGCCGCGCCTGTTCCCAAGGCCTCTCTCGGTTCCAAGAACTCGCCTGCTCCAACGGCCGCCGCACCCAGTCCCCGAACTGTCCATCGCCCTGCTTTCGGCGATCTTCCTCCCACGGAGCTGCTGCGCCCCATAGGTCATTCCAAAATTGACCTTTCCGTACGTTGGGCCACGAAACAAGCAGACGGGCTTTACCTGCAAAGCCGTTACGGCACACTTCGCCTAAGCCCCGTAGGAAGCGGTATTGTACGTGTCACTTTTGCCAAAAGCGGTTTTCAGCCTCTTTCCGCACCGCATCCGTTAATCAAGGTCGGCCGTACGGAAAAATATTGGATGTACAAGGACAATGGCAATACAATAGAGCTTACCACAGACGAATTGCTCCTGCGCCTTGACAAGTCCACCGGAGCGCTTCAATACTTAACCAGGGATAAAAAGATATTGCTTACAGAGCGAAAAAGGGAATGCCGACAGCTGGAATCTCTGCCCAATGGGACGGGACGCGCCTGGATATACCTGGATTGGTCCAAAGAGGAACACCTTTTCGCCCTCGGTTCCAGAGATCAGGGCGGACTGCCGCTGCGTTCTACCGCCAAATACATCTCCGGCGAGAAAGACACGCTGCCTTTCCTTTTCTCTGACAAAGGCTACGGCATTCTCCCCGCCGCGAACGGACCGGTCTTATTCTGCGACCTGCCTAACTACGGATCCTACCTTTACCTGGAAGACACACCCCAACTGGACTACTACTTTATCATTGGCAAAAAGCGGGAAACTGTCTGGAACGCCTACACTTACTTGACAGGAAACCTATAAACCGGCCATACATCTGCCCCTCGTTTTCACCAGATACCCGTGCATTTGAAGAAACTTTCCTGAAAGGAACATCCTTAAAGCTTTTTCAATTACCCGAACCCCTTGGGATCATACAACTGCCTGATTCCGGACAGGCCTCTGCGCCATATCGGTTGGAGCGAACTTGCAATAACAATTGTTCCACGACCACATGCTATTTTGATATCCGTATAACTTATGAAAATAATCTGTTTACCCTGGAACACACCCACTGCCTTACAGCATGATTTCATTTAATATTGGGAGGATAAGCGACGAATGCATATCAGGAAAAATATGTATCAAATTTCTTTTCGGATGATTTAATGGTTATCCTTAAGAAAACGCAGAGCCTATTCAAAGAAGTGATGAGTACTTTTACAGAATCTGATTTTGACCAAATGAACTGTCTGCTTCAGAATATCAAGCCCATGAATTATTCTATTCAGGCATATCTGGAGACCGTAGACACACTCGACAAAAGCAAAGACATCATTATGTATGCAGGTTACAATATGGCGCTTTTAGACATGATGAAGTCCTATACCAGCTTATTACAAAATCAGACAGAGATTCAAAAAGTCAAAACAACCTATCGTGACGAAATACTGCTCACACTAAAAAAGCGAGGAACACTTTTACATAAGGACCTTGCTTCAGAATTAGGAATCTCTAACAGCGGCCTCACAGCCGTCATGCAGCAAATGAACGCAACTGCTGTCAAACTGGTCAATGTGGAAGAATTTAGTAAGTTTAAAACTTACTCTCTGACTCCCATTGCACGGCAATATGCGGAGAAGCCAAAAGGGCATCCTTTAAATCTGCTCTTTCTGCACCATGTGGACCGCCAAGGAATGGCGCAGGGTCTGGAGCGTGATTTCAGACTGGATGCCCGCCTGCCTTGCGTAATTTTTGATCAGCTTCCAAAAGCCCTGCCTGCTCATGGGATTACCGGAGCAATTTACAAAAAGTGTCTCTTCCTGGCTCTCCTGCACCAAAGCCGGCCGACTGCTTTTCAAATAAAGCTCCAGAAGCGCTCCCGTTTCACTGTCAAAAGGAATCCGGCGGGTCCGCTCTCCATCCCTGCATACAAGACAATGCTCCTGCAGATCCACATCCCCCAGCTTCAGAGTCATCAACTCCGTCACTCGGATACCGGTGGCATACAACAGACTCAGCATGGACCGATCTCGAATCTCCTTAGGGGTATTGGCTGTAGGCTGCATCAATAACGCGACAGTCTCCTCCATGGTAATGACGTCCGGGAGCTTTTTCTCCACCCTGGGAGCGCGCAGCCTGTTTCCAAAATTCTCATGAACAAGGCCTTCCTTGTATAAGTACTGATAAAATGCCTTGATGGAAGCAATATTTCTGGAAATAGTGGCCGCTTTCAGCTGCTGACATTCCAGTGATGCGATATAATCGGAAAGATTCTCTTCCTTGATCTGATCCACGCCAACAATGCCCCGTGCTTCCATATATTTCCGGAACTTGTTCAAATCCCTGTGATAGGACAATTCCGTATTGTACGAAGCGTTTTTTATAGAATGCAAATATGAAATAAACGCATCGATTTCCTTTTCCATGAACCTTCCAACCCTTCCTGTTACAACACCACGATTCCATTCCCCATGACACTTATCAGACCCTGATAACCAGCCGCCCGGTCCTCTGCCGAACTTGCCGCCTGAAGCCGCGCTTCCCCCGCAATCATTCCCGGCTGGTCACGCGCTTCGTCAGGTCCGGCCGAGTGACTGCTTCGCGGCAGCCTGGCCCGATGCTGATAAGCTCCATTATAATGGGGTCGTTTGGAAAAAACAATGCGCAAAATGCCTATTTTTAGCGGGGTTTTGCATGGGTTTTGACGAAAGGGGTCAAAAGATTTTCAACAGGGCTGTCATGAAAATCGGATTCACAAAGCTCTCCAAAAAGCCTCCCACGATGGTAAGCGCCACAATAAAAAACATACGCAACCCCGCCTCTAAAAGATGACGGGAGTCCGTTTCCGGGGTATAAATGGAGCCTTTGAAATTGATGCTTCTGCAGACTTGTTCACACCAGGTCAAAAGCATAAGAAAAGCCGGAACGTAAAATAAGTACTGGGGAAACAGGCCTACCAGAGTAAAAAGAACGCCTTTGATCCCATAACGGATCATGGACGCCGCAAAAAACATCCCCAACAATGCCCCATACCATCCGGTAGCGCCACAGATCAGGATCAGGCCCAGATAAGTTGTGGACAATACCGCCAGAACGGCGACAAGTCCCAGTCTTTTCCCCAACACATAGACAAAAAGGGCTTTGCCGTCCACCGTCATATACTTCATGTGATACAATGCGTATTCATCAAGCAAGCCTGTGTTTTCCAGCAGTAAGCCCTTTCCAATATTCATAATGAGGACTCCCGCGATTGCCCCAAACATCAAAAGCGACAAAAGCGGAAGTCTTCCCATATATAATTTTTTCCAGCGAATCCGCATATTTCACGTCCCTCTTTCCATCTTTCCTCATAAAATATATGCGGACAACACATGAAATATCCTTTTTTATTTCCCGTACTTTACGGCATAAGCCATGACGGCCGCCACCGTTTTGGCATCCTGCAGCGTCCCCTGATAAATCATTTTCTTCAGCTCCTCAACCGAATAAGCCTCCACGTTGATATATTCGTCCTCGTCCAGATGCTGGTGGCCGGGAATCAAATCCCGAGCCAGGTAGATATCGATTTTCTCATTGCTATAAGCCGCCGTGGTTCTGATGGAGATCAAAAATTCCGCCCGTTCGCAGCGGTATCCCGTCTCCTCCTCCAACTCCCGAAGCGCCGCCGCATCGGTAGGCTCTCCGGGATTGAGGCCGCCTGCCGGGATCTCGATGGTGTCCCTATCCAACGCATTGCGGTACTGACGCACCATCAGGATTTTCCCATCCGACCGCACCGGAACAATCGCCGCCGCACCGTTATGCTGGATAAAGTCCCAGACCGCCACATGGCCATTGGGAATCAGCATGGTATCATGATAATAATCCAAAATATGACCCTTTGCCACCAATTCACGCTTGATCCGTTTAAATTCCTCAGCCATCGCCAACCTCCATTCTACCAGCTTCATTCTCGCACATCTGACAAGACGACTCCGACGAAGCACGCCACCGGACCGTTTCCGCCCCCGGATGCCACGTCAAGCCTTTCCTGATTCCGTGCATCCCAAACATGCTATTTTCTGGTCCGACGCTATTACCAAGCGCATCAAGCGCCCTGACAATCTGCCAAAAGCTTCTCCACGCTCACCAGCTTCACGCACAGCACGAACAGGGACGTCGCCTGCTTCATCTCTTCCGGAGTCGGAAAAGACGGCGCGATTCGAATATTGCTGTCCTTAGGATCTTTTCCGTAGGGGAATGTAGCCCCCGCCCCGGTCAGCACCATTCCGGCCTCTTTACATTTTGCCACAATCGCCTTGGCGCAGCCATCCATCGCTTCAAAGGAAATAAAATAACCTCCGTTCGGATTCGTCCAGCTTCCAATGCCAAGACCATCCAACTCTTTACTTAAAATACCGAGAACCGCTTCAAACTTCGGGCGCATCAAAGCGGCATGCTTTCTCATGTGGGCTTTCAAACCTTCATAATCCTTAAAGAATCTGACATGACGGAGCTGATTTACCTTATCGTAGCCGATTGTCTGGATGCTCAGCGATTTCCTGATATCCGCCATATTAGCCTTGGAAGTAGCCATGGCCGCAATACCGGCTCCGGAAAAGCTTACCTTGGAGGTAGAGCAAAATTCATAGACCATGTCCGGATTGCCGGCCTTTTCACACTCACTCAAAATGTCCAGAATTTCGTCCTGCCTATCTTCATACAAATGATGAATCGCATAAGCGTTATCCCAATAGATACGGAAGTCCTTTGCCGCCGGCTTCAACGCCGCAAAACGTCGCACGGTTTCATCCGAATAAGAATAGCCCTGGGGATTGGAGTATTTAGGCACGCACCAGATTCCCTTGATCGCCTCGTCTTCAGACACCAGTTTTTCCACCATGTCCATATCCGGTCCCTGGGGAGTCATGGGCACATTGATCATTTCAATGCCAAAATGCTGGGTAATGGCAAAATGCCTGTCATATCCCGGTACGGGGCACAAAAACTTCACCTTGTCCAGCTTACACCAGGGAATGCTTCCCATCACGCCATGGGTAAAAGAACGGCATACCGCGTCATACATCTCCGTCAGACTGGCATTGCCGCACACGATCACGTTTTCCGGATGAACTCCCATCATATCCGCCATCAGATACTTTGCTTCCGTAATGCCTTCCAGACTTCCATAATTGCGGACATCAACGCCATCCAATGTCTTCATGTCCGATTCAGAATTCAAAGAGTCCAGAAGCGCCATTCCCATATCCAACTGGGAAACGCCCGGCTTGCCGCGGGACATATCCAGCTTAAGCCCCTTGCCCTTGGCCTCCTCGTAAGATGCTTCCAGCTCCGCTTTCAACGTAAGCAACTCTTCCCTGCTCAAATCCTTGTACGCTCTCATGTTATCTCCATCACCGTTTCCTTTTCGTAATGTGTGCATAATCGTATACAATCATACACTTCACCTATCATACTATAAGAAAAGTGAGAACACAAGTGATTTTTTCTAAAAACAGGCTTTTCTCTCATTTGTACATCACACTCCCGTAAATACGGACGCTTTTTGGACGATACGCTCGTCCTATTATCTAATTTCACGTCCTATTTGTGCTTAATGTCCAATTCCACATCCTGACAATCAAGGATTTCATCTCCATCCACCCACATGGGAAAGGGCTCTCCCTGGCGCAGAATCCGGCTCTCCTTGACGGATAGGCCCTTTACATGGCGGGCATACAGCCAGGGAAACGAATGCTCATATACCCGATAAAGAGATGGCTGCTGTCCGGATCAATGCCGTCATTATTCGCTCCCCGCACAAGGGACTTTCCGCGTAGCCGCCATCCCAGCCGGTACAAAGATTATCGTCCTCCCCCGGAAACGCTGCATTCATCCACAGCTTTCTGAATCGCCTTGGCATTATTGGTAACACCACCGGAAATGGCCCCATAGTCCACGATATTGTATTCTTTCATTATACCCTCCTTTAACAAAAGCCGGGCAAAGACGCTTGCGCATCCGCCCGGCTTAAAATCATTTCTCACTCTTTTTCAAAAAAATGTAATTCATTCATGATTCGGTTACTTCGCGTAATCAATAACACGGCTTTCGCGGATTACATTGATCTTGATCTGTCCCGGATATTCCAATTCAGATTCAATCCGTTTGGAAATATCACGAGCCAGCAGAACCATATCTGCATCCGTAATCTGCTCTGGTATTACCATAACACGAACTTCACGACCTGCCTGAATAGCAAAAGATTTATCGACACCCTTGAAATTGTTTGTTATTTCTTCTAATTGCTTTAATCTGCTAGTATAGGTTTCCAGCGTTTCCCTTCTAGCCCCCGGTCTTGCAGCAGAGATTGTATCAGCAGCTTGTACAATACACGCGATCAGGGAAGTTGGCTCTACATCGCCATGATGGGATTCCACGGCATTAATAACCGTGGCATTTTCCTTGTATTTTCTGCAAAGTTCAACACCCAATTGAATATGGGAACCTTCCATCTCATGATCTACGGCTTTCCCAATGTCATGAAGCAGTCCCGCACGTTTTGCAAGTCTGACATCCAATCCCATCTCCGCGGCCAAAAGCCCCGAAAGCTGCGCCACTTCGATGGAATGCTTCAATGCGTTCTGTCCATAACTGGTCCTGAACTTCATCTTTCCAAGTAATTTGATCAGTTCCGGGTGGATACCATGCACGCCAACCTCCAGCGCGGCGGCTTCACCCTCCTCTTTAATCATTACTTCTACTTCCTTTTGCGCTTTCTCCACCGTCTCCTCAATTCTGGCGGGATGAATGCGCCCATCAACGATCAGCTTTTCCAAGGCAATTCTTGCAACTTCGCGACGAATAGGATCAAAGCCTGACAAGATGACTGCCTCCGGCGTGTCATCGATAATCAAATCCACACCGGTCATGGTCTCCAGGGTTCGGATGTTCCTTCCCTCTCGGCCGATAATTCTTCCTTTCATTTCATCATTCGGAAGTTGGACGACGGAAATCGTTGTTTCAGAGACATGGTCTGCAGCACATCTCTGAATCGCAGACACGATCAATTCCTTCGCCTTTTTGTCTGCTTCTTCTTTGGCCCGACTCTCCATTTCCTTGATCATCACGGCCGTTTCATGCTTTACTTCATCTTCAACAATTTTCAATAAGTAGTCTTTTGCTTGTTCAGAGGTGAGTCCGGAAATTCGCTCCAGTTCCTGTAACCTTTGCTCGTTCAGCTTCGAGATTTCCACCTTCATCTTATTCAGGTTGTCTTCTCTGGCTGAAAGGCTCGTTTCGCGTTTTTCTAATGCATCGGCTTTCTTGTCGATGTTCGCTTCCTTCTGCTGGACTCTGCGCTCATCGCGCTGCACCTCGGCACGCCTCTCCTTGATCTCTTTGTCAAGTTCATTCTTGGTACGAATGGACTCTTCCTTGACCTCAAGAAGTGCCTCACGCTTTTTCGTCTCTGCAGTCTTCAGCGCCTCATCGATGATCTCCCTCGCCTTGTCCTCCGCGTTTCCTATGGTCTTCTCCGTTACCCTTTTCTGGTACTGAGTCGTTACCACATAGGTCACCGCGGCGGCCAGAGCGACTGACACCAATGCAGTCACCACATAGCTCAACACTGCAGGAGCACCTCCTTATTTAGTTTTATTGTCTTCATACCCGTCACACAAGCAATCACAACAGTTAAATTTTATACTCATTTTCTAATTATGTCAAGTAATATTAGTACATTTTATACAAATTTTCGCATTCCAAAACCTTGCTGACGCGGTCTGAGGAATAGCCCTTGCGAAGCAAAGAAGCATATAATCTGCGCTTCTCCCTGTCATCCGTCCGTTCGGGATCATAATGCTTCTTTTCTAACAGCTGCCGGATCATCTTCTCTTCGTCCTGTCTGCCTCCTGCGGCTTCCCACTCCTGCCAGGCCTGTACCAGCACTTCCCTCGATATCCCTCTCCGCATCAGATCCTGCTCAATCCTTCTCCTGCTTCTGGAAGCCTCATGGAACAGGATATAATTCACCGCGTAACGATAGTCATCGATATAATGATAAGAAGCCAAATATTGGACGGCGATCTCGATCAACTGCTCAGAATACCAGTCCGCTTTCAGTTTCTGTCTCAACTGATGTTCCGTATAATCTTTGTCCTTTAGCAGATTCATGGCCCGCAGCTTCACACGGCGCGGAAGCACTTCTTCCATGATCACCCGATAATCCATTTCTTCCAGTTCTTCTCCCAACCGCACATGATATTGACGAAGTTCGCCTTTGTATAACACAAAGGCGAACTCATAATCAATATAAACCTTGCTGCGAGATTTTGAAACTTCCACAATCTCCGTAACCGTCATCTTTCACCTATTCGGCATCCGTCTGCCGGCCATCTCCGGCCAGCCCATAATGCGCCCTCACCTTTTGTTCGATCTCATCTCTCACTTCGGGATGATCTTTCAGATATTGCTTCGCGTTCTCTCGGCCTTGTCCGATTTTGTTTCCTTCATAAGCATACCATGCGCCGGACTTATTGACCACATCGGTATTGGCCGCCAAGTCCAGAATATCCCCGGTCATGGAAATCCCCTCACCGAACATAATATCAAATTCCGCTTCCTTAAAAGGCGGGGCAATCTTATTCTTCACCACTTTCACACGGGTGCGGTTGCCGATCACCTCACCGCCCTGTTTCAGGGACTCAATACGTCTGACATCCAGACGCACGGAGGCATAGAACTTCAAGGCACGGCCACCGGTCGTCGTCTCCGGATTACCGAACATCACCCCCACCTTCTCACGAAGCTGATTAATAAACACCACAGTGCAGTTGGACTTACTCACGATACCGGTCAGCTTCCTCAGCGCCTGGGACATCAGTCGGGCCTGCAGACCTACATGGGAGTCCCCCATGTCCCCGTCAATCTCCGCCTTGGGAACCAGCGCCGCAACAGAGTCCACAACAATAATGTCCACCGCTCCGGAACGAACCATGGTCTCCGTGATCTCCAGCGCCTGCTCCCCGTTATCCGGCTGGGAAATATACAAATTATCGATATCCACACCAATATTCTTGGCATACACGGGATCCAGCGCGTGCTCCGCGTCAATAAAGCCCGCGATTCCGCCCCTCTTCTGTACCTCCGCGATCATATGTAAAGTAACCGTCGTCTTACCGCTGGACTCCGGTCCGTAAATCTCCACGATTCTTCCCTTTGGGATACCGCCCAATCCCAACGCGATATCCAGGCTTAAGGACCCCGTAGGAATTGTTTCCACATTCATCTGGGCCGCCGGATCCCCCAATCTCATCACGGTACCCTTTCCGTACTCTTTCTCAATCTTGCTCAGCGCCGCATCCAACGCTTTCAGCTTCTCATCTCTTTCCATTCCTAATCTCCTTCTCCAGAATGACCCAACACTTTCAATACAACAAAAATACAAACTCAGGAAAATATTTATAAAGAAAATATTACGAAAGCAACGATTCATAGGGCAAGTGTAAGCAGAACAAATGTTCTGTTTCTTACTTTAAAACATCCATTCGTATTTGTCAAGCCCTTTTCCAACTTTTCCGAATATTTCCCAAATGACCGCGTCCCTTGGAACAAGGCGGCAGTTCTGCCCCGACCCCAATGACTCAGGACAGTCCCCTCATAGGCATCCCCCCTCTGGCTATCAATTTTCCGTTCTGAAACCCTTGGCGAAACGCCGGAACTGCTTAGAATCTCGGCCGATATACGCATCCCTCACAAGAACCCCCGCGTCAGGACACTTCCCTTATGCGGGCATATCGGCTTACACACAGAATAAGTTATCAGACAACCTAACTGTAGCACACCCGCTTTCCGAAAGCAATGCCTAATTTTACATTTTATCCAATTTTAATACTTAAACCGCACTGACGCTTCCGTAATACTTAAGACTTGATTCATGCCTATTATCCAAAAGTCACCTTACTGAAATATTCCAGCATACACTGTCTCATAAGCATCAATGCCGCCGTTGTGGAAGCCTCCCTGATCTTGGCCCTGTTGCCGCTAAAGCGGAATTCCTTTACCGTCACCTTTCCTTTTACATTGCAGGCAATGTAGACCAGACCCACGGGCTTCTCCTCCGTGCCGCCGTCCGGTCCCGCAATTCCCGTGATTGCCACCGCCACGTCCGCTTTGGACGCAAAAGCGGCGCCCCTGGCCATTTCCTCCGCCGTCTGTTTGCTGACCGCGCCATACTTCTGCAGAGTTCCCTTTTTCACCCCCAGAATCCTGCGCTTCGCCTTGTTGGAATAAGTCACGTAACCGCATTTATAAGCGTCTGAAATTCCGGGAATATTGATCAGGCGGGCGCTAAGCATTCCTCCCGTACAGGACTCCGCACAAGTCACGGATAAATGGTTGGCCATCAAAAGATCCACCACCGCTTTTTCCAGGGTGACGCTCTCCTCGGTACTATAAATATAATACCCGAAGCGGGTCTTAATCTCCTTTACCACGGGCTTGATCAGCTTCTTGGCTTCCTTTTCGGACTCCGCCCGGGCCGTTACCCGGATATGCACCTCTCCCGTTTTGGCATAGGTGGCTATGGTAGGATTGGTCTGCGCATCAATCAAATCGCGGATCATGGTTTCCGCCTTGCTCTCCGAAATACCGCACAGCTTGGCCGTCTGGGATAAAATCACGCCGGGGCCCAAGGCGTTCAGATACGGAATCACGCTCTCCTCAAACATGGGGATCAGCTCCAAGGGCGGTCCGGGCAGCAATACCACGTGCGTCTCCCCGTCCTGAATAATCATGCCTGGCGCCGTGCCGTTATGATTCTCCAAAATCAAAGCCCCCTCCGGAATCAACGCCTGTTTCCAGTTATTCTCCGTGGCCTCCATTCCCCTCTTCTTAAAATAAGAAGCGATGCTTTGTTTGCATTCTTCGTTCATTACAAGTTCTCTGCCCATGACCGCTGCCGCCGTTTCCTTTGTCAGGTCGTCCTCCGTAGGCCCAAGTCCCCCTGACAAAATGACAATGTTGGAACGGCCCACGGCCTGACGGATCGCTTCCGTCAGACGCTCCGCATTGTCCCCCACCACGCTCTGATAGTAGCAGGACAGGCCCATGTCCGCACATTTCCCGGCCAGATAAGCCGCATTGGTATTCACGATATTACCAAGCAGCAGCTCTGTTCCCACACAAATGATCTCAACCGTCATTCAAATCCAACCTTTCCCGGGCACATCCGCCCGTCTTACGTAAGGCGCTTATCTCGTTTCCTTCATAACATCTTTATTTTTTACAAGGTAATCCACTAAAGATATGATCGTCAGCAAAAGCGCCACCCACATCACAAGATCCGTGACCCATTTCAAGGCAGGGATATTGGCCAGCATCAGGCAGATCATAACCATCTGAAACGTGGTCTTGAACTTACCCCAATGGCTTGCCGCGATCACCACGCCATTGTCTGAGGCGATCAGCCGAAAACCACTGATGATAAACTCCCGGCTGATAATGATGATGACCACCCAGGAAGGAATCCTCCCCATCTCCACCAAAGCGATCATAGCCGCACAGACCAACAGCTTATCGGCCAAAGGATCCATGAACTTGCCGAAATTCGTCACCATATGATACTTTCTGGCAATCTTGCCGTCGATCAGGTCCGTCAGACTGGCAATGATGAAAATGGCCAGCGCCACATAATCCAGATAAGGACGGGCCCCTTGAAACAAGGCGACAAACCATCCCCATTCCTGATGATTACCCAAAAGCAATATCACGAAAGGGACAATCAGGATGATGCGAAAAATCGTCAGTTTATTTGGTAAATTCATTTCCTTTTCCTCCGTTTTTTATTCGTGGTAAATCTCTCCGATCAGATCATATTCATTGCTGTCCGTCACCAGCACTCTGACAAAGTCACCCGTCATAAGATTGGCTGTCGTTTCCAAAAATAAGTATCCGTCCACACCCGGAGCATCCCGATAGGTGCGGGTCACATAAGTGTCTTCGTCAGCAACCTTCCCCTCCACGATCACATCCAGGACGCGCCCGATCATATCCTCGCCTTTTTCATAAGCGATCTCCTGTTGGAGTTCCATGATCTGGTCCCTGCGGCGGCACTTGACTTCCTCTTCCACCTGGTCCGGCATTTCGGCCGCCGGTGTCCCTTCCTCCTGGGAATAAGGGAAAACACCCAATCTGTCAAATTCCGTCTCATCCACGAACTGCGTCAGCTCCTCGAAATCTTCCTCCGTCTCCCCGGGGAAACCCGTGATCAGCGTGGTTCGCAGACAAATATCCGGTATGGCTTCCCGCAGTCTCTGAATGATCCGTCGAAGCTGCGCGCCGTCCGTCCGCCTGCCCATGCGCCGCAAGACCCGGTCGGCGGCATGCTGCACCGGAATATCCAGATAATGGCAAATTTTTGGTTCCTCTTTGATCACCTGTATCAGCTCTTCCGTGATTTCCTCCGGATAACAATACAAAAGCCGGATCCAATAGAGATCCTCAATGCGGGCAAGAGCCCGCAAAAGCTCGGGAAGCGTTTTCTTTCCATAAAGATCCACACCATAAAGCGTCGTTTCCTGGGCCACAAGAATCAATTCCTTCACGCCGCCCTCCGCCAATTCCTTCGCCTGACGCAGCAATTCCTCCATAGGAACGCTCCGGAACGCGCCGCGCACCTTAGGGATAACACAATAGGTACAATGCTTGTCGCAGCCCTCCGCAATCTTCAGGTACGCATAATGACCTCCCGTGGTCACAATACGCTTCGCCCCCACAAGAGGCTTCTTATTCAAATCATCATAATGGTTCTGCCCATTTCCCGCAAGTGCGCTCTCCACGGTTTCCACAATTGTCTCGATGGCCGTAGTGCCCACAATGGCATCCACCTCCGGAATCTCTTTCTGAATCTCTTCCCGATACCGCTGGGCCAGACAACCCGCGGCAACCAGGGCCTTAATCTGTCCTGATTTTCTAAGCTCCGCCATTTCCAGCAGGATATTGATGCTTTCTTCCTTGGCGTCATTGATAAAACAGCAAGTATTCACCACCACGGCATCCGCCTCCGCCTCGTCATCCGTAAAGGAAAATCCCTTTTCCCGCAGAATCCCAAGCATCATCTCGGAGTCCACCAGGTTTTTATCGCAGCCAAGGGAGACCAGTAATATCTTCATAGCCACCTCCGTACAGCCAAAAACGAATCCGGCAAACCTAACAATAGGAAACCCGCAGTGCGTGTTTCCTATTATCATCGGCCACTTTATTCATCTTCACTCAGAATCTTGATCTTCCCCTGATTCAGCTCCTCCACGGCGATGGATAAGGGCTTATTGCTCTTCTCCTTGACCAAGGGTTCCTCTCCGCCGATCAACTGTCTCGCCCTCTTGGCGGTAGCCATCACGATGGAATAGCGGCTGCTGACCACGGGCGCCTCACCATTCTCCACTTCACTGTTCACTACCTTCATTAAATCTGAATAAGACGGATGTAACATTATTCTTCTCCTTTCGCGAACTGCTTCAATTCTTCCCTGATCTTCTCAATTAATTCTTTCCTGTGCGGCGGCATCTTCCGGGCCGCGTTCACCAGCTGATGCACTTCCTCCACACAAGTCTCCAGATCATCATTTAACACTATATAATCATAGGCCTCTATGCCTTCTGATTCCTCAATGGCGCGCCGCAGACGCGCATCGATCACTTCCTCGGACTCCGTTCCTCTCCCGACCAGCCTGCGCCGCAGTTCCTCGGCACTGGGTGGTATTACGAAAAGCAAAAGGCTTTCCGGAAAACGTTTCTTGATGTTCCGGGCCCCTTCGATCTCAATGTCCAAAAGCACGTCCTTGCCGGCAGCAAGCTGCTCCTCTACATAAGCCCTCGGCGTTCCATAATAATTTCCGCAGTAATTGGTATATTCCACCAGACCATTTTCCTCGATCGCCCGTTCAAAGGCTTCCTTGTCCACGAAAAAATAATCCACGCCATTGCGCTCCCCGGGTCTCGGCTCTCTGGTCGTCATGGAAATGGAAAAAACGTAATTATCATAGGCCTTTAACAGATGCTTTACAATCGTACCCTTTCCCGCGCCGGAAAAACCCGATATTACTGTCAATATTCCCTTATGCGCCATAATCCTCCTCTTCCTCCTGTCCGTCCCCTTTGTCCGCGGGGAAATCATTGCGGGCACGTCCCGCGATGGTCTCCGGCAAAAGCGCGGACAGCACGACCTGACTGTTCTCCATGACCAGCACCGCCTTGGTCTTCCTGCCCTGGGTGGCATCAATGGCCGTACCCGCTTCCTTTGCCCTTTGCACCAGACGCTTGATGGGCGCGGATTCCGGGCTGACAATGGCGATAATCTTAGAGGTATTCACGATATTGCCAAACCCGATATGAATCAATTTATTCATGTCCAACCTTTTCCCTTTCGGTCCTGCCTTTATTCAATATTCTGGATCTGTTCCCGCACCTTTTCTATTTCCGTCTTCAACTCAATGGCACAGCCGGAAATCTCCAGATCATTGGCTTTGGAAAGAATCGTGTTGGCCTCCCGGTTCATTTCCTGAGCGATAAAATCCAGCTTTCGGCCGATGCTTCCGCCTTCCCGCAGCGTCCTGGCAGTCGTTTCAATATGGCTGCGCAGACGCACCACTTCCTCGTCCACACAAATACGATCCGCGAAAATCGCCACCTCTGTCAGAAGCCTTCCTTCATCTATCTGCTTGTCTCCCAAAAGCTCCTGTACCTTTTCCGCCAGCTTATCCCGATACTCAGCCTGTACCGCCGGATAACGCGCTTCCACCCGGTCCACCAGTTTCAGCATTCCATCCAGCTTCTCCAGCAGATCGTTTTTCAGATTCTCGCCCTCGGCCACGCGCGTCTCCACGAAGCTCTTTGCCGCGCCGGTCACGGCTTTCTGCAGCTCCTTCCAAAGCTCTTCCTCGTCAATATCCTGTTCCTCCATGACGAAGACATCCTGATACTTAGACAAGGTGGATACCCGCACATCATTGTCCAGACCGAACTCATCCGCCATCTGAGAAAGATACTGCAAATATTCCGCGGCCAGATCCCGATTATAGCGAATGCTTGTATTGTTCTCCGTGAAATCCTCATAGGTGATGAACACATCCACCTTTCCTCTGGAAATATACTGCTTCAATTCCGCCCGAATCCCGGATTCAAAGAAGTTCAGCTTCTTGGGCATCTTGATATTGAAATCCAGATAACGATGATTGACGGATTTTAATTCCACGGTAAATTTACGATTTCCCTCGGCGACCTCACATCTGCCGAACCCAGTCATACTCTTTATCATGTGTATTCCCAATACCTTTCCCTAGTCATACTTCATTTTATTATAAAATAAGAACTTTCTCCCGTCAAGACCTTTTGACAAGTTTGCCCGGGTCACGGCTCCCCGGACGGCTCTCCGGACGTTTCCATTTTCAGAATTGCGGCTCCATAAGCGGGGAGTGTAAGTTCTCCATCTACATAACCTTCCGAAATCATATCGAAGCCCCGCACCCCGAAAATCGTGGCCGGCTCCGTCCCGTAGTTGAAATAGCAATCATATACGCACTCGCCGCCGACTCTGGAGCAATAATCCACGTTTTCCGGCAGATCTTTCTCCGGAATGCCCGCGTCCTGCAGCAGACGGGCGAAAAGCGGCCGCATCTGTCCGGCCTCGCTTCTGGCCGCCACATAATAAGCCTTGCCGCCCCCGGGATATTCCTTACAGGTCACAGCCGCTCTTCCACGGTAAAAGTCCTCCTCGTAAACCGCCAGGACCCGGGCATCCTTCAGGCGCAGCAGTTCCGCGTAGTCCCGCACTTCCCACCGGGTACCGTCCGAAAAAGCCACATGGTTGCGGTCAGCAGGATACAAGGTATCAATCTCCTCGCTGACAATCCCAAACAGATCCGAAAGACCGTCTCCCGGGAATCCGCCCAAGAAACAGAGCTGATTTTCGTCCACATATCCCGTAAAATAAGTGGCCAGCAGTTGACCGCCGTGTTCCACAAAGGCCCGAAGCGTCCTGGCGGTATCAGGCTGCAGCATGTAAAGCATTGGCGCGACTACCACGCCATATCGTGACAAATCCTCGTCCGAAGCCACCACGTCCATCTCCACGCCAAGCCTGCGAAACTCCTTCCAGATCTTCATACAAGTATCCTCATAGCGCTTGGTCTGTCTGCCGAGCGCACCCACATCGTCAATGGCCCACCGGTTATCCCAGTCAAACAAGAGCGCCGCCCGGGCCTTTACCAGACTGCCGGCCATGGGTGCGAGTCTCTGCAGAATCTCCCCCACTTCCGCCACCTCGCGGAATACCCGGGTCTCTCCGGAACCGTCATGATCCACCACGGCCCCGTGAAATTGCTCATAGGAGCCCCGGCCTTTTCTCCATTGAAAGTATTGAACGGTATCGGAACCGCAGCCGACCGCCTGCAGACAAGCCAGCTTGTGTACGCCTGGGCGTTTCAGCTTGTTAAACGGATGCCAGTTCACCAGACTGGGCGTGCTTTCCATGAGCATAAAGGGCTTTTGGGGCTTCAGAGAACGCATGAGCGCGTGTTGGAACGCGTTCCAAAGCATTGTATCCGCAAAGCTCTCGTAATCGTTATGAAACCGCGGATAACTGTCCCAGGAAATCACGTCCAGATCCTTGGCCAGTTTCCGATAATCCAGACCGTAATATAACTCCATAAAATTGGTCGTCACGGGAATCTCGGGCGTGACTTTTTTCAGCACGGCAATTTCATGCTTCATAAAATCCTGCATATTCCAGGAGGTAAAGCGCTTCCATTCCAGATTCAGTCCCATGATGCTCCTTTCCCCATGGGCAAAGGGCGGCTCAATCTGGTCAAAGCTATGATACCGATGGCTCCAAAACGTGGTCCACCAGGCTTTGTTCAGCTTCTCAATATCATGATCAAATTTCTCCGCCAAGTAGTCACGAAAACGCTGTGCGCAAAGAGGACAATAGCATGCGCCTCCCAGCTCATTGGAAATATGCCACATCAAAAGCCCCGGATGCCGCCCCAACCGCTGGGCCAGCTTTTGATCGATGAGCGCTACTTTTTCCCGATATTTCGGCGAACTCATACAATGATTGTGTCTGCCGCCGTGATGATTCCGCACATTGCGGTCACTCACCCGCATCGCCTCCGGATAAGCCGCATCCAGCCAGGCGGGACGCGCCCCCGACGGGGTGGCCAGAATCGTGTAGATGCCGTTTTCATACAATCTGTCCATGATCTTTTCCAGCCACTCAAAATGAAACTCTCCCTCCGCCGGCTCATAAACCGACCAGGAAAAAACGCCCAAAGTGGCTGAATTGATGCCCGCTTTTTTCATCAAACGGACATCCTCTTCCAAAATGTCGGGCCGGTCCAGCCACTGTTCCGGATTATAATCCCCGCCATGTAAAAATCCCCCTACCTGGGGAAACAACATTGTATTTTCCATCCTTTTGCGCTCCTTTTCTTTTCCCTTTATTCATATGATTTTCTGAAGCCATCCCCTTCCCTGGGGTCAGGCCCCTCTTCGGCAATTTTCCGCCTGGTTTCTTCGTTGACATATTCCTTTAGGGAACGTGTCACAGGGGAAAACTGCACCTCCCGTTCTCCGTAGTCCAACTGCAGATCGTACTCCAGAGGCAGCCAGGTGGAAATTTCCGCCTCATTATGTTGTATGACCGCCTCCATCTTGTCCAAGGCCTTATAAAGCCGCGCCTCCCGGGTTTCCAGCCCTTTTATCTCTTCATAAAGCGCCGCCAGCTGCGTGCGGTAAGGCTCCGGCAAGGCTTCTACCCAGCCATCCAGCGCTTCCTCCTCCCGCAGGGAGTCGGCCTCCGTCTTTTCGAAGGCAGGAACATCTCCGGTAAATGCTTCCCCCAGATCATGAAAAAGGCACATCCTGATGACCTTGTCCATATCCGTCTCCGGGAACTGGTCTTTCAGAAAAAACGCCATCAGTGCCAGCCGCCAACTGTGCTCTGCCACGCTTTCGCGTCTGCCTGCAGAGGTCCAGGAATGCCGTGTATTGTTTTTCAGCCGCTCCGCAAGATGAAGAATCTCCAAATAGGTCTTCCAGTCCATGGATTCTATGCCTCCTCTTCCTTATCTATGGCGCCTTTGATCTTTTTCACAGCATTATTTTAGCATACCATGGAAAGGATTACCACCATTTGGACAAAAGTTCCCGCAAAAACCTATGCTTTTCTCCCAGGATGTGCTAGAATAAAGAAAGCCCGCGAACCACAAGGCATCTTCGGACTTTTTCCAAACGTAAAGTATCCCATTTTTATCATCCTGAAAGCGAGGTAACCGTGATGTCCACAGGAGCTCCCGATTTTTTTGAAATCATGCTGAAGAACCAATATGGAGCCGAAATCGCCGCCCAAATCATAGATGGCTCCCGAAGAAAGCGTCCCGTCACACTCAGGGCTAATACTTTGAAAACAGATATCACTTCGGTCAAGGCCCAATTAGCGGAAGCCGGTATTGCCTGTCAGGAAGTACCCTGGTACCAGGATGCCCTGATTCTCCCGGAGGCGCGGGAAAGCTCGGTGCAGAGTCTGGGACTCTATACCAGGGGCGAAATTTATCTGCAAAGCCTCTCTTCCATGATTCCCCCGCTGTTATTGAATCCCCGGGAAAGAGAAAGTATTTTGGACATGACCGCGGCGCCGGGCGGCAAAACCACACAAATGGCGGCCCTCTCCGGCAATCGTGCCCAGATTACGGCCTGTGAGAAAAATAAGATTCGAGCGGAACGTTTGAAATACAATCTGGAAAAACAAGGGGCCGCCAGAGTTTCCGTCATGCTTGAGGACGCCAGGAAATTGGATCCTCTGTTTTCCTTTGATAAAATTCTTCTGGACGCGCCCTGCAGCGGCAGCGGAACCTTGTTTCTGGGGACTTCCTCCGAGAACCGGGAACCGGCCGGATATGCCGAAGCAAACTCTATTGAACGCTATTTTAACCAGGAATTGATCCGACGTTCCATCAGTACCCAGGAAGCCCTGCTTCGCAAAGCGTTGGAGCTGCTGAAACCAGGCCATGAGATGATCTATTCCACTTGTTCCGTACTGGAATCGGAGAATGAACTGTTGCTGCAAAGAATCCTTCCGAAAATGAAGGCCCAAATTGTCCCCATTGAACATCCCATGATGACATATCTCCCCCTCTTACCCACCAGAATTCCCGGGGTCTGCTGTGTCTGTCCGACCGCGTACTATGAGGGATTTTTTGTGGCCAGGATCCGTAAGAAACACTAAGAAATGGTTGGCCAGGGCAGAAAAAGGAAAAAACGCCGAAAATCGCGTCAACAAGCCATTTTTAGACAAATAAAAAATGGAAGCAAAGGGGCTCGAACCCTTGACCTCCCGCTAGTCAGGCGAGCGCTCATCCCAGCTGAGCTATG
>CANQNT010000027.1 GCA_947625255.1 uncultured Acetatifactor sp. | reverse complement strand
CACTCTGGCGCGGTTGACGACCTCGTGGTCCTTGCCGGCGCCGTCTGTCCCGGAGTCCTGGCCTTCGTCATACGTCCAGGTCCTGACGGCGTTCCCGTTCACTTTCACGGTCAGTACCACTTCTCCGCTAGTGTTGGGTTTCGCTTTGAACGTCCACTGAACGGTGCGCGTACCTTCGTTATAGCCGATGGCGGCGCTTCCGATAACAGGCGAATTCTCCGTACTGTCTGTTCCGCTCACTTCCTTCGGCGCCTGGCCGCTTTCGTCAAGCTTCAGTTCCACACTGCCGAGCGCAGCGGATACGAAGTCCACTCCCGCATCCAGGGGATCCGTAATCATTACTTCTGCTTCCTTGTCATGGGCGTTCTCCCAACGCACCTTGTAAGTGATGGTGTCGCCCACTCCCACCAGCGCGCCTTCGCCGGGATCCTCTTCCGTCTTCTCGGGCACAGGATTCTCCACGGTGTTGGTGTAGGACGGGATGTTGTTGATTTCCACTCTGGCCCTGTTCACAACCTTGTGGTCCTCGCCCTTGCCCAAAGTGCCGCCGGGATTTTCCTCGTCTGCGGGATCCCCGTAAGTCCAGGTCCTGACGGCGTTCTCATTCACCTTGACCTTAAGCTCCACGTCGCTTTCCGCGCCGGGTACCGCCTTGAACGTCCAGGTAACCGTATGCGCTTTCACGTCATAGTCAATCGTCACTATTTTATCGTTCAGATCGGTGCCGTCCGGATTCTCGCCGACGACGGTTTCCGCCACCAGATCCGAAACAACCGATCCTGTGATTTCCACCTTGCTTATGTCGCCGTTTTCATCCCTGGTCACCGCAACGCCGTCCTCGTCGCCATCGTACTCCGCTTTCAGCGTCACTCCTGCGAAGGAGGCCTCCGTGAAGTCCACGCCCCGGTCAAGAGGATCCGTGATTACCACGTCTGCTTCCCGATCGTTGGCGTTGTTCCAGTGTACCTTGTATGTGATCTGATCACCCACGCTCACCAGCTCTTTTTCGCCGGGATCTTCTTCCGTCTTTCCAGGAGTCGGGTTCTCCACGGTGTTGGTGTAATGAGGATTGTTATCCACTTTCACCTGCGCACGGTTCAGAACCTCGTAATCATCCTCGCCCTCGACATAGCTGCCGCCGGGATTCTGTGCATCGTTTCCGTCTGCATCGTCATAGACCCAGGATTTGACCGCGTTCTCGTTGACTCTGACCGTCAACCCCACCGTTCCGTTCTTTTCCGCGTCGGCCGTGAATGTCCAGGTAACGGTGTGGGTTGCTTTGTTATAAACAATAGTCACCGATCCTTTTTCCGCTCCATCATCGCTCACGGTTCCCGTAGTATCTTTCCTGGTAATCGTTACAATCTCGTTGCCTTCCGCATCCCGATCCAGCTTGCCCGTACTTCCGTCTTCCTTGGGCTCGGCTTCCAGGATTATGTCCCCAAAGGCCGCGGACACAAAGTCCACACCCGCATCCAAAGGATCCGTGATCACCACTTCGGCTTTCCGGTCGTTGGTATTCGCCCAGGTTACCCGGTAAGTGATCTCGTCACCCACGCCTACCAGCCGTCCTTCGCCGGGAGTCAGTTCCTCTTTCTTAGGCGTGGGATTCTCCACCGTATTGGTAAAGGTGGCCTTGTCGTCCACTTTCACCAACGCGCGGTTGAGTACCTCATAATCGTTGCCGCTACCGGGAACTCCGTCGGGATCCTGCTCTTCAGCCCCATCAACATATTCCTTATAGTTCCAGGTCTTTTCCGCTTTCTCGTTGACTCTGACATGTAATTCTACATAGCCGTCTCTTCCCGCAATCGCATTGAATGTCCAGGTAACGGTATGTGTTTCCTTGTCATAAGTGATCACGATATTCCCATTCACGGGCAGGTTCTTATCAGTCTCCTCTTCAGAAGAAACCAATTCTCCCTGCTCATTTCTGCTCAGGCTCACAATTCCATAGGATGCGGACACAAAGTCTACGCCCTCATCCAGAGGATCCGTGATCACCACTTTAGCTTCCTTTTCATGGGTGTTCTTCCAATATACATTATAGGTGATCTCTTCACCCAGTCCTACCAGTCCGCCGTCGCCAGGTGTGACCTCGGTCTTGCCAGGCACGGGGTTCTCCACCTCGTCAGTGTAGACAGGCTTGTTGTCCACCTTCACCTGCGCGCGGTTGCGAACCTCATTGTCCTCGCCATCGCCATACGCTCCACCAGGTTGATCCTTATCACTTGTATTGCCATAATTCCAAGTCTTAAGAGCGTTGTCGTTGACACTGACTGTCAGTTCCGCGTCGCTTTCCTTTCCGGCCGCGGCGGTAAAGGTCCAGGTAAGAGTATGAGCCTTTGCATCATAGGTAATGGTAATGCCTTTCGCTACTCCGTCCCTAGGGGCAGAATCCCCGGCCACCACTCCCGTGGTATCCTGTCCGGTAACCGTAACTGAAATAAGGTTGCCCTCTCCGTCTCTCTTCACGCTGGTTACCTTGGTGATGCTGCCGTTGTCGTCACTCTCCGTTTTTGTGGATGTAATATTGCCGTCATCGTCCATCGTGCCGGTACTTCCGGTCTCATTGACAGGAACCGCCTCCAGCTTCACTCCTCCAAAAGAGGCTTCCACAAAGTCCACACCCTTATCCAAAGGATCTGTAATTACCACTTCGGCGTTTCGGTCATGCCCGTTCTTCCAGTGTACCGTGTAGGAGATCTTCTCCCCGACGCCCACCAGTTCGCTTTCGCCAGGGGTACTCTCTTCTTTCTCAGGCACCGGGTTCTCCACGACGTTGGTGTAGGCGGAGTTCTCTCCCACCTCCACTCTGGCGCGGTTGAATACTTCGTAGTCCTCGCTTCCCGCCGTCTCATGACCTCCAAGGGTCGGGCCGGTCATGTTGCCGCCGGTGTATTCATCATATGTCCAGGTCTTCTTCGCATTCTCATTGACCCTGACTTTCAGCGCGACCTTGTCACCCATTCCCGGAAGTGCCTTGAACTCCCAAGTCACGGTATGAGTGCTTTCGTTATAGGTAATGGTAACATCCCTTGTCACCTTTTCCGGATCTGTGCCATCGGGCACTCCGGCCACCAAATCCTCACTGCCCTGGCCGGTAATCCTGATGACATTTCCATCTCTTACACCGTTGGTATGGCCCTGTGCGTCCAGCGTCAGTTTCACGCCGTCAAAGGAAGCTTCCTCAAAATCCACGCCAATGTCCAAAGGATCGGCAATGGTTATGTCGGAATTCTGATCATAAGAATTCTTCCAGGAAACTTCATAGGTAATCTCCTCACCGATTCCAACCATTTCACCGTCGCCGGGAGTTACTTCTTCTTTCTTCGGTATCGGGTTCTCCACAACGGTGGTATAAACAGACTTATTATCCACTTGAACCCTGGCACGGTTCTGAACCTTAAAGTCCTCACCCGTTCCACTCTGGCCGCCGTCAGGATTTTCGTCGGTTGTCTCGTTGTAGTTCCAGGTCTTAAGCGCGCTCTCGTTCACCTTGACTGCAAGCGTCACGTCACCCCTGGTATGGGCCGCCGCCTTAAAGATCCAGGTAACCGTATGGGCACTATAGGTAATTGTAACATCCCCGATTACGGGTGCTCCCGCGGTGCCGTTTGCCGTGCCATCAGCATCCTCGGCCGCCAGACTCACGCTGCCAAGGGACGCGGACACAAAATCCACTCCCTCGTCAAGAGGATCCGTGATGGTCACAGTGGCCTCTCCGTCCTCGGTATTCTCCCAGTGGATGTTGTATGTGATCTGCTCACCGACTCCAACGAGTTCGCCCTCTCCAGGCGTTGCCTCGGACTTGTCAGGTACGGGATTCTCCACGATCTGCGTCACTTCAAAATCATCATTACCCACTTTCACACGGGCCTGGTTCAATACCTCGTAGTCATCTCCCCTGGAATCCCCGGGAGTCTCCAACTTGTCTGCGCCAGGCACATAATCATAATCCAGCTTCGCCTTGTCATTGACCTTGACTTTCAGCGTCAGGGTTCCCTGCTCGCCGGAAGCCTGCGCTCCCAGATCCCATACCACGGTGTGGGCGGGAATATCCAAGGACCTATCTTCCGTTTCTCCTTTAATCCTATATTTCAGCGTACCGGCCTCTTTATGATATTCGCCGTCGTCGGACGCGGAAACAAAATCCACGCCGGGATCCAGGGTGTCCATGGCGATCACGTATGCGGGATCGTTCTGGTAGTTGCGCCAGCCGATCGAATAGGTGATCTCATCGCCGATGCCCACCAGCTTGCCGTCACCAGGCTCAGTTTCCGTCTTTTCCGGATTCGGCACGCGATTCTCCACGGTCTTGGTATGCTGCGCGGGATTGTCTCCCACCTTAACATAGGCGTCATTGTCAACCTTGCCCACGGAAGAGGCGCGGTCTGTCACCAGCACCACCAGTTCTACCTTGCCTTGGGCCCCAGCGGGTACCTTCTGTCCCCTCTCCGTAATGTTTCCGTCCTGATCCTTGATGTCCTCTTTGCCAAGGGTCCAGACGACCTTATAAGTGCTCTTTTCTTTTCCGTCCACGTTTACGGTAACTTTCTCGCAGCTGATCGTTGTGAGAATCCCGACTGTATTCGTTACCAGTCTTCCATTGTCTTCCGTCTGGTACTGGAAAGTCAGGTATCCACGCAGAGGGCTCTTCTCCAAGTCAGACAGTTTCATCTGACTGTCATTCACATTTCCAAATGCCGTAGCACTGACAAAGTCCACGCCGGGATCCAGGGTGTCCTCGATGGTGATCACCGCATCCTCGGTCTCATGGTTCTTCCAGGTGATCTCGTAGGTGATCTTGTCGCCCACTCTTACCAGAGGTCCTTCCCAAACGTCACTGTCCCCATCGTAAAGCAGGTTGTCGCCTTCCGTGACAGTGTCTGTCTTCGGATTTCCAGCACTGTCCTGAGCGCCGGCCCTCTCGATGGCCGTTTCGGTCTTGTCGGGCACAGGGTTCTCCACGGTGCTGGTGTAGTGCGACTTGTTGTCCACCTCCACCAGGGCGCGGTTAACGACCTCGTAATCGCTGCCGGTTCCGTCGCTGCCTTCCGGCTTGGTGGTATCCTTACCGTCCCCATAAGTCCAAGTCTTCACGGCATTATTGTTCACTTTGACCTTCAACTCCACATCGGCAGCCACGGAGCCCATATTTGCCCCCGACGCCGCGGTAAAGGTCCAGGTCACGGTGTGACTGGCCGCATTATATTCAATGGTCACATTCTTGTTTCCATCATCGTCCGCCTGTACATACTGTTCAAAGACGGTACCTGTCACGGACTTCGAAATTTTAACGTCCTCGCGCAGAAAATCTCCATTCGCGTCTTTCTTCGCCTCCAGCAGCACGATATTTTCTCCGCCAAAGGAGGCCGCTTCGAAGTCCACGCCCTGATCCAGAGGATCTGTAATGACCACGTCCGCTTTCGTGTCGTGAGAGTTCTCCCAATGGATGTGGTAGGTCAAAGAATCTCCCACGCCCACTAACTTGCCGTCGCCATCCTTGTTCGGATCGTAAGGGTCTTGCTCCGTCTTATCCGTCACAGGGTTCTCCACGCGCTGGGTCAGGCCGAACGGATCGTTGCCGACCTTGACACGGGCCTGATCAAATACCTTGTAATCGTCCTCGCCGTCTCCGTCCACGTTCGGCACAAATCCCGTGGCATCTCCATTGTAGCTGTAGTCAAGGCGAGCTTTTTCGTTGGTCCTGACCACTAGGCCCACGTAAGCCGAAGTACCGGCATTCTGCACGCCCAGATCCCAGACTACCGTGTGAGGAGGAATGGGCTCTCTATGTTCTTCCGAATCGATCATATAGGTAATGGAGCCGCCGTTCGGGTAATAGGTACCGCCCCTCTTCGGGTCAACAACAATACCATCCTGCTCTCCATCACCCTGTCCGTGGATCACCACGTTCCCTTTCTTATCAAAAATGTAGCTGTCGCCCTCAAGCACATAAGGATAACTATTGGAGCCAACGAAGTCCACGCCGGGATCCAGGGTGTCCATCACGATAACGTAAGCCGGATCACTCTGATAGTTGTTCCAAGCGATTTCGTAGGTGATCTCCTCGCCGATACCCACCAGCTCGCCGTTACCGGGGTTCACCTCGGTCTTGCTCTTGAGCGGAGTCGGATTCTCCACTTTCTTGGTATGCTGCTCCGGATGGTTGCTCACCTTGACCGTGGCCTCGTTCTCCACCTTGCCAGCAAAAGTGGCGTTCTCCATCACTTCCACTACAAGCCGCACTGTCCCTTCCGCCCCGGCGGGTACCAGCTTGGCCGGAGTGATGACAGCTCCCGATTCGTCCTTGATCGCTTCGCTGCCGATGGTCCAGACGACCTTGTTCGGCTGGCCGTCCGTTCCCGGAACATACTGGATCGTCACGGGAATAGTTTCTCCATTCCCGTCATCAATATGAAACGTCACAGTTCCGGCAGCGGAATACTTGGGCGTCTGAGCGGTAATATCGGTTTCCGCCAGTTGGGCTGTTCCGCAAGAGGCGCCAAAGAACTTCACGCCCGGATCCAGGGGATCCGTAACGGCAATCACGGAATCCTCCGTCTCATGATTCTTCCAGGTAATCTCATAGGTGATCCGATCGCCGACCTTGACCAAGGGGCCTTCCCAGGTGCCGTCGTTGTCATTGTCGTTCAGGTTGCCGCCCTCCGTAACACTGTCCGTATGCCGGTTTCCGTTTCCATCGTCCGTATCCGCACGATCGATGCCGGTTTCAGTCTTATCAGGCACGGGGTTCTCCACGGTGCTGGTATAGGAAGCGTCGTTGTCCACCTTAACCAGGGCGCGGTTAAGGACTTCATAGTCCTTGTCGCCCGGCGCCGCGCTTCCGCCCGGGTTCGTCTTGTCAGTTTCTCCTCCGTAAGTCCACTTCTGGACGGCGTTCTTGTTGACCCTGACTTTCAGGATCACGTCGCCTTTGGTGTTTTTAGCCGCTTTGAACGTCCAGATCACGGTATGAGCCGGGGTCTGGGTACTTCCGGTCGAAGCTCCGGTATACTGAATGACCGGTTTCGATTCTTTCGTCGTCGCGCCGCCTTCTGCAGGCACGTCTACTTCTATCATTTCAGAAGTCTTTGTGGCCCCGCCATTCTCCATGGCACTCAGGGTGATGCCGTTCTCATTTCCGTCAGACGCGGACACGAAGTCCACACCGTTGTCCAGAGGATCGGTAATGATTACAGTGGCTTCCTTGTCGTTCGTGTTCTCCCAATGGATCTTGTAGGTCAGCTCGCTGCCCACTTCCACGGGAACGCCGTCACCGTCAGTATCGCCGCTGCCGTCAACGTTACCGTCCCTGTCTGTCGGAGGCTCTTCCGTCTTGTCCGTTATCGGGTTCTCAACGATCTGGGTCACCTCGAAGCCATCATTTCCGACTTTCACCCGGGCCTGATTCCATACCTCGTAATCGTCGCCCTCGGAATTCTCAGGGGTCGTCAGCTTATCCGCCTCATCAGAGTAATCATAGTCCAGTCTTGCCCTGTCATTGACCTCGACCACCAGACCTACATAGCCCTGGGCGCCGGCAGACTGTTTTTCCAATACCCATACCACAGTATGAGCAGGAACTGTGATGGATTCTTCTTTGGGGGTTCCTTCGTATATTGTGATCTCTTTGCTGTCCGGGTAATACTTGCCGCCTTTCTCTGCGTCAGTGTCTCCCGTAATCACTTGATCGAGAATCTTGTTCCCGTTGGAATCCCGTTCGAACTCGCCCTGCGCATTCAGCCTATATGTATAGCTGTTGGAACTAATGAAGTTCACGCCGGGATCCAAGGTATCCATCACAATGACGGTGGCTTCTTCGCTCTTGTAATTGTTCCAAGCAATCTCATAGGTAATCCGGTCGCCAATCCCCACCAGCTTGCCGTCGCCAGGAGTAACCTCTGTCTTTTCCCTCTTCGGGGTCGGGTTCTCCACGGTCTTGGTGCGCTGCTTCGGGTGGCCGCCTACGGTCACTTCGGCATAATTGTCCACCTTGCCCACGGAGGTGGCACGGTCTGTCACCTCTACCACAAGTTTCACATCTCCAACGGCTCCCGCGGGCACCAATTTGGCATCGCTGGCAGTGCCGTCCACGTTTTCGCTCTCCTCGCCGAGGGTCCATTTAACCTTGTTCTGTTCGTTGCCCGTTCCCGCGACGTACTCGATTTTCACGGGAACCTCAATCGTCACTTCGTTTCCGTCAGCATCATGACCCGTCACGCGCACAGTTCCGCTGACAGGATTTTGTCCCAAATCGCTAATATCTTCTTCCTTGCCCAGCTTCACTCCTCCGAACGAAGCGCTGACAAATGCCACGCCCGGATCCAGAGGATCCTCGATGGTGATCACGGCGGGCTCAGTCTCCTGGTTCTTCCAGGTAATCTTGTAAGTGATCCTGTCACCCACCTTAACTAAGGGGCCATTCCAGACGCCGTCTTTCACCCCGGCACTGTCGGCATCATTCAGATTGCCGCCTTCCGTGACATCGACGTGCTGTTTTACTTCGTCCGGCACGGTTCCTGTCGCACTGGAAGTATAGTTGCCCTCCGCACGGTCGACCGCCGTCTCGGTTTTGTCGGGCACGGGGTTCTGCACGATATCGGTGTAAACGGGTACTTGATCCACGCTCACCAGGGCGCGGTTCAGGACTTCATAATCCTGGCTTGACGAGTCGGACTGTCCATAAGGGTTGTCAGTATCGGTACCCTTGTAAGTCCATTTCTGGATCGCTTTCTCATTGACCTTGACATTCAGCACGGCGGCGCCGTATTTCTTAGCCTCCTTGGGATCTGTATGACCCTGGGAAGTCGAACCGGTTCCGGGTTTGGCCGTAAATTGCCAAGTTACCGTATGCGTGTCGTCATTGCTGTCACTACTGTCACTATCAGCATAATTGTAAGTAATCGTGACATTCCTTGTCGCGGAAGAACTGCCAGGCTGTCCTTCTGTTTCCGCAACCAATTCCGTAGTATCCTGAGCGGTAATGGAAATTTTGATGAGGTTGTCATTTTTACTCGTTTCAACCTTCTTGATAACAACACCATTGCCATTCTCATCTGTGGTATTTGTGTAAACGATATTATCCCCGTTTTGGCTCTTCTCCCACTCTGATGACTCCTTGATTTCTTCCAGACCAGGTATGTCAGCCGCATTCAGCGGCACGCCGCCAAAGGAAGCCGACACAAAGTCCACACCTGCATCCAGTGGATCCGAAATCAGGACTTCGGCATTCGTATCATGGGAATTCTCCCAGAACACGTTGTAGGTAATCGCGTCGCCCACACCTATGGACGCACCTTCCCCAGGGGTAACTTCCGTCTTTTTCGGCAAAGGATTTTCCACTGTGTTGGTGAAGTCCGCCTTGTTGTCGATGGACACCTGGGCACGGTTGTATACCTTGTCGTCCTCGCTGTTCTGGGTTTCTTGGCCTTCATTATCGTCTTCTTTGTATGTCCATTTCTGGAATGCCTTTTCGTTGACACTGACATTCAGTATGGCATCGCCGCATTTTCCATCATCGGCATGAGCGCTTTCGCAGTTCTGGTCGGCATGGACGTTGGCCTTGGCCAGAAAACTCCAGGTTACAGTACGCGTATTGTCATCATAAGTAATGGTAACGTTTTTATCCGTGTCATCTGTCAGTCCTGTAGTATCCGTTCCGGTGATTGTGATTTTGCCTTTTCCATCCGGTATGCCGTTCTTTTTATCCAATGTCACGCCGCCAAAGGAAGCCGACACGAAATCCACACCAATATCCAGAGGGTCGGTAATTTCCACCTCTGCGCTCTTGTCGTCATAGGTGTTGCTCCACTTCACTCTGTACTTAATCTGATCCCCGACTTTTACCTGCACTCCATCGCCGGGAGTTTCTTCCGTCTTTTCGGGTAAGGGGTTCTCCACTTCGTTGGTGTAACTTCCATGATCGTCAACTGCCACCCATGCGCGGTTGCGTACTTCGTAGTCCGTACCGGTCCCGTCGCTGCCGCCATGATTCGTCCCGTCTGACGCAGCGCCATAATTCCAGGACTGAACGGCCTTTTCGTTGACTTTCACGGTCAGATCCACCGCGCCGCTGACATCTATGAGCTGGGCCGCGCCGTTGGGAATCGCCGTGAATTCCCATTTCACTTCATGGGAAACCACGTCATATATGATCTTGACCGTTTTGGACTTGGGCTTTACGCCGGAAGCATCCGGCTCCGCCTCCGCATCCTCCAGTTCGGCAACCAGAGAAGACGTCGTCTTTCCAACGATGGTAAGCATCCTGATTTTGCCGTTCTCATCGGTCTCAACCGTGACAACACCAACTTCTTGGGCATTGTCGTCTTTTACAGTCCCTGTATAAACCATACCTGTAACAACACCCACGGTGTCCGTAATTTTTCGCATCTCCCAACCGCTGGTACCACTGGCTTGGGCAGCGTCTTGGATCTCTTTCAGAATAATTCCCTCGTCATCTGCCACTTCGCTCAGGTTCAGTTCCACGCCGCCAAAGGAAGCGCTCACAAAATCCACGCCCTTGTCCAGCGGGTCGATAATGATTACCTTGGCCTGTTTTTCATAGGTATTCTTCCACTGCACCTGGTAGTTGATCGTATCCCCGATCTGCACGGGCGAGCCGTCAAGGTCGATTTTTGGATCGGCGGCATCTTTTTCCGTCTTCTCGGGCACGGGATTCTCCACCTTGCTGGTAAAGGAGGCTTTGTTGCCAACCTCCACCTTGGCACGGTTGATGACCTCATGATCCTCCTCGCCGGGCGTTGCGCTTCCGCCGGGGTTAGTCAGATCAGTATCGCTGTCATACGTCCACTTCTGAATCGCGTTTTCGTTGACATGTACTATTAATGTCACGTCGCCGGGATACTTGTTATTCGAGTCTGGATTCACGTTGGCATTCCGTATTGCCATAAAGGTCCAGGTTACTACATGTTTATCCTTGTTATATGTAATAGTGACATTTGTGTTGCCGTCTCCGTCTTCTGCCACTAAGCCCGTGGTATCCTTTCCGACGAACTTGATAATGCTGTCGCCATCAAGTGTTTCCGTGTTCCCATTGGTAGTGCCATCTGCGCCAAGCGTAAGCTTCACGCCGCCAAAGGAGGCTTCCCTAAAGTCCACGCCTTTATCCAGAGGATCCGTAATGGTTACAAGGGCCTTTCCATCGTTCGCAGCACCCGCCTGGTAGAGATTCTCCCAGTGTACGGTGTAGGTGATATCGTCCCCGATCTTCACGGGCATATCATTACCGGGGGTTTCTTCTTCCTTATCCGTTACGGGGTTCTCCACTTTCCTGGTACTAAGGAAGTCATGGTTGCCAACCCTGGCACGGGCCATGTTTACGACGCGGTAATCATCCGTAGTAGAAGTTCCACGATCGGGATTAAAATCAGTTCCGTCATTAATATAATCGTATTCCAACTTCGCGTTCTCGTTGGTCTTGACAACCAGACCTACGTAGCCTGTGGAATTGGCCGCCTGTTCGCCCAGATCCCAGAAAACAGTGTGAGGAGGTATAACGATAGGGCTATTGGTCATTCCATCTACCACATACTCCCCGCCATTCGGGTAATATACTCCTCCTTTTAACAAATTCGAAGAGCCTTGTCCTTCGACTCCGCCTTGGACCTCATCTTTTCTTACCTTTTCGCCGGCTCCATTCGTTTCATAGGCATAGCTGCTGGAACCCTGATAGTCCACGCCGGGATCCAAGGTATCCATTACGAATACCTTAGCCTTATCTGACTCATAGTTATGCCAGGTGATCTCATAAGTGATCTCCTCGCCGATTCCCACGAGTTTGCCGTTGCCGGGAGTCAGTTCGGTCTTGTTCACGCTCACCGTGTTCGTGAAATGTCCGGCTTCCTCCTTGGTTCCAGTATCCCCGGTTACATAGTAAACTCTGCCGCTTTCCGAGAAATTGTGGGGACAATTGCTGGGACCATAATTAGTTGGCTGGTCCCCTTGATGAACGTGCTGAACACTCTGGAAACTGTAGCCAGCATCGACATCGTCACTACTGAGCTTCTCAGCCAGAGCATAGTCGGTGCCGGAGGTCATGCTGCTGAAAAGCAGACCCCAGCCGCTCTGCAGGGTGAATTCTGCGGTATTATCTTCCGGCACTACTTTTTCTTTTTGAGGAAGATCCGAAATAACCTCTTTAACGTTAACAAACAAATCCGATGCCTGAAGTTTATCGCCGTTAGCCTTATATCCAAAATTCACCGTCTGGGTCAGGTAGGAACTCTGGGTACGATAAGGACTGATCACAGAAACCTCACTGGTACCTTGAATAGTAGGATCAAGGGTTGCAAGATAAAACTTATCAAACGATTGCACTCCAGTCAGCCCGGTCACTTCTTTACCTGCCGGTTCAACGAGCCAGTTATCGTAAGCTTCCTTTGGAATAAGCGACACACTTGTGGCATAAAATTCCCGTTTCCCGTTATAGTTTTCAAGCACAAGACCCGGGTCCTGAATCACCTGGCCCTGTTCGTCATAATATTCCACAGTAACGTGTTCTGATGCTATAGTCTCCCCGCTGGTCTCGCAGAAAGGATTATGATAAACACGCAAAGTAGTACTTGATCCACCTACGCCGGACTGGTTTGGAGACCCGATATAGACATAGTACAGGGCATTGACATCTCCCTCGTAGGGAGCCTTTGCCTTGTGCGCAGTCTGATCCGTACCGATACAATCTTCCGCATAGATATAGCCAGATGAACTTTTACCCTCTGTATCCGCCACCAACAGACAGCCCGTACCGTCAACAAGGGCAAGCTGGGCATCATTGGTCTGGAGCATCAAATTGGCAGACAATTCCATATCGATATAGTGAATTTGACGTTGCCAGGTTCCGCTGGCTCCATTGTAACGTACACGAACAGCTTCTCTGGGGCCGGTGAAGCCATTGATAAACACCTGGAAATCAAAGGAATAATTACTGGAATCATTGGCCAGCATATCGTCCGAGCCCGGCGTACCTACCAGCTTGGTGACCAGCAAGGTGGTATCCGGGATCCATAAACGGCCATTGTTTCCTAAGTAAACATTCACAATGATGTCGTCTTTTTCCGCATCGGAATTAACGCTGATGGTGGGCACATAATAATTGTTGGCCGTTCTGGTTATATTGCCATCAGGCTCAGAATAATATCCCCAGTCAAGTCCCGTCTTATCCTCACCAAAGCGCTGTTTGATGTAGTCCTCATCATAAACCGTCCATGTGCTGCCTTTTTCTCCCACGTTACGCGCAAGACCGCCCACGCGCAGACCGCCGGGACGGGCAGCCACGACCCAGTCGCCTTTTTGGGGACCATCTATCATTGCATTGTGTTTTGCCTGAGCGTCAGCTGACATCTCAGACAGAGGTTTTACCATCTGTTTTCCCTCTACATATCCAGGCTCGCCAGCTTTATAATACTCCGGCTCAGTTCCGATATAATTCCTGCCGCGGCTATCATCCCCCGTGTCGGACCTGGATAAATAAGGATAAACATCCGAATATGTTCCACTGGCATCATACCAGCAAAGCATACTGCCATTGGTAATACCGGCAGCCGAGTAAGCCGAACCGAACTCACTGCCTTTCCGTGCCACCACGTATTTAATCGGTGTGGCAACATTAGTAGCTTCGTCCAATTCGTAATAATCTACCGGCATATAAAAATATGCATTCGAAGAAAAAGGATCTGTTTCACCCTCATTTCCTTCATAGGTCACGTCCGCCAAACGACGATCCTTGAGGAGAATGACGTCTCCCGCTTTCACATATTGGGGATTAGAGACGTCTGCGCCTGCTGTCCTCGCAGCCTCCACATCCGTAGCATCCTTATAAATGCCTCTTTCATGCAAAGCATTCCATATATTTTCCTGGCGGGTCTCACGACTAGTCTGATCATTATACGGCTCTAAATCCTGGGCGATCAATCTGCCGTTAAAGTCATTCGGATTCGCAAGATATCGCGTATCATCTGCGTCGTCAGATGTCGTTCCTCCTGCTCCGGGCGTTGATCCGCCGGTGCTCATTTCCTCCGTGTAATCCTCTTCCATGACAACACGCCGCCATGCAAATCCCTCTCCATTAGACTCCTGGGCCCACTCATAGACAGTACTGTACAAGGGCAGGGGTTTCTCAAAGATATAGTAACGGTTCGCCGTGCTGGGAGAAAAAGAAACTACCGCGTCGCCATAAGAATAATCCGTGTTCGTGGTGACATAGTCGGTATAGCGGTTCTCAGGATTGTACCAGTTGGAGAAAAACTCCACGCTTCCCAAGTCACCGCCACGAGACTTCACTCCCGCTTGCGTGGTAAGACGGTTGTCCGCAATGTACTCCGGTCCTACCCCAAGAGCCAGGTCAACAGAACCGTCGGCAGTTTTCATGGAATTATCCAAGCCCACAGTGTAAATCAGGCGCAGCGGGAAAGATGCTAAATAACTCTGATCATCATCATTATTTTTCTTTTTTATGTTTGTCTCATATGTCCAACTATCATTTTCTTCCCTGTTAATGGTAATTGTGCGCAGAGGCAGCATATTCACCGGGATGTTGACATAGAGAGCTTCATCAAAGTTCGCGTCGGATGCGATTCCGCCGCTCTCCACATTCGGATCGTTATAATCTCCGGAGTCTTCTACCCAAACGCGCAGATCGGCCAGAGCGTATACACCAGGGGTGCCCAGATGATTCTGCGTCGTTCCATCGTAATGTACGCTTTTGGGGATTTCGTCATCCGTCCCGTAGGCCGGGTTCATATGAAGTGCCTCACGATCGGCAGTTGATAGTTCTAAACGATAAAACGTATAAGTCGTGTTCTGTATCTTGTCACCCGGATTTGCCGGTACATCATCCTGAAACTCCAGATTCGGAACGAACTGAGCCGCGGTGGCACTGTTCACATAATAAACCCAGCCGTCCGCCCAGGCTTCTTCGGAATTCTTATAAGAACTCCCCTTAGGAATACTGTCACCATTGCCAAGAGGGTCTCCTTCCAAAAAAGTGGTTGAAGCCGAACCGTCACCCTTATACCAGCCATTCTTAAATTGTTCCCCTGTGTGGCCTTTCGCTGTCATATAATTCGTGTTAAACGACCAATCATAAACAGCGGTTTTGGTGACGTTATAAGTTTTTCCAAAAAGGGTCAGGAGTTTAACGTCCTTAAGGTTCATGTACTTACCCAGGGGATCCATGTAAGTAATGGAATCCTCCACGCCTAGGTCGTTACCTCCGCCCACGGGTGTGAAGATCGTTGTCTGGATGCTGGCAAGCATCGATGCAAAGGCTTCATCAATCTTGGCAGTATCGACATCGTAAAAACCGTCGCTGTAGTTAATATTTTTAATGACATCCTCATTGGTAACGGCAAAGCCGGGCCGATTAATATCTGTCCATCCATCCGCTGGCAGAGTGTTAATTGAAAATGTCGTTTGATGAACCGCAGTATCATATACGTTGGCAGTAATGGAGATATTCGTTTTCGATGCCGTTTGCCATTCTTTCCAAGTCTGATATGCATTTAAGGCATCTTCCTTCTGTACCCATTGCGTTGCATCCACGGGTTGGGATGGCAAAGTCTCCTGAAAATATGTGCGAGGATCCATAGTAGTGTATACACGAGGAACCTGATAATCTGCAGTTGGTGTATCCACACTGATGGTATTGATAATGAACTTGGCATCACTCTTTTCCGACTCGGATACCTGACTTCCCGCAAGCAGTTGACTATATCTGTTCAACACCTTGGATTTCATAAAAGAGGCAGTCAACAAAATATCCAAAATGATTCCGGAGCTATCATAATCAGCTTGCTGTGCAGCATTTAAATTTTTTCTATCTGATTCGCTCCGATACTTTTTATAAGCTTTATCATAATCACCTTCAGTCTTTTCTGCGATTGGAACTTCATACCATTCATTTCCAGTAGCAGAAGCAGATGTTGCTGCTTTCAACGTATAATTGGAACCACCGTCAGTCATGACGAAAGCGGCCGGAATTCGCGGAATTGTCCGGTCTTTACCAGTAATCATCGACCGATATGTATATGTGACATCCTCAACGCTTTTAAGACTGTTATACAACTCACTAAAGCCCTGATAAATACCAGCCTGCATATCGGTATGGAAACCAATCAGAGTAAAATTACCTTGTACATATGTTCTGTTATAATTATTTCTAACACTATTATTAACTAATACTGGGGTACCGACACCTTTATCGGTCTTATTTCCCCAGGATGTAACAGTATAAGCTCCTGATCCAGTATAATCTATATCATCTACACTATTACTTGAACCAAATCCATTTCCATTATATGCCTTAAAATCATCTACTTCCAAAAATGCATGGCCTTCCACCTTTTCATAATGCCCCAATGGCAGAAGTGTATAAGCCGTAGTTCCATAAGCCACTACAGCCACCTGATTCGTCTCATTAAGTGCCATAAGGGTCTCAATGCTTGTATTGATCGCAGTAAGCACCTTGTAAATACGGGAATGGCTAATTCTCTCCTTTATATCAATATGGGTATGAGTACCGCGCGTACTGACCTCCGTATCAGTCGCCATAGATCCCGACATATCCAACAAAATCACCAAGTCAATAGGAGCTTTCACGCCATCGTTGATCTGTTGGCTGCTACCCAGAACGCTGAATACATGAAGAAAGTCTGAATCTAACAACACTTCTTTCTCTTCAGAAATGCCATCTAGGGCTGGCGTTAAAGTCAGCTTACTTTCTGTAATATCTTTGCCATTACTGTCCTGATAAGTTTTAGTCTCAAATTTGCGGCCATAACTATCCGGATATTTTGCAGTACCCTGATCGTTATAGGCAAACACCGTCTTGTCTGACCATAACCGTCCGGCATACCGGGTATTCTCGCTAAAATTCAGCGCATCCAGATAAGTATCCATCGTGCTGGGATCCGCCTCGTGGCGCGAGTCCTCAATCGGCTGCGCGTTCACTTTCCATGAAAATATCCCGCTTAAATCCGTAAGCAAACCAATGACCATGCAAGCGCAGAGCAGCACGGCCAATAATCTATGTGTCCTTTTGTTCGATTTCATTGCTTTCATAACCTGTTCCTCCTGAAAAGAAATTTATGGAGCATTTTCACTGTTCCATACAGCACAGTCCAATTATTGTGCGCCGCACTCAACCGACGCGTACAACCAGAGCCACCCCTAGACTGTGCGGAGAAAGTGTATATTTTGCTTTAACATTTTTACTGCCATTGACGCGGATGTCCACAATATTTTCAAATACAATGACATTCATGGTGTCAACAGTCTGTTAGCTTCTGACTGTTATCCAAAACTCTGTAGCCATGAAGAAAAGCATTCCCAAAATCAATTTTTAGCTTCTCGTCAACACCGTCTTGTTTCACCATTTTTTCCAAATCCCCTTTCCTTTTAATCACTTCGTATTCCCCTCATGACAATTCCCTCCACAAAATAAGCTTAATAAAAACGATAGTTCATCGCAGATTTAGACACTCTGGGAAATAATGACACAAATGCGGAAATTATGCGTGTTTGGCATTTCCATATCGGTTACGACCACAATTTTTGACTGCTATAGAATTTATTTGCAAAACATCATTCTTACGTTCAAAGGGTTCAAAAACATGATTTTCCGTGGATTCTTCAGGAAACGGGCACATTTGCCTAATTGAATCACATGACGGCGTTATTGACGGCGATTAGATATTAGTTACTTGTATTATTTTCTCAAAAATGGTAAATAAAGCATCGAAACAAGTATTTGTTTAGAAATATTTTAGAATAACAAAATTAATATTTTGTAATTTCTCTTGAAATTGCTTATTATTTGCGTTAAAATGAAGCAGCATGAAGATGGGGGTAGTATTCGCAGAGTGTCTAACTCTGCGAATTCTAATGCGGCGGCCGGCACGCCAAGAGTGCCAGCCGCTATTTTATTCGTGCAGTGATCCCCCTCCCCGAATCAATACCGTCAGCCCCTGGTCTGCAGAAATTACGGGGATAAGTATCACACGGACAAAAGCCACACGGATAAAATCATGCCGATGATGGATAATGTTTGACTTTATCAAGCCCGGGTACTATAATGGCAGTAACGCGTTTAAAGAAGGAGTAATCCGACATGGAAGAAAAAGAGAATAAAAAATTCATTAAGCTTGGAATCACGGGAGTTGCCGTCATCGTAATAAGTTTACTATGTTTTTTCCTATTGTTCCGGCTCGACAATATTTTCGCCGGAATCAAGGAAGTCTCTGACATTCTGGCACCTTTTCTCTATGGTGCGGTCATCGCCTACATATTGACACCGATCTGCAACAGAATTGAGCGGCTGCTGGCAAGGCTGTGCCCTCCCCTCAGGGAAAAGCCCGCTCTGACTTCAAGCCTGGCCATTCTCCTGTCTCTGCTGTTCGCGCTGGTTTTGATCTGGATCCTGATCATGATGGTGTTCCCCCAGGTCTGGAACAGCATTGTCAGCATCGCCAACGCTATTCCCGACCAACTGGTCACCGCCAACGCCTGGCTGCACAATCTGTTAAAAAACCGACCGGACCTGCAGACCTACTGGGATGATTTTTCCAGTAAAACGACGACGGAAATTATCGACTGGCTCAAGACCGGTCTATTGCCCACGCTGGGAACCGTGGTGGATGAATTGGGCTCACAAGTGGCCGTGTTTGTCAGTACGATTAAGAATCTGTTCCTGGGAATCCTGATTTCGATTTATTTCCTGATCAGCCGCAGACAGTTTGCCGCCCAGGCAAGGCTGCTGCTCAGGGGTATTTTCCCGAGCCGCGCAGCGGATCTGATCACGGAGGAAGTGCTTTACGCTGACAAAATGTTCAATGGCTTCTTGATGGGGAAGCTGCTGGACTCCGCCATTATCGGCCTACTCTGCTTCGCAGGGACTTCTCTGTTAGGGATTAGGTCTGCAACGCTCATCAGCGTGATCGTGGGCGTGACCAATATCATTCCTTTCTTCGGGCCGTTTATCGGCGCGATTCCCTGCGCTCTCCTGCTGCTTTTGGAAAATCCCCTGCACTGCGTTTATTTCATTATTTTCGTGGTTATTTTGCAGCAATTGGACGGGAATGTCATCGGGCCCAAGATCCTTGGCAATTCCACGGGACTGTCCAGCTTTTGGGTGCTGTTCTCCATTCTGCTGTTCGGAGGGCTGTGGGGCATCGTTGGGATGATCGTGGGTGTGCCGCTTTTCGCCGTAATTTATGATATTATCCGGAAACTGACGTACTTCCGACTGAACAGGCACGGCCAGGGCAAGTTGATCGACGCTTACAACAGCGCTTTCCATCCCGCCCCTCCCGTAAAGAAGCCCAGAAAACAGGCCGAGAAAAAAACGGAACATTAAAAGCTGCGAGCGGGAAAATCGGACATTATATGGCGGCGGAGCAAATATTCAAACGATAGAAGCATATAAAAGATTAAATGAGGTAATTGACCATTCAAAGCCTTGCTTGTATGTGCCATTAGTAATGGAACAGAAAATGTATGCCGACTGCTATGAATGGATAACGGGTGAATTAAAAAATGTTGATATCCCTTATATTGAAATGGTAAACAGCGCAGGTGAATTGGCAACTGTCATTATACAAATCGAAACGCTGAAAAAGATGAGGAAAGCAGACAATATCTGCTGAAAGTTTCAAAACATAGAAAAGTCGTGGCTCTGCCGGAAGAAGTAACACTTAAAAATCCGTATCAAGGAAACCGCCTCGTCTGGCCGATTGCAGGAATATTGTTTGCCGTTGTTATGTGCCTTTGCAATCTTCTGTTGGATGGAGATAACAAGCGGGAATGATACTACGATTGCGCCAAAAGCGACAGACAACTGCTTGCGGTTTAACTATCCACGGTACATAGAACGTGCATATTTAACAACAACTCTACGGCCCGTGGGTGTGATTTCGTGCCGATTTATCGGATTCTAATCTCACAGAAGGTCATCGGCGTGGATCAAATCAAAATCGGAAAGTTTATCGCCCAGACGCTTTTGATGTTACAGTTCATCCGAACAGTCTGATTCATCAAGCAATGCGCTTACGACCTCCCCAATATCCGCATTGACCAAGATACTTCTGCCCGCGATCTCTTTCGGGCAGGACGCCTCTCCATAGTTCACGCAGACATATGTCGCCCGCGGATTGGCCGCCGTCATTCTCCAGAAGGAAAATTTCACTATGCCGGGCGTGTTGTACCCGACGCCCAGTTCCAGAAACAGAATCCTCTCGTTTTCCCGCGTCCGCAGAAAGTTCTCATATCGCTCCGCCGCCCGGTGCCAGCCCTCGTCCTCCACAAACTTATCATCGGAGCGCAAATTCATGGTCAGGGGCTTTCCGCAATGGGGGCAGACGGGCAGCAGCTCCGAGGGAATCCGCATATCCTTTTGCTGTTCCATCATCTGCCGGATCGTTTTCTCGTTATCAAAGGTTTTCTGACAACACGGCTTCGAACATTGGAACAGTCCGTAATCACCCTGCGTGTAGAACAGCCGCTTCTTATCGAATCCCGCCTTTTGAAAACAGTGATCCACATTCGTGGTGATTACAAAATAGTCCTTGTCATGAATCAGCGACAGCAAATCGTTGTAGACCGACTTCGGTGCATCCATATAGCGGTTGATGAAGATATGCCTGCTCCAATAGGCCCAAAATTCCTCCAACGCGGGAAACGGATAAAAGCCACCGGAATACATATCAGACTATAATTTCCAAGGGTTCTCACGAAACAGGGGCCAAGGGTCAGGCCCCATTGGTATCGACGTGAAAATATCCGCCGCTTCTTGTCACGTCATAGTAAAAAGGATTGTCCCGGGCCCATTCCGGGTCTTGCTTCGCTTTTTCCTGATAATGCCGGCAGGCCGAAAGGTAACCGGCGTGGAGGGACTCCTCCGCGTCCAGGCGGGCCTGCACCGCGTCGGCGAATTCCTTATAATAGCCCAGGGTGTAATGTACCTTCTGAAAGGTGATCATGGCACGGTAGGAGCCGTTTTTGGTCAAAAACAGCCCCCGGAAACCGGCCTTGTTTTTGTCCGTGTTCTTCTGGGCTCTCACCAGCCTCTCCAGACAGGTGTCGTCCTGGTAATGCAGGTGCGCGTGCATCTCTGCGCGCACCTCCTGATTCAGACAGCCGCAGCTGCGGGTCAGTCCCCGCAGCAGGCTCATGGAACTCACATCCGTCTCTTTGCCGCAGTCGCACCGGCAGTGCCAGATCGCGGACTTGTATTCCCTGTCCTCTTTCCGCACCGGGTACAGCGCCGCCAGTCTCCCGAAGCGTAGGCCCGTCAGATCCCGTATGTTCAGAGACGACCGATGTTTCCTGCAGCCGCAGCTTCCCGTCCTGCCGGTCTTTAAGCGCACGGCGGACACGCTGCATTCCTTTCCGCAGTCACAGCGACAGATCCAGCAGGTCCTGTTGTTTCGGTCGTTTGCCGCCCGGCGCAGCACCGTCAGGTCCCCGAACCGCTGTCCCGTCAAATCCTCCGCTCCCACATAGACCGTGCGCGTTCTCGGGATACAGCCGCAGTTCGTCACATAGCCGCTGATCAGCTGCCCCCGAACCGCCAGGATCTCTCCTCCGCAGTCACAGCGGCAGCGCCAGAGGATGCTGCCTGAACGGCGTTCCCCTGAGTCCCCGACGACGGTCAACATTCCGAATCTGCGTCCCGTAAGGTCTCTTGTTTCCATTTTTTTCCTCTCCGCGGGGGCATATCCGCCCCGGATTCTGAATACGGCGACAGAATCCCTCCCGCCCCATATTTTGAACGCGGCGGGCAGGGTTCTCCCGCCTCCATATTTCGAACGCGGCGGGCAGGGTTTGTGCCCGTCCGCCGCGTTCTGAAACATTTCTATCTTCTGATGCGTTTCCCGTTTCCGCGGGCTCGTCTTCCGGTCAGTCTCCGGGACGCCGCAGCCACGCATACGAGCGAAGCCGCCAGCAGCGCGAACCAGGTTCCCAGGCTGCCGCTGTCTCCGGTCTTCGGCGCCGCGGCGGGCGGCTGCTGGGGTTCGGAAGGTACAGGAACCGATTCCTCCGTTCCTCCCCTTTCGTTCACAAAGGCCGCCATACTGTGTCCGCCGTCCGTGATCATGCCCTGATCTCCCGTAATGGTGGTGACATAACCGTCCAGATTCGCCTCCGTTTCCGTCACCGTGTAGGTGAAGTCCGCGGGCAGATCCCGTGCCGTCAGGCTCTCTCCATGCTTCAGCGTGAACTCCGCCACGCCCTGCTCGAAGAACAGGTCGCCGTACTGGCCGTTGACGCCCTTGGCCTCCAGCTCCACGCGGAAGTGGAACTCTCTGTCCGTCTCTCCCGTGCTGCCCGTCACTGTCTTGGTGACAGTCAGGCTGCCGGTCCTGGGCTTGGGAGGCGTTTTCTCCTTGTAATTCAGGAACGATGCCACAGCGGTTCCGTCCTCGGGGATCTCCCCGACGTTGCCGTTAAAGGTGGTATCATAACCGTCCTCGTTGGCCTCCGCCTCGGTCACCGTGTAGGACACTCCCGCGGGCAGGTTGTCGGCCGTTCTGCTCTCGCCGTGCTTCAGGGTGAACTCCGCCACACCCTCCGCAAAGCTCATGCCTCCGTACTGGCCGCTGATCCCGCGGTCTCCAAGCTCCACGCGGAAATGGAACTCTTTGTCCGTCTCTCCCGCCGTTCCGCCGACCGTTTTGCTGACGGTCAGTTTCCCGACACCGGGCTCCTCCGGCTTCTCCAGCTTGTTGACAAATTCCGCGGTTCCGCCGCCGTTGTATTTCACCGAGGCTTTCAGCAAGCCGTCGTCGCCCCGGGTAACCACTACGGTCACGGTATAAACGGTCTCATCGTAGATCACACCCGGTCTTCCGTCATTGCGTTCGGAAATCTCATAGGTATAGACTCCGGGACGCGTGTAAGTGACAGAACCGAAGCTCACAAGACCGCCGGTTCCGTTGGTACGGGTCGTACCGCCCGCAGGCATCGGAGGCATACCGTCCTTGGTCAGGATCTCGCGATACGGCGTTTCCTCCCTGCGCAGACCGAACAGGCTTCCTGCCAGGGCTCCGCCTGCCGCGGACCTGTTGGCATCGCTTTCCTTGTTCCCGGAGTTGTCCCCGGCCGCGTTGCTGCCGGACACGTCTCCTCCGGATACATTGCCGCCGGATACGTCGCTGTCGGATACGTCATTTCCAGACACGTCGCTGTCGGACACGCTTCCGCTTTCTGTGCCGCCAGCCGCGTCGCCGCCGGACACCTCCTCATAAACCGCGGAAATGCCCTTCAACTCAAAGGTGAACTCATCCTCCTCCAGCGTTCCGCCTTCCAGACTCTTATGAGCCTGCAGCTCCACACCGGTATCCGTGGCAAAGGTATTGGTGAACCGAATGCCGTCGATTCCGACCCAGACTCCCTGTTCATCCGTAACGGTGGTCTTCGCCGTCAGCACCGCTTCCTCCGTTTCGACAACGGTCACCGTCACCGTGTAGGTGCCGGTATCGAACTCCATGTCGGGCATACCGGACGCAGGAATCACTTCCCGTACCGTATAGCGGTAAACACCGGCCTGACCATACCGCACGTTATCAAAGATTGCCGCTTTCGCGGTCTTTCCGTCACTGCTTGCGCCGTTCTTCACGGTAAAGGCTTCACCGATCGGATCGCCCTCCGAATTGTTTTCCGCGGGCGTCACCAGGAATGTGAACATTCCCTCCCTCAGGGTGTAACCGCCTTCGTTTTCATCCACCAGAACCTTGGTCAGCTCCAGGTTCACGATCGCGGGCTCCGCCAGCGGGTTGTGAAGCACGTCCGTGTACTGCTCCGTGTAAGGACGGTTGTTCACGTCCACCACGCTCACCTTGGCCCTGTTGACCACCTCGTTGTCGTTTCGGGTGTCGTCAATTTCGGGTTCCTCGGGTCTGGGCTCCACGCCGTACTGCCACGTCCGATAGGCGTTTTCGTTCACTTCGACTTTCAATTCCACGGTACCTGCCGCCCCGGCCTCTCTGTTTTTCAACGTCCAGGTCACGGTGTGGGTACCCTTGTTGTACTCAATAATCACGGATCCCTGCTCCTTGCGGAGGATGCCGTCGCCGTCGGCGTCAGGCTCTCCCGCGGTCAGCGTCAGCGTTACGCCGTCTTCCTCCGTGAAACTCGCGGACGTAAAGTCCACTCCCTTGTCCAGGGGATCGCGTACGATGACGTTCGCGCGGACGGGGGTCCCGTCTTCCTCGGCGCTGTTCACCCAGGCGATCTGGTAGTCAATCGCGTCTCCCACTTTCACCCTGGGTCCCTGGTAGCCGTCCTCAACGGGCGTGAGCCGGCCGCTCACATCCTGATCGTTCACTTGTGTTTCCGTCTTGCTGGGGCCGGTAGGATTCGGGATGATCCGCGTCTTCACCTCCGCGTCGTTGCCCACCTGTACGCCGGCCTGGTTCTTCACGCCGCCCGCGGGTCTGGCCTTTTCGTTCACCACCACTTCCAGGCTGACGTCGCCCTCCGCCTTGGCGGGCGCCTCGTCGATTATCCAGGTGACGGTGTGGTTGGCCGCGCTGTAGGTAATGGTGACGTTGGCCGTCGTTCCATCGCTGTATCGGAACGTGCCGGTCGCCGAACCGTCAACCGCCTTGCCCTGCGCGTCTTTCTGGACGGACAGCTTCACGCCGTTCCCGTCCTGGCCGTAGGAGGCCTCCGCGAAGTCCACGCCCTGGTCCAGGGGATCAGTGACGGTCACTTTCGCGTCCTCGTCATGGCCGTTGGTCCAGTGGATGGCATAGGCAATCTTCCGGCCCACCTGAACCGTCTCGTTCGCCCCGGGAGCGGTTTCTTCTTTCTCGGGCACCGGGTTCTCCACGGTATCCGTGTAGACGGCGTCGTTGTCCACACTCACCTGGGCGCGGTTGACGACCTCGTGGTCCTTGCCCTCGCCGTAGGCGCCCTGGTTTGCCTCGTCGGCATAGGTCCAGGTCCTGACGGCATTTTCATTTACCTTTACTTTCAATTCCACGGTTCCCCTTGCGTTCGCCTCCACGTTGCGGAGCGTCCAGGTCACCGTATGGTCCTTGGTGCTGTAGCTGACCGTAATTGTCGGGAGCTTTCCGGCAGTCCCGTCTCCGGAATCCTTGCTGCCGCCCTCGCCATCCACGGTAACGTCGGCCGCGGTAAGCTCCACCTTGCCAAAGGACGCGGAGACAAAGTCCACTCCCTCGTCCAAAGGATCAGTGATCACTACGGTAGCCGTTTGGTCCTTGGTGTTGGCCCAGCCGATCTGGTAGTCGATGGTCTCGCCCACGCCCACAAGGATGCCGTCGCCGGGCGTCACCTCCTCTTTCTCGGGCACCGGGTTCTCCACCTCGTTGGTATATTCGGAGCGGTTGCCCACCTCGATCCTGGCACGGTTCCGTACCTCGTAATCCTTGGTGCCGTCGTTCTCGATCGGCGTATCGGGAGTCAAACCACTTGCATCTCCGTAACTCCAGCTCTTCACCGCGTTCTCGTTGACCTCCACCGTCAGCGTCACGGTGCCACGGGCGCCTTTCGGCTGGGTCCCCAGTTCCCAGGTCACGGTATGGCTGGCCGCGTCGTACTGGCCGTTGTTGTCGGCGGACACGAAAGTCACGCCCTTGTCCAGGCGGTCGGTCACCTTCACCGCCGCGTCGGCCTCGCTCTGGTTGGACCATGTGATCTGGTAGGTGATCCTGTCGCCGACCTTTACCTGTCTGTCCTCTCCGGGATCCGTTTCCGTCTTGCCGGGGATGGGATTCGGGATGATCTGCGTCTCCACCTGAGCGTCGTTGCCTACCTGCACGCCGGCTTTGTTTTTCACGCCGCCCGCGGGTTTGGCCTTTTCGTTCACCACCACTTCCAGGCTGACGTCGCCCTCCGCCTTGGCGGGCGCCTCGTCGATCACCCAGGTGACGGTGTGGCTTGCCGCGCTGTAGGTAATGGTGACGTTGGCCGTCGTTTCCTCGTCGTATCGGAACGTGCCGGTCACGGTGTTATCAATAATCGTTCCCTGAGCGTCTTTCCGAACGGTCAGTTCCACGCGGTTTTCGCCTTGGCCGTAGGACGCCTCTGCGAAGTCCACGCCCTGGTCCAGGGGATCGGTGACGGTCACCTTCGCTTTCTCGTCATGGCCGTTGGTCCAGTGGATGTCGTAGGAGATCCCGTCACCCGCTTCCACCACTTCACCGGCGCCAGGCGTGTTTTCCTCTTTCTCGGGCACCGGGTTCTCCACGATCTCCGTGTAAACGGAATCATTGTCCACGCTCACCTGGGCGCGGTTGACGACCTCGTGGTCCTTGCCCTCGCTGTAAGCGCCCTGGTTTGCCTCGTCGTCATAGGTCCAGGTCTTGACGGCGTTCTCATTTACCTTTACTGTCAGTTCCACGGTTCCCCTGGCGTTTGCCTCCACGTTGCGGAGCGTCCAGGTTACCGTATGGTTCTTGGTGCTGTAGCTGACCGTAACCGTCGGGAGCTTTCCGGCAGCCTCGTCCCCGTCTTCGGAATCCTTGCTGCCGCCCTCGTTGGCCACGGTAACGTCGGCCGCGGTAAGCTCCACGCCGTCATAGGACGCGGAGACAAAGTCCACTCCCTCGTCCAAAGGATCGGTAATCACCACCACGGCGGGCTGGTCCTTGGTGTTGGCCCAACCGATCTGGTAGTCGATGGTCTCGTCCACACCCACAAGGATGCCGTCGCCGGGCGTCACTTCCTCTTTCTCAGGCACCGGGTTCTCCACCTCGTTGGTATATTCGGAGTGGTTGCCCACCTCGATCTTGGCGCGGTTCCGTACCTCGTAATCCTTGGTGCTGTCGTCCTCCGCGATCTCGTCGCCGGTTCCATAGCTCCAGCTCTTCACCGCGTTCTCGTTGACCTCCACCGTCAGCGTCACGGTGCCGTGGGCGCCGTCCGGCTGGGTTCCCAGATCCCAGGTCACGGTATGGCTTGCCGCGTCATACTGGCCGTTGTTGTCGGCGGACACAAAGATCACGCCCTTGTCCAGGCGGTCGGTCACCTTCACCGCCGCGTCGTCCCCGCTCTGGTTGGACCATGTGATCTGGTAGGTGATCCTGTCGCCGACCTTTACCTGTCTGTCCTCTCCGGGATCCGTTTCCGTCTTGCCGGGGGTGGGATTCGGAATGATCCTTGTCTCCACCTGGGCGTCGTTGCCCACCTGCACGCCGGCCTGGTTCTTCACGCCGCCCACAGGCTTCGCCTTTTCATTGACCACCACTTTCAAGCTGACGTCACCTTCCGCCTTGACGGGCGCCGCATCGATCACCCAGGTGACGGTGTGGCTTACCGCGCTGTAGGTAATGGTGACGTTGGCCGTTGTTCCGTCGTCGTACTGGAACGCGCCGTCTGCAGAACCGTCAACCGCCTTGCCCTGCGTGTCTTTCTGGACGGTTAGCTTCACGCCGTTCCCGTCCTGTCCGTAGGACGCCTCCGCGAAGTCCACGCCCTGGTCCAGGGGATCGGTGACGGTCACTTTCGCTTTCTCGTCATGGTCGTTGATCCAGTGGATGCCATAGGTGATCTCCTCACCCACGCCGACCGCTTTGCCCTCTCCGGGCGTGTTTTCCGTCTTTTCAGGGACGGGGTTCTCCACTTCCTCGGTAAAGGCGGCATGGTCTCCCACCTTCACCAGGGCGCGGTTGACAACCTCGTAGTCCACGCCCTCGCCGTAATCGCCGCCGGGCTCGTTCTTGTCAGTGATGTCTCCATACTCCCAGGTTCTGGCGGCGTTCTCGTTGACTTTGACCGTCAGCCCCGCGTCGCCCGGGAATATGCCGCTGCCGTCGGGCTCGGTGTTCGCCAGGGCCCGGGCGGTAAAGGTCCAGGTTACCGTGTGGCTGTCCTTGTCATATGCAATGCTGATCTTCCGCTGTCCGTTTCCGTCGGCCTCCACGAAAGCGTCTTCCGTCCCGCTTCCAATGCCCACGCTGTCGATCCGCACGCTTCCTCCGTCAGCCGCCGCGTTCAGCGTCACGCTGCCAAGGGAGGCGGAAACGAAGTCCACGCCCTTGTCCAGCGGGTCGGTAATGGTCACCACCGCTTTCCTTTCATGAATGTTCTCCCAGTGTACCTTGTAGGAGATCTCATCTCCCAGGCCTACCAGGACTCCGTCGCCGGGCGTCACCTCCTCTTTCTCGGGCACCGGGTTCTCCACGGTCTCCGTGTAAACGGCGTCGTTGTCCACGCTCACCTGGGCGCGGTTGACGATCTCGTAATCCTTGCCATCGCCGTAGGCGCCCTGGTTTTCCTCGTCGTCATAGGTCCAGGTCCTGACGGCGTTTTCATTCACTCTTACCGTCAGTTCCACGGTTCCCTTGCTGTTCGCTTCCGTATTAAGGAGCGTCCAGGTCACGACATGGTTCTCCGCGTCATAACTGATGGTGAACGTGGGAATCTTCCCAACGGTCAGATCGCCGTCGCTGATACTGACACTGCCTCCCGCGGCGTCCGCGGTAAGCGTCGTGTCCCCAAGGGAGGCGGAAACGAAGTCCACGCCCTGGTCGAGGGGATCGGTGATCACCACTTTGGCTTTCTGGTTCTTGGTGTTGGCCCAGCCGATCTGGTAGTCGATGGTGTCGCCCACGCCCACAAGTTCACCGTCGCCGGGCGTCACTTCCTCTTTCTCGGGCACCGGGTTCTCCACCACGTTGGTATATTCGGAGTGGTTGCCCACCTCGATCTTGGCACGGTTCCGCACCTCGTAATCCTTGCTGCCGTCGTCCTCCACGGGAACGTCGCCGGTTCCGTAACTCCAGCTCTTCACCGCGTTCCCGTTGACCGCCACCGTCAAGGTCACGGTACCGTGGGCGCCGTCCGGCCTCTCGCCCAGATCCCAGGTCACGGTATGGGCATCAGCGTCATACTGTCCGTTGTTGTCGGCGGACACGAAGTCCACTCCCTTGTCAAGGTAGTCGGTCACCTTGACATTCGCGGCGGCATGCTGGTCGTTGGACCAGTTGATCTGGTAGGTGATCTGGTCTCCGACCACAACCGGACGGTCTTCTTCGGGATCAATCTCCGTCTTCTGGTTCAGGTCCAGCTTCTTATTCGTATACTCCACCGCCACCTCTGCTTCCGCTTCAACGGAGCCGCTTACGCTGTACCTCCGCCCGTCGGCGTCATACTTCACTTCGGCGGATTTTCCGTCTATCGTGGCGGAATCAAGGTGGTAGTCGTCCGTCCACTTTTCACTGACGGTGTATTTTGTCACAATGGGCAAATTGTCAAAGAGGACATACTCGTCCTGCGCCAGCTGGACTTCAACGGACTTATCCGCGTCAAAGGTCACCGGCCCTTTCTTTACCGTTCCGTCAGAGTTATAAACGGTATAGGTAAGCGTGCCTCTCAGCGGCTGGCCGCTTCCGTCCTTCAGTTCAACCTGGAACGTGAACTCCGGATCGGTGTCGGTCTCATCATTGCCCTCCGCGGGTGCAACGACCTCTTCCGCAACGACCTTTTTGATCCTCAGTCTGCCCGTTCCAAGAGGGTTGTGGATGGTCTCCGTGTATATCTCGGGACCGTTCCCCGCCTGGACGCTGGCGCGGTCGACGATCTGGTCGTCCCTGTCATCGCTGGAGATCGACGTGTCCCCCTCACCGTACTTCCATTCGTAATAGGCGTTCTGGTTGACGCGTACCGTCAGTTCCACGGTTCCCGTCTCCCCGGGCTTCCTGTCCCGCAGCGTCCAGGTCACGGTGTGGGTGTTTTTGTCGTACGCGATGGCCGCAGATCCCTGCTCCTTGCGGAGGATACCGTCTTTATCGGCATCTGGCTCTGTCGCGCCCAACTCCAGCTTCACGCCGTTTTTCTCCGTGAAGATTGCGGACTCGAAATCCACGCCCTCGTCAAGGGGATCGCGCACGGTGACCGTCGCGGGAACCAGCTCCCCGTTCTCCTCGGCGCTGTTGACCCAGGTGATCCGGTAGGTGACGGTGTCGCCCACCTTGACCTTGGGACCCTGGGAACCGTCCTCCACGGGCACAAGATCGCCGCTCACGTCCTCGTCGTTCACTTTCGTTTCCGTCTTGGCGGGACCCGTGGGATTCGGGATGATCCGGGTCTTGACCTCGGAGTCGTTGCCCACCTTTACGCCGGCCTGGTTTTCCACGCCGCCCTCGGGCTTGGCATTCTCGTTCACACTGACCACCAGCGCCACGTACCCGCTCGCATGGCCGGCGCGGCCAGCCAGGGTCCAGGTCACGGTATGTTCATTCGCGTCATATTCGATTGTAAAGTCTCCTACAGTCTTTTTATTCTCTGCGTTCTCGTCCTTGGACAGGACCACGCCATTGTAGCTCGCGGACACGAAGTCCACGCCTTGATCCAGCTCGTCCGTGACGACGACCGTGGCGGCCTCGTCGTGGCCGTTGGTCCAGTGGATCTCATAGTTAATGGTGTCGCCCACCTCCACGAGCTTGCCGGAGCCGGGAGTGATTTCCCGTTTTTCGGGCACGGGGTTCTCCACCTCGTCGGTGTAGGCGGCGTTGTTCCCCACCTGCACCAGGGCGCGGTTGCGGACCTCGTAGTCCTTTCCGAAGCCGTCCTTTCCTTCGGGCCGCGTTTTGTCAGCGGTGCTTCCATAGTTCCAGGCCGCAAAGGCGTTCTCGTTGACACTGACGATCAGTTCCACGTCGCCGGCATAGGCGTCGCCGTCAGGCACGGTGTTCGCCAGGGCACGGGCGGTAAAGGTCCAGGTCACCGTGTGGCTTTCCTTGTCATACGCGATGCTGATCTTCCGCTGTCCGTTCCCGTCGGCCTCCACGAGGGCGTCTTCCGCCCCGTTTCCAATGCCCGTGCTGTCAATCCGCGTGCTTCCCCCGTCGGCCGCCGCGGTAAGCGTCACGCCGTCAAAGGACGCGGACACGAAGTCCACACCTTTATCCAGGGGGTCGGTAATCGTCACGACCGCTTTTTGGTCATGAAGGTTCTCCCAGTGGACCTTGTAGGTGATCTTATCTCCCAGGCCCACCATGAAGCCGTCACCGGGATCCACCTCCTCCTTTTCAGGCACGGGGTTCTCCACAACGGCGGTATAGACGGACTTGTCATTCACTTTTACCCCGGCGCGGTTCAGGACCTTGAAGTCCCGGCCCGTTCCGCTCTGGCCGCTGTCAGTCGTTTCGTTGTATTTCCAGTCCTTGGCCGCCCTCTCGTTCACCTTGACCTCAAGCGTCACGTCGCCGCTGGAATGGGGTTCCGCCCGGAACGTCCAGGTGACCACGTGTCCGGCATAGGTGATCGTGACATCTCCGATCACGGGCTCGGAACCGCCCGGGGCGCCGGTCCTGGTGCCGCCGGCATGCCCGGCCGTCAGGAACACGCTGCCTAAGGACGCGGACAGGAAGTCCACGCCGTCGTCAAGGGGATCCGTGATGGTCACGTCGGCCTCCTCGTCATTCGTGTTTTCCCAGTGGACCTTGTAGGTGATCTCGTCGCCCACGCCGACCACCTCGCCGTCGCCGGGCTTCTCCTCCGTCTTGCCGGGCACAGGGTTCTCCACCTCGTCGGTGTAGGCGGCGTTGTCCCCCACCTGCACCAGGGCGCGGTTGACCACCTCGTAATCCTCGCCCTCGCCGTAATTGCCGCCGGGCTGGGTTTTGTCGGCGGTATCTCCGTACGTCCAGGTCCTGGCCGCGTTTTCATTGACCTTGACTTTAAGCTCCACGTCGGCGGCAAAGGTACCGTCACTGTCAGGTTTCGTGTTCGCCAGGGCGTCCGCGGTAAAGATCCAGGTCACCGCGTGGCTGTCCTTGTCATAGAGGATGGTCACATCCCCCTCGATCGAGGCAATGGCGGCATCCCCCTCGATCCCCGTGCTTCCTCCGTCAGCCGCCGCGGGAAGCGTCACTTCGCCAAGGGATGCGGACACGAAGTCCACGCCCTGGTCCAGGGGATCGGTAATGGTCACGACCGTTTTTTCCTCGTGAAGATTCTCCCAGTGGACCTTGTAGGCGATCTCGTCGCCCACGCCCACCAGGCTTCCGTCGCCGGGGGTACTCTCCGTCTTCTCGGGGATCGGGTTCTCCACCTCGTTGGTGTAGGCGGCGTCATTTCCCACCTGCACCAGGGCGCGGTTGACCACCTCGTAGTCCTTGCCGGTGCCGGGGTATCCTTCGGGATGGTCCTTGTTGTCGGAGTCGTGATATTTCCAGGTCTCGATCGCGCTCTCGTTGACCTTGACCTTAAGTTCCACGTCGCCTACAAACACGCCGCTGCCGTCAGGTTCGGTGTTCGCCAGGGCACTGGCGGTGAAAGTCCAGGTGACCGTATGGCTGTTCTTGTCATATGTGATGGAGATGTTCTTTTGTCCGTTTCCGTCGGCTTCCACGAACCCGTTCTCCGGGCCGTTTCCAACGCTGACGCCGTCAACATGCACGCTTCCCCCGTCGGCCGCCGCCGTAAGCGTCACGTTTCCAAGGGATGCGGATACGAAGTCCACACCCCGGTCCAGGGGATCGGTAATGGTCACGGTCGCTTTTTGGTCATGGGGGTTCTCCCAGTGGACCTTGTAGGTGATTTCATCGCCCACGCCGACCAGGTCTCCGTCACCGGGATCACTTTCCGTCTTCTCAGGTATGGGGTTCTCCACGATCTCCGTGTAAACGGAATCATCGTCCACTTTTACCTGGGCGCGGTTCTGCACCTCGTAATCCTTGTTGTTATCCACAACGGGATCGTCGCCGGTTCCGTAGCTCCAGCTCTTCACCGCGTTTTCATTGACTCTGACCGTTAGTTTCACGGTTCCCTTGTCGTTTGCTTCCACGTTGCGGAGCGTCCAGGTCACGGTATGTGTGCCGGGGTCGTAGCTGATCTCAAGCGTCGGAGGCGTTTCGGCAGCCGAATCGCCGTCCCCGGAATCCACGTGGCCGCCCGGGGTGTCCGCATTAAGCGTAATGTCACTAATGCCACCGCCAAAGGACGCGGAGACAAAGTCCACGCCCGGATCCAGGGGATCGGTGATCACCACGGTGGCGGGCTGGTCCTTGGTATTGGCCCAACCAATCTGATAGGTGATCTCGTCCCCAATTCCCACGATCTCACCGTCCCCGGGATCACTTTCCGTCTTCTCGGGCACGGGGTTCTCCACGATATCGGTGTACTCGGAACGATTGTTTATTTCGATCTTGGCACGGTTCCGCACCTCGTAATCCTTGCTTGTATCATCCACAACGGGATCATCGCCGGAACCATAGCTCCAGTTCTTCACCGCGTCCTTGTTGACCCTTACCGTCAGCGTTACAACACCGTTTGCACCGTACTCCCTGGAACCCAGGTCCCAAACCACGACGTGCTTCGCGGCATCGTATTGGCCATTGTCACTTGCGGACACGAAATCCACGCCCTTGTCAAGGTAGTCCGTTACCTTGACGGTCGCGCTGGGCTGTTGGTCATTGGTCCATTCGATCTGATAGGTGATCTGATCCCCAACCTTTACCTGCAGGTCCGGTCCGGGAACCGTCTCCGTCTTTTCATTTTCGTGCAGTCTCTCGTTTGTATACTGCACTGTTACTTCCTTTACCTCACTTACCTTGCCTGTGGAATCCGTAACCGGAACAGTGCCGCTCACCTGGTAGGACTCTGCCGCGGCATTATTCGTAAACGGAGTATCATTACCGTCGATTTCAGTGGATTTCAGGTAATAATCCTCTTTCCATTTCTCACTGACAACATATTTCGTCACGATCGGCAGCTTGTCAAAAACAGCGTACTCACCATTTTTCAGCGTAAAGGAGACGGTTGTTCCCGCATCATAGGACTGCGGATCACCCTTTTGTGTCCCGTTGGAAGCATAAATGGTATAGGTAAGCGTGCCTCTCAGGCCGTCCCCGTTCTGAGCCTGTAGGTCAACCTGGAACTCAAATTCCGCGTCATTGTCAACCTCGCCGCCCACTTCCACGGGCGTGACGACTTTTCGCACCGTCAGGCTGCCTGTCTCAAGGGGATTGTGAATGACGTCCGTGTAAACCTTGGGTTCATTGTCCACCTCCACGCTGGCGCGGTTGACCACCTCGTCGTCTCTCGCGTCGTCGTCAACAACAGGGGAATCCACTCCTCTCCCCGTACCATACTGCCATTTGTAATAGGCCTCCTGGTTGACGCACACCTCCAGACTTACATCGCCGGCAAACACGCCGCTAACGTCAGGTTCGGTGTTTGCCTGGGCCGTTGCAGTAAAGGTCCAGGTTACCGTATGGTTCTCCTTGTCGTACTTGATGGTGACTTTCTTCTGCCCGGTCCCGTCATCAGCTGCAAACACGGCGCCTTCTCCAGTAATTTCCACATCTCCCCCATCGGGCACCGCACTCAGCTTAACACCGTCAAAGGATGCGGACACGAAGTCCACGCCCTTGTCCAGGGGATCGGTAATGGTCACAACCGCGCTCTCGTTCTGCGGATTCTCCCAGTGTACCTTGTAGGTGATATTCGTTCCCACGCCTACTGTTTTGTTCTCGCCGGGTTTCTCCTCTGTCTTATCCGATACGGGGTTCTCCACAAGCTCCGTCTTAAGGAACTCGTCATTGTCTACCTTGACACGGGCCTGGTTGAACACCTCGTAATCGTTTCCGAGGTTGCCGGCAGCATCCTTTGCCCCTTCTACAAAATCCGTAGAGTCGCTGTTGTAGTTGTACACAAAACGTGCGTTTTTATTTACCTTGACCGTCAGGCCTACATAGCCTTCTTCCCGGGGCTTCCTAACGCCCAGATCCCAAACCACCGTATGGGCAGGAACGGGAATGTCTTCCTGGGTCTCACCGTCCGCCGAAACATAATGATAAGCCCCAGCCTCTTTGTAATACACGATGGAAATATTCTCTCCATCTTCTGTCTTTTCTTCTATTATGATTTGACCGCCGGCACCCTTTTTATAGACGCTGGCGTTTCCAAAATCCACGCCGGGATCCAGCTTATCCATCACGACGATCCGCGCTACAGAATCCGAATAATTCTTCCAGTTGATCTCATAGGTGATCTCACTGCCAACTCCCACCAGCTTACCGTTGCCGGGTTCCGTTTCCGTCTTGCTCCTCTTGGGCGTCGGATTCTCCACCGTTTTGGTCTGCCGCTCAACGGAATCGTTGCCCACGCGGACAAAGGCTGTATTCTCAACCTGTCCTGCGGGCGTGGCGCGATCCGTCACTTCCACGACAAGTCCCACGGTTCCGCCCGCTCCAGGAGGTACCAGTTTCTCTGTTACGCCTTCAGCCGCGTTTTTATCACCGATGGTCCAGACAATCTCCGGCGTACCGTCTTCCCCTTCGGCAACATATTGAATCGTTACTGGAATTTCTGTTCTCGTCAGAGGATCGCCGTTTTCATCATGCCCTGTCAGGCTTACAGTTCCGCTGGCAGAATTCGACTTTCCTTCGCCCAATTTCAGCGTGATTTCCCCATAGGATGCGCTGACGAAATCAACCCCCGGATCCAAGGGATCTCTGACGGTAATCAGGGAATGGTCTGTTTCATTGTTTTTCCAGGTGACCTCATAGGTGATCTTGTCCCCTACGTTTACCAGAGGGCCTTCCCAGAGTTTGGTGTCCTCGTTATACTTCAGGTTGTCGCCTTCCGTGACGGTTTCCGATGTCGTGTTTCCGCCACTCCCTCCGGCCCTATCGATGGCCGTCTCGGTCTTGTCAGGCACAGGGTTATCCACGATCTCGGTCAAAAGGAACGGGTTATTGCCTACCTTGACACGGGCCTGATTGAATACCTCGTAATCAGAATCTCCTTGTGGACCAACAAATCCGTCCGCAGTATCGTTGTAGTCATAACCAACTTTAGCGTTCTTATTTACTATCACATTCAAACGCACAACACCTGTTGCTCCGGGCTCCTGAATTCCCAAATCCCATACTACAGTGCGGGCGGGAATTTTCGTTATTCCCATAGAAAACAAAGAACTCAAAGGAGGTGCGGAGTTCTGATCAAGAACTTGTTCTTCGTCATAATAAGTCGCTGTAATTATGTTACCATTCGCATCATTTGTAAGTTCTTCACTACCACCAGGTTCTTTATAAGCCTTGGCAGGATTCTTTTCATCATAAGTCACACCGGGATCCAGTGTATCCATCACGATGATATGTTCCTTATCATTTTTATTGTTGAAGTAGTTCTCCCAATGAATCTCATATGTAATAGAATCGCCGACTCCCACCAATTCGCCGTCTCCGGGAGTAGTCTCCGTCTTCTCAGGCATCGGAATTTGCATCGTGTTGGTGAAATGCGCCGCTTTCTCCAACTCGGAGGTGTCGCCGTATACGGAGTAGTAATGGCCGTCCTTATCGAAATAAGCGGCATTGTTGGGTCGAACGTCTTCTACAAGCTCAGGCTTGCTGATAGTCCGACGGTCTGGCCCAATTGTGAAAGAGTAATAGCCATCCACATGGGCATAACCAGGATTCGTAGTACCCCAGTTTGTCGTGTTAGAAACTTCCGGCTGTTTCTCATCTGCCAGACTGAAATCCACATAGTTCGTATTCTGGATCAGCTTCACTCCATCCAGGACATAATGCTTTTTGATCTGTTCATCAGACAATTTTTCCGTTACACGGAAGCTGGCCAGGTAGTCCATGCCGGTAAACAACAGACCTTCACCATCCTTGAGGGTAAACTGGGCGGTGTTACTGGCAAGCTCCTCTCCCTCATACTTCTTGCTCTCGAACGATTCAGTCTTTCTCGGGTTCTGGAACGCAGTTTGGTCATATAACGCACTAATGCCTCCTGCAAGCCCGAACTCGACCGGCGTGGTCAGGTAGGTGCTGCGCACGGAAAAGATGCTGTCCATGAACATACCGGAACGCAGACCCTGATCCTGGTCGTTCTTCAGCGTAGTGATGGGGAACTTAAAGTCTGTCTTCTGGATCGTATCTTTGGGCATGGTAGTCCCATCCCAGTTGCTTGGCACATTGGATACCGGGATAAGAGAGATCGCTATATCCGTCCAGAACACGATGTCGCCCTCGCGATACTCAGTACCATCAACATCTTTGTATTCGATGTGATCGGTATTCTCTGTATTCTCCAGCTGCTCACCGCTGACATACTCCGTATATCCGCCGTGGTGTTCACTATCGATCTCTGGCGCTGAATACACCGTCACACTGTTGTCTTTAACAGCATCCGAATTGTTTATCCATACATAATAACTTGGTTCTCCAGACTGCGGATTTTCGATGGGATTAATGTTTTCATCCACCACAGCCAAACCCTTGCCGTTTGAACTGAGCAGTAAGCCCTGGTTGTTGGTCAGCACGTCGATCGATGCAATGCGGCGGCGCCACAAACCGGTATAAGGGTCTTTCTTGACCATAACAGCATTCGCCGTCTTCCCGGCCATGCCCTGGAGGAAGACCTGGAAACTAAAACTTTCATCAGGATCTACAGATCCCAGTTCAGAAGGTTTCACGGTCTTAGTGACCAACAAAAGCATATCCGATACTAACAATTTGCCGTTATTGCCCAGATAGTTGTTGATCACAATATTGTTGCCAATGCCGGAGTTCGGGGAAAGGGTCGGAACATAGTAGGTACTCGAAGTCCCCGTAACATTCTCGGTCTTCCGCCGCACGTTCTGGTACATATCGCCCACGCGCAGACCGCCCTCTTTGGCAACCACGGCCCAGTGGAACGACTTTTCATACTCTTCTTTCTTCAGCTCAGACGCATTCGCATGGTGATAAACTTCAGCTGCCTTTTTCAGTGCAGCCTTGATGGACGGTTCCTCGCGCAGGGCAAGCCAATATTGTGCTTCTTCCTCCAAATTTTCCGTGTTGACACCGCAGCTCTTCAGATAATCTTGCAGCTTGCTCGCATCACCGACCAGCTTTTCATAAGTAGGCTCACCGCGGGTATTGTCGCCAGTGTCTGACCGGGAATTGTATCGAATCTCCTGATCGATCTTACCGCTCGTATCTGTCCAGCACAGCATATCTCCGTTGGAAATATTCTCTGCCTCCAAACCAGAACCGAACTCACTGCCTTTACGGGCCACAGCATACTGTACCACATGGCACTTTTGGGTACCTATCGCCTCGTTTCCTTCTTTGTCCTTACCGATGGTACCTTTTTCAGGCATATAATACTCCACCAACATGAAGAAATAGTCATCGGACGAAAAAGACAGGGAACCCGAGACATAATTACCCTCTGCATCAGAGGTCACATGATCCATCAGGTCCTCTTCCAGGAATACGATCTTGCCTTCCTGCCCTTCTCCGGACGGATATTTTTCATAGAATTTCTCCTTGGATTCGAATGTACCGAGGCACTCGCCGCCAACCCAGGAAGCAGCGGACTGCTGGACACCGTTATAAGACTCCCAGGTAGACTTGCCGTTGCCTCCAGAGGTTTTGTCATCCCAAGTATCGGTAGCGTTATCCACAAGCGCCAGGCTGCCGTCCTCCTGTACACGGTAAGCATGCGCATAGAGGGGCAGGGGCTTCTGGAACACATAGTAGCGGTTATCAGCGCTCGGGGAGAAGCTCACCGTAGGATCGCCGCGGGTCACGTTCGCGGCGCTGGTCGCGTAGTCCTCATACACCGTATCGCTGTAATAGTTGGAGATGAACTCGATCCGGCTCATCTCATCCCTGTGTTCCTCCAAATACTCCGATGGAATAGCGGTGATGTTCACACTGGACCCATCCTCTGTCAGGATCTCATCATCCAAACCCACGGCGTAAAACAGCCTGAGAGGCGTAGACTGTTCTTTCGTGTCCAGATTGGTCTTATAACTCATGTCACCATTCGGATTAATTGAGATCTCAGCCAGCTGCGTAGGCACCGCCGCTACCGGAATATTCACATAAAGAGAGCTATCGTAGGACTGGCTGGGGGTCAGGTTCCCCTGATCCACATAGTCCCCGTATTCCTCGACCCAGACACGGATATCGCTCAGGCGGAACACGCCGGGCACATCCTCGTACATAGTGTTATTGGCAGGATAAGTATTATGATTATCTATATAATACTGCTTCCATGTCTCTTTCAGGTCTTCCGGCACTGCGCCATACACAGGGTTACGGCGCAACTGGTTCCGATCTTCGTTATCACAATTGAAACGATACACGGTATACACCGTGTTCTGGATCTGGGGCGACAACTGACTCGGATCGCTCACTTCCTCAGTAAGGGGAATAAACTGGGTCAACGTCTTATAATCCAGACGATATACCCAACCATCTGTCCATGCTTTGGCGGCACCGGCATCATTTTCATCATAAGTCCAGTTTTTACCTTCCGGCACACTCCCTTCCGATACTTTCGGCACTGTTCCGGCGCCGCCGTATACTGCCGAAACCGCATCCCCGTAGTACCAGCCAGAAGTCAGGAAGTTTGAATGTGTAGATTTAGGATTCTTTTCAAGATACTCACTATGCCAATAGTAGTCGTACACGCCGGTACGAACCATGCCGTGCATTTCGCCAAACAGCAGCATAGCCATATCGTAGGTGGTCTCGCCCAATCCCAGTTTTTCTCCCGTATGATACGGTGTCGCCGTAATGGAACGGTTCTTTACCTCCATAAGGTCCCCAATGGGATCCTGATATGTGATGGAGTCGCCAACACCTGCATCGTTGTCGCCGGAAATTGGTATGAATACCTGGCCCAACAGCAGCTGAATGATCTGTTCAAACAAATTGTCCAATTCCGCGAAGCCAGTCTGGTAGAAGTTGTCCGTCGGCACGTAATTGATGTTCTTCGCAACGACTTCGTGAGTTATTTCCCCTGCCCAAGTCTCAGCACTGTATGCGCCACCATCCTGAGGATCAATTCCGGTATTCAGAGTGATAGTGATGTCGTTCAAGTCTTTGTTATTGCTAGTCGTATCCTTAGTAAAAGTATCTGTTACTGTTTCGCTGCCGTCTTTCCATTTCCTGAACAGCTCATATGCAGTGTCGATGTATTGTCCTGATGTGGCATCGGAAACGGTTTCCAGTGTGCTACTGTCCGTTTTACTGGAATTCGGATCAGCGTCTGTAAAGTGCTCCTCCGGTCCTAGGATGGCATCGACGGTGGCCTTGACCTGAGGCTTCGTGGTCAAAGTGTTATAGCCGCTCGTGTCACTGGCATATATAGAATAGCAGGACAAAGAGACAGGCTTGCCGTCTTTGTCCCTTGCACCACTTTCGTTGTTATTGTAGAGGGCCTCCACGGCAGACTTGTAATAAGACGCCGTCATTAGCGTCTGGAAAATAACGGGAGCTGCGTCGCCGTGGCCGGTGAGCTGACTAGCATTATAATAGGTGTTGCTGCTGGAGGGCTGATTATTGATCGGGCTATTGTACGCCAGATCATACCTCCAGTCGACATTGTTCCAGTTGCTGCCCGTTTTTTCCCAGTCATGTTCGCGACTTTCCCCAGACGTGATCCAGGACAGGTCGCTGGCCTGGCCGTCGGTCAGATGGATCAAGGCGGGAAGCCGCACATAGGTTTCCCCTGTGATCTGCGTATCCCAGGTTAATTCCGGGTGCTCGATAAACTGGTCCATAGCGGCGGCGAGACCGGCCTGGGCGTTGGTGATGTGACCCACGTGGATCGGATCGGCTGAACTCGTGCCAGTACCGGTGGTATGACCGCCGGTGCCAAAAAATGTACGGTTGCCTGAAATATTAGTTTTCCCATGGGCCTGGTCACTCGTTTGACCGGCGTTGTCGGCGTAATAGATTGTCTCGCTCCCACTGCCCTTTTCCGTTACGGTAGCCGTCAGCTTGAAATGGACGCCCTGAAGATTAGAGGCAGAAGAACCATACCAGTTATCGTATTCCGCTTTCAGCTCGCCTTTGGTGTAATGATCCAGAGGCACCAAGACCGCCGCCGTGGAACCGTAGATCGCAATACCGAATCGGGACTCTGGATTCTTCTCGACCAGTATGTCGATGGCGCCGTTGATGGCATTGACCGTCTTGTAGATAGCGGAGTTTTCAAAAGTACTTTCGTCTGCATAAGTGGTATTACCACTCCCATCCAATCCGGTCGCGCCCATGGAACCGGACACATCCAACAGGAACATCACGTCCAAGGGCTGGGGCGGATATTCATTTACCACTTGCGAACTTGCGAGCGCAGAAAATACATGCGCGAAGTCGGCACTAAAACCCACAGAGCCCTCGTAACCGTCCGTAGCCATGTCCAGCGCGATCTGGTTGTCGGTCACGCCGCCGTTTGCTGCATCGGTACCATAGGCGAACACCGTCTTGTCCGTCCAGATACGGCCCGCATACCGAGACCCGTTCGTCTCATTCAACAGCAGATCCTGATAGGTGTCCATGGTATTGGGATCCGCCTCCCTGCTGTAAACATTTGTTGCTTTACCAGTCGTCGCGGAGTTCGTTCCTCCTGTCGATTCCGCATACGCTGTCGGCATACCATCAAGCCGAACCACGGAGAACACCATGATAAATGCGAGCAGGATCGCCAACGGCCGTCTCAGGTGTGAAAAGATTTTCCCTTTTTCCATATCAATTACTTCCTTTACCTCATAATTCATAGCGGCATACGCATGACTTTTTCGGCAGCGATTTCCATGAAGTCAGAAGCGAACGCACTTACGGTTACAATTACAAAATGAAAACATCAAGAAAAGCCGCAACAGTCGTATCTGCGGCATCTTTACGGATGTCCGACTGCCGACGCGGACAGTCAAAAAATCATTTTGCTGCATATTCTTTGATTATTCTGACGCTGCACTGCGGCAGACAGTCTCACCCACTGTTCAGCTTCTTCATTTTATTTACCCTCCCACAAAGTCCATCTTTCACATTTCCGCCTCCCCACATCTCAAATATTCGGAAAAACGGAAACAAAATCCAGAGCAGATTTTTTCGCAGAGTTAATCACTCTGCGAAGCGAAAGCGAACTTCCTTTATTTATGGCCTTTCTTTAAGAATCAGAGGGAAGCTTACAAGAATCGCTGACTGCGGAAAAATCAAAAAGACGGAGTCCGAGAGGCCCTAAAAAGCTCTATTTTATAAGGAAAACGAGGGTTCTTGCCTGACTGCGATTTTGACAACGAAAAGGGGAAAAAACGATGAAAAGAGTAGAATAAAAGGAACAAAAAAAATAGTATTCGGGTTTATTTTATATTTTTTTTATAAATACAAAATCTATTTTTTCTATTTTCTCTTGAATTCAGATCGCATTTGCGATAAAATGTTATACATTGATAGCGGATTTTTTTTCACAGAGTGATTAACTTTGCGAATTGTGCAAGTTACAAAACGGCGCGGCTTGAACCGTGCCGTTTCTTATTTTGTCTCTTCACGATGAAGCCATAAGCTTTCATTTTAAAATAGGACCTAATTCGAGCTTTTCATTTTTTCAAAGTGACAAAAGGGCAAGAAAAAAGAGCTGTTACGCAATAGAAGCCCATTTTTGGGGTTTTTTGCCATTTGGCGTGATGAACCTCAAAAATGGCATTTATATGTATGCTATAGACACCGCCGGCAGAGTGTCCGGGGGAACAGAAACACTCCGGGGGAGCCAGATTCGGACTGCTGAAAAAAAGTGGTGGTGGAGCCGGCAGCCAGGTAGCAATATCCGTTGTCTGAGAAAGGAAATTCCGCTTGCCTGCTGATGGAAACGTTGAACCTCGCGAGGACGGTTTCCTGCGCTTCGGGCTTGAGTTTCGCGCGCTGCCGGTTCAGTGCGGGGAGGGATGGCATTTTCTGATCCAGGCCCCAAAAGTCGAGCATCTCCACCCTGGCAGAAGAAGAGCCTTTAGAGACAAGAAAAGAAATAAGAACGTCCGGCGTGATTTTCCGCTGTCTGCTGAAATCCTTTGCCGGGTTGACGGCAAACTGCTTCGGATTTGCAATAACGGAATTCACAGCAGATAAAAAGGTGAGACCTCACAAAAAAAATCTAAGCATTTCAGGCCGTTCGATATTAACTTATGACATTGATTTACCAGTTACATATAGACGGCTGGCTTTTACAGACACTGCCGCAGCTTTCAACTTCCTTCCATGTATCTGCACCACAAAATGGGGCAAAGACAGCAGAAAGGAGAGATCGGGTATTGTATCAAACAATGCTTATTCCAACCCCTTTTTCTGTTTATGGTACATTTCGGCAAAAAGTCCGTTGTATGCCATAAGTTCCTCGAAATTTCCATTCTCCACAATTTCACCGTGGTCAATGACGATAATCCTGTCGGCAAGTTTTACGGAAGCAAGGCGATGGGTGATAAAAAACACCGTCTTGCCTTTGCTTAAATCCAAAATATCCTGATACAGCCTGTCTTCTGCCAGGGGATCCAGCGCGGAGGACGGTTCATCAAAAAAGAGGAGGCTGCTCTTCCGGTAAAATGTCCTGGCCAGCGAGATCTTCTGCTTTTCGCCCCCTGACAGGTCAACTCCTCCAAAGGCGCGGCCTATCTTCGTTTCCATCCCATCAGGATACGCTGAAATCCATTCCTCCCCCATGACATCCTTCAGTATTTTTTCTGCTTTTTCTTTGTCAGGCAGCTTCTTGGTTTCACTGACGCATACATTTTCTGCAAGGGACAGGCAGTACGTATTTACCTCCTGGAACATCGTCGCCACATTCTCATACCCCTCCTCCGCCAGTTCAAGCCGATTCCCATAATACCGCCCGCCTTTTGTCGGTTCATACAGTCCGCATAACAGCTTGACAAGCGTGGACTTCCCCGAGCCATTCTTTCCGACTACCGCGACTTTTTCCCCGTAGGAAACAGTGAGATTGATGCCTTTCAGCGTGTCTGCGGCCGCGGACGGATAACGGAAAGAGACATTTTCCAATTTTAGGGCAGAATCCCGGCAGAATTCTTTTAATCCAGGTTTGTCGTCCGCGCTAAACAGGAAATCAAATAAATCCTTTGACATGGAGATATTTTCCGCCAGGTTCCCAAACTCTAAAATAATGTTATTCACATTGGCAAATACAGACTCCATTGCGACAAACAAAACAATAATTTCACTGATACCGCCCGCCATATCCGCATTCTGCAGATTTTGGGAAACGGACATCACAATCACGAGGGCATAGCCGATAAAGGACAACAGATCGGAAACAGACAGATACACTATATTTTTCCGTTTTTCAACCGACCTTTTCCGGATGATCGTTTCATTCAGTTCCTTCCACTGGGTATACAGATATCCCGAGGCCCCATATACTCTTGCATCTTTTTCCCAGAAACAGGACGATAACAGTTCACATTTCTTGGTCTTCTCAGCCTGTTCTTCCCGCAGTCTGTGCAGCCTCTTTGTCTCGGCCCTATAGTGAATCCCCTTCAGGGCCACCAGCACAAGCAATACGATTACAACCTGACGGTTAATATGCCATAAGTACCCGGCCATGAAAAAGACGGACAGCAGGGAGCCTGTCACAGCCGAAATCAGCATCATCGTCGTCCCCACCGCATTCTTATAGCCCTCCTTTGCCTTCTGTATACTTTGGTAAGAATTCGGCGTATCATAAAAAAGCATTGTTTTGTTTGCCGCCTTTTGAATCAGGGCCCTTTGGAGTGCCAGTTCCGCCGTGATCCAGAGGTAGGAGCCTAAAAGGTTGATGAAGCTTTTTGACTGGTTCAACAGGAGCGTGAGGCAAAACAGGGCCGCCGCAAACAGCGTTTCCTCCCAGACATAAGGCACATGGGTGATTTTATCGGTCAGGTGATTCGTCGCCATCAAGTTCAATACGGAAAAAAAGGAGGTAAAAACCAGCATACCGATACAAAGCAGGAACCTGACCGGCGCATTTTGATAGATTATTTTTATGGTAAGGAACAAATAGTTCCTTTTGGCAGTCTTTTCGGCTTTCATCGATACATCTCCTTCTGCGTCATATACATTTTTGCGTATAATCCCTGGTTTGCCATCAGCCTCTCATGGGAACCCTCTTCCTCCACCTCCCCATGTGACAGGACATAGATATAATCGGCATCCCGGCAGGAAGCCAGCCTATGGGAAATGGAAACCGTCGTTTTCCCTTCCATAATTTTTTTAAAATCCTGATATAACTCATATTCAAAGACGGCATCCATCGCCGCCGTGGGTTCGTCCAGGATTTTGATCTGGCAGGGCGACATGAGCAGCCTTGCGATGGCCAGCTTCTGCCATTCCCCGCCGGAAATATCCACGCCGTTTTTCAGCGCCGTTCCCAGCACTGTGCCGTATCCATCCGGCAAGCCCATAATTTTTTCATGGATATTCGCTTTTTGGGCACTTTCTATGATACGCGGCATATCCTGGACGTGCTCAATATCCCCCATCCCGATGTTCTCCGCAATGCTTGTGTAATAACGCGGGAAATCCTGAAACAGCGCGGTCATCAAGCCGCGGACTTCCCCGCCCGAATAAGTTTGGATGTCTTTTCCGTCTATCAGGATCTGCCCCTCCGTAACATGGTAAAGCCCCAGCATCAGCTTAATCAGGGTGGATTTGCCCGCCCCGTTTTCGCCTACAATCGCATATTGTTTCCCGGCTTCAAAACACAGGCTGACATTTTTCAGTACCTGCCTGGAAGTGCCCGGATATTGAAAGGACACATTGCGGAATTCCACTTTTTGGAACGAAATGCCGCGGACAGGCAGCTCAAAGGCATCCTCCCCATTCTCCAGGTTTTCAAATTCCAGCAATGCATTTATGGAATGCCCCGCTTTCACCATACGGTTCATCCCGTTAGAGACGGTTATGATCATTTTGTTCATGACGGACGGGAAAAGCGAAATCAGCGATACAGCCGCGCCTACCGTAATCTGCCCGGCGCTTAGCCTGTCAAGGATCATAAAGATCAAAACCGCTATGTACCCGCAGAACAAGATCCCTCCTGCCTGCATCTTCCTGGCGCCCTTGATCTCCTCCCTTATGGACAGCTTACGGACTTCCTCATAGTTTTCCATCCATGATCTGAGGAAGAATGGCGTATAGGTATCAAATATATAACATCGACTATATCATATATTTATGACACTATCGCGCAAAAAAATATATGACTTTCTCTTCCGCTTTTCACCTATTTCTTGCAAAAAAAGAATATGAATGGCGTGAAGATTAGGAAAATCATAACCATACAAATGCTCCCCGTTTATCATGTGAGATCGAGGAATCCTTCCGGATCACGAAGTCCTACCTTGATGCACGGTCGGTTTATGTGCAAAAAAAAGAAACAATCTACGGCCACTTTTTAATCTGTTACCTTAGCTTGTTTCTTTTAAGGGTCATGGAAATCAAATGTTTCCATAACCAGGTGAATTCTTATGATCTGGTCAACTTTATGCGCGACTTTCGGATAGTGGAGCGGGAGGACGGAACATACATAAACATTTCCCGAAATCAGGCCGTGAATGAGAAGGTCAAGGCTGTGACCGGACTGACCAATCTTGATGCCCTGTATCTTACCAAAACCGAAGTTGATGCACTCTTCGAAAACTGTATGTTGATTGACAGTTGAGTACCAGGTTTTGAGAGAAACGACGGAAGTCAGGTTGTACTCGATATTGCGAATAAAATCAAGATGGTTTTTGTGTTTTCTCAAAAATGCTTGACACTTTATATCAACTTCACTTTTCCAAAATACGGAGTGCGGTATATAGCCATCAACGACCACTTTGACACCATTGACCCCAACAGCA
>CANQNT010000026.1 GCA_947625255.1 uncultured Acetatifactor sp. | reverse complement strand
CCGGCTGTTCGCTAAACTTTACCGGGACAGGACTTTCACCTGCCTATATTTCAAGCGCCGAACTGGCGCACCCTCCGGGAAATATTCTTCCGCGGCTAATTGGGCCAAGCTCTCTTGCTGGTTCACCTTATTAATCGGTAAAAAATTGGCTGCAGAAATAATCGTCATCGTTGTCATACTATCATTTCTCCCGCGTTAGTATTATACATAGTAGTCTCATCCAGTTTATGAAAACTATCCTGTCCCCACTTTTATAATATATCATAAATATTATATATGCAATATTTTTACCCTTTTTACTTTCATTTGATTTCAACGGCGGCGACCTTTCCTCGGATGGCGGCCTGCTCCTTATCAGGGAATTCGCAGCAGCTCCATCCATTATTGTTTGACAACTTGCCAGACGCTTTGTATAATCATTTATATGGGCGCCGGTCCATCCGGCGGGCTGAAAATGACCCCTGTCCGGCTTTATGGATGGCGAAAGCGGGCGGCCCGCGTTCCCCATGACAGATCAGATAGAGAAAAGAGGGTTTTCCAGATGATCGGAACAATTGTAAACACTTGTACCATTCTCACCGGGAGCGTAATTGGCAGTGTTTTTAAAAAAGGGATTCAGGAGAAGCAGCAAAACGCCCTGTTTACGGCCATGGGACTGGCGGCGACCGGCCTGGGAATCAATGCGATCGTTCAGAATATGCCTAACAGCAATTATCCGGTTCTGTTCATTGTCAGTCTGGCCCTTGGAAGTCTGATTGGTACGACTCTGGATATCGACAGCCGGTTTCAGAACCTAACTTCCCGCTTTTCCGCAGGGCAGCTGAGCAAGGGGCTGTCCACCGGCGTTTTGTTGTACTGTATCGGGACCTTGTCCATTTTGGGCCCGATTCAAAGCGCCCTCTATGGGGACCATACCTACTTATTCACGAACGCCACTCTGGACTTCGTCACCTCGATGGTACTCGCCTCCACCTATGGCATCGGAATGGCACTGTCGGCAGGTGTGCTGTTCTGTTGGCAGGGATTGATTTACGTCTGTGCCCTGGCATTGGGCAATTTTATGACAACCGACATGATGACGGAGCTGTCCATCGTAGGAGGCTTCCTGATTGCCAGCTCCGGACTTTCCATCCTGAATATCAAAGACTGTAAGACTATGAATATGCTGCCGTCATTGGTATTTCCGATTTTATTCTGTTGGATCGTGACCTAATCGGTCACGATCTCTTCCAGCGTTCCGAAATGATAGCCCATTTCTTCCCATTTGGTCAACAGTTCATCCAAAATTTCCGCATTGGTACGGGAAGTGTTATGTAAAAGCACCACCGCTCCCGGATGGATTCTGCCCAACAGTTTTTCAAAGGCCTCCTCGTGGGACGGCTGATCGTCCACGTTCCAATCCACATAAGCCAGGCTCCAGAAAAAAGTATGATATCCCAGTTCCTGGGCCATCTGCAGATTTTCCTTGCTGTACTTCCCCTGGGGCGGACGATAATAGGGCGCGATTTCCTCTCCGATCAATTCCTGATAAGCCTTGGCTACCCCATCCATTTCCTCTTGAAATTTCTCTTTGCTGGAAATGGAGGCCATGTCCGGATGATGGTAGGTATGGTTGCCTACCGTATGCCCTTCCTCCGCCATGCGCTTCACCAGTTCAGGAGCGGACTCCAGATAATGGCCAACTACGAAAAAAGTGGCCTTGGCATCATGCTTTTTTAAGGCATCCAAAATTGTTCCTGTATTGCCGTTCTCATATCCGCAGTCAAAGGTCAGATAAATGGTCTTCTCCCCGGCGTCCCCTATGTAATATGCGTCATATTTGGCCAACTCCGCAGCCGAGGTATTCCCCGTAGGCTGCGTTCCGGCCTTTCCAAAGCCAAGTCCCCAGTTTTCCGCTTCCATGACCACCGTTCCCTCCGTAGAGGAGGAGGCTACGACCTGCTGCACATATCCCACAGCTCTTCCCACAAAAAACATAGAGAGGAGGAATAACGCGCTGCCAACGAGTCTTCCGCCTCTCCATATTTTCTTCCATTTTTCTTCTTCCATATCCCGGAACCACTCACTGGCCCTTACGAATTCCTCCCAACTTCTTTTTTCTCTCATATGCTTCCATCTGCACTGCTGCCCATGCCGCAATGCCATCTTGTTCTTATCACAAGTATATGCCGACGAAAGTCTTACTATGACCTGACGCCGCTTACAGCCTCTTTTCACACCACTCCTGCAGGATACACTGCCCGCATCTGGCCTTTCTTGCCGTGCAGATGCCGCGTCCATGATAGATCAATTGGAAATTAATGCGGTTCCAATGCTCCCTGGGCAGTACCTGCATCAACTCCTGCTCCACTTTGACCGGATGATTGCCCTGTGCCCAGCCGATTCTGCGGCTGATGCGAAACACATGGGTATCCACCGTCACCCCCGGAATTCCATAGGCATCCGCCAGAAAAAGGGTCGCGGTCTTGCGCCCCACCCCTGCCAACGTCACCACCTTGTCCAATTCCATGGGAACCTTTCCACCAAACTCCTCCAGAATCTGCCTACAGCATTTTTTTATATTGGCCGCCTTGTTCTTGTAAAGGCCCACACTCTTGATCCGCTCCTCTATTTCGGACAAATCCGCCTCCGCCACGGATTCCAGGTCGGGAAATCGCTTCCATAATCCGGGCAACACCTCGTCCACTTGCTTGTCCGTGCTCTGGGCACTGAGCATGATCGCCGCCAAAAGCTGCCAGTCAGCCCCAAATAAAAAGCCCTCTTTCTCCATCCCGTACTCCCGGTCCAGCGCGTCCAGAATCTTTTTTGTCGTCTTGTCATCCATATTTTTTCCTCTTTCGTCAATTCCATGATCCTTTTGTCTTCATGGTAAGATACCACAGATTTTTTGTCAAGCCATTCATTTGCTATTCCTTTTTTGTAAAAAATATGCTATACTTTTTAGAAAACCGCTCGCTTTAAGAGCGACTTGGAGGAAACTTATGCCCAAAAGAACAGATATCCACAAGGTACTTATTATAGGCTCAGGCCCCATCATCATTGGTCAGGCTTGCGAATTCGACTATTCCGGTACCCAGGCCTGTAAAGCGCTGCGCAAGCTGGGATACGAAATCGTCTTGGTAAACTCCAACCCCGCCACGATCATGACCGACCCGGAAATAGCGGATGTGACCTATATCGAGCCTTTGAATCCGGAACGCCTGGAGCAAATCATTGCGAAAGAGCGTCCCGATGCCCTGCTGCCCAATCTGGGCGGCCAGTCCGGATTGAATCTGTGCGCGGAGCTGTCACAGAAGGGAATTCTGGAAAAGTATAACGTAAAAGTAATCGGTGTCCAGGTAGACGCCATCGAACGCGGCGAGGACCGCATTGAGTTTAAGAACGCCATGACCGCCTTAGGGATAGAAATGGCGAGAAGCGAAGTGGCATACAGCGTGGAACAAGCGCTTCGCATTGCCGACGATCTGGGTTATCCTGTGGTTCTGCGCCCTGCTTATACCATGGGCGGCGCCGGCGGCGGGCTGGTGTACAACAGAGAAGAGCTGAAAGTCGTCTGCGCCAGAGGTCTGCAGGCCAGTCTGGTAGGACAGGTCCTCGTAGAGGAGTGCGTGCTGGGCTGGGAAGAGCTGGAGCTGGAAGTCGTGCGCGACGCCGATAACAACATGATCACAGTCTGCTTTATCGAAAACATCGATCCCATGGGCGTACACACGGGAGATTCTTTCTGCAGCGCGCCCATGCTGACCATTTCCCAGGAAGTCCAGAAGCGTCTGCAGGAGCAGGCTTACAAAATCGTAGAATCCGTTCAGGTCATCGGCGGCACCAACGTGCAGTTTGCCCATGATCCGGTCAGCGATCGGATCATTGTCATCGAGATCAACCCCAGAACCTCCCGTTCTTCCGCCCTCGCCAGCAAGGCCACCGGCTTTCCCATCGCCCTGGTCAGCGCCATGTTGGCCTGCGGGCTGACCCTCAAGGACATTCCATGCGGCAAGTATGGCACACTGGATAAATATGTCCCTGACGGAGACTATGTGGTGATCAAATTCGCCCGCTGGGCCTTTGAAAAGTTCAAGGGCATCGAAGACAAGCTGGGAACCCAGATGCGCGCCGTCGGCGAGGTCATGAGTATCGGCAAGACCTACAAGGAAGCCTTCCAGAAAGCCATCCGCAGTCTGGAAACAGGCCGCTATGGTCTGGGACAGATTGCAAAGATCAGCTGCTTAAGCAAGGACGAGATCTGCAAAAAGCTGATTACCCCTTCCAGCGAACGCCATTTTCTGCTGTACGAAGCTCTGCGCAAGGGAGCCACAGTGGAGGAATTGAATGCCATTACCCATGTGAAGACCTATTTTCTGGAGCAGATGAAGGAACTGGTGGAAGAAGAGAACGCCATCCTCTCCTACAAGGGCGGCACGCTGCCCGATGATATGCTTGTAACGGCCAAAAAGGACGGCTTTTCCGATAAATACCTCAGCATCCTGCTGGACATCCCCGAATCCCGGATTCGGGAACGGCGCATCGGTCTGGGCGTGGAAGAGACCTGGGAGGGCGTTCATGTCAGCGGCACCCAGGACAGCGCTTACTATTTCTCCACCTATAACGCGCCGGACAAGAATCCCGTCAACAATGACAGGCCTAAGATCATGATCTTAGGCGGCGGTCCCAACCGTATCGGCCAGGGCATTGAATTTGACTACTGCTGTGTCCATGCGGCCCTGGCCCTGAAGAAACTGGGCTTTGAAACAATTATTGTCAACTGTAATCCCGAAACGGTTTCCACGGACTATGACACCTCGGACAAGCTTTATTTTGAGCCCTTAACCCTGGAAGACGTATTGAGCATATATAAAAAGGAACAGCCCGTAGGCGTTATCGCCCAGTTCGGCGGACAGACTCCTCTGAACCTGGCTTCAGATTTGGAGAAAAACGGCGTGCGCATTTTGGGGACCTCTCCTTCCGTCATTGACCTGGCGGAGGACCGTGACCTGTTCCGCGCCATGATGGAGAAGCTGGAGATTCCCATGCCGGAATCCGGCATGGCCGCCACCGTGGAAGAAGCCCTTGCCATCGCGCACAAGATCGGCTATCCCGTCATGGTACGCCCCTCCTATGTACTGGGCGGCCGCGGCATGGAAGTCGTTTATGATGATGAGAGCATGACCGATTACATGAAAGCCGCCGTTGGCGTGACCCCGGATCGTCCGATTCTGATCGATCGGTTCCTGAATCATGCCACGGAATGCGAGGCGGATGCCATCAGCGACGGCACTCATGCTTTCGTTCCCGCGGTCATGGAGCATATCGAGCTGGCCGGTGTACATTCCGGCGACTCCGCTTGTATCATTCCGTCCAAGCATTTGTCCAGGGAAAACGTGGAAACCATCAAGGAATATACAAGAAGAATCGCGGAAGAAATGCATGTCAAAGGTTTGATGAATATGCAGTACGCCATTGAAAACGGTAAGGTATTTGTCCTGGAAGCCAATCCCAGAGCCTCCCGTACCGTGCCCCTGGTATCCAAGGTCTGCAACATCCGCATGGTTCCCCTTGCCACGGATATCATTACTTCCGATATCACGGGCCGTCCTTCTCCCGTTCCCGCTCTGAAAGAGCTGGACATCCCTTACTATGGTGTAAAGGAAGCGGTGTTCCCTTTCAATATGTTCCAGGAGGTGGATCCTCTTCTGGGACCGGAAATGCGTTCCACCGGAGAGGTGCTGGGGCTTTCCGCTTCCGCCGGCGAAGCATTCTTTAAAGCCCAGGAAGCCACCCAGTCCAAGCTTCCCCTTTCGGGTACCGTCCTGATCAGCGTGAACCGCAAGGATAAGGCGGAAATTGTGGAGGTGGCACAGCAGTTCGCGGAAGCGGGCTTCCGAATCGCAGCCACCGACAATACCTGCGAGCTGATCCGTGAAGCGGGTATCCCCGCGGAAAAAGTGAACAAGCTTTACGAGGGCCGTCCCAATGTCCTGGATCTGATCACCAATGGCAAGATCGACCTGATCATCAATTCCCCTGTCGGCAAGGATAGTGTCCATGACGACAGCTATCTGCGCAAGGCCGCCATTAAGGGCAAGATCCCTTACATGACCACTATCGCTGGGGCCAGAGCTACCGCGGAAGGAATCCGCTACGTACAGCAGCACGGCAAAGGGGAGATTCACTCCCTCCAGTCCCTCCACGCACAGATCCGCGACAAGATATGAGACAAGATCGCATCCACATGACCATAATATGCGTTACAAAATGAAAGGGTTGCGGCAAAAGCCTTCTATTCCGCTTTTGTCGCAACCCCTTTTTCTAAATCCTCGATATCTTTGCCGCTTTCCGCACTCCCTGCTCTTTTCTTTCCACTGCCTACTTCCTGGCCCTGATCTTCACGAAAGCCACGGCCTCAGACCGCACAAACTTTTCGGACAAAGCCTTATGCATGGAACTCTATGCGATAGGAGTAATGCTTTCGTCCGCCTGCGGGCAGACTCTGCTCCCCGGGCTTTTCTCTTAATTCCCCGCGGAAACCATCATCATCCACCCGTCCCAGCCAGGGCTCCAGACAAACAAAACGTCCCTCCGGCTTCGACCATACCCCCAGGGAACAGAACCCCGGACATTCCATGGTGACGTAAGGTGTCTTATCAGGCCTGGCAATTCTCACGACACTTACTTGCCCTTTTTCAAAAATCAGCGCGTCCTTGTCAAAAAGATTGTCAGCAATCTGCAGATAACCATTCTCCAGCTTTAGTTGATAGGCCGTTTCAGGCACCGCGAATCCCGTCGCCGGGTTGACCAGAATGTATTCCAGCGTTTTCTTGCCGGGGAATTCCAAATAATACTGAGAGCGTTTTTCCGTTTCCGAAGCCGGGGTCGTAAAGCCAGGATGTCCGCCGATGGAGTACAGCATTTCCTCGTCCCCGCGATTGACCACTTCCCACTCCACTTCCAGGGTTCTTCCATTCGCTCCCGTCAGCCGATGCGTCACCAACAGTTCAAAAGAAAACGGATAAATGATTCTGGTAGCCTCCGTGTCTTTCAAGCTGTGCGTTATGGAGTCCGCTGTCTGTTCTACGAACCGAAAATCCATATCTCTGGCAAAACCGTGCTGGGTCTTCATTTCGTATTCCCTGCCCAAATGGCGGTACTTGCCCTGAATCACTCTTCCCACAAAGGGAAACAAAATGGGCGCGTGACGGTTCCACACCTTTGGATCCGCGTTCCAAATCCGTTCACAACCCGCCTCTTTGTCAAAGACACTGCAAAGCTCCGCTCCATGGTCATCTATGGTCACGCATAAATGCTCATTTTCCAGTTGATGTAATGCCATCTTTTCCTCCATTTATACTAGAGAAAGCCGGCAGGTCGTTCTGTCGGCTTTCCTCATATCTTATTTAATTGTAGTTGTCGATGCAAGGCTGGAACATGGACTTGTCGATGCCGCAATTAGGGCAAACCCAATCATCCGGCAAATCTTCGAAAGCGGTTCCGGGTGCGATTCCATGCTCAGGATCGCCTTTTTCCGGATCATATGTGTAGCCACAAGGATTACAGAAATACTTCTTCATAAATAATATGTCTCCTTTCAAATTTGCTTAGCAAAATCCAAAACTCTGGATTCTTTTGGAACCTCGTCCCATTGGTATAAGAATATCATATTTCAACTAAAAATTCAATATTCAATAGGAAATAATCTCATAACCACTTTCCGTGACCAGGACCTGCACCTCCCACTGGGCGGAGGGCAGCCCATCCTCGGTGTAGACGGTCCAGCCGTCGGAATCATCGATGTAAATATCCTCTTTTCCCATATTGATCATGGGTTCAATGGTAAACATCATGCCCGGAGCCATCACCATCTCCTCTCCCCGATGGGACACATAACTCACCCAGGGATCCTCATGAAACTCCAGACCCACGCCATGCCCGCCGATATCCCGCACCACGCTGTAGCCGTTGGCCCTGGCAAAATCATGAATCGCGTGCCCCATGTCCCCCAGGAAACCCCAGGGCTTCACCTGCTCCAGACCTACGTCAATGCTTTGCTTCGTCACTTCCACCAGCCTGCGCTTCTCCTCGGAAACCTGACCAATACAAAACATTCTGGAAGAATCAGAAAAATAACCGTTCAAAATAGTGGACGCGTCCACATTTACAATATCCCCCTCTTTCAACACCACGTCAGGGGAAGGAATACCATGACAAACCACTTGGTTAATGGAAGTGCAGACACTTTTGGGAAAGCCCTCGTAATGCAGGGGCGCGGGAATTCCATGGTATTTGACGGTCTGTTCATAAACCCAACGGTCGATTTCCTCCGTGGTCACGCCTGCCTGAATGTGCTCCGCCACATAATCCAGGACGGCGATATTGATCTTCGCGCTTTCCCGAATCGCCTGAATCTGGGCGGGGGTTTTGATCAGATTCCTGCCGGGTACAATGTGACCTTGCAACTCCAGGCTCTCCAGCCGCTGGTCGAACTGATTATGACATTGCTTATATTTCTTTCCGCTGCCGCACCAACAAGGATCATTTCTCCCCAGCTTTTTTACATTGACAGGGCTGAAATTCCGCAGGGGCCCACTCTGTGTGCGCGTCGTATTCCGCATTCTTCCTTGAAAGGACATTCTCCTGACCTCCTCTTTTTCTACTCCGATCCTTCTCCCGCCTTTCCTCGGAAGAAAACTCTCTTTCCTTAAAGCATTCCCACCAAATATCCCTGCTTTCCATCCCGTAGGAAAACGGGCAGCGTGTCCAGCGGCGCATCCACCTCTACAAATTGTCCGCCTTCATAGGTTTCCCCGTAAGAGGCGTCAACCCAGACTGCTCCGGCCGGCAGATACACGCGCCGCTTCCGGGCGCCTTCCCAACAGACAGGCGCCACCAGAATGTCCGGTCCGAACAAATAGCTGTCCTGAATATCCCAACAAATCGGATCCTCCGGGAATTCATAGAAAAGAGCCCGTATCAATGGTGTTCCTTTTTCATGGGCCTGGGCCATCAGACTTCTGGTGTAATCCCGCATCCTCTCGCGGATAAAAATGAACTTCTTCAAAATGGGATAAGCCTCTTCTCCAAAGCTCCAAATCTCGTTATCCGCCCCGGTCTGCTCCCGTACCTCTCCGGCCTGATTCACAATGGGCTTTGCCGGCTGCCTACAGCCATGAATCCGCATGACAGGACAAAATGTTCCAAACTGGAACCACCGGATCAATAATTCCCGGAAACTTTCCTTCTCGATCCACCCTCCATGAAAGCCTCCGATATCCGTGGTCCACCAGGGAATTCCACAAATTCCCATGTGAATCCCGGCGCAAATCTGCTTCCGAAAATCCTCATACGAAGAAAAAATATCCCCGGACCATACCAAAGCCCCATACCGCTGACTGCCCACCCAGGCACAGCGGATCAGATTGACAATGTCCTCCTGGCCGCTTTCCTTTTGTCCCTCGTAAAACAATCTGGCGTATTCCCTGGGATAAATGTTGCCGATTTCCTCCACGGTTCCCGCATAATACCGATAATGTCCAAAATCATAGGTGGTAAATTCCGGTTCCGCCTCATCCAGCCAGAACGTGCGGATTCCCAAGTCCCCGTAATTGTGTTTGCATTTTTCCCAAACATATTTCCTGGTGCGGGGATTGGTGGCATCCATGAACACATTGTTCCCATGGAAAAGCATCTGCACGTCAATCCCCGCGTTACTTTTCACCAGAAGCCCCTGCTGTTTCATTTCCTCATAATTCTCACTGCGCCAGTCCACCTGGGGCCAGATGGATACCATGGTCTCAATCCCCATATCATGCAATTCCTTCACCATGGCTGCGGGGTCCGGAAAATATTCTTCATCAAAGCGATAATCTCCGCATCTGGGCCAATGATAATAGTCAATGACCAGAACATCCAGCGGAATTCCCCGTTTCCGATATTCTTTCGCCACGTCGACGACCTGCTGCTGATAATAATACCGCAGCTTGCACTGCCAAAAGCCCAAGCCATATTCCGGCATCATGGGCGCTTTTCCCACCGCATCCGCAAAATGCTCTTCAATCTTAGCCGGGGTGTCTCCCGCAGTAACCCAATAATCCAGCTGCTTCGTGGACTGTGCCACCCACTGGGTCGTATTCAGGCCGAAATGCACCTCGCCAATGGCCGCGTTATGCCAAAGAAAACCATAGCCCAGACTGGAAATATAAAAAGGAATACTGGCCTGTGAATTCCGATGGGCCAATTCCAGATTACAACCCTTGAGATTCAAGCGTTCTTGCTGATACTGCCCCATGCCGTAAATCTTTTCCCCGGGATTGGACACAAAGGAAACTTTCAGATAATAATTCCCTCCCTGCAGCGACCGATACTCATGGGCCCGCAGCGCCAGGGCCCCGCCATTGGGGATTTCCGACAGCAGCTCCTCTCCCTTTTCATTAAAAAAAAGGATTCGAAAAGACCGGCCCCAGGGCTGCACCTGCAAAACGGCCCGCAGTTTTCCATTGACAATCTGAGCCTGCCACTCCTCGATCTGAATCTGTACGTCACTGGGCGCCTGCGGCAGCAAGGCCACACTTCCCTCATCGATCTCGCCCAACAGCCTGGCGCGAACCCGCAGACTGTCCTGCCCCCAGGCTTCCACGCATACTGTTTCTCCGTTTTCCCGGAAAATCAGCTTTCCATTCTCCTCCGCAAAGAATCCCATACTTTCCCTCCTTATGGTATTTGTGGCCCGTTATCGTTCTTTTCCTCTGGCTGCCACGCCGTTTGCCAGATCCTCTTAAGACACTTCTGCCCCGGATGCCTGGTTCCTCTTGTCCTCAAACAAATCATCCCGAGTAATGTTTTTCAGCCATTTCCCACTGAAGTAATGCCTCAAAACCCAGGGCCACTTGGCAAATTCGTCCGTACACAACAAGAAATACACCCACAGCACCGGCAGCTTCAGGACAAACGCCGCGAAAAATCCAAGCGGCACGGCATAACACCACATATCCACCGTATCGCAGATAAAGCCGAACCGACTGTCGCCGCCTGCTCGAAAGGCTCCCGCAATTAACATCGTATTCACCGCCGAGCCCATGACATAATAGGTATTGATCAAAAGCATATACTTCAAATAGTGCATGGCCTGATCCGTCAGCTCCGCGTAATGCAACACCAAAGGCGTGGCGGCCAAAATGATCAGGCCCCCAAGGGCCCCGCTGACCACCGTCAGCCGCATCAGGCGGCTGGCATCCCTCCTGGCCTCTTCCAGCCGGTTTTCTCCGATGACATTTCCCAACAAGATACCGCCCGCGCTGGCCAATCCAAAGCATAGAATCGTCCCAAAATTACGCACGACCACGATGAAAGAATTGGCCGCCACCGCATCGCTGCTTAAGTGTCCCAGAATCACGGAATACATGGAAAAAGCGGCTCCCCAGATCACGTCGTTGCACATGGCGGGCAGGGACAACCGTACAAAATCCGAAAACAAAAGTTTATTGTGCACAAAGAGGTAGCGGAAGTCTAATTTGATATCCTTGCTGCGCCGGGAAATCACAAGACATCCAACCAACTCCGCCAGCCTGGACAAGGAGGTGGCAAGCGCCACGCCCATGGCCCCCAGCCTGGGCGCGCCGAACAGGCCGAAGATAAAAACGGCATTCAGTAAAATATTCAGACCAAAGGCCATCATATTCATCATCGTACTGACCGCCACCCGGCCAATGCTCCTTAGAACCGCCAGATAGACTTCCGTCACACCCCAGCACAGATAGGCGATACTCAGCCACCGCAGATACGATGCGCCGATGACAATCAGCTCTTCATCCTCCGTAAACAGATGCATCATCAGTTCCGGACAAAAAACCGAGGCGCAGGCCACACCCGCGGAAATCAAAATCGAGAACCGTAAAGCGATTCCCTCCACCACCTGAATGGCCCGCATATCCCCTTTTCCAAAATATTGGGCACAAAGCATGGTGGCACCCGTTCCCAACCCATAATAGACCATGAATAGGATACTGGAATACTGGGCCGCCAGAGACACCGCCGAAATAGAGGACTGTCCCACATAATTGAGCATGATCACGTCCGCCGAGTTCACTGCCGCACTCAGCAGATTCTGTACCACGATGGGCACCACGAGCCTGCTGATCTGGCGGTAAAACCGACGGCTTTCTTCTGTCTTAAACCTTGCCGGCATCATTACGAATCCTTCCGCTCCTTCCAAACCATTGAGCATATTATAAATCAAACCCACTTCTATTGCAATTCAAAAAATGAAGTCTCTATTTCCTGCCTGGGTTCGAACCGTTTCGAACCCATGTAATCATAAATGGCACGAAGTAACGCACGAGCTTCCGGATACCGCTGCAGGTTCTGCAGTCCCATGGATGAGAAGAGCAGTTTCCCATTCCCGCAACGACATTCCAAAAGCTGGGCCATGGGCCGCAGAAATGCATAACTGTCCATTTCCGTAATAATTGCCGCATATGGTCCCGGCAAGATCACGGCTCTCTGGGTTGCCATGGGCCACCACTGCCAGTTGGTATGAAATTCCGTCGGAAAACGGTCAAAAATCGGATGCTTTGCATCAATGAGCTGTCCCATGCCTCCCTGCTGTCCCGCAAAAGTACCTACGGACCAGAAATCCGTGGAAAATTGAGCCTGAATGGACGGCGGCAGCGCCTCTTTGACCGAGGGCGGGGTCAAATATACCTTGCCGCCCGCAGCCAGAATACTTTTCGCCTTTTCATCAAGGCGAACCGCCTCATACACATCCTCAGGGCATACCGGTGTAATAGGAGGATAAATCCAAATCGGATAACGATTGGTCCACTTATCGATCCGCACTTCCAGATTTAGCCGCGCCGGCTCCTCCAATCCCAGGGAATCCAGGGGAATTTCCAATGTCCCGATTCCCGAAAGTTCTCCCTGGGGACATATTACCCGGGGAAGACTCGTCTGCCAAAGCACATCGGAAGCGTTCTCCTCCCAGGACGCGCCTTTTTCGCTCCGGGACTGTGAATACAACGCACATTCCACCGTCCCGCCGATCTCCGTCTTTCCATAATTGGCAAACTTGATTTCCGCGGAAAGCGTCTCTCCCGTCTCCCAAGTATATTTCGGCAGCAGCACCAGGGGCAATTGATCCCGGAAGAAGCCGCGGAAATGTTCCGGTCTGGCGAATTCATAGGGCTTGGGCTGCAAGTGCGAATTCATCATTCCGACCAATGCCGTTCCCTGTCCGGGAAAATCCTGCAGACCCAAAAGAGAAATTCCGGACAATGCCTTCGTCCGAAGCACCGCCTCGACCTCTTCCCGATAACCAATGCGGGAAAGCTCCCCCGTGGCCTCCACATATTTTTCCCAGACGCCGGAAAGACCTCTTGCCGCCACACGCTCCTGAATCAGCCGCAGATTGGCCGGGTCGGAAATCCCCTTGAATGCTTCCAACTCCGCGAAATCCGGCAGCACTTCGTACTGTCCCACTTCAAACGTAAATACCGGTTTGGCATATTTTTCCCGCAAATAAGTCATTTCATCGTCATAATTCGACATGGCGCTGGGATAACGATGATTGAGATATCCCTGCATATTGGCGGAGGTAGCCCGCAGGTCCCGGTCATAAATCTGGTGAGACGTATAAAAATCCGAAGCCTCATCACATCCGATCGCTCCATAATGGGCATTGGAAGCATTGGCATACAGACGGGTTCCATCCTTTTCCCGCGCCAGTGCCAACAACTCCCGCATTCTCTCGCGTCCCTTTTCCTCTGCCTGCAGTTCATTCCCAAAGGTCAGCATCACAAAGGAAGGATGATTCGCCAGCATCTCCAGAATCTGCACAAGCTCCGTTTTATAATAATGATAGCTTTCTTCCGAAGAAAAAGCATCCCTTGGATTCCAATGGGAAAGTTCCGGCTGCATTAAAATTCCCAATTGATCCGCCGCGGCAAACGCCGCTTCCGGCGGACAGTGCGAGTGAAAACGCATACAATTGACGCCATAAGAGCGATAACGCTCCAGTATGTCCAGCCATTCCTCCACGGTCATAGGCGGATGCCCTGTTTCCGGGAATTCCGCACAATTGGCTTCTCCCCGCAGGAAAATAGTGCGCCCGTTGACCGCAAGCTTTCCTCGTCCGTCATCCCCAAAATCCCGGATCCCGAACCGCACTGTTTTGGTTTCTCCGCCCATCAGGGATGCGGACAATTCATACAAATTGCCTTCCTCCAAATCCCAGCGGCGGATATCCCGTTTCAAGGGAAGCCCTTCCAAAACCACTTCCACCGCCCCACAACCGGCAGTTTCCCCGCCTACGGCACTCTCCAAACCCTGGATGCGTACCTCCGCTGCCATGCCCTCAGAATCGCCAACTGCATTTCCCTGTGCCCTGACTTTGGATTCCTCTGGATTTTGGGTTCCTGCCTCCACCGTCACGTCCTCTTCCAGGGCATCGCAATGTACCCGAACGGCCCCCTGATAAGGGCCATTGGCATAAAGTTTTATTTTTACGGTAACGCTGTCTCCCTTTGGATAAACCAAAGGTTCTCCCAGAAAAACAGGCTGCTCCGTCCGCAGACATAAGCTTCCCAGCACCCCGTTCCAATTGGTCTGGGTCTCATCCGTGGCCGCTGATGAATACACGATGGCATCATGAGGCAGCCCGGGATAGCTGTTATCGGAAATGAGCAAAAGTTCACTCCCTTTCCGGATTCGTCCCGTCACTTCAAAAATATGATGCGTACTGATGGATGGCGGGATAAAATCTGGGACTTCTTCTCCGTCCACCCAAAGCCGCAGCACTCTTGCCCGCTCCGCTTCCAGGAAAACGCGCTTCCCCCGGGCAATTTCCGCGTACACTTCTTCCCAGAGCGCCCCGTCCACCACCCTGGTCAGGCGGGCCTCTCCTTCGTAAGTATAGCGCCTGGTAAACCGCGTGGCAATCACATCGGTATGAAAGCTCTCGTTTTCGTTTCCCAACGCCGCATCGGGATGCCATTGGTTAGCTCCCGTGTCCCGATATCCAATTTGATTTTCGTCCAAGGTTCCGGGAAGCCGCATCTCATAAATCCTGCCGTCCCCGATGTCCGCTTTCCAAATTCCATGCAGCGAAATATTCATCCCGGCCGCTCCTCCTATTCCACTTTTTTCTCCGAAACCGTTTCCAAATCTCTTCCATAAATCCGACACATCATATGAGAGGGTTCAATCCTGACAGCCTCTTCAAGGAAACGTTTCGCCTTATCCAACTGGCCCAGGCCAATGTTCCCCAATGCCATCAGGTAATTACAATGGGCGCGGTTTCTGGCCGTGTAATCCTCGTCAAAGATCAGGAATTCCGGCAGCGATACTGCAAAATACTCAATTTTAACTTCGTCCTCCAAATGCCGCTCGCCATAATCGATCAGCCGATAGAAGCGGGAACGGGCCTCTTTCACTTTCCCCAATTTCAAATAAGCCAATCCCTGATAAAGGATCATATCCGCAGGCTGGTCATTGTAATACATGGCCCCTGCCGGTTCATCGGTTCCAACCGTGGCGGTTTCAAAACAACGCAAAGCCTCCTCTTGTCTTCCCTGACGTTCCAATGCCAACCCCAAATAGTAATACAAATGATTGTCCTTGGTGCCTTCCAGCTTGCCTTCTCCCAGATTCTCGGGATACACGAGCGCTTTGCGCAGCAACTCCTCCGCCTCCCCAAACCGATTTTCCCGCAGGGCCTGCTTCGCCAGCCCAAGCAGCGCGAGCGTGTACTGCGTTGTAATCTTGCCTTCTCCGCCTTCCCAAGGATGGAACTTCCGTCCCATGATGCAGTTATAAGCTCTCTGATGATCTCCGCACATATTGATCAGGGTAATGTATTCAATATACAAATCATCCCTGCCCCGGATCATATCCTGATGCTTTTCAAAATTCTCCAATCGCTCCTCAAAGGTCCATCCCAGCTTTTTGTACAGTTGATCCAACTCCAGGAAAACGCGAGCATCCGTGGGATTCAGGACAAAAGCTTTTTCCATGGCCTCTCTGGCTTTCTCGGGGGCGTGACACTTATTGTAGTAAACCAGCGACAGGTTGCGCTGCGTGGTCGGAAATGTGCCATCCGCCTCCGCGGAAGCCTCCCAAAGGGCAAGGGCTTCTTCCCACTGCTGGCGGTCATAGAACAAATTCCCCAGATAATACGCCGCTTTGGCTGCCGCACCGTGATCAATGGCAAAACGCAGCACCGCGATATCCTCCAACTTATTCGGGAAACAATAATCCGAAGGCTGGGCCTCCGCCTTGGCAAGCAGGGCGACAACGGCGTCACTAAGACCGCGGCCGGAATCCGTTCCCTCCCACAGATATTGATAATAGGCTTCATAATAAGTAAGCAGGGGATCGTTCCTCCCACACTCCCGCAAGATGCCGATGGCTTCTTCATAAGCGCCAAATTCAGCGTAATCCCGGGCCGTCATCAAATAATTTTCTACTTTTCGACGCTTTTTCTCTCCATCCTCTGCCCCCTCTGCCGCAATCCTCTCTCTGTGGGCCAGCAGCACCTTTTCGTTGCCGGACACATAATCAAAAGGATCCAATGCCAGATTTTCTTCTACACAGGCCAAAGCCTGAGCAGTTTTTCCCAGCTTTCTCAGCAAATAGGCCTTCAAGCCTCCGGCCTTGATATTATGGGCGTTCTTTACCAAGGCTTTCTCCACGAAAGCAAGGGCACTCACATATTTTCCGGCTTTAGCGGAAATGACGGCCAGGTAATAAAAGGACATTTCCTGCTGCTCATTGCTCCAGGTTGCCTTATAAAACGCATCATAGGCCTCCTGCTCCCGTCCCTGGTAAAACAGATTTAATCCCAACAAATAGTAGGTCTCACTGTTATAAGGGTTGGGATTTTTCCAGATCAGCCGCTCCAACGCCTTGCGGAAATAGGGTTCCGCTTCCTGAAACCGTCCTCTGCGCATCAGCAGTTCTCCATAGGCATTGTTGATCCGGATATCTCCGGGATCCCGCTTTAAGCCCTCCAAATAATAGGGATCCGGCTGATACGTGGCATGGCGGTACTGCTCGATATGTTTTCCCGTCAGATACAGCTCCTCATTGGTCATGATCCGGGCAGGCTCCTCAGCGGCCCGGGCAGGCTCCGGCATCTTCGGGATTTCCGGCGCATCCGGCTGATATTCCACCAGACAATTTCCCTCCGCGTAAACGGCCAGGTGCAGCTCCTCTTCCCTGGCATCTCCCACCGGCACACATTTATCAAAAATATCCACGGGAGAGATTCTGGCTGTCTCTCGCAAAACCACCTCGCCCTCTGGTGAGGACGGCGCACCATTCCTTACCTCGTTAAGGCCGCCGTTTGCTTTTTTCCCATTACCGGCCTTTTTCTTCGTAAGCACGATTTCGGCGTTTTCCCGGACGGAAGTGGCATACACCAGGATTTTCGCCATACCGTTTTCCAGGGACAGATGCACCGCGGCCTCGGTAGTGGCGTTCTTCACCTGGCCCAACGCCTTGTAGGGCATAAAATACTGGGTAAAGGTCTTCTCCTCAAAGGGCTTCAGCCAGGAGAAATCCGGCTGGTTATCCGTAAACATCCCCGTCATCAATTCAATATAAGGGCCGTCCTCATCCGTCAGATTCCGGTCCCAGGCACGTCCAAAATCTCCATTTCCCCAGGTCCACTGCTTCTTTCCCGGGGAAATATGGTGATCCGCCACATGAAGCACGCCCGCTCCCACACCATAATCATAGCCGCCTACAAAATCATATTTGGATTTCTCAGCCATATAAGAGGTGGGAACGGGAATATTCTTATACCGGGAAATATCCACGCCTTCACTGTAATCTTTTTTATAATAAACGCCTGTGGCAATGGGGAAACGGGACACATCCCTTTTGCCGTGATCCATGACCGCATGCACATCCGGCGGGAAAATGGACTGGGTATTGTCATTTACCGCCACGGCAGGATTGGCCCACCAAAGGAAAGTCTGGGGGAGGGATGTCCGATTGTAAAGCTGTCCTGTGATTTCTATGTAAGCCTTGTCCGGATAAACGGTAATCTTCATCAGGCTCTTGGTTCCATACATCTGGTCCACGTCATGCAGCAAAACAGACTTGCTTCCATCCTCATGCTCCGCAAGCAGATAGTCCACCGGCAGGAATGTAGTGGGTCTGTGATGCTGGGGCCAGTTGAATTCAATTCCGCCGGAAATCCAAGGCCCCGTCAATCCCACCAGGGCCGGCTTGATCACATGATTATAATAAACGAAATCATAGCCGTTGGTCTTATCGTAGGCACGCTGAATTCTGCCGCCAAGCTGCGGCAGGACCATGACCTTGAGATAATCATTTTCCAAAAATACCGCTTCATATTCCTTATCATGCTTTTCGTCACTGATTTTTTCCACGGTCGGATAAGGATAGACCTTACCGCTGCTCCCCTGATATACTCGCTTGTCCAGGAAAATAGGATTTTTTTCCGCCTCGCCGATCTCATAAGTCGGTATCAACACCTTTTCCGCCCAAACCTTCGCTTCGCTCATGTCTCGTCATCCTTTCTTTCTATTGCGTCAAACATTTGTCGTTCTTTTTTTCATTATATCAAAACACCACCATAAAACAATGCTTGAATTTGCCCAGTTATTTAGAAAAATTGCTCTCGCAGGAAACCGCCGGAAGGCGGCCCTTTTACAGAATCGTACCCTCCTTAGACAAGGGCCTGATTTCAGATGCCGCGAGCTTACCCTCTTTCCAGGTCAGAGAAACTTCCCGATTGCCCTTGATCCGCAAACCTCTCACATAGCCTTCCGAGAATTGCTTCGGCAAGGCGGGAAGCAGTTTTAATTCCCCGCCCCGATCCTGCACCAGCATATTGGCGATGCCCGCGATACCGCCAAAATTGCCGTCAATCTGGAACGGCTCATGCGCATCCCAAAGGTTGGGATAGGTGGATCTGGTGAGCAACGTGTGCAAATATTTCCAGGCCCCCTCTCCATCCCCCAACACTGCCATCAGGTTGATAATCCAGGCACAGCTCCAACCCGTATGCCCGCCGCCGTTTTTCAGGCGCGAATCCAGGGAAATCCGCACGGCTTTCTCCATCTCCTGGTCCCCGGCCCACAACTCGGAAGGGAAATATCCATACAAATGAGACAAATGCCTGTGACCGGGTTCCGCTTCCTCATATTCCCGGAACCATTCCAAAATTTGTCCCCGGCTGCCAACCCGCACGGGCGCCAGATGGGCAAGCCGTTGCCGTACCTCCTTTATCAGGTCTTGTCCCCCCTGCTCCCTTGACCAGGGATCTTCTTCCATTTCCAGGATTCGGCAAATATCGAGATAATGTTCAAAGACCTCCCGGGTCAGCTCCATATCCATAGCCGATGCCATCGTGACGGCACAGGCTCTTCCCTCTTCATCGCGGAATTTATTTTCAGGGGACGTGGAAGGACAAGTCACATAGCTTCCCTGATAAGGAACCAGCCAATCCACTAAAAACCAGGCCACATCCCGAAACAAGGGGTAAGCCTGCTTCTCCAGGAATTCCCGATCCTCCGTATATTCATAATAAGCATAAAACTCCTGAGCCAGCCATGCCATGCCCATGGGCCACATGGACCAACAGACGCTGCCGGGCTGCCCCGCTTCCGCTCCATAGGCGATTCCCACCGGGTTGGCGGCATACCAGACATCCGCGTTATGATGATGTACCGTCCCTCTGCAGCGGTAAAAATCCCAGGCCGTCTTTTTCCCAAATAAGGCCAGCTTTTTCACAAAGGCAAAATAAGGCTCCAGACATTCCTCCAGCCCGCAGCTTAACGCAGGCCAGTAATTCATCTCCGTGTTGATGTTGGTGGTCCAGTTGCCGCTCCAGGGCGCCTGAAAATCCCAGCTCCAAATTCCCTGCAGATTGGCGGGAAGACTCCCTTTGCGCGATGAGGAAATCATCAAATACCTTCCATATTGAAAATATAAGGCAAATAAACCGTTGTCCTCACCGCCTGTTTGAAGCCTGCGCAGACGCTCATCCGTAGGTTCCCCGCTCTGAGGCCCCAGGTAAAGCTCCACCTTATCATAGATGCTCCGATAATCCTGAATATGCTGCCTTTTCCAATCCTCGTATTTTCCTTCCAGCGTGGCGGGCCGCACCGCCCAGACTGTCAGGACAATAACCGAGGCATCTGTAATTCGGATTCTGCCGCCCCCGATCGACACCTTTCCATCGCATTCCGCCACAGAGATCCCGCCATAAAAGCGAATTCCCCGATAGCCCCAGATTACCGCGCTCTCTCCTCTCCGTACATAACTGGGATCCAGATGCTCCGGACATTTCCCCGAGAATGCCAATCCCTCTTTTTCTTCCGTGAATACACATTTCAAGGGAGATTCCAGCCAGATTTCCACATCCTGAACAGCCTGATCCGCAGTAAGGCGTATTGCCATGGCATTCCCCGGCTTGGAGGCAAACATTTCCCGATGGCAGCACACCCCGTCCACACGGAAATCCTCCGTAACCAGAGCCTCTTCCAAATGCAGGCGGCGCTCATAATCCCGCACCTTTTCCCAGAGAGAAGCGGCTCTCTCCTGTGCCGCGCGTCCCCGGTCCATACCATGGTATGTCAGATGCAGATTCCCCAGAGGCATATAAGATTCGTTGTATTCACCCAACATGGTTTTTTCAATCAATTGCTCCGCCTCGAAGCATTTTCCCTGAAAAACCAGCTCTCTTACCTTTGCCAGACCTTCAAAAGCCTGGGGATTCTGCTTGTCCCGGCGATACCCGCTCCAGAGGCTCTCCTCGTTCAGCCCGATTAATTCCTCGTCGACGCCGCCCCAGATCATACCGCCCAGACTGCCGTTACCAATGGGCAGCGTCTCCTCCCATCTGCGGGCAGGACGGTCATAATACAATTCCATTTGTTCCTGATAAAGTCCCGCATCTTCCTGCTTTTCGCTCATTCCTCCGCCCCCCGACAAAAATTTTGTTTATCGCTCCTGGGGATATACCATGCCCCACTGCTTCCGAAGCCCGTCCATGACCTCCATGACAAAAATCGTGTCCTGCAAGGGCATGGAGGGAACCTGCAAACGTCCTTCCTGAATCGCCTTGACACATTCCAGGATCTCATATTCGTACCCACTGATCTGCTTCGGCATTTCCACCGTCCGTACCAGCCGATCATTGGCATCATAAACAGCCACAGACTGAGGATTATTGATGTTTTCCACCACCATGTAGCCCTTGTCTCCATGGAAAATACCTTTTCGGTCAGAACGGACATACGTGCTGTGGGTAAGCACCGCCATTCGTCCATCCTTGTAAAAAATAGTGATGGTCTCCATGCCGTCCACGCCGGTTTCCATAAGCTTTGCCGCGGATTCCACCCGTTCTATTTCCGTTCCAAAGTGCATCAGCACAAAATTCAACCCATAGACTCCGATGTCCAAAAGCGCTCCTCCAGCCAGAGCCGGATTCTTGATGCGCTCCACCTGGCTGATGGGATAGGAAAGATTGGCCGTCACCGCCCCCACCTTTCCAATAATACCGCTGTTCAAAAGCTCTTGAATCATCTGTCTTGAAGGCATGTACCTGGGCCAAATGGCCTCTGCCGCCAGCACCCCTTTTTCCTGGGCCAGCTTTGCAATTTCTTTCGCCTGGACACTGTTCATTGTAAAAGCTTTCTCACACAAGACCGGTTCCCGTGCCCGATGCACAGCTTCATATCCTCATAATGACGGGAATGCGGCGTGGCAATGTACACCAGCTCTACCTCCGGATCCTCCGCCAGCGCTTCATAGCTTCCATAGGCCTTTTCAAATCCGTACTTCTTTGCAAAGGCTTCAGCCTTTTCCAGGGTTCTGGAAGCAATGGCATAGGTCTGCACCTCCTCCAATTGTGCCATGGTCATTGCCAGCACTCCCGCGATTCCGCCCGCTCCTATAATTCCGATTTTCATCCTTGAACTTCCTCCCTTCCGAGATAAATCCATTTTTTTTATCATAACACAGCCCCATTGCCTTTGTCCAGCGCCTTGAACCGACTCTTTTCACATGACCCCGACCTGATCAATCGCATCACTGTTACCTGTGAATTGGATAAAACGGCAAAATAACATTGAAATCAGTGACATTATTGGATATAATAAGGCCATACAAACGAGAAAAATATGGTTCTTCATTAGAAAGGATTTTATGAAAATCATGGAGCGAAAAAAGGAAAACCTCATTACCAAAATTCTTGCAAATCCTCAACGGCTGCTGGTTGCGCTCTGCCTCTTTGCGGTCTGCGTCGGTACACAACAAATACAAACAGTAGCATGGAATACTGGTCTTATTGAATTTTCAAGGGATTCCCTTGGCTTTCTCATGGCGATCATAATCATGACCAATTACCACTGGAATGATATCAAAGCGCATAAGCTGCCTTATCTTGTCTGGAGCATTCTGGGAGGGATTCTTCTCCTGATTCTCATTCCTGCGGCAATTTCCAAAAGGCTGGATTTTTTGGCGGCGGACACCGTCATGATCGGCCTTGGAGTTTTTTTCATGGGCTATTGCATCATCCATACCTGTATCAGTTTTTTTGTGGAAAAATATCGTCCTGACTTCTATTTACCACTTTTCATCCTCTGGGTTGTCATGCTCCTTTTGATGATTTTTTCAAAAAGCGACTATCTCTGGCCGGAATGTTATTTCGTCTTATTCCTGTGCTATTACCTGACCAGGCAGACACCCGTTCAACGACAAAATACGATTTATGGCGTCATTGATGGTATCATTCTGGGCTTTCTGGCGATTCAGGCTCATTCCCTTTTGTTCCGTCCCTACGACAGAGTTGCCTATTACGGTAATTTCTGCAATCCCAATCATAACAGTATGTTTTTATGTATGTGCCTTGCAGCGATTCTGGCCAAGCTTCTTATTCTGACCAGGGAACGCTCAAACAAATGGATGAAAATTTTTTTCTATCTGTTGGCCGGGGGCTGCTACTCCTTTATTTTTATGACAATCTGCCGCTCCGGATATCTCGCGACCTTTGTTCTGACGATTTTCTTTCTTATTTGTTACTGCAAAATCACGGGGAAAAAAGTCTTTTTCCGCATGGGATTTCTTTTGGTGGGAATTTTCCTGGCGATTATGCCGGTGACATATCTGGCCGTACGATATCTTCCGACCATTCATCCCCACGTCCTCTTTTATTTTCAGGAAGGGTACTCGGAGGAAGAACGCGTTCATTCCTGGGACGAACGGAACTCTGAAAAATATGTTTCTTTCTCAGAGCTTTTGGGAGGAATTTTCGGCAAAATGGAAGCACTGCGCTCTTCCTCCGATGACAGCGTCTCTTCCAAAACCGAAAACGGAGACACGGGCACTTTCTTGTCCGAAGAAACAGATCCGGATAAAATACCTGCCTTGGAATACGAGGACGGCAGCAATGCAATCCTCGTCAGATATACGATTTATAAATGGTTCTTTACCCACCTTTCCCTCAGGGGCATGCCTTACGATGAGCAAGGCTTCCAGCTCACGGCGGATCACTGGATCCAGGATACCCATGATATTTATTTGGACTATGGCATCAATTTCGGCTATCCTGTAATGATTTTGTTTCTTATCTTCATCTGGTGGGGCATCGGACGCCTGACCAGACAAGGAGTTTCCGCCCGAAACACAGAGAAGATCGCCTGCCTGTTGATCGCCCTGGTGCCGCCGGTTTTTGGCCTGTTTGAATTCGCCTGGGGTGCCGGAATGCTTTCCACCGTGGCCTTTTACCTTGTTTTTAAGGAAATGTTTGAGCGAAGCTAACGTATCATGGATTTCATATCCCAGGAGGACCAAAATGAGCGAACCCGCAGCGCAGTCCCTTTATCACGGGTCGATTCCTATCGTTTTCCGGCAATCATACTATTTATGGTCAGAAGTATCGAAAAATTTAAAGGAGGTTTTTTCGTATCATGAGAGTTATAATGTTTGATATCGACACATTACGCGCCGATCATATGGGGTGTTATGGGTATGGAAGGCCTACTACGCCTGTCATGGACGAGGTGGCCAGGGACGGCGTGCGGTTCGATCATTATTATTGTCCGAACGCGCCTTGTCTCCCTTCGCGGGCATCCATGGTGACGGGACTTTATGGCATTCACAACGGGATCGTGGGGCATGGCGGCACGGCCGCCGATCTGCATTTGCAGGGACGTAACCGAAGCTTTACGGATGATGTCTCTGAAAACAGTTTCTTTATGCAATTTCGCAGAGCCGGTATGCACACTGTGTCCTTTTCCACCTTTGCCGAGCGGCACAGCGCCTGGTGGTTTAACGCCGGGCTACATGAATGCTACAATGTGGGGAATCGGGGCGGAGAATCCGCGGATATGGTAACGCCCCATGTGTTGGATTGGCTGGAAAGAAACGGGAAAAAGGACAACTGGATGATGCATGTCCATTACTGGGATCCCCATACCCCATACCGTGCCCCGGATGACTGTGAAAATCTGTTTACCGGCCAGCCTTTGTCGGATGACTGGATTACGGAAGACATTTTTAAAGAGCATCTCCTACATATCGGACCTCACTGTGCCAATGAGATTTATATGTGGCATGACACTCCAAGTCCTGCCTGCCCCAAGCATCCCGGCAGACTCAGGACGCTGGCAGAAGCCAAGCATTTTCTGGACCTTTATGACGCAGGCATCCGCTTCACGGATGACAATATCGGACAGATTATCAGCTGGCTGAAGGCCAACGATCTTTACAATGATGATTTAGCCGTCATCATCACCTCTGATCACGGTGAGGATATCGGCGAATTTGGGATTTATGCGGAGCATGGACTGGCTGACGAACCGGTATGCCGGATTCCGCTGATCATTAAATGGCCCGGTATGCGGCAAGGCGCCGTGGCAAAGGGTTTCCATGACAATGTGGATCTGCTGCCTACGATGAGAGAGCTTTTGAACACGCCCCTGATAACCTGGGATAAGTTAAAACATGACGGTGTTTCCTTTGCCAAGACGCTGAAAGACGGAACGGATTGTTCCAAGGACTACGTCGTTTTGACCCAGTGCGCCCATGTATGCCAGAGAAGCGTCCGCTTTGACGATTATCTCTATATGCGCACGGTACACGGCGGCTACCATCTGATTCCGGACGAGCTGCTTTTCAATGTAAAAGACGATCCCCATGAGCTCCATGATTTGTCAAAGGAACGTCCCGATCTATGCGACAGGGGAGCCCGAATGATTCTGGACTGGACGGACCGGATGATGAAGTCTTCCCGGTATAACGAGGATCCTATGTGGACGGTCATGCGGGAGGGTGGTCCGGAGCATTGCCGCGGCCAATTAAAAAATTACATCAACCGCCTCAAAGGAACTGAAAGAGAATACGGAATTCCTTTATTATTGGAAAAATACGGAGAAGAAGAATAAAATGCCTCCAGTTTTCATGATGATCAAACCGTCTTCCGGTTTGTGCAATATGAACTGTAAATATTGTTTTTATGCGGACGAGATGCGCAACCGCAATCAGGCTTCCTATGGGTTTATGAGTCTTGAAACCCTGGAATGCCTGGTTCGGCGTGTCATGGATTATGCCGACAGTCAATGCACGTTGGCCTTTCAGGGCGGCGAGCCCACTCTGGTGGGACTGGATTTTTACAAAAAGCTTTTCGAACTGGAAGCAAAATATAATCAAAAGCATCTGACGATCCAACACACGCTCCAAACAAACGGGCTTGGTTTGGATGATGAATGGTGCCGATTTCTGGCGAAACATCATTTTCTGGTGGGCTTGTCCGTAGATGGCATGAAAGCAACGCATGATGCCTATCGTAAGGACACCGCAGGAGGCGACACTTATTTTTCCGTTCTCTCGGCGGCGGAGCGGCTGCAAAAAGCGAACGTGGATTTTAACGTGCTGACCGTTGTAAATGCTAAAACCGCTCCCAAAATCCGCCGCATTTATGAGCAATATCGCAAGCTGGGGTTCCATTGGCAGCAATATATCGCCTGTCTGGATCCCATTGGAGCCAGGCACGGACAACAGGAATATTCTCTCACGGCCCAAACCTACGGACAATTTTTAATTGATTTGTTCGATTTGTGGGAAATGGATCTAAGGCACGGACAACAGCCCTTTATCCGACAATTTGAAAATTATATTTCGATCTTAATGGGCTATCCGCCGGAATCTTGCGAACAGACGGGAATCTGTACCTGTCAAAATGTGGTGGAGGCCGATGGCAGCGTATACCCTTGTGACTTTTATGTGCTGGATGAATATCGAATCGGCAATATTCAGGAAGATGATCTGGACATGATCGCCCGGAAAAGCCAAAAAAGCGGATTTGTGGAAAAAAGCCTGCCTCATTCTAAAAAATGCAGGGAATGCCCTTATTATTTTATCTGCAGAAGCGGCTGCCGCAGACACAAGGAACTGCCAGGGGGCGAAAATGAGTTTTGCGAGGCCTATCAAATGTTTTTCGATGCCTGTCTGCCCCGAATGCAGGCAATTGCCCGTGCCATGAGGCGCACCCCTGCTTTTTCAAATCCTTCTTGACAAACTTCCTGCCGAGTGCGTGCGGCATCACAAAAAGAAATAGGCCGGAACCTTTATTGAACCGCCAGATTTTTTACTTCGAGGATTTTTCCTTCTGCATCCCATAACACAACCGGCTCCTCCGTATTCCATGCAAACGGTACTTGCATACTGTTTTGTTCCATTTCCCCGCTGTACCTTCGGCCATAAACATAAAAACACTCTCCCGCTGCCAAAGTAAGATCTGATAACCGCTCCTCCCCGCCGGCATCCAGAGAATCTCCTATCCCATAAGAAGACAGATTAAGAGAAGTCTGACCCTGATTGCGCAAAATCACATAATCCTCCGTACCCTGAATATGATACGTGTCAATGGTAAGGCTTTCCGCCTCTTCCGTGTCAATCACGACCTCCAACCTAACGCTTTCTTCCTCTTTCTCTTGATATTCTCCAGGCACCAACAAAAGCGTATCCCCTTGCAAAAATTCCCCATTGACGATATAACCCTTGATTGTAATTCCCGGCGTCGTCCTGCCACTTACCTCCAAAGGAATTTTCTCAAAGCATGTTTCCACGCTTTCCCCGCCGACTTCCATGCCGGAAAAGGCAAGCCGCACTCCCTCCGGTATTTCTAAATCCATCTTTACCAAATCGCCGCAATCCCATGTATCATTTAGCTCTTCCAGCACCAATTTCGGATGTTCTCTGGCATAAATAACGATTTCCTCCATCTCCTGACGAACTTTTTCCATGTTATTATCATCGGATTCCCAAAGCGAATCTTTCAGGACCTGACTTTCTTCCATCATGTATCTAAGTTCCTCTTCCCGCTTGTTGTTCCATCCGTTCAATGCTTCCGTCACATTTTTCTCAGAAAAGCTTCCTCCCATCAAATGTCCCACTTCCAACAAAAACAAATCGCGGAATTCCTCTCTTTGTGTCAGAGTATGAAATATCGGCGTCTCCAAGAGCTGCCATAACAGCCAGGAATCCGGGGAATTCCCATAAGTATCCAGAAATTCAAGCCCCAGTCCATAATCCATATCAAATAACAAATAGCGGTACCGCCCATCAAAAACCGTTCCTTCCTCATACACTTCTCCGCGCGCCGGAAAATAGCGATACGCTTTCACGTTGTTTTCCGGCCAATCCGTATTCCCCACAAAATATTCCAACGCCGTATATCTCGCAAAGTTTTCAATGTCAAGAGTATCGCAAACCCTTTCCCAATTCTCTTCTACAGATAAATCCGCCGTTTCCAGCCATTGACAAAATTCATTATATTCCCTATCCGAGCGTTGTTCATTTTCCGTAGGATTCTCGGTATTCATGTGAAAAAGCGCGCCCTCACTGACCGCCATCTCCCCCTGATAAGGACCATACTGGTTTTCAAAATATTGGTCATCATATACATTTTGCAGCCAATAGACACCTTGATAAGTCCCATTAATATATAATGTGGCACTTTCCGCATGGATTGTATCGGGAAAGCCGGATTGTCTTGCCAGATCGTTGATCAAAACATTTCTCACAAATGCGTATCCATTGTCATTTCCGCTATTGTGAAGATTGATCCTTTGATGCTCTTCCATGACGCTGTTGCTTGCCGCGGATACCAAATCCGTCCAAAAGGGATACATAAAATCATTTTCCTGATCATACTGCCGACGGGCAGTCAGACGGATGGATTTCTGATTCTTTACCCTTGTGAGCCCTCCTGTCAGCCTGAAACCACAATTTTGGGAAAGAATCTCCTGTCCATTTCCCAGAAAAACGGAAGCATGCACCTCTATTTCTTCATTACTCCAATAATTAGCCGGTATATAAGCATAAATGTTAGGACTTTCATGAGCTGCCATGTAATCATCAAATAACTTCCCCCGTACCAGCAGGCCTTCCTCATAACCAAACAACTTATCCTGATCCCCGGTCAAAGAAAAGATATAGGAGGTAGTAAAACGCTCTGCCCCCTTTGGATCCAAAATGTACTCCCGGCGATAAATGGGAGAAAGCGTTTCATCCTCAAACCGGACCTGAAACTGAAAGCTATAAACCACGGTTTCCTCTTCCAGGGAAAGCCGTATGGGTCCTTCATATAAGAGAGTTCCCTCTTCGCCGGGTTTCTTTCCATTCAAGGTATAAAAAACAGAAGCGGTGTCTGGCACGACCACCGCCACTTCAATGGATTCGCTATAAATCCCACTATCCTGGGAAATCATGACCATGCTGCCGCCTTGATGTATCACGGCATAACCCCAAAAAACCAATACTCCCACTACCGTGACCAATGAAAGGCAAACGAGCGCTCCTAATAATGGGTGCTTTCTCAAAATCTGATTCTCCCTTTCCTTAACCGATAACATCGCCCGCGTAAGTAAGCAAGGAAACCCTCTCAACTCCTTCCAGAGTGCCGATGGCCGCCAGAAGATCCTTTTCCTGCCTGGTCCTCAATTCAACGATCATCCTTATCTCCCCTTTTGCCAGACTTCTCGACTTGATCTGAAAGTAACCGCAATTTGATTTTAAAAGCTCTTGGACTCCCTCCTCAATCTCCGGCTTGCTTCCATTAATCACCATGACATACGGCGCCTTTTTCACCGGTATATAGCTTAACAGAATCACAGCCAGTGTAAGGCACAAGGATACTGTCACCGCCAAAACATACTGCTCCGCTCCACACATAATGCCGCCGGCAATTGCCCAGAATAAGAAAAACAAATCCATGGGATCCTTAATCGCAGTCCTATATCTGACAATGGACAATGCGCCTACCATACCAAGTGACAACACCAAATTAGACTGTATTGTCAGCATGATGGCAGTCGTCGTTATCGTCATTCCCACCAGGGAAATGTTCATATTGGCATTATACAAGGATTTCCTTACCCAAAACCGATAAACGACGTACAAATATAATGCTACGATCAGGGAGAACAGCAACGCTCCTCCCAATGCGGCCATATCAAATTTCTCTGCTTGAAACTCGCGGATAATAGAATTTTTCAGGATATCTCGAAACGACATTCCTTGAATCATGCTAATTTGCCTTCCATTCTTCTGTATTTTTCACTCAAATAAAATTTTGAAAACGTCTCCTGCCGCAATTTCCCCAGATTCAGGCCCTTATACAAAAATTCCGGCAAGAACTCCGTGTACTTGACTTCCATCAGCTCCTGCCCAGACGGCAATATAGGCACCAGCGGAAGGAAGCTGTCAAAAAAGCCCAAAATATGATCCGAACACGCAATCTTACAATCAAAGGTAACTCTAACCTCTCCGTCCTGACAGACATAAGGATATCTAAAATAATCCACAATGATCCTGGGTTCTAACAATCGGGTATGACAAGCCAACAAAAAACGATTGATCAGAGGATCCTTGTCCGGATACGGAATCTGATTTGCGTCTCCGGTCATCAATTGCAGACAAAACCGCTTTTCAATAAGGGTGCTTTCCTTATGAATCTTTCCGCCGATTTTACACTTTTGTTCCAACAAAAGCAGTTCCTCATTCCCGTTATACATTCGGATACGAAATTTACTTCTCGGCTCCACGCCTATTTCATTATCCGTAAAGGCACTGCACGCATAATCGTCAAAGTACAAACTTCTGATCCGATAATAGCCCTCTTTCCCAACGTGAGGATCCAATGCGCATAACTCTCCAACCCTATCCTGCAAAAGCATCAACTGCGCTATGGATATCTGATATTTGTTCTCATACCGCAATTCAAGAGGCTTCCCTTTCCAAAGCATATTGCTTTCCTCTAGATCTTTCTCTGATTTTCCGTTTTCATTTATATTATCATTTATATTATCATTGAAGAAAGACTTTCGTCAACCATAATTATAGAAATCCCCCAGCAAAACGTCGGCACTATTCTTTTTCGCTCCCTAACTTGTTGGCGACAATCTCCATCTGTTCCTCCCCAGGTTCCCAGCTCAGCCAGATTGCCATCAGCCGGTCCTCATAGCAGAGAAGATAGTGATCGATTATTCCATCCAGGGCAGCATCTGATCAAGTCGATGGTTAAAAACCGATCCGGCTCCCGAGACATATTCTTGCGCTTCAGAAATTGTTTTATTCCATTGACAATATTCTGCCGCCGCTTTTGCTTTTTCATACCATGAAAAATATCCACAAATTTCCTGGATACGCCGGCAAACACCTTTGCAGAACTTCAAAGCGTGTCTGCAAAATCTCCCATCAACCGCGAAAGGCTCACCCATACCACATCTCCCTCACGCCAGCAAAAAAATTTCCGCCGCCAGCACCACACCGCAGCACAGAATTGCCACTTTGAACAAATCCGCGCCCAGCCAGGCGGCCGCCACGCCCGCGGCCAGGGCCAGCATCCCTGAAATCTGGCTCCTCGTCGCATGTAAGATTGCGGGAAACGTCATCACGGCCAATGTGACATAAGGTACATAATAGAGGAAAGACTGCAGAAACCGATTTTTAATCCGCTTCCTGATCAAAGTCAAAGGCAAAACACGGATCGCATAGGAAACCCCGGCCATAATGAAAATATAAATATAGTTGCTTTTCATGGGTTCTCCTCCATCTTCCTGGGAAACAAAATTGCCGCTCCGGAAGCCAGAAGCACTGTCAAAAGAATCGTCCTCGTTCCCTCGGACCATTGTGAAACAACCGGCAGCTTCGACGCGGCGAAGCTCGCTCCAAAGCAAAGAATCACCAACCCTGCCACGACCGGATTTTTCTTTCCCGGCGGAATGATGATTGCCAGAAACATTCCATAAAGCGCCACGCCAAAGGCGCTGACCAACTGCTCCGGAAGCAGATTCCCGGCAATCGTCCCCAGTGCCGTGCCAAAGGCCCAACAGGGTGCCGCGGTCAGGACCGCTCCATAAGTGTAGTAGGGATTCAAATATCCGGGACGGGCGATGGCGATTCCAAACAATTCATCTGTAATGTCAAAAGCCATAAACAGTCGATGCCAGACGGAGATTCCCGGCCGCATTCTCTGGCTCATGGCACAGCTCATCAGCAAATACCGGGCATTGGCGATCAATGTGACAAGCGCGATCTCTAAAAAAGCCGCATGGGCGGCGATGGAAGTAAAACCCGCATATTCTCCGGCCGAAGCATTGCACAAAAGACTTGCCAAAAAGGACTGAAACGGTGTCAGTCCCGCATTCCTCGCGGCAATTCCCAGCGAAAAGGAAACCGCCAGATATCCCATTCCAATCGGTACGCCATCCCGCATCCCCTCCGCAAACACCCTTTTCAAACTTTCCGTTCCTCCGATGCTCTTCTGTTCCATGCAAAGCAGTCCTCTTTCTTTTTTTCAAATCTATGGATTTCAACACATTTTCGTGGTACAATAATTCTGCCGACGTAGAATGCATACCGGCCTGCGCCCTGGCGGCGCTTTCTTTTCATCGCCGGTAAAGCAATGATTTTACAAGCATATCGCTTATAAGGAGGTTCTTATCAAATGGCCAATACCAATAATGTTCCTATCCCTACGAATATTGCCGCCACGCAAGCCCCTCAGCCGGATTCCTCTTCCGCCGTCATCTATCTGGCCGGCGGATGCTTCTGGGGGACGCAGCATTACTTTGACTGTCTTCCGGGTGTCATTCAAACGGAAGTGGGCTATGCCAACGGCAAAACCGCCAATCCCACCTATGAACAGGTCAAGCATGAGAACACAGGGCATGCGGAAACAGTAAAAGTTACCTTTGATCCCGCCCGCATTTCCCTGGCGGAATTGCTGGAGCAATATTACAAGGTGATCGATCCCTTGTCCCGAAATAAACAGGGCGGAGATATCGGCGTTCAGTACCGGACCGGCATTTATTACACCAATGACGCCCAAAAAGCCGTCATTGAGGCTTCCCTGGCACGGCTGCAAACCCATTATACACAAAAGCTGGCTGTAGAAGCGCTTCCTTTATCCAATTTTTACACCGCGGAAGAATATCATCAGAAGTATCTGGAAAAAAATCCTGACGGCTACTGCCATATTCCTGCCGCGATGTTTGAATCCGCGCGTAATTATCACAGAATGTAACCCTTTCCTCCATCCGCGTCTCCGATCCAGATTTTAACCTGATAATATATGCCTTCTCTCTTCTTTCCTGATAACCGCAAAACAAGCTGCTTTTTCCATTTTACTATATCGCCCGGATTAATCAAGCTTTTCTCGACACTTTTTTCACAAGACTACTTGAGGAATCCCGTATGTGGTGATACAATAAATGCTGCCGGTGCAGAATTCCTGCCGATTGCTCCGGCAGGATATCGCTGACGCGGTGCATTAATTTTGTATGGGTGGTCCGGCAAAATGACCGCCACGGAAAGGAAAAACGTATGAAAACAATTTTATTTCAAGGGGATTCCATAACGGATGCGGGACGTTCCCGCGAAGATAATGACAATCTGGGACTTGGTTATCCCACGCTGGTAAAGGCGGAATTAGGCTACGACGATCCCGGAGCCTATCAATTCTACAACCGGGGCATCAGCGGAAACCGCGTGGTAGATCTCTATGCCAGAATCAAGGTTGATTTTATCAATCTGAAACCGGATGTGATCAGCATTCTCATCGGGGTCAATGACGTCTGGCATGAACTGGGAAACCAAAACGGTGTGGAAGCCGAAAAATATGAGCGCATTTACTCCATGCTCATTGAGGAAATTCAGGATGCGCTTCCCCAGACCAGGATTATGATTTTGGAACCCTTTGTCCTGAAAGCCTCCGCTACGGAAGGCGCCTGGGACTATTTTTCCGCCGAAGTATCCAAACGCGCGGAAAAAGCCCGTCTGGTGGCGGAAAAATATCATCTGACCTTTATCCCTCTGCAGGAAAAGTTCCACAAGGCCACCAATCTTTGTCCCCCGAATTATTGGCTGCGGGACGGCGTACATCCCACGACCATGGGGCATGAGCTGATCAAACGCGCCTGGATTGAAGCGTTTCGGAGCCTTTAAGTTCAGCCGGGCCGACGCAGCTGCCAAAACGCCACGGCGCCGGCCGCTGCCACGTTGAGGGAATCCACGCCCTCTGCCATAGGGATCCTGACAGCTTTGTCACAAGCGGTAATGGTCGCGGCCTTTAATCCCTCGCCCTCGGTACCCAGGATGACCGCCAGTTTCTTCTAAACCAATATGGAAAGCGGTTCATAATAGCGCAGGAGCTGAACCTCTGACGTACAGGCATTTCATTTTACCAGCAATTTCCGCATTTTCTTTTCTCCAGTCCCGGCGCTATTTGTATGGAATAAGCTTCCGCTTCCTCATAGGTGTTAAAATATACTGGATTTTTCATGGCATTTTTGCCGCTGCCAGTGGCAGAACAGCCCCCGACCATGTGAATCTTGCCATTGTTGGCATTCACGGCATAGCTTCCGGTATTCGTGACTTCAGAGCTTTCTTCCCGCTGGGATTCCGCAGAAGAAGCGCTGCTCTCAGGGGCCGCTCCGTTATTGCTGTCAGAAGTCACCTCGACCGCTTTATCCTCACTGTTGGCAGCCGCATCGACAGTCGTACCGTCAGTCGGCCCATTTTCACCAGCGGACAGATTCTCTTGTGTGGAATTCTGCGTCTGCTCCCCCGCTTTCCAACTGTCACTGGGCGCGCAATTCCAGGTAATCTCCGTCCCATTGCTATAGGCGATAATCGTGCCCTGCTCATCCGTGCGGAAAACCTTGACATCCATGGCCCGCAAATGATTAAGGGTTTCCGCATGAGGATGTCCATAGCTGTTGTTCTCCTCACAGCTGATTACGGCGTAAGTCGGGGTCATGGCATCCAGAAACGCCTGGGTGGACGACGTGCTGCTGCCATGATGCCCTACCTTATAGACATCCACATCGATATCCAGGCCATTGGACAAAATGGCGGCCTCTGCCTCCGCCTCACAGTCTCCGCTGAATAGAAACTTGTTTTCCCCATTTTTTAAAACCAGGGCAATACTGCCGTTGTTGGGATCTTCATAGGTTCCATTTGGCGCCAGTATGGTAAATGAGGCGTTTCCCAGCTGGTATTCCGTTCCCACTTCCGGCGTTTCATATTGCATGGAGCGATACTCCATGGCATCCATCAATTCTTCGTAGGTGGTATTTTCCTTTTTAAAATCCCCGAGAAAAATATGATCTATGTCGAATTTTGTAATAATGACATCCGCGCCGCCAATATGATCCGCGTCTGTATGAGTCAAGATCAAATAATCCAGCTTCTCCACGCCCTGCTTGGTCAGGTAAAGCTGAACCGTGGTACCCTTGCTGTTGTCCCCGGCGTCGATCAGCATATAGTGGCCGTCCGCCTTGATCAAGGTCGCATCCCCTTGCCCCACATCAAGGAAATGGACCTCCATGTCGGAAAATGACGGTTCTTCCTCGATAGCTTCAGACACTGTGTCGGAAGCCAAATCTGACGCCTCGCAGCTTTCTGACAGAGGCTCAGAATTCTGATCCTCCACCGTACTCTCCTGCCCGCTTTCCGACAGGCCAATTTCTGCCAGACCATTTTCTGCCAGGCCGCCTTCTGCCGAACTTTCGTGTAAGGCATCCGGCAGACTGTCAACCCGGCTCTCTGTATAGGCATTAGACCCGATTCCAAGGAATACCACTGCCAAAACGCCCAGCAAGATATTGGAAACGGTCCCCATGCTTTTCCGGGACAAAGGGTTCTGCCCCGGTAGCCCCGGTTGCCCCCGCTTTCCTTTCCCTCCCGACAAGGCTTTCACCAGCGCCCCTCTCGACAACGGGCAGACCAGCAAAGCGGCCAGGATCCAACAAATCCCCGTTCCCACATTGCCCGCAAACGCTCCCAGCGAAGCAAGCAGTAGAGTACCGGCTAAAATCCACTGTACCGTTTTCCAGATTCCATTGATTCCCTTTTTCATGTCTTTTCCTCTTTTTCCTACAATCATCCTTAGTACCGCCGTTCCTTTTTCAATACGGCAGAAAGCTCTTTCCCTCCGCATTGTGCCGCAGGCTGCGGTGTCTCAGGGCCAGATCCCGCCAACGGTCATTGATCCCCGCATCCCCTAAATCAATAAACCCACTGATGCCGCTTTCCGTCAAAAAAAGATTCGGCAGACAAAAATCTCCGTGGGACAAAATCGGTTCAAAAGGCGGCTTGGAACGACTGCTCTGAACAGGATCCTTCACTTAAGAATTATAGCATATGGAAGTAAAAAATGCCACTGCAAAAGACCTTTCCCGTTGAAACACCATTGTTGTTTTTTGCCACAGAATTTGTTATTATAATAAACGGAAACAAACCTTACATAAAAATTTTTTTCCGCACATTTCATCTGCTCTAAGCGTTAATCCTATCGAGAGAGGGCACAAACTGAATGTTTATGGATTTCAAGGAGCAATACAATAAGCTATATCGTTATTGCTACTTCAAATTGCGTCATAGGGAAATGGCGGAGGATGTTACGCAGGAAACCTTTCTTCGCTTTTTGGAGAGCGATCGCTACAAGGATACTGGCAAGTCCATGCAGTATCTTTATACAATTGCGCGCAATTTGTGCATTGATACCTATCGCAGAAGCAGATTTCAAATATCCCTGGATTCGGAAAAGGAAATTTCCGCCCTGGATGCCAAGTCTGCCGTTTCCCCTCCCCAGGACAACCTTGTCACGACCCTGACCCTGAAAGCGGCCCTAGATACCTTGTCAGAGGAGGAACGCGAACTGATTCTCCTCAGATATGTAAACGAGGTTCCCATCAATATTATCAGTGAACTGGTGGGAATTTCCCGGTTTGCGGTATATCGCAAAACCAACCGGCTCTTAAAACAGCTGGAGACTTTTTTGAAAGAATGAGGCCACAAAAAGGACAAAAGCAAACCGTCCACAACAGATCCCATGAAAGATAAAGACGACGAGAACCGTATCAAAGAAACCGAAGAGTTCAAAATGGCAGAAGTAAGAAAGGAAATGTTTTCATGAATGATAAGAAAAAACACCGCCTGACACGTCCCACAGAACGTGCTCAGGTGAAACAGGCGCTGCGTGAGGCTTTCTCCGCCCCTGCCCCGCTCCGGAAAGAAGAATTCTTCCAGGATTATCCGCTGCCTCCCATCAGCACATTTTCCCTGATGGTCACTCAGACCGGATATATTCCCAAATGGACCTGGCTCTTTTCCCTGGGCGTATTCGTATCAGGACTTTTGTATGCGGGGAGGATGGACCCTGACACTCTATGGATGCTTTCCGCCCTGGCGCCTTTTATTGCAATGACCCTCATTTCGGAAAATGCCCGGTCAAAATATTATAGCATGACAGAACTGGAAATGAGCTGCCGCTTCTTCCTGAAAAGCATCCTCCTTGCCCGCATGGGCGTTTTAGCCCTCTCCCATTTAGTGCTGCTGTGCCTGCTGGCGCCGCTGGTTCACCTTTGCAGCGATTATACAATTTTACAGGCGGGCGTGTATCTATTGGTTCCTTACCTGTTGACCGTCGTCTTAGGCCTATGGGCCACTCGAAAGATTCCCCACAGAGAATCCTTGTTGGCCTGCGCCTGTATCGCTGGCACGATCAGCTGTCTCAGCATTTTGTCAAAGTTCTGTTTTTCCGCTCTCTGGTCAACGGACTATTGGAACGGATGGTTTGTCACACTCCTGTTGCTTCTGTTCTTCTGCGCATGGGAGGTTCGGAAAACCGTCAAACAAATGGAGGATGCCAGATGGAACTTTTCGTAAACCAAGTGACCATGCAATTTCAGGAAAAATATGCCGTGGACCATGTTTCCTTTTCCATTCAGCAGGGCGTTCATGTCCTGATGGGGAAAAACGGCGCGGGAAAAAGCACTTTGCTTCGCATTGTCAGCGGCGTTTTAAAGCCAAGCGGCGGAACCGTGACTCTGGAAAGCAAAAATAGATTCCCCTCTGGCTACGGACTGCGTTCTACATCCGGCACTGCTTTTTTATCGCGGGCAATCCGTTCCTCCGAAGAAGAATACCGCAATATTTTAGGCTATCTCCCGCAGGAATTTGGCTGTTATCCTGAATTTACCGGCAAGGATTTTCTCCTGTATTTGGCCTCCCTGAAAGGCCTGACCAAAAAGCAGGCCCTCGGGCGGGCAAAGGAGCTTTTGGCGCTGGTTTCGATGGAAGACGCGGCAAACAAAAAAGTAAAAACCTATTCCAGCGGCATGAAACAACGGCTGGGCTTTGCCCAAACTCTTTTAAACAATCCCAAGCTTCTGGTCATGGACGAACCCACCGCCGGCCTGGATCCCGTGGAACAGATCAATTTCCTTAACCTGATCAAAAAAATCGGAAAGGATCGTATCGTCCTGCTCTCCGCCCATACGGTGACGGAAGTGGAATACATTGCCGATTCCGTTTTGTTTATGAAAAACGGCCGGCTCATTTTCCAGGGAAAACCGGAGGAACAGCATGAGGGCCTGGAAAAACTGTTTTTCCGATACATGAGTTCCCCGGAGGAATAATTATCAAGTAAGCTCCAGCCATTTGCCGGAGCCTACGAGAAAAGCCGCTTTCTGGTTGCAGTGAATTGGGTTTCCAGGATGAAGCCCATAACAAAAAATAATGCAGGAGCAGATGAAATGAAAATGGAAAATCAAAAGACCCCGGACAGGATAAAAATACGCGGCGGGCGGGTACATAATCTGAAAAACATTGATGTCGACATACCGCTTAACAAGATCGTAGGGATTGCCGGCGTTTCCGGTTCGGGCAAATCCTCTTTGGCGCTTGGCATTCTGTATGCGGAGGGATCCCGGCGCTATTTGGAATCTTTATCAACCTATACACGCAGAAGAATGACACAGGCAGAAAAGGCACAGGTGGATGAAGTACTGTATGTTCCGGCTGCACTGGCGCTTCGCCAGCGGCCCGGTGTTCCCGGGATCCGCAGCACATTCGGAACAGGCACGGAACTGCTGAACAGTCTGCGCTTAATGTTTTCAAGACTGTCCAGCCATCGCTGCCCGAACGGACACTATGTGGAACCTTCTCTGAATGTGGCGGCGGATCTTCCCCTGGTCTGCCCCGTATGCGGCGAACACTTCTTCGCGCCGAGTGCGGAGGAGCTTGCTTTTAACAGTCAGGGCGCGTGTAAAAAATGTGATGGCACAGGCGTTGTCCGTACCGTAGACGAATCGACACTGGTGCCGGATGAGTCTTTGTCGATCGATGAAGGCGCGGTCGCACCCTGGCAGACGTTGATGTGGTCGCTGATGAAGGATATTGCCCGGGAAATGGGTGTCCGTACCGATGTGCCGTTCCGGGAACTGACCGCAAGGGAACGTGACATTGTTTTCCATGGCCCAGCGGTCAAGAAAAACATCATCTATCAAAATAAGACCAGCGGTGCCGCCGGAGATATGGATTTTACATACTTCAACGCCACCTATACCGTGGAAAACGCTTTGTCCAAAGTCAAGGACGAAAAAGGCATGAAACGGGTGGAAAAGTTTTTGCGGCAGGATATTTGCCCGGACTGCGGCGGAACGAGACTAAGCAGCGCGGCGCGTGCGCCGCGACTTCGGGGAATTTCGCTTGCGCAGACTTGTATGATGACACTTTCCGATCTGATTCAATGGGTTGCCGGCGTTCCGGCTTCATTGCCTGAAGAAATGCGTCCCATGGCGGAAAGTATCTGTGAATCGTTCGGGAGCGCCGCAAAGCGTCTGATGGATCTGGGGCTTTCCTATCTCACGCTGGACCGTGCCGCCTCGACGCTTTCCACCGGAGAGCGGCAGAGGATGCAGCTGGCCCGCGCGGTACGTAACCGCACGACGGGCGTTTTGTATGTTCTCGACGAACCATCCATCGGTCTGCATCCCTCCAATATGGAGGGATTGACCGGCGTGATGCGGGATCTGGTCGCGGATGGCAACACGGTAGTGTTAGTGGATCATGACACCCATGTTCTTTCCGAAGCCGATTGGCTCATCGAACTCGGCCCCAAAGCCGGCGCGGACGGCGGGACCATCATTGCACAGGGAACATTGAAGGAAGTGGAAAATGACCCCCATTCACAGATCGGCGGTTTTCTTACGGGAAGAACAACCATTCATGTCGGAAAACACATAGCGTCAGATCAGATGTTTTCCCTTGGAACTATTCATCTGTCCACTTCCGAAATCCACACGGTGAAACCATTAGAAGTGGATTTGCCCAAAGGACGGATGATCGCGGTAACGGGCGTATCCGGTTCCGGAAAAACAACACTGATTCTGGAAAGCCTGATTCCCGCTCTGGAAGCATCCATCCGGGGAAACCGACTGCCGAAGCACGTGAAAGCTGTCCGCGCTGATGGAATTACACAAATTAAGCTGATTGATGCCACGCCCATAGGGATTAACGTGCGTTCTACCGTGGCCACCTACGCCGATGTGCATGATGAACTGCGTAAGGTGTACGCAAAAACGGCGGACGCGAAAGAACGGGGTTACAAGGCGGGCGATTTTTCCTATAATACAGGAAGCCTGCGATGCCCCACCTGCGACGGCACAGGCACTATTAATCTGGATGTTCAGTTTTTACCGGATGTGGAGATTCCATGCCCGGATTGCGGCGGTTCCCGTTATGCAAAAGAGGCCAGTCTCATCCGGCGTATTCCGAAGCACGCCGGCAAGGCGAGTACGCTTCCGGAACTCATGGATATGAGCGTGGATGAGGCGCTGAACGTATGCGCTGATCTTCCGCTGGTCGCGCGAAGACTGCGTGTGCTTAAGGAACTTGGCCTTGGCTATCTGACGCTGGGAGAAGAAACGCCAAATCTCTCAGGCGGAGAGGCACAGAGACTGAAGCTTGCCAGTGAAATGGGAAAAGGACAGGCAGACACGATATTTGTATTTGACGAACCTACCATTGGCCTGCATCCGCTGGATGTAGAGACATTGCTCCATGTATTTGAAGAATTGATCGGAAATGGAGCGACCGTCATCGTCATTGAGCACGATCTGGATGTAATCAGGAATGCGGATTATGTTGTTGATATGGGGCCGGACGGAGGCGTCCGAGGCGGAGAAATCGTCGCGGCAGGTACACCCGAGGAAATCTGCAGATGTAAAAACAGCAAAACCGGAGCCTATCTGATTTCACAATAAGCGGTATGCCGGTATTTGTCAAAATTCAGGCGGACAGCAAGATCAGAGCATACAGAAGCAGTCATCTGTATGCTCTATTTTGGTTGTCTAAAAATTGACAAAAGCCAAATTCACCTTAGCGATTATCGGCGGCATATTCTTTTCCTGTGACAGCGGATCTTTCCAGCCTTTACACTGGATTAACATTGCTTCTGTTAAACTGGATATCGAAAGCTTAGCCGCGGAAACTTTTAATCAAGCATATAGGAGGATTCTATGTATTTAATAGGAAACGCACTCAAAAATATCGTGCGAAACAAAGGACGGTATCTGCTGATCGGCGCTGTACTTTCCGTTATGCTGGCGTCGGTGACGGTATCCGCCATGATTCATTTCACAACGCAGGCGCTCATTGACGATTACAGTGACCGTTTCGGCGCAAGCGTTACTTTTACACCCGACCTGAGAAAGCTGATTACCCTTATGCAGCCCGACGAAAACGGTCATTACCATGATCCTGAAATCACCACGGAGCAGTACATCGCCTTTTCCAAATCGGACGCGGTAAAAAGCACGCTCTTTCAAGGATCACGGGCAACGTACTGCGATACGCTCACAGGGCTCGATCAGGGCGGCGAGGAAAATTACTATAAGACCTACCCATCGGGTTTCCCGGACGGTTTTATAGAAACAGATCCACACTCTGAAACCACACGTAGGCAGGCCCCGAACACCGTTGTTTTGGGCTATTCCGATGTCTCTATGATGGAGGACTTTGCCTTGGGGCAACGCGCGCTTGATGAGGGAAGTTTTTTTGCCTCTCCCGGCGAGTGCATGGTAAGCAGGGATTTTGCCGACCTGAACGGTCTGAGGCTGGGTGACAGCTTTGATTTGCGGGATGTGAACCACACAGAAACAGCGCCGCTGCATTTGACCGTCTGCGGAATTTATCTGGATATCACCACGGCGCGGCAAGGCTTGGCCTGGGCTGTCAATAACCGGCGCAATGAAATCCTTGTAAGCTTCACCACGCTTGAGGAGCACAGCATGGAAGGGCTGAATTTGTCAGCGACCTATTATTTGAAAAATCCGGATCTGGCATCAGAGTTTGAAAGCTATGTACGGGAAAACGGACTTAACGAGGTCTACAACGTCAATGTAGATGCCGAAAGCTATAATCAAATTGTTAAGCCCGTTGAGGGCCTTAAAAATATTTCCGCCGTTTTCCTCGCCGTGATCCTGCTGGTAGGCTGTGTAATTCTGATTTTACTGTCCATGTTAGGCATCAGAGAAAGAAAGTATGAGATCGGCGTACTCCGTGCCATGGGGATGCCAAAGAGAAAGGTTGCCTTTGGGCTGATCTGCGAATCCGCCTGCGTTTTAATGCTCTGCCTGTGTATCGGGCTGGTCGTGGGCAGCCTGATCGCGCAGCCCGTTTCCAACACGATCATGGCCAGGCAGGACGTGCCGGTATCGGAGCGGCCGCAGCCAAACTATGGGGAGGGCGTTATTATGAGTACCGGGAGTGCGGACGAAACCTCGTCCGCAAATAAGCCCGCATTGCAGGAAGTGAAAATCGTCTTAACACCTGAGAGCATTGTTTTCCTTTTTGTTGTTTCATTGGCACTGGGCTTGCTCACGAATATTTTCGGAATTTTCTATATCACAAGATACGAGCCTATGAAAATTCTGTCGGAAAGGAGCTGATGATATGGTCATCCTTCATTTGGATAAGATCTTTTACGCATATGAAAAATCCGGAACACCAGTCCTCGGCGGCATCACCGCTGATTTTGAAGCAGGGAAAATGTATGCCATTATCGGAAAATCCGGCGCGGGAAAAACAACTCTGCTGTCCCTGATTTCCGGTCTTGATGTGTGTACGCAGGGAGCAATTCTCTATAATGGTGAGGATTTGAAAAATATAAACCGGGACAAGTACAGAGCATCCAGCATAGGCGTTGTCTTTCAGAGCTATAATCTTGTGCCGGGTGCTTCCGCCGTGGAAAATGTTGTCCTGGCAATGAATTTGAGTGGGGATAAAAGCAAAAATAAAAAAGCGAGGGCATACGAACTTTTGCAAAAGGTCGGCATCGATCGGGAAACCGCGGACAGAAAAATATGGAAACTGTCCGGCGGTGAACAGCAGCGAACAGGCATCGCCAGGGCGCTGTCACACAATCCGGATATTTTAATCGCAGACGAGCCGACGGGAAATTTAGATGAAAGCACAGAGGATGACATTATGGAAATTTTCTCTGGACTTGTTAAAAAAGAAAATCGCTGCGTCATTATTGTCACTCACTCTCATAAGGTCGCGTCCTATGCCGATGAAGTGTTGGGCTTATCGGGCGGCAGACTGACCATTGTCAATCAAAAAAGCAATGAAAAAGACTACGGTTGATACGAGGTATGTATGGCATGAGCCAAGGCGCATGGCGTGGAAGTGATGGAACTGCTGACGGATTCCACCGATCTACGGGCCTTGCGGCTATACCTATCTCTGGGTTTTCAAATAGACGGTCGTTTGACTAAACGCTGGAAAAATGCCCGGGGCGAATATCAGGATCTGTATGCCATGTCGAAGGTTTTATAAACATGTCTGTTGCAAGCTATCCCTCTATACTTTTTCTGACGGAAAGAGTATAATGTTCTTAGCGAAAAATCGGTATTTGGAGGAAACTTATATGGTTGATTTTATTGTTAATCTGTTCGCGGAGATTGCTGATTTCTTTATTACTTTTTGGGTAGACAATGTTATTGATAAATTTGCCAAAAGAAATAAGTAACTTCAGAAATTTGTAGAGTTGAAGTCCCAAGATAAAACATAATATCCACCGCCCAATAGCTACATAGCAGAGCAGGAAATCAAAACGGTTTCCTGCTTTTCTTTTTGACAGGGGAGCCTACAGCGTCTCGGCTGCCGCCTCGGTCGGCGCTTCTGCCTACAGCAGAGGTGTCCACCAAACACCCGCGCCCTACGCTGGCGGAACCAGCTACCCCTTTGTGTACTTGCCGGAGAGGAGCATCTCGTTGCGCAAGCTATTCCTCTCCGACAAGTCTGAAAAGGGCCTCCCCCATATCGCGAAGCAGTAAGTCTTTTCAAAAGATTTGCTGTTTTTTTGTTTCTGCGGTTGCAGAAATCGTCCCGACGGCGCTCCATCGGCATGGGGGCAAATCAGCTTTATAAAATAATCGCCGCCGAGGCGCTTACCTATGCCGTGCTCGGATGTGTTGTCGGATGTATTTTGGTCTGCCGTTAAACAGAGCAACGTTCCGGTTTTTAATTGCCGATAAGTGGGGAACCGGATGGACGATCCCGATCCGTTCCCTTTTGCCGATCGTCCTGCTCTGTCTCATTTCCGCCGCGATCGCTGTCAGACGGCCTATGAAACAGATCAGTAAAATGGCTATCGTCGATACGATTAAGCTTCAGCAATGATTTCGAGAATGGGGACTATAAAAGAGGGGGTGCGGGCAAAAAGCCGCACTCCTGGCTCGTCAGAAATTACTTTTAAATTCTGCCAGCCATTACTCAAGAATAAAAAAATCATCACCGAGCATGTGATATGCCTCGATCAGATACGCATATGCAATAGAATCGACCCGTTTTATGTAAGAGATCCGTCTCGCGTTTTTGACTTTTAATCCCTCGCTTAAATATTTTTCAGCATTGTCTATCCGCGGGCAGGTCTTTTTTCCTGAAAGCATGGATGCGGCAAGATAAAGGATACCACAGGCAGGGATACCTGCAGATTTGCCACTGAGGGAACCGGAAAAGATATGGTTCCTTATTCGGTTGATCCCGTCAATATAGAAAGTGTATTCGCCCTTGTTTATGCCCCCGCGTCCAATAAAGCAGATACAACTCCTAATGGTGTCAGCAAGCACATCTTTCATCTGCAGGTCCATCGAACGGTACGCCAACTCTTTATTCACACCAAGAGGTGATTCATAGGCAAACTTACAATGCCGTTTCTCTATATTGTTGGCGCCGATTCTGATATCCTCCTCAGATTCCAAAAGGGAACTATCTTGCCCGCCTTTTGGATATAGGCTTCTACATCCACATCCGGTTCGACAATAATGTCGATATCGGTGGATAACTGCATAGGCTTGTCCAGCAAAAAAAGCAGAGACGTGCCTCCCTTGAAGATGAATGGCATTCCTTGACCGCCTGATTGCTTCGAGCAGTCCAAACGCATAAATCGTTCATTCAAGAATAGAAGGATCATTCCCATTGGTTCCGCGCAGTTCCTCAATATGCTCTCTCGTAAAATTATATCTTGAAAGCATTGTCTCTTTTCCTCTGTCTTTCCGGAATATATTCCTTGATTTCTTTTTCTCTATTTCTTCTCCGGGCATAGCGCAGGAGCCGAACTGTGTCTACATTATACCTATCATAAGCAACGCTTACAATAGATTCATACTCTGAAGCACTATATACCTTTCGGATAACTTTATCACAGAAAGCGTCTACAAGCAGTTTCTCGATTGTGATATCGTGGGGTAAATTGCTGTCGAGAGGAGCCTCACTTGTCCAGTCAAGCACAATGACCGAGTTTGGTTCCCAATACAGGCTATATTCTTTTTGAGAGGGTCTATACATAACCACTTTACCTAAAGGTCATGGCATCCCAGCCGTGGAATGGTTCCTCCCCAGAGGATTTGTGCAATATTTCAGATTGATGCCAGCGAGTATTCGTAATCGCGGGGATTAATAAACCGCTTTTAAATAATGAAAGAAATTTCGGCTTTGACATTTACTTTTGTGCTAATTTTGAATATAATATTAGCATGAAAGGAATGAGAAAAATGAAACGCTTTGAACAGCTCGATCAACTTGTAGAAAAAAACGATGGCACAGTCCAAACCTCTCAAGTATTAGAAGCCGGAATTAGTAAACCTGTCTTTTATGCCTATGCGAAAGAAAAGGGATTGCAACAGGCGGCGCATGGCATTTATGTCGCGCCGGATGCCTGGACGGATGCCTTCTATCTTCTCCATCTGCGCTGCGGGCAGGCCATATTCTCCCATGAAACAGCCCTGTTCTTCCACGATCTGACTGATCGGGAGCCGCTCCGGTATTCCATCACTGTCAAGACCGGTTACAATCCGTCACGGCTTCGGGAAGATAATATTCAGGTCTATACGGTAAAAAAAGAGTTGCATGAGATCGGACTGACCGATACGAAGACTCCTTTCGGCCACACTGTGCCTGTTTATGATATGGAGCGGACTATCTGCGATCTTCTCCGCAGCCGGAGCCGTATAGAAATTCAGGTATTTCAAGATGCACTGAAACAATACGCTCAGAGAAAAGATAAAAAACTGCGGACGCTCATGCAATATGCCGCTCTATTCCATGTAGAAAAAATGCTTCGGCAATATCTGGAGGTACTTCTCTAATGATATCAACGTCAAGACAGCTAAAGGACTTGATCCGCAATCTTTCCAGGAAAAATTCTGCGGACGCACAAATTTTAATGCGGAATTACATGATGGAGCGTTTTCTGGAACGCATTTCCCTTTCCGATTATAGAGACCGCTTTATCCTGAAAGGTGGGATGCTGGTTGCCGCAATGGTCGGACTGGACGCCCGCTCTACAATGGACTTAGATGCCACGGTAAAAGACACAAATGTTAATGCAGAAGATGTCGGGAACATGATTTCCTCCATCTTGTCGGTTCCATTGGAGGATGGTGTGACATTCCGTGTGAAAAAGATTTCTGAAATTATGGAAGAAGCTGAGTATCCGGGAGTCCGAGTCAGCATGGAAGCGACTTTTGACGGTGTGCGGACCCCGCTGAAAATAGACATTTCTACCGGAGATGTAATCACGCCCCGTGAAGTCCGTTACAGTTTTAAGCTCATGCTGGAGGAGCGTTCTATTGAAGTATGGGCCTATAACCTGGAAACGGTGCTGGCTGAGAAGCTGGAAACGGTCATCAGCCGGAATATCACGAATACGCGCTTGAGGGATTTTTACGATATACATAACCTAAAGCAGCTCTATGAGGAAACCCTTTCGACATCAATGCTGCGGGACGCACTTGCGGCTACCGCGAAAAAGCGCGGAACGTTCCAACAGATACAGGATGCCGGAGCCGTCTTTGACGAGATTGAGGAAAGTCCTATTATGGAAAAACTTTGGCAGTCCTATCAAAAGAATTATTCCTACGCTGCCAATCTTCCCTGGCATACAGTTATGGATTCTGTAAGAGAT
>CANQNT010000025.1 GCA_947625255.1 uncultured Acetatifactor sp. | reverse complement strand
AAATAACAGAAGCACCGCATTCAATACACGGTGCTAATGTTTTCGATTTTTTGAGACATTTTCAAAAATGCTTGACAATCATTTTTATATCCCGGTCAGCAATCATTTTTATATCCCGGTCAGCAATTTCAGAACAAACAAAAAAGTGGCATTCACTACATTTTGTAGGAGTAAATGCCACTTTTCCCCAAAGGTTTTCAAAGCGGAAATTAGCTTTTCATTTCAGGTCTCCTAGAACTTCGCCACGTTCACCTTGACGCCAGGGCCCATGGTACTGGTCAATGTGATGCTTCTCAAGTACTGACCCTTTAAAGCACTGGGTTTTGCCTTGACGATAGCCTCCATCAGGGAATCAAAGTTCTCCTGCAACGCCTCCTCCGTAAAGGAAGCCTTTCCGAGAGGAACGTGTACGTTATTGGTCTTGTCAAGCCTGTACTCAATCTTACCGGCTTTAATTTCCTTGATTGCCTTGGCAACGTCCATCGTAACGGTACCGGCCTTGGGATTGGGCATCAAACCCTTAGGTCCAAGGATCTTACCAAGCCGTCCAACCACGCCCATCATGTCAGGGGTAGCGATTACTTTATCAAACTCAAGCCAACCTTCATGCTGAATCTTCGGGATCAGCTCTTCTCCGCCTACGAAATCGGCTCCGGCCGCTTCCGCCTCGTCCAGCTTGGCTCCCTTTGCAAATACAAGCACTCTGACAGACTTACCGGTTCCGTTCGGAAGAACAACCGCTCCACGGATCTGCTGTTCTGCGTGACGCCCGTCACAACCGGTTCTGATGTGTACCTCAATCGTCTCATCAAATTTGGCTACAGCCGTCTTTTTTACCAAAGCGATTGCATCGTTGGGCTCATACAAAACTGTACGATCTACCAGTTTTGCAGCCTCCGCATATTTCTTACCATGTTTCATATCTTTACCTCCTAGGTTCTAGCGACAAGCAATGGATGACATGCACATCATCCATACGCTGATAAATTGTCTCCCAAATATTTTCCGTAATTAATCTTCTACAACAATGCCCATGCTTCTGGCAGTACCCGCGATCATACTCATGGCTGCTTCCAAACTTGCGGCGTTCAAATCCGGCATCTTCAGCTCTGCAATCTCCTGAACCTTTGCCTTGGAAATGGTAGCGACCTTGGTCTTGTTAGGAGTTCCGGAACCAGACTTGATATTGCATGCTTTTTTCAACAGCACCGCGGCAGGCGGGGTCTTGGTAATGAAGCTAAAAGATCTGTCGGCGTAAACGGTGATAACAACGGGAATCACCAGATCACCCTTGTCCGCCGTCCTTGCGTTGAACTGCTTCGTAAACTCAACGATATTGACACCATGCTGACCAAGCGCAGGGCCAACTGGGGGGGCCGGTGTAGCCTTGCCGGCCGGAATCTGTAACTTAATATAACCTGTAACTTTCTTTGCCATTGTGGCACCTCCTTAAATGTGGTAACTCGGCGCAGGCGCTCCTTACTCCACCTGCTCCCACAGGGATGAATCCCATCCCTCTTTTGCTGCTATATTCATCCCCGCCATATGCGGGAAAAAATATTCAACTCTCACTATACGCGCCGCGCGCTTCCGATCGCGCCTCAAAGCTTTCTGATCTCTGCGAAGCCAATTTCGACAGGGGTCTCCCTGCCAAACAATTCCACATTGATTGTGGCTGTCTGTTTGCCGTAATCCATCCTCTGCACAACGCCCACAGTATCTTTCCAGACACCCGCCACCACGGAAATGCTGTCCCCTTCCGCGAAATCCACCATAAGATTCTCACTCTTAATTCCAAGAGGCTTCATCTCCGCATCCGTCAAAGGAATCGGTTTGCTTCCGGGTCCGACAAACCCAGTCACACCACGGGTATTGCGGACAACGTACCAAGTGTCATCATTCATCTCCATGTTCAAAAGGACATATCCGGGGAAGAGCTTCTTCTGAACGGTCCTTTTCACACCGTTCTTGATCTCCACCACATCCTCCAATGGGACTCTGACCTCTAATATCTGTTCCGCCAGGTGCTTGTTATTTTCAATCGTCTTCTCGATATTGGCTTTGACTTTGTTCTCGTAACCGGAGTATGTGTGGACGACATACCATTTTGCCTCTGCCATACATTCACCCTCGCTCTAAATTGATGTTATGAAATTCACACCATACTGAATCAACAAATCCAACACAGCAATGATGATTCCGACAACGATCGAAATCGCTACCACCGCAACAGACTGTTTTAACGTAGTCTCTCTGTCAGGCCACGAAATCTTCTTATATTCTGCCTTGACACCTTTCCAAAAACTCATCTTGGGGGTCTTTGCCTTCGCTGCTTTTGCCTTAGTCTTCTCTGTGGAATCTCCCATAGCTTACTCCTTCACTTTTAGAACGATTCATTACTTGGTTTCCTTGTGTACCGTATGAGTCCTGCAGAACCTACAATATTTTTTCAGTTCCATCCTTTCAGGATGAGTCTTCTTATCCTTGGTCGTATTGTAGTTACGCTGTTTGCATTCTGTGCAGGCCAAAGTAATTCTTGTACGCATATTTCCACCTCCATACAAAACGTTTTCACTATTTTTAAGCATAAAAAAAAAGACCGAAATCTTATTGAACGTAGATAGTGTAGCACACAATCTTCCGTCCGTCAATCTTTTTTTCAAGATATTGGATGATCTTTTTTTCAAGATATTAGATGATATTTTGTAATATTTTTGTAATATCGCCAATACCGACCCATGCTTCATTTATACTTTCCTTCTCATGAAGGCCGTCCCTAATCATCAATGTTAATACACCATCATGAACAACTCCCAGCCAGCTTTAAAACCGCGGTCTGTCTGGACAAGTCTTTCCGGATTTCCACCTCATTGCTTTCATAAACAACTACGTCATCGCACAATTTCGTAAAATCGGCCAGAGTGCCCAGCACGTCAAAACCAACCTTTCCCCCGCGATAATGCATCGGAACCACAACTGTAGGCGCAAGCTCATCCACCAAGGCTTTTGCCTGTCCGGCATCAATTGTGAAAAAACCACCGATTGGAACCAGCAAGGCATCCAGACCCGCCAATTGCCGCTTTTGCTCATCGGTTAGCCCGCACCCCAGATCCCCCAGATGCGCAATTCTGCATTCTCCGTCGTCCAACAAATATATCGTGTTTTTACCGCGCTTTTTCCCCTGCACATCGTCATGGAAAGAGGCAATCTCCGTAATTTGAAAAGGAGAAGCCTTACCCTCGCGCAAAGTTACAACGGACCTTGCATTATGATCGCCGTGCTCGTGCGTACAAAGCACCAGATCAGCCTCTGCCCGAAGCGGCGGAAAGCCTTCCACATAGCCGTCCGCATAAGGATCGATCACAATGCAATAACCTTTCGACTCCACCTTAAAGCAAGAATGTCCCAACCAAGTCAATTTCATATTCTTACCACCTTTCAAAGCTCCGCTGACACCATTTCCAAAGCGGCTCCCATCACTTTGTCCATATCATAATAACGATACTGCCCCAGTCTTCCGCCAAATAAGACATTTTTCTCCCCGGCCGCCAATTCCTGATACCTTGCAAACAACTCATTATTTCTGGCGTCGTTGATTGGATAATAAGGTTCATCTCCTTTTTTCCATTCAGCTGGATATTCCCTGGTAATCACGGTATCCGGCTGCGTTCCAAATTCAAAATGCTTATGCTCAATGATTCTGGTATACGGCACTTCTCTCTCTGTATAATTCACAACCGCGTTCCCCTGATAATTATCGCACCTTTCCAGGACCTCGGTCTCAAAACGAAGGGAACGATACTGCAGCTCACCCAGGCAGTAATCAAAATACTCGTCAATCATTCCCGTATATAGCACCTTGTCAAAAGCATCCGCTTCCGCCCCCTTGCTATCATTCTCTGTCAAAAACTCGCGGTAGGCGATGCCAAGGCGTACCGGGACTCCTTCCAGAAGCTTTTCCACCATTTTGGTATAACCGCCAATGGGAATGCCCTGATAACGATCCGTAAAATAATTATTGTCATAGATAAAACGTACCGGAAGACGCTTGATGATAAAAGCGGGAAGCTGCGTGCAAGAGCGTCCCCACTGCTTCTCCGTATATCCCTTTACCAGCTTCTCATATACGTCTCTTCCAACCAATGATAAAGCCTGCTCTTCCAAATTATGCGGTTCTTCGACTTTTGCCTCCGCTTTCTGGGACTCAATGATCTCCTTGGCCTGCGCAGGTGTTTTGATCCCCCACATTTTACTGAATGTGTTCATATTAAAGGGCAAATTGTAAAGTTCCTCCCCATAAACGGCCACCGGGGAATTGATATAATGATTAAACTCAGCAAACTGATTTGCGTAATCCCAGATTTTTTTATCAGAGGTATGGAAAATATGCGCTCCATACTGGTGCACTTGAATTCCTTTTATTTCCTTAGAATAAATATTCCCTCCAATATGATCACGCTTATCGATGACTAAGCACTTCTTTCCCGCTTTCTTCATTTCATGAGCAAATACCGCACCAAAGAGGCCGCTTCCAACCACCAGATAATCATACTTTGTCATTTTTGCTTCTCTTTCCCTTCGCTCTATATTTGTCTATCTGTATAAAATCATCCATTAACTCCAACACCTTGTCTCTGCCGCTTTGATTTAGCTTCACATAATACTGCATCACTCTGTTTTCCAAAAGCTGCGCGCCCAAAGTCGCGTCTCTCTCAAGGGAAGAAAAATCGACAGGATTCAAATTTAATTTATCACACATCCTGATCACCGTGCCATAAGCCATGCCTTCAATACCACGTTCCAAAGCGGTCACCAATGTGCTGTATGGTATTCCCATTTCGATAGAAAACTGACGAACGCTTCGATATTGTCTCAAAATCTCTTTCTTCAAAATTTCCGCTTTTGTCATATATTATCCTCCACATTTGTTTTTCTTTCTATGCCTAGAAATAATATACGATATTTCGTGTGCCTTTGCAAGCCCCTTTCTGAGGATACCCGGAAAAATCCTCATAGATTGTCCACCTGTTCAAGCCATAAAGCCGCGCTGGCATCAGACGGCATTCGCAAATCTCCCCTGGGTGATACCGCCACACTTCCTACTTTCGGACCGTCCGGCAAGCAAGAACGTTTGAACTGTTGTTGGAAAAAGCGGCGATAAAAAATCTTCAGCCACTTACGAATTGTTTTCTCATCGTAAATCCCCGCAAAAGCTTTCCGGGCAATCCGATCGATTTTCTCCGGCGGGAAAGAGCAACGAAGCATATAATATAGGAAAAAATCATGCAGCTCGTAGGGTCCCACCAGATCTTCCGTTTTCTGAGCGATGACGCCATCCACCGGCGGAAGCAGTTCCGGACTCACCGGAGTATCCAACACGTCTAAAAGCACCTCCCGGAGATCCTCCTGCCCGCAGGTATCCGCGTAATATCTCACCAAATGGCGCACCAGGGTCTTGGGGACTCCGGCATTCACCCCGTACATGGACATATGATCCCCATTATAAGTGGCCCAGCCAAGCGCCAGTTCCGACATATCCCCGGTTCCGATAACCAACCCTCCCATTCGATTGGCTATATCCATCAATACCTGCGTCCGCTCTCTCGCCTGCCCGTTTTCATATGTCACGTCGTGACAATTTGAATCCTGTCCGATATCACGAAAATGAATTGTCACCGCTTCTCGTATATCCACCTCCTGCAAAGTTGCGCCAAGAGTGTTTGCCAGCTTGCAGGCATTATCATAAGTCCGGTCAGTGGTTCCAAAGCAGGGCATAGTCACCGCAATAATACCCTTTCTGTCAAGTCCCAGCATATCAAAGGTACGTACGGTTACCAAAAGAGCCAATGTGGAATCCAATCCGCCAGAAATCCCGATTACCGCGATTTTGCTTCCGGTATGCTCATATCGTTTTTTCAAACCATAAGATTGAATGGATAGAATCTCCTCACAGCGCTTATTTCTGGTCAACGCATCACCCGGGACAAAAGGCAGACAGCCAAAATTCCTTTCCAATCTTGTCTCCTCGATTTCCAGGGTGAAAGGAACCGCCACATAGGCAAGGTCCTGTTCTTTACCAAAGGTCCCCATCCTACGCCTCTCGCCGCGAATTCGATGAATATCCAAATCCGCGTAAATGGTCTCTCCAATAAAACGCTTAGACTGCGCAAGCATCGAACCATTTTCCGCGATCAAATTATGGCCGCCAAACACTAAGTCCTGCGTAGATTCTCCTTCCCCCGCACTGCAATACAAATATCCGCAAATCAATCTGGCACTGGCGCTTTTTACTAAAAGCTCCCGATACTCATCTTTTCCCACAGTTTCATTGGATGCCGATAAGTTGACTATCACCGTCGCTCCGGCCAGGGCATGGGATGTGCTGGGCGGATTGGCCACCCATAAATCCTCACATATTTCACAGCCAACCACAAGTCCCGGCATGGTTGTACATTCAAACAACAAATTAGTGCCAAATGGCACTTCTTCCCCATCCAAATAATAGGAGATTACTTCTCTATTTCCTTCCGTAAAGTGCCGTCCCTCATAAAATTCCGCATACATCGGTATATTGGCCTTTGGTACCAATCCTAATACGACTCCGTCCTGCAAAACCGCCGCCACGTTATAAAGTCTCCCATCCCGCTCAAGCGGGAGTCCAACCATGACAAGGGCATCTCTACCCTCAGTAGCCTCAGCGATACGCAGCAATTGCTCCTTGGCTTCTTCCAAAAGCAATTCCTGCAAAAACAAGTCATTGCAGGTATATCCCGTCAAACATAGTTCCGGAAAAACGATCAGCTTTGCACCTTTTTCATAAGCTTTCTCCAATTCCTCGCAAATCACTTGCGCGTTGTATTTCGGATCAGCCACTTTAATCTTCGGCGTGACTGCCGCCACTTTCAGAAATCCATGCCTCATATTCCGCTCCCATTCTCACTCTATGCACGTGTCGCTTTCTGATACATTTCTTTCAGTTCCGCGACACTGAATTTATAATTCTGATTACAGAAATGACAATTTACCTCAATCTCTTCGCCATCATCTATCATTTCTTTGAGTTCTTTCCTGCCAACACTGATCAGCGCTTTCGCTACCCGCTCTTTACTGCAATTACAGGAAAACTGAATTTCTTGCTTGTCCATAAACTTTATATCGAAACCATCTAATAAAATCTGAAGTAAATCTTCCGGTGTTCTCCCCCCATCTAAAATCTCCGTGACGGAATTTATCCGCCCCAGGTTTCGCTCCAACCTCTCAATCGTGGCCTCTTCCGCAAAGGGCATCAGCTGTATGATAAAGCCGCCCGCACATTTTACAACATTGCTCCTGTCCATCAGTACTCCCAATCCAACGGAAGAAGGCACCTGCTCGGATGAAGCGAAATAATAAGTCAAATCCTCCGCAATTTCCCCGGTCTGAAGCATGGTTTGCCCGACATAAGGTTCTTTCATCCCCATATCCTTGATCACACTCAAATAACCTTTCCCCACAGCTCCGGAGACATCCAGCTTTCTTTTATCATTTGCCGGTAAAATCACATCCGGCACATTTGCGTAGCCTTTTACATTCCCCTTAGAATCCGCGGTTACCGTCATCCCTTTCATCGGTCCGTCCCCTTGAACCTGCAGCGTCAAAAGATCCTTTTCCCCTTTCAACATAACGCCCATCATGGTTCCCGCCGTAAGCAGCCGACCCAGGGCGGCAGTCACAACAGGGCTCGTATTATGAGCCTTTCTGGCAGTTTCTACAATTTCCTTTGTTATGCAGGCAAAAGCCCTGATCTGCTCACCGGCTGCCGTTGCCCTAATCAAATAATCAGACATTTTCTTTCTTCCTATGCTCCTTTGCCACTACATACGCCCGCTCTGTCGTTTCCGAAACCTCTTTATCCGTATCAGAATCTCTAACCAGCACCACCTCAAGCCCGGCTTTTTCTATCAGGGTCAAAACCTGGTCTACAAGATAGCCCCTTTGCAGATGTGTCTCGGTAAACCTACGAAACAAGGCGCCATCCTCATGCACGAACACTGTAAGATCATACTCATTCAGAGTTTCTTCCGGATAATAATAATTCTCCCAGATAAAGCTGCAGTCCTCCCGGTTCTCCGCAATCGTCGCATTTCCGATCACTTCCTCATATTTATAAACCGTATTGAAATCAAATACGAATATCCCACCGGGGTAAAGATAATTCTCCACTAACCGGAAAACCTGGAGTAATTCTTCCTCCTCTAAAATATAATTTAAGGAATCGCAAACACTGATAACCGTTCCAACCGTGCTGTAAAGCTCTAACTCTCTCATATCCTGCAATAAATATAAAATTTCGGCCCCCGAACGATCCCTTTTCTGCATGGCCACGTCCAGCATTTCCTCCGAACTGTCCACGCCAATCATATCATAACCTTTTTCATAAAAAAGCTGCGTAAGAGTTCCCGTTCCGCAGCCCAGATCCACTACCAGATCCCGCTCCGACCGCAAAAGAAGCTCTTTCTCCCCAAGGACCTCTTTCCTATCCGATGCTCCATCCTCCTGTCCAAGACTCCCTCGAGCCTGCCGGACAGGCTTTGACACCCCGTATCTTTCAATCAGACCCACGATTCTTTCGCACCATGATTGATAAGGCGTCTCATCCATTAATTCATCATAGACATAAGCAAAATCCTTGTAAGCATCCATTGCTCTTCATCCTCTTATCATAGAATTATACACGATCTTCGACAATTCTTACTTATTCTTACTTATTCTTACTTATTCTCCCATTCTTACTTACCATTCTTACTTACTCTCCCAGCTTAGTGGAGATTACATACCCCACAGCCAGACAGACAAGGCCGCTTATTACGCTGAATGCATTGATCCGCGGATAAGTTCCCATGACTAAAATGGCTACTGGGGATGCAACGATCAGGCCGATGATCGCCCAGTACGCATACAGAGGAAATTTATCAAAGATAATTTCCACTAATTTTGCAATGGCGAAAATTCCCACAACGACTCCGATTCCAAAAGGAATCAGCGCGCCGCATCCGGTCAAAATGCCATTGATATCAAAAGCTACCAGAGAGCGGATAAAATCATTGATCGTTGTCAGAATCGGGTTATAATACCCCATCAACAAAAGCATCATGGAACCGCTGACTCCCGGAATCACCATGGTTGCAGACGCGATAATGCCTACCACAAACAACTTGACCACATTGATCAGATTAAATGCCATGCTTGCGGCTTCTCCTTCTTTTTCTCCCACCATCGCCAGACCTGCCACTAAGGCAAAAAAAGCAAGACATGCCACAATATGGCCTATTTTAATCGTTTTTCCTTTAACATTTTTCCAAATTGCAGGCAGACCTCCAATCACCAGCCCCACGAACAGCAAATTCGTCTGCACGGGAAAATTTTCAAATAAGTATTCCAGCCCAAAAGAACTGGCAATAATCGCGATTCCCATACCGACCGCGATCGGAAGCAGAAACAGCACACTCTTTTTAAACTCGCTGAACAGATGCGTAATACAGTGAATCAGTTTATCATAAATTCCCATAGACACCATCATCGTGCCTCCGCTGACTCCAGGAATAATATTGGCGATTCCGATCACCATGCCTTTTAAGATACTCTTTACCATGTCTTCTTCTCCCATCTATTTTATTTGCATAGAGATGGCACGCATAACGCGGCATCCGTTGCTACCGGTCGAGCAAAACGCTCTCCCTTGTTTTCAACCTTACTATAGATTATAAATGCTTTCTTTGCAATTTACCACTATCATCTCATATTTCTTAAGACCTGTTTTGCAGATATTGCTCTAAAAAAGCAAATAAGCGGTTCATTTCATCTTCAGTACCGATGGTGACACGCAAATAGTTATCAATCCGCGGCTTATTCCAGTATCTCACATAGATGTTTTTTTCCCGCAGCGCGGCAAAAAGCCGGCTTGCAGGCATGACTTTATGTGTTACGAACAAAAAATTCGTTTTGGAATCCGGAAAACGAAAACCCAATTCCCGGAACTTAACTTTTGCCCGTTCTCTTGTATCAACAATTTTTTGTGTAATGGTATGAAAATACCCGTCATCCTTTAACGCCTCCAAACCAATGACCTGTGACGCATAATTCATCGTATAAGAGTTGGTGGAAAACTTCACATCCCTTAAATACCGTATCAGCTTTTCATTTCCCAAGGCAAAGCCAATCCGCATTCCTGCCATGGCGCGCGACTTGGAAAAGGTCTGCACAATCAGCAAATTATCGTATTTTTCCAGCAAAGGCAAGGCACTGTGTCCCCCGAAATCCACATACGCCTCATCCACGATGACCACCACGTTGCGATTGGCTGACACAATCCGCTCTATTGTCTCCAAACTTTCTTCCACGCCGGTAGGGGCATTGGGATTCGGAAAAATCACGCCTCCATTGTCCGCCATGTAATCTTGAGGACAAATATGCCAATTTTCGTCCAGAGCACACCTATGGTAAGGAATCCGATATAAATCGGCCCATACATCATAAAAAGAATAAGTCACATCCGGGAATAAAATCGGCTTGTCAGAATGAAAAAAAGTTAAAAAAGCCATGGCCAGAACATCATCAGAGCCAACTCCCACAAATACTTGCTCCGGTTTCAAACCATAGTATTCCGCGAGCGCATTGGTAAGTTCCGCGGCGTCCGTATCAGGGTAAAGCCGCATTTTTTCCGGTTCCAGACTTAAGATTGCTTTTTTGACCTCCGGAGATGGAGGGTAAGGACATTCATTGGTATTCAGCTTAATCATTCCAGGTTGATTCGGTTGTTCTCCCGCCACATAAGGAATAACCTTTCTGACATTCTCTTCCCAACTCATTTTTTGCTCTCCTTGTAAAAATTCTGGTAAAAACTGTCGCCATAAATTGTACCATAGCACAGCATTTTATTCAACCATCAACTTCCGCAAGGACCAATATCTTCTTACAAAAACCACCAAACCGTGACCGCGATATACGGTACAAACGGTACTGGCTTGCGTAGATTTCCGTTTTTATTGATATTTCCTTTCACCGCCTGAACAATGCCTAACAGCAAAAACGCCGCCCCCATATGCAGCAAATACGTCAATAGACCATGTCCGAATCTGCTTTCAAATAATGCGCACACCAGGAAGGCATAGCCATCCGCCTTACCATACATCCGCATGAATAATAGGATTTGTATCCCCAAATAAAGCAAAAGGGATAACATACTTTCTTCCTTGGGTGATAACCAAAACAATCCAATCCCTATGATGGCAGTGAGCGCCGGAAGAAAATCATACACTTCACAGGTTTGTAAATCAGTGATGGAAGCCGTCAGCAAATAAGCCGCCAAAGCGCCGCAGGAAAATTGCCCTCCTAATCCCCAACGATCCAGAAAACATGCGATTCCCAGACCGCCAATTATGCTGCAGATTCCGATAAACACCCATGTTCTTCCATCTAAGGATAATTGATATTCCGGATTACACTTTACAATGAGAAAAAGATACAGACAAGTAAGCAGCGCGATTTCCATGCCAAATAGTCCCGCCATAGAACACCTCTCCTATTCTTTTTTCGAGATCCCTTATCTCAATCTTGTCCGAATGTCATCCAAGACGCTTACGCTTTCCCCCAATGTCCAAATCAAGGGGATTTCCGTCAACACCTTTTCTCCTTTGTAGGCAGTTACGATAATTTCATATTCTCCCATTGGTGTATATAGCGGAACCATAAACTCCACTTCTTCCGTATGTTCCAGCCCTATTCCATGATATTGAAACCCCGTATGCACACGACTGTCTTTACTAGTCAATTCTTCTGGAAGCTGTACCTCTACCCGATCAGCATATCCAAATACCGTGAATGACAGGACGCCGCTTTCTCCACAACGAAATATGGGATCATGGGGTTCCAGAATGCGTTTTACATCCGCTTTTAACCCAAATTGATCTGTCCATTTAGCGTATAAAACAAGATCTCGATCCGGTAGCAGAGGATCCCCCTCCGTTCCTGCGAACGATGTTCCACCCGCATCATAATACCACCCTTCAAACAGATAACCCGGCCTTTCTGGCCCGGGGAGAAAAATCGCTTCTCTCAGGTAAGACGCCGTAATGGTATCGGTAACACCCGCGTTTCCCTCAAAATAGTACACGGAATTCCAAAATTTTCCATAAAAGGGCACGCTCAAAACCCATTGATCAAACGTCACCCGGCTCTTCACCGGCTCCACCAGGCTTCCCCCCTGCGTGTCAAAAATAATTGTGTAACCCTCCGGCGCCTTTAGAGCATCGGCGTTTACCATATAGCTGCTGCCATAAGTCTGCCGAATCTGACTGACTTCCCGATGTCCCTGGTAGCTTCCGCCTGCGGGATCAATCCGTAAGGTGCTTTCTTGTTTTGCCCACTGCGCATAAAGCACCACGACGCCTCTTCCGCTTCCGTCATAATTTTCTTGTGTGAGATTATAAATCTCCTGCTGATCCGAAAAGCTTTGACCAGAACCATCTGCCATGGTATTCCAGCCCAAAAACACATATCCGTCCCTTATATAAGCGTTTTTTCGCAATTGCTTCTCAACATTGACGGTTTCTCCCTCATATGTACTCCCATTGTTATACATATGGATGGTACTTTCCATACTGCCGCTTACTCCACTATTTGCATTGCTGCGATACTGAACCTGATACCGATTCCAGGAAATCATTTTGCAGTAATGAGCGGGCAACTGTCTTCCTTGTTCCAGATTCCTGCAAAAAGGACACAAATAATAATATGCCATGTCCATATCCAATGAGCTAATCGTCCCGGCCGTCCGCGCACTCATATATATCAGCATCGGCGTTAACCTCTCGCCGCAATCAGCGCAATACGCCATCCAACCGGAAAAATATTGTTGAAAACAAGCGCTTCTCGTAAAACCAACTCCATGAAAGGAGGCGCCCTCCTTCGGATATGCACTATGACAGCAGATCCCATTCGAGTGTTCCACTTTCCAATATCCAATGGGTACATTTTTCACGCGGGCATACATAAAATAGTGCTGACCCGCAGCGAGAGTCTTCGTAACAGACTGAATACCGGTAGACAAAATCGTACCATAAGAATATTGCTGAATATTCTGATCTCCCCCATTCGTCGTAAAAGCTTTCCCATCCGGGCTCAAACTCACATATGGACTGGTATAAATAGTGCCCGCACAGACCCTGAGTGTCAATAAACAGCCGCCCAGAAGCACCCCCAGAACCGCCCCTAAAAATAGAAAATCGCCTCTGCTCCGTCTCATCTTTACAATGCCCCCTATATTATCATTGAAATGTTTCTGCGTCCAGTACCTTTACCACGCGAAGAGAGCCTCTGGCAAGCTCGGAATAAAATTTTTCCACACTGGATCGCTCTATCAAAATATTAACTCTCTGAGCCGCCGTTGACGAATCCTCCGGCGCAATCACCTCTCCGGCATTGCTGAATACCTCACGTACAAATACATTTTCCCAAGTTAGATTTGCTTCCTCTGTCATTTCATCCACTGTATAAATATGAATCCTATCCCCGCTGCGCAAGGTTCCGCTTACCACCTGATAAAGATCGTCCGCCACAAACCCAGCCAATACAGGTTCTCTCATTTCTCCCTGAAGCTCGGATATAGCCATCATCATAGCCTGTGTCACAATTGCCCCCTTATCGATGGAACCGACTGCCATCCGATCCAGCAATTCCTCCCTGACTGTTATTGCGGCATCAGGAATGAGACTCTTATCCATCTCCACTTCCAAAAAATATTCTTCCACATTTTCCCGAGAAATAATCAACCCTCCCGGAATCTCCTTGCCGGCGGCCAACACTTTCCCCTTCTCATAAGCGCTCAAGGCATTGACCTCAATATTGATCAAAATACAATAAACGACGACTGCTGCTACAAAAGAAGCAAATATAGCTCCCGGCAGGATTTTTTTCTTTTCCTTTTTCATTTTATTCCTCCCCTAGCAAACTACTGACAATATCTACCGTCTTCTCTTTGTCAGCGTACACCGACATCCCCAATACCCCCTTTATGGGAAAACTGATTCTGCTATATATGGACGTGGATTTTACAATTGTCCCGTCAGGCGTTTCCACTTTCCCCAGACCGTCTTTTACCATCCAGGCGGAATAGCCTCCGTTACCAGAAAAAACATGTATCGTCACATCCTGTTTCTTTACATTGTAAATTGCATACTCCTGAATCGTAATCGGGCCGCTGATCAGACTTTTATTTCCATGCTCCCAGTTCTCATCCAATCCAAGATTCACTTTCAGCGCATCCCGATATATTGCATATGCGTCGTCCGGAACGGCAATCTGCAAGGTATGGCTGATACCATATTCTTGTACATCGATTACGGCTGATGCCAGATTGGAAGCAGCCAAAGCATCTTCCATAAAAGTTCCCGCGGTCATAAAGAACCCCATCTGAATCTGAGCGGATAGAATGATTGTCAAAAACAGCAATAAATACATGCCCGTAATGATTTCAACCTTTCCCTCCGAGCTCCTGCTTCCTGTTCTCATCATTAATCCCCCCTGTTTCCGCATCCTTGTCTTATTAATTCTTGGCAGTGGACATCTTTGTTTCCTCAAACTCATAGCTCTTCATTTGAAAAACCGTTTCAAAAAATGAGGTTCCGAAGTCCACCCCTTCCGCAGAGATTCTGCCGTGTATCACCAGATAAATCGGCGAGCCAAACTCCACCCGATCTAATGTACTTCCCGTAAAAAGAATATTCTCCGCGCCGATTGCCCGCAATTCCTGTTCCAGGTTTTTCCGATCATCCTCCGTCAGGTATCCCACAGTTTCCATCCGCAAAATGTACTTTCTGGAAATCTGGCTTATCTGGGCCTTACAATTTATAATCTGTACGCTTCCCAGATAAGCCAGCATGACGATTGTGAGAACAAGTATGTAAATACTGACAGTCAGGACATCCATCACGGAACCTTTGCTCCGTCCTCTACTTCTTCCCTGATTTCCCACTTTCGCCGATCTCCCTTATTTTCCACTCAGGATTCCCTGAGCCTTGGTCGTCATATCACTCACCAGTGTCTCGATAAACTCGGACAACTGCGTCCTCATCACGACGCACAATAAAAGAGCAATGATGCAAAGCCCTACTGTTACCAAAATTCCATCAATTCCCTCACTTCTGGTCCCAAACATTTTTTTTCGCAGTCCATAAAGCTTATTCTGCAAATTCCACTTTGCAGCCAACATCCAATCCATCATTATTTCCTCCATTCCGCCATTTTCAATGGCTTTTTCTTGTTAAAAACTCAGCGCTGCCGAGAACATATGCGTTACACAGGCATACAACACTACCACCAATACGGCCAGCAAGATTCCAAGCTGATAAAAGGTTATGCTTCTGTCCAAGGCGCCTTTCTTGCGCTCCATTAAAGCGGACTCCATGTCTTTCATTTGTTCCGCAATATCCGAAAGTAATTCTACCGCCTGACCGGATTCAAGAGCCTGCAGCACAATTATGCAGAGCGCGTCTACATAACGATTGTCAAATTTATCCTGAAAATGATTCAGGGCATCTTCCACATCCGCTTTCATTGCCAGGTCTCCGGAAAGCGTTAAAAACGCTTTCCGCAATCTGATTTCTCTGATACTTCCATAACATTCCGCCAACGCGTCAGTAACATAAACTCCTGCCCGAATCTGCATGGAAATAGCGTTATATACCAGCTTCAGTTCAGGCAACATTCTTTCATTATCTTTCCCGTTCAGCCATACCAGCATCCCATCTGGCGTCCAAAATAACATCAAGGCCAGAATCATCCCTTGAAAAGGGCCAAAATAGAATCCGGCCAGAAGGCCTATTCCGCCCAATACCAACTTTACGGCCGTATAGCTCACCGGATTTACCCATTCTCCAAAATGAAAAGCCGCTCCATTTTGTTCTAAATAGATTTTCAGCTTTGGATAGTCCAAAAACCTCCGATTTCCTCTCAGATGCCGATGAAGCTCCTCAAAGGCGGCCAAAAACAGTTTTTGCGGCTGCCAGCAAAGTGCCAGAACCAACAATAGTCCAAAAGTCCCCACCGCCGCTGTCACGCATAAAACCCGTATTCCCCATCGTATCGTTTCCGGATCCATGAATACCGTCTCAACCATTTCCTCTCCCATTCCTTGATCCCTTTCCTCTTTTCAGTCTTTTCCCATTTTGATTCTTTCTCTTTATCTGTCCAGCTTTCTGATTTGTCCGTAAAACAATACGAAGATACTGATAATGACGACAAGGCTGATCCTCCCCGGCAGCGTCTGCAGCAAGATCTGCGAAATACTGGCCCCTACCAGCTGTCCCACTGCCAGAATGACCACCACCGACATTCCCAACAAAATCACCATGTTGACCAGCGCCTCTTTGACCATGGACCGGCGTTCCTGTCTGGTCCTCATGTGCTCCCTGACAGCGCGCCTGCTATTGCTGACCAGCACCGTAAAATCTGCGGAATACCGTACACTGACCTCAATATTCTGTACCAATTCCTTAAACATGGGATGTTCGATTTTATCCGCCATGGAAAGCAGCGCCAGGCTGGTATCTCCGGTGGTCTGGGCCTCGTAATAGCAGGCATCCAGCACACTGCGCAGGGGCTCGTCCAAGTAGCGGCTGATTTGATTCAGAATACTCGTCACCTCTCCGGCAGTAATGCTATAATTTCCCAGGAAATCCAGAAACTTTAAAAGGTTGTCATTTACCGAACGATAATTTCTTCCCATCAGTGCCCCCATTACCACATGACGCAATACTTGTAATCCTCCCATGACGGCCAGGCCGGCCAGCCAGTTTCCGGTCGCCAGCAAGACCAAAAAATATCCTCCCGCACCGGCAAGCAGATTAAGCACGATCCAGACCTCCGGTGTCAGCCAATTCCAGCGCACTCCCAAGCCACTGTAAACAAGATTCTGTTCAATTCGAAACAAAGGACCCTTGCGCTCCAGCAAAAGGGAAAGTCTCTCTCGATTTTCCCGCATCCTCTGCCGGGCCGCCGTATCCAGGGAATGAACCGTCATTCGAAAGAAACGCCGGATGATTCTTTCTGAAGCCAGCCAAAGGAACAGCATAAAAAAAGTCATATAAACCAAAACACCCAATCCGATTTTTAATCCCAATTCCAGTCTCATATCGCTTGTCCCCTACAAAATCCTTTCATACAGTAACTCATGCTTTTCCTCGCACCAGCCCCGACAGGAAAAAATTTCTTTTACCTTGTAATGTTCCATAAAAACCAGCGTTTGAAAACAGTCCATCATCTTCATTAGCTCATCCCTGGAATAGCGGCTGTCATACATCGCGTAATCCACCAGCTTATTAGGCGCCCGGTCCGCGGAAGGCGCGTGAATCGTGGCGGCACAAATCTGTCCCGTATAAGCAGCGTTCAAAAGATAAAGCGCTTCCGCACCTTTTACCTCTCCGATAATGAAAAAGTCCACATCCATGGTTAATCCGGCAATGCTGATATTTTTTAAATCATAGCTGACCTGGCTTTCTCCGCTTCCCGGCAGAGAGTGCAGAAACATCATATCCGGGTGAAACTTCGTCGTCAACTCGTCCGCCTGCTGCGCCACCAAAATCGCCATGTCGTCCGGTAAGGTTTCTTTCAGCGCATTTAATAACGTCGTTTTTCCGGAAGAGTTTCCTCCGCAAATGAGCGTGGAACCCTGTCTGAATCTCTTTACCAGAAGCTTTGCCGTTTCTTCATCCATCATTTGACGGGCGATCAGCTCTTTCATCTCGGGAAAGTTCTTCGGAACCTTGCGAATACATAAATAAGGCTCGCTATAGGTATTGACCAAAGGCATGGATACCGTAAACCGCAGGATAAAATCAGGATTGCTTTCTGTGTCTGTAAACCTCTGAATCGCGTTCATATTGGAAACATTTACCTGATTCTTGGTCGCCACATAATCCACAAACTGTCGGTATTCCTTTTCTGATCGGAAAGCGATACCTCCATCCATTCTTTTCCCCTGCCGCTTGACCCGCACATTATCATATCCCACAATTCGAATGTCCGATATTTCCTTATCGTCAATAAGCGGCGAAAGTCTGGAATACCCGAAAATATATTGTTCAAACGCTTTCAACAATTTTTTCTCTTCTGATTTGGATATTTCGTAATACGTTTCCACGTATTCTTTCGCTTCCCGCAAAAATGCCTCCCGGCTGATGATTCCCTTTTTCATTTGTATCAGTGACATCTGCTTTTTCGTGGTATACTCATTCACCAGGCTGTCCAAGCGTTCCTCCAGATTTGACAACCTGATTTTCATCCCGTCATCCATTTTCATGCTCTGCCCACTCCTTCATCCGACACTTCTTTCCCCTTCCATGTGCTCCCCCTGCACAAGTACCCAGCGCTGAGTGATTGTCAATTTACACCAAAAATACCCCTCTGTCAACGCATTTGGGCCTTGTTTTTCTTGTACGTTTTTGACAAATTTTTCAATTAATCCAGAAACCCTTGTGCATTTTTTCAAGCATATTTTCCGCTGTTTTAAGGCCCTTTTTGCCTTTCGGCAATTTGACGGACTCGGATTTATTGTGCAATATTAAAAATAAGGCTCTTAAAAAATATTTAATTTGGGTGTTTTCAAAATGAGAAAAATATGTATAATAGAAATAGCAACAAGCAATTGCTGAAAATTTGGATGAGGAGTGTGACACATATGTTCATTTTATTGGGCGGCGGACTTTTAGTGATTCTTTTCGCGGTAATTGTCTCAGTAGTGTCCTCTGTCGTTTCCGCCGTGGCCGCGGATCAGGACATCGAAGATTAGATTTTATGATTACTTTATTTTTTGACCACAATTTGGACACAATCTTTTGTTAGCATAGAACATGAAAAAGGATCTCCCCCAAAGTTCCTTTTTCAAATAACTTTTCAACTCCCCCTCTTATAGAAAAACAGAGTATCTGCTAGACTGATACTCTGTTTTTGTTTTAAGCTCATTGAAACACAGTCCTTAGATCTTACGCGAAAGGGTTATTGGTCTGGCGGCCCATGGCGGACACATGGTAAAAAGAGAGGTCTCTGAAAAAATAAGGAGCACCGCCCCATGGGCGACACCCCTTACCTTTGCAGCGGACAGAGCTTAAAACGTGACTTCCGCTGCCGACCTTTCTTAATCTAATGAACGTCTTACGCAAACGGGTTCTCAGTAGGATACAGCATTCCCTTGGGCTGGTTGAAGTTCAAATCCTCTACCGGAACGCCCACATACTTAAATACCTCAAAGAGCGCCTTGCCGAAGTGTCCAAAGGCCACTGCACCGTGATGAGGGAAGTTCTTCTCAATCAGCACATGACGATAGAATCTGCCCATCTCCGGAATCGCGAATACGCCGATGCCGCCAAAGGACTTGGTCGCCACGGGAAGAATCTCTCCCTGGGCGATGTATGCGCGCAGTTTGTTGTCCGCGGTGGACTGCAAACGATAGAACGTGATATCTCCGGGAAGAATATCTCCTTCCAAAGTTCCCTGGGTCACTTCCTCGGGAAGCGTACGGGCCATGATCATCTGGTACTTCATGTTGCAGAAAGCCAGCTTCCTGGAGCAGGTATTGCCACAGTGGAAGCCCATAAAAGTGTCGCTGTGCGTATAAGGGAACTTTCCGGCAATGGATTCCTCATACATATCATCGGGAACGGTATTGTTAATATCCAGCAGCGTTACCGCGTCTTCGCTGACACAGGCACCGATAAACTCGCTCAGGCAGCCATAAATATCCACTTCACAGGATACCGGGATTCCCATGCCTGTCAGACGGCTGTTCACATAGCAGGGAACGAAGCCGAACTGCGTCTGGAAAGCGGGCCAGCACTTGCCGGCAACGGCTACATATTTACGATATCCTTTATGTGCCTCGATCCAGTCAAGCAGCGTCAACTCGTACTGAGCCAGCTTCGGCAGAATGGCAGGCTTCAGGTTGCCGGCGCCCAGCTCCTCTTCCATTTCCTTTACCTTGGCAGGGATTCTCTCATCGCCGTCATGATTCTTGAATGCCTCAAACAGATCCAGCTCGGAATTCTCTTCAATTTCCACACCCAGGTTGTAGAGCTGCTTAATGGGGGCATTGCAGGCCAGGAAGTTCAAAGGTCTGGGGCCAAAGGAAATAATCTTCAAATCACTCAGACCGATGATCGCTCTGGCGATCGGCAAGAATTCATGAATGCGGTCAGCGCACTCGGAAGCGGTTCCAACCGGATTCTCAGGGATATAAGCGGTCACATTGCGCAGCTTCAGATTATAGCTGGCGTTCAACATTCCACAGTAAGCGTCTCCACGTCCGCCAACCAGATCGTTCTGGGACTCTTCCGAGGCAGCGATAAACATGGCGGGACCGTCAAAATGCTTGGCAAGCAGGGTCTCGGATATCTCGGGACCAAAGTTGCCCAGATAAACGCACAATGCATTACATCCAGCGGCCTTTATATCCTCCAGGGCCTGCACCATATGGATCTCGCTTTCCACGATACAGACAGGACATTCATAGATACCCTCCGTGCCGTATTTGCCGGTATAAGCCTCCACCAAGGCCTTTCTTCTGTTGACGGAAAGGCTCTCCGGGAAACAGTCACGGCTGACGGCCACAATACCGATTTTGACTTGTGGTAAATTGTTCATTGGATGATTCCTCCTTTTCTTTTCAAAAAAGTATTGACGAGAAATATGTATATTCTTATTATAACGCACCACTATTGATTGCGCAAGCCTTGCATTGCTTTCCCTTTAAATTTCCGGATTTTCACCGATCAGTCCCAAGAACGCGTTCTCATCCAGGCCGCCCTCGGGATGTCCGATCAGCCATTTGTTGACCGCGGTCAGCAGCGCGTCCTCATTCAAAGCACCGTCAGCCAGGACCGGCGCCTGATGCCCCTTTGCTGCCGCATGAGTCTTGGTCAAAGGGAAATTGGTTCCCTGCGGGAGCACGATCGCCACCTGAAAACCCGCTCCGTTCACGCCGCAGGGAGCATAATGCAAAGTGGTGGCATAGATCTCAACCGCCGTTCCCGCCGGGACGAAAAACGCCTTGACCAAAGAGGTATTATAGGTAAAGTCCGGCGCCACCTCGCTTTTTAAACCCAACAAAAGAATCGCGTCCGTGGCCGCCACATTGATTTCGGAATCCCTGTGATATTCCAGCGCGTTCAGCCTGTTGTTGTGGCCATTGCAATAACCGATCTGAATCGGCATTTCCCCATAACAGACCGTGGAAAGCGATTCCCTGACATCCGTCGCTTCCAAAACGGGAACTGTGGGTTCATAGGAGACACCCTGAGGAATCGGGGTGGTCTTCAGGGCCTCCACCAGCGCGGTAAAATCCACATTGTTGACGATTCTTCCATAAGAAACAAATTCCGGATCATAAATCGAATAAATCTTCATCTTGTCCTCCTTATTTCCTGTCGATTCAGTCCTTAATCAAACCAAAAATCGGCTTGCAGGCAGGGTAGATTTCCTTAAACTGCGCATATTTCGCATCATATTTTGCCGCAAGCTCAGGTTCCGGCTCCACAGTGTCCACGATTTTCACTACCTTCGCGGCAATCTCTTCCACGGAAGCATAGGCGCCGCAGGCCACAGCGGCCAACATGGCTCCGCCAAGGGCAGGCCCTTCCTCGCTTTCGATCACATCCACTTTCAGATTCAAGACATTGGCAATGATCCTCTTCCAAAGCGGACTCTTCGCTCCTCCTCCGCAGATCTTGGCGCGCTCCGGATGAATCCCCAGAGACTTGGCCACTTCCAGGGAATCCCGCAGCGCGAAAGCCACTCCCTCCAGCACCGCCTGAGTCATGTCCGCACGGACGGTGTCCATGGTCATGCCGATAAAAGCAGCGCGGGCATTGGGATCATTGTGGGGAGAACGCTCTCCCATCAGATAAGGCAGGAAAAACACATGATTTTCTCCCAGCTTTTCAATAGATGCCTGCTGCGCTCCATAATCCGCCGTACCCAGAATATCGTCCATCCACCACTTGTTGCAGGAGGCCGCGCTCAGTATACATCCCATGAGATGATAACTTCCGTCCGCATGGGCAAAGGAATGGAGCGCGTTGAATTTATCCACGCGAAATTGTTTGGAAGAAATAAAGATCGTTCCACTGGTTCCCAGGGAAATATTGCAGCGATTATCGCCCACGGTTCCCGTACCCACGGCCGCCGCCGCGTTGTCCCCGGCTCCCGCGGCCACCTTCACGGTATCGGGAATATCCAACAAAGCAGCGATCTCAGGCAGCACGGTTCCCACGCACTCATAGCTCTCATGGCAAACAGCCAGCTGGGAGAGGGAGATCCCGCAGATTTCACACATTTCCCGGGACCACCTGCGATTTTTCACATCGAAGAGCAGCATTCCGGAAGCATCCGACACATCAGTGCAGTGTACGCCCGTCAGACGGTAAGCGATATAATCCTTGGGCAGCATGATCTTCGCGATCCTGGCAAAGTTCTCCGGCTCCTTATTGCGCACCCAGAGAATTTTCGGCGCGGTAAAGCCGGTAAAGGAAATATTAGCGGTATATTCCGACAGCTTCTCTTTGCCGATCACCTGATTCAGGTAATCGCACTCTTCATAGGTTCTTCCGTCATTCCACAAAATCGCCGGACGAATGACCCGATCCTCCCGGTCCAGAATCACCAGTCCATGCATCTGACCGCCAAAACTGATGCCGGCCACCTGAGATCTGTCCACATCCCTGATCAGTTCCCGGATGCCCTCCACCGTCTGCTCCCACCAGTCCTCCGGCTTCTGCTCCGACCAACCGGGATGCGGAAAGTAAATCGGATACTCTTTCGACACGATGTTGCGGATTTTTCCCTCTCCGTCCATCAAAAGCAGCTTTACTGCCGAGGTCCCCAGGTCCACTCCAATATAATACATAGCCTCTCCTATCCGCGCATAAACGCTTTTCTTTATTCAAGGATGGCGCGCCGAACAAAAGCCACCCCTAATTTCCCATTCAACGCTTCCAACATCAATCACCGACCGCGTCCGAACCATTATCGCCAATCGCGTCCGCCCCATTACGCCAAAATCTGACAAATGCGCAACGCTCTCCCTGGCATGATAAATTCCAGGATGCCATCTTTCAACACGGTCTCAAAGCTTTTCGGACTCACCTTGCATGGTTCCTCAAAGCTGTTTTCGTCTTCGTCGGCAAATCCCTCCATACAGTGTACGACGACATTTCTATGTACACAGCCTTTCAAAAGTATGCGCACGTTCCGTGTCTCTTTGGTGACGTTCACCAGCTTCACAATGATCTCTCCGTCCCGGGTTTTGCCCGCGGTATAATACAAGGCCTCCATATTCATGGGCGGTACGTCTCTGTCAAGCATCTTGCGGCCGTCCGCCCACACCTGCGTCCGACGGCCATGCACCTCTGTCACCACCTCATACTCCCGATCCGCCTCCACGTGAAAGGAAGCCTGGTCCAAGGTACTGCCCGCTCCCCGGATTCGATGGGTGAAAAAGAGATCCTGATTCGCCCAGCCGCCGAAATTCAGCACGAAATGATTCTCCTCATCCTGATAACCCAGATATAAATCGAAACCCACACCTCTGCCCGGCTGCCGCGCCTTGAAAGAAAGCCTGAAATTCGTCCAGGAATACTGCCCCAATTCCAGCTTCTTCCCTTTGGGAGCAATCGCCCGGGTCCACGTGCGGCTTTCCCCGGTATCCAGGTTCTCCAATACCACGTCCCTGTACAAGGTCTCCGCGTGTCCATAACCGGCCAGCCAAAGCATTCCGTCATAATGATCAGGATAAGCTTCCATGGGAATTTCCGTGTCCACCCCGTCCGCTTCCACGGACAACGCCTCATCTCCCTGATGGTTCATAAATAACTTCTGCACATAGTAGCTTGCGGAGCCATACACTCGATGATGATCAAACCAAATCAAATCCGGCCGCCAATTGACATAAGCGGCATTGCACAAAAGAGGCGCGTAACAGGCAAGTCCCACTCCTTTGGCGTTGCGCTCCAGCCCAATCATGTAAGAAGCCTCTGCCAGAGCATTGTACCAGGTATTTCCGCAGGAAGCATATTCTCCCAGGAAAACCTTGGCCGGTCCCTTATAGGAATCATAATGATGGTGATTGGCTATAAACCACTCCGGCGCCTGATAATAATGCTCGTCCACCAGATCGGAGCCATTCTCCCGCGCCGACTTCCAACCCATCTCATAAGCTTCTCCCGCACAGAAAGGTCCCGCGGAATTAATGATCTGAACCTCCGGATATGTTTCCCGGATCGCACGATGAAATACCTCGTACCGTTCCCAGAAAGCGGCTCCCGCTTCTTCATTTCCAATGGCCAGATATTTTAAGCCAAAGGGCTTTGGATGGCCCATCCTTGTCCGAAGTCCGCCCCATTCCGTATCCGCGTCTCCATTGGCAAATTCAATCAAATCCAGCGCGTCCTGCACCCAGGGCCCCAGTTCCTCCAGGGGAACCGCCTCGCCGGAATGGGGATTATACCCTCCCGGCAGCACGGGAAGCGGCTGTGCGCCAATATCCTCGCAAAATTGGAAATATTCCAAGAAACCAATCCCATAAGACTGATGATAGCCCCAATTATTCCGCCGTCCAGGCCGTTGCGTCAAATCGCCGATCGTATTCTTCCAACGATACATGGAATCCCGTCTACGGGCTTCCAGGGCTCCGTCATGGACAAGACAGCCTCCCGGAAAACGCATAAAGCGGGGTTTTAAATCAGCCAACAAACGAGCGATATCCTTTCTCATGCCGTTTTTGCGGCCCAGGAAAGTATCTGCCGGCATCAGGGAAACAAAATCCAGCTCCAGAATTCCGGTTTCTTCCACCCAAAGCTCAAGCCGCCCATGAAGTTCTGAAACGGAAGGAACCAAAAGCAGTTCATACCTCTCCCAACTTTCCCCAACTGTGAAACAAGCCTCACAAATCACTTCGCCGCGGGGATCTGTCAGAGCGGCACGGACAACTTTAAGATTCGCATTTCTGCATCTGGCGTAACAGGAAAACTGATATTCCTTTCCCTCATCCACGGCCATTCCCCCATGATACCCCAGATTGCGCGCTCCCACCCGTTTTCCGGCCCTGGTCACATTTAACACCAGGTAATGGGGATTTGCGTCACTCACGGGCTCCCTGGAAGAAATCATCCAATCCGCCCGCCCATCCTCTTCCACCTTTTCCCAGGCGGTCAAAGAGCGATAGCCTCCATTGTCAATCGGGCAGAACTCAAAATCCCGGTTTTGCACCATCTCCGCATATAATCCCCCGTCCGCCGCGTGATTGATGTCCTCGAAGAAGATACCGTAAAAATCCCCCAAAGGTTCTCCAGTCTGTTTCAGATCCACGGATAAGGTAATCTGCTTTTCCACAGTTTCCATACCAAGGCAAAGCTCCTTTCTATTCTCCCCTCCCCAATCTTTTTTCATTGTACACTTTTCCCCTGGAAAAAGCAACCGATTCCTTCCTTTTCTCATGAAAAAGGGTATTGTAGCTTTTGTCAAAAAGCAGTACAATATTCATATTCGCCCAATTACGGATTCTACACACAGGAGGTTTTATGCGCGACTCATTTCGATTTATCCTACAGTATATCAAACGTCATCGCTTTCAATACGCGGCGGGCATCTTCACATTGTTCATCGTGGACTTCGCCAATATTTACATACCGCGCATGACCGGCACCATTACCGACGGTCTGACGGACCATACCCTGGACTGGAACGGCATCCTGCTCTGTCTGCTGCAGCTGTTCCTGCTGGGACTGACACTGGCCATCGGACGTTTCTTCTGGCGCTTCTTTCTCTTCGGGGCCGCCCGCTCCATCGAGATGGAGATTCGCAACGACATGTTCGCCCACCTGGAAAAAATGGACGTGGAATATTACAACGAGCACAAGACCGGGGACCTGATGACACGCTTCACCAGTGACCTAAACTCCGTGCGCATGGCCATCGGCCCGGCCATCATCAGTATCTTTGACGCCACCGTGATGACCGTCATGGTGCTTTTCCAGATGATGTACTACGTGGATGTGACGCTGACACTCCTGGTCCTGATTCCCATGGCGGTCATCTGTATCGGGGAAATCTACTATGGCAAAATCATTCATCCCCGTTACAAGGCCAGACAAGAGGCCGTTTCCGATCTGACGGACTTCGTACAGGAAAGCTTCTCCGGCGTGCGGGTTATCAAGGCCTTTGTCAGAGAGCGTTCCCAGATGAGGGAATTTGCCCTTGCCAACGGCAACACCATGGAAAAGAACCTGGCCGTAGTTCGTCTCAACGCCATCGTGATTCCTTTATTGGATGTGATCATCGGGTGCAGCACCCTGATCACCCTGATCTTCGGGGGATACCTGGCCCTGACCGGGCAGATTACCCTGGGACGGTTTGTGGCCTTCAACCAATACATCAATATGCTGGTCTGGCCCATGCTGGCCTGCGGGGACGCCATCAATATGTTTTCCCAGGGCGGCGCTTCCATCCGCCGGATTCAGGAGGTCTTCGCGCAGCAGCCTGAGATTCATGACACGGAAGAGACAAAGGCTTATCCCTCCCTGAAAGGCAATATTACTTTTTCCCACCTGACTTTCCTCCATAAGGGCATGAGCGAGCCCACCCTCAAGGATATCAATTTAGAGGTTCCGGCCGGCACCACGCTGGCCATCATCGGGCGCACCGGCAACGGCAAGACCACTCTGGTGAATCTTCTTTTGCACCTCTACAATACCAAACCGGGCATGATTTTGCTGGATGGACATGACATTAATACCATTCCCCTGAAAATGCTGCGGGAGAACATCGCCTATGTTCCCCAGGATAATTTCCTGTTTTCCGACACACTGAAATCCAACATCGCTTTCGGCGTTGAAGAAGAAAGCATGGAACAAATCATCAAAGCCTCCGAAGCCGCCTGTATCCATGAAAACATCATCGAATTCCCGGACGGTTACGAAACCATCGTGGGAGAGCGGGGTGTTACCCTTTCCGGCGGCCAGAAACAACGAAGCTCCATTGCCAGGGCATTGATGAAGGACGCGCCCATTCTCATTCTGGACGACGCCCTTTCCGCCGTGGACACGGACACCGAGGAGCATATTTTACAGAACCTGAAAAAAATCCGGGCAGGCAAGACCACCATTCTGATCGCACACCGCATCTCCACCATCCAAAACGCGGACGTGATCATGGTGCTGGAAGACGGAGAAGCCAGAGAAATCGGAAACCACCACGAGCTCATGGCTCTGGGCGGTATTTACAAGGATATGTTTGAAAAACAGCAGCTGGAAGCGGCCATTGGAGAAAAACGCGCCGCCCTGCAAAAGGATCTGGAAGAAACCGCGGAAACCCGCAAAGGAGGTGTGCACGCATGAAACGACTTCTTGGTTACCTAAAACCCCATAAATGGACTATGACCGCCGCCACCCTTCTGGTCCTATTGATCATTGTGGTGGAGCTCTATCGACCCATCATTATCGGAGACGCCATTGACGACTATATCAACGGCTATTTCAAACCTTACCTGGCAACGGAAGAGGCTTCTGACAGCGTCCTCTATCAGACGGGTACGGGGCAGTCCGTGCATCTGACCCGAAAGGATCCGGCAATTACGGAAGAAACCATTGCTTCTGATCCGGGAGATTATTATCAGATCCTCCTCTACGAGGATGAATACTATATGGCGGAACATCTGACAGCCGCTCAGACCGTGCTTTTGTCCGAGGCCGAGCCGGAAATGATCCGCCAATACCTGGACTCCCACTCTTCCAGACCGAATACTCCCTTGACCAGGGATGAGCTTTGGCAGCTGCGGCATTCTGACTTCCAGGGCATTTTGCGCACCGCCGGCCTTTATCTGTTGATGCTGCTTCTGGGGCTGGTGCTGAACGCCGCGGATACCTGGATGCTGCAGAAAATGGGTCAGAAAATCATTTACAGTATGCGCGAAGAGGTTTTCCGGCATATCCACAGCCTCTCTCTGGGCTTTTTCAATACCACGCCGGTGGGGAAGCTGGTTACCCGGGTCAGTAATGATACCGAGGCGATCAACGAGCTGTTTACCACGATTCTAGTCCGCCTGTTTAAAAATGTAGTCATGATCATCGGCTATGCGGTCGTGATGATCTCCATCAATCCCGGCATGGCGCTGGTATCTTTCCTGCTCCTGCCCGTGGTCGGGGTATTGACTTTCGTGTTCCGTTACACCTCCAGAAAGGCTTACCAGCTTACCCGTAATAAAATTACCGAGATCAACACCTTCCTCTCGGAGCACCTCTCCGGTATGAAGCTGATTCAGATTTTTGCCAAAGAAAAAGAAAAGCAGGCGGAATTCCAACAGAAATCCCTGGAGCTGTTCCAGGCCAACTGGCGGGAGGTCATGATCTTCGCCATTTTCCGTCCGTCCATTTATCTGCTCTCCATTCTGGCCATGGTCATCGTGATCGGCACGGGAAGCTCCTTTGTCCTGGGCGGCACCCTTTCCCTGGGCACGCTCTACATTTTCATCACCTATATTGGATCTTTCTTCCAGCCCATTCAGGAGCTGGCGGAACAGTTCGGAACCCTGCAGTCCTCCCTGGCTTCCGCGGAAAAAGTGTTCTCCATCCTGGATGAACAGCCGGACATCGTGAACGCGGAGCATCCCTTGCCCGTGCAGATACAAGGGAGGATCGAATTCAGGCACGTCTGGTTTGCTTATGAAAAGGACGATTACATTCTCAAGGATGTGAGCTTTGTTATCCATCCCGGAGAAAAAGTGGCCTTTGTAGGGGCGACGGGAGCCGGCAAGACCTCCATTCTCAATTTAATCGGAAGATACTTTGATATTCAAAAAGGGGAAATCCTGATTGACGGTGTGAACATCAAGGACATCGACACGGATGTGCTGCGGGGAGCCATTGGTCAGGTGCAGCAGGACGTTTTCCTCTTTACAGGGGACATTAAGACCAACATCTCACTTGGCAGCGAGGAAATCAGCCTGGAGGATGTCAAGGCGGCCGCCAAAACCGTCAACGCCGACACCTTTATTGAAAAAATGCCCGGCGCCTATGACGCTCCCGTGACAGAACGGGGCAGCACCCTCTCCGCGGGCCAGAGACAGTTGATTTCCTTTGCCAGGACACTGGCCTATAAACCCTCCATCCTGGTATTGGACGAAGCCACCGCCAATATCGATACCGAAACGGAAAGCCTGATCACGGAAGCCCTGGAAAAGCTGATGGAAGGCCGCACCACGATCATGGTGGCACACAGACTGTCCACCATCCAGCACGCGGATAATATCATCGTCATGCACCACGGAAAGATTCAGGAATCCGGCAGCCATCAGGAGCTGCTGGCCCAGAACGGGCTTTATAAGAAGCTGTACGACCTACAGCTGGTAGAATGATCTTTCTCCATAGACAGGCAGCACATAGCCAAAGCGGCGGACAGTCCAAACTGCCCCGCCGCTTTTATACTGATGGCTTTTAGGTTTATTGCTGTTATGCTTATGCAGACTCTAAAATCGCACAAATCGGATAATGATCGGAAAGGTACAGGCCGTCCCGGCTGTCCGTCCATTTTTCCACCTGTCGGCAAACAATGCCCTTACTGAGGAAGATGTAATCGATGCAGCTTTGTCCGGTCTTGCGCTGGTATCCATGGTAGGTAAAGCCAATCCCTTTCGTGGCATTGGTAAATTCAGGATTTTCCTCTATCACGCGCATTTCCTCGCTGCCAGGCTCCGCGTTCATATCCCCTGTAAAGACAATGGGCGCTTCCGGAAAAAATTCCGCTTCTTTCAGAGTGCGCAGGATCTGATTCAATCCCTGCTTCCTGGCCTCAGGCCCCTCATGGTCCAGGTGGGTATTCACCACGCGGAACACAAAGCCCGTGGACAATTCCTCCATCAACGCTTCGGTGCAGACTCTGGGACAGATACTCTGGTCAGGATAACGGGATGCTGGCACATTGGGAGTCTCCGACAACCAATAGGTGTCCATCTTCATCAGATTCATCCGGTCCTTGCGATAAGCGATGGCCACTTGCTCGTCCCGCAGCCGTTCATCCCTGCCGCAGCCGATCACATAATAATCCGCCAGCTCCTCTTTCAGCCATACCGCCACGTGGGGCAGCACCTCCTGAAAACAAATGATATCCGGCTGTTCCTTCCGAAGCTTCTCTAAAATAAATGCTTTCCGATGACAAAAATTATTCCTCCCATCCTGACCGTTATCCAGGCGGATGTTAAATGTCACAAGCTTCATTTCTCTTTTCCTTTGTCGAAAGCCTTATTCAATCACATGGAGCCAGCCCTTGGGAGCCTCGATCCGGCCCATTTGAATGCCTGTCAGCGTGTCATACAGCTTCTTGGTCACAGGACCCATCTCGGTCATACCGCTGGGCAGGCAAATCTCCCTGCCATGGTCCACGATCTTACCTACGGGAGAAATCACGGCCGCTGTTCCGCACAGTCCGCACTCCGCAAAATCAGACACCTCACTCAGCAGGACCTCCCTCTCTTCTACTTCCAGTCCCAGATACTCCTTGGCCACATGGAGCAGGGACCTTCTTGTGATGGACGGCAGAATACTGTCGGACTTCGGCGTTACCACCTTGTTGTCCCTGGTTACGAATAAGAAGTTCGCGCCGCCGGTCTCCTCCACCTTGGTACGAGTGCCGGGATCAAGATACATATTCTCGTCATAGCCCTCATTATGAGCGCTGACGATCGCATGGAGACTCATGGCGTAGTTCAGACCTGCCTTAATATGTCCCGTTCCGTGCGGAGCCGCACGGTCAAAATCACTGACGCGGATGGTAAGGGGCTTGACGCCGCCTTTGAAATACGGTCCGACAGGTGTACAGAAAAGACGGAACTGATAATCATTCGCGGGCTTCACGCCGATGACGGGGTTTACACCGAACATATACGGACGAAGGTATAAGGTCGCCCCGCTCCCATAAGGAGGAACATAAGCAGCGTTGGCTGCCACCGTCTTCGTCACGGCATCCAGAAAACGCTCCTTCGGGAAAACCGGCATCTCCAGTCTGGCCGCGGAAGCCATCATACGTTCCGCATTCAGATCCGGACGGAACGTAACAATGTGCCCATCCTCTGTGGTATAAGCCTTAAGCCCCTCGAAAACAGTCTGGGCATACTGCAGGACACCCGCGCACTCATTGAGCACGATATTGGAATCCTCCGTCAAGACGCCCTCATCCCAAGCGCCATTTGTGTAATTGGATACATATCTTACATCAGTCCGGACGTATCCAAAGCCCAGATTACCCCAGTCAATGTTTTTCTTTTCCATGATATCTCCTTTGTTGCTTCTATTATTTTCATAAAAGATGACCCGCGAAGCGCGACATCCCTTGTTTTCCCCATTATCAACCCATTCCATTCAAATGTCAAGACACTTTTTTCTCTCATACCTTACAAAAGAATAAGGGATGTCGAAATAGGTCAGTTCATCGCTTTCCGCCGTAATCCGCCATCCCTCATCCTTATCAAGGTTCGGAAAATAAGTATCCGCCTGATAAGCATGGTCGATTTTCGTCACATGGGCCACGTTACAATACGGCAGCAACTGCCTGTACACGCTTTCGCCCCCGATGATATAGATATCCTCATCCTCATACTGCCGAAGCTCCTCCATCAGCTCCGGAACAGAATGTACCACCAGGGCATCCTTGACCTGATAACGCGGATTTGAGCTTAAAATAATATTGGTGCGGTTCTTCAGAGGCAGGCCTTGCGGAAAGGTCTCCAGGGTCTTGCGGCCCAATACCACCACCTTGCCGGTCGTCTCCTCCCGAAAATGCTTATGATCGTTGGGAATGCGCACCAAAAGCTGGTTTCTGCATCCAATCGCCCAATTGCTGTCCACGGCCACGATAATATTCATAAATCCCTCTTTCCGATGCATGCAGGTAAAAACATCCATTTCCTCTCCCTACATCGCCCTGCCATGCCTCTCTTTTTTCTGATAAACGTCTTATACAGGCGCATTATATCGCAATGGGAATATCCCGAATCTGCTCTCCGGTCACATAGTTTTCCACGCGCACGTCATCCTTGGTAAACTGATAGAAATCATGAATCTCCGGATTCAGCCAGAAGACCGGAGCGGGTTTGGGCTCCCTGGTGATCAGTTCCCTGATAATGGGAATATGTCTGTCATAAATATGGGCATCCGCGACAACGTGTACCAGCTCGCCCACCCGCATATCACAGACCTGTGCCAGCATATGCATTAACACGGCATATTGCACCACGTTCCAGTTGTTTGCCGTCAAAACATCCTGGGAACGCTGATTCAGGATGGCATTTAGCGTCAGCTTCTCGTCCCCCTTTTTCTGGGTCACATTAAAGGTCATACTATAGGCGCAGGGATACAGATTCATCTCATGCAGATCCTGATGCACATAAAGGTTGGTCAGGATCCTACGGCTGAAAGGATTGTTTTTCAGGTCGTAAATCACACGGTCCACCTGGTCCATCATCCCTTCCCGGTACTGGTGCTTCACGCCCAGCTGGTAGCCATAGGCCTTGCCGATGGAACCGTCCGCGTCCGCCCACTCGTCCCAGATGTGACTGTTCAAATCACGGATGTTATCGGACTTCTTCTGCCAGATCCAAAGCACCTCGTCCGTGGCCAGCTTCAAGGCCGTGCGACGCAGCGTCATAATCGGGAACTCTTTCGACAGATCATACCGGTTCACCACCCCGAACTTCTTGATCGTATAAGCTGGCGTGCCGTCCGGCCAGTGAGGACGTACCTTTTCCCCCTCCGTACTCGTGCCGTTTTCCAGAATATCCCTGCACATCTCAATAAAAACCTTATCCGCGTAACTCATCCTTTTTCCTTCCTTTATCTCAGCCGTGTTTCACCGTTTCCATGCGGCATTCCGTCCGCGGCGGCCCTCAGTTCCACCATCCGCCGGCTCCATGCTTTCAGCGTACGCGTGTCCCGTTACGCTATTTATCCTCCATCTTGTCACAAATAGAGATAATCTGATCGGCAAATCTCGCCATGTCCTTGTTGGCCATTCCGTCGCTTCTCTGTACAATTGCCAGAAGCCTCTGTGCCGCCGCCAGGAGTCTGGCATAAACACCGGAGGCAGGATGAGCCTTTTTCTTCAGAAGCATCGGCTGTGCCTCGTACTCCAGCCTGCCGCTCAGCAGATTAAACACGGTACCGCTATAAGGCGCATAGGCCGAGATCCCATATTCCACCTTTAAACATTCCGCGAAAGAGGTACAAGCCTGATCTTCCCCATGAACCACGAAAACCTTTCTGGGCTTCTCGGTAAAGCTGGTAACCCATTGGATCAGCCCGTTTTTATCCGCGTGACCGCTCAGCCCCGTCAGCTGCCTGATCTGTGCCCGCACCTGAATCGGTTCCCCGAAAAGCTTCACATCCCTGGCCCCTTCCACGATGGCTCGGCCCAGGGTGCCCACGGACTGATAGCCCACAAAGAGAATGGTGCATTCCGGCCTCCACAAGTTATGCTTTAAATGATGCCTGATGCGACCCGCCTCACACATTCCGGAAGCGGAAAGAATCACCTTGGGCGTTTCATCAAAATTAATCTGCTTGGATTCCTCGCTGGTAATAGCCAACCTCAGGCCTCCAAAGGAAATGGGATTGATCCCCTGCTTCACCAGCTCCATGGCTTCTTCATCAAAGCATTCCATACGATTCTCGTTAAAAATGTTGGTGGCGCTCACCGCCATGGGACTGTCCACGTACACCGGAAACTTCTCATGCCCCTTGACCAGCTTTCCCACCTTGATCTTACGCAGGAAATACAGCATCTCCTGGGTCCTGCCCACCGCAAAGGAAGGGATGATCACATTGCCTCCCCGGTCAAAGGTCTCCTGCAGGATGCTCGCCAGTTCCGTCACATAATCCTCCCGGGACTCCGGATGCAGCCTGTCGCCATAGGTGGATTCCATGACCACATAATCCGCTTCGCTGGTCGGAATGGGATCCCGCAGAAGCGGCTGGTTCCGATTTCCGATATCTCCGGAAAAAACGATTTTCTTCGTGCGGCCCTCTTCCGTCAGCCAGACCTCGATGCTGGCAGAACCTAAGAGATGGCCGATATCCGTGAAACGGATCTTCACCCCCTCGCAGACCTCCACGATCTGGTTATAATCACAGGGCACAATGCTCCTAATGGCGCATTCCGAATCCTCCATGGTGTAAAGGGGCTCGTGTCCCGACAGATCACCGCTCCTTTTTCCCTTGCGGCTCTTCCATTCCGCCTCCATGGCCTGAATATGGGCACAGTCACGAAGCATGATACCGCAGAGATCGGCGGAAGCCTCCGTCGTATAAATCTTTCCGCGAAAGCCCCTGGCATACAGCAGAGGCAGCATCCCCGAATGATCCACATGGGCATGCGTCAGAAATACATAGTCGATCAGCGGCTCCTCCACAGGCAGCGGCACGTTTTCAAAGACATTCACGCCCTGCTCCATACCATAATCCACCAGAATATGCTTCCCGGCAGCTTCCAGATAATGGCAGCTTCCCGTAACCTCATGGTCCGCCCCGATAAATGTCAGCTTCATGCAATCCCTCCTTACTTCAGGCGATTCGCCATTTCATAAAATTGATAATAGATTCCTTTTTGCGCGATCAATTGATCGTGATTCCCTTCCTCCTGAATTCCGTCCTCCGTCAGCACCAGAATCCGGTCCGAATTCCGGATACTGGACAAGCGATGGGCAATGGTCAGTGTCGTGCGCCCCTCCGCCAGACGGGACAGCGACTGCGCCACCGCAAACTCACTCTCATTATCCAGAGCGGAAGTGGCTTCGTCCAAAATAATGATGGGCGGATTTTTCAGAAAGACACGGGCAATGCTGATACGCTGCTTCTGTCCCCCGGAAAGCTTCACGCCTCTTTCTCCCACATAAGTGTTATAACCATCTTTTAATCCCAGGATAAATTCATGAGCGCCGGCACGTTTGGCCGCGTCCACCACTTCCTCCATGGCAGCGCCGGGCCGTCCATATACGATATTGTCAAATATCGTTCCCGAAAAAAGATAAACATCCTGCTGCACGATTCCGATATTGCCCCGCAGACTCTTCAACGTAAAATGCCTGATATCCTCCCCATCCAGCGTGATCGTCCCCCTGGTCACATCGTAAAACCTTGGAATCAGACTGCAAAGGGTCGTCTTCCCTCCGCCTGACGGCCCCACGATGGCCACCTTTTCTCCCGCCCTGATGGAGAGATTGAGATTGGTTAAAACCCTGTTATGATCATCCGGATATTCGAAACTCACGTCATGGAACGTGATATCGCCCTTGGGATTGCGCAGCTCCACCGCGTCCGGCTCATCGAAAATCTCAATATCCGCGTCAATGATCTGCAAAAACCGCTCAATGCCCGTCATGCCCCGCTGGAACTGCTCGGCGAACTCGATGATGCGTCGGATGGTGGCGATCAGGGTGGAAACATACATCATGTAAGCCACCAGGTCGCCCGGTTCGATAAGCCCGCGGATCATGAACACTCCGCCTGCCACCACCACGGTTAAATACATCAGACCGTCAAACATCTTCACGGATGTCTGGAAAAGAGCCATGTACTTATAAGTTTCCCGTTTTATGTCCAGAAAAATCCCGTTATCGACCTCGAATTTACTTTCTTCCACGCCTTCATTGGTAAATGCCTTGACCACCTTTTGCCCTAAAAGACTATCCTCAATTCTGGCGTTCAGCTCACCGATCTGGTTGCGCTGCTTGCGGAAAGCGCTGCGCTGACGAAAATTCAGAATCATACAGACGACACACATGATCGGCACAAAAAGAAAAATCAGGATCGTCAAGGGCAGATTGATCCGGGCCAGAATGATAAACGAGATCAAGGTCTTAATCCCCGCGATGAAAAATTCCTCCGGACAGTGGTGGGCAAATTCCGTCACGTCAAAAAGGTCATTGGTAATACGACCCATGATCTGACCAACCTTGGTGTTATTATAATATGTATTGGAAAGCTGCTGAAGATGCTTATACGCGTCCCGCCGCATATCCGTCTCGATCTTTGCGCCCATCACATGACCCATGTCCGCCATGTAATAACTGGCAATACAATCCAGCACCCGCAGAGCCAGATAAAGCAGTCCCAGGCCCCCTACCGTGCGGACCGACAAGGCCGCCAGATCCCGCAGACCCTCATTGGTAATATAGCGCATGATCAGAGGCAGCACCAGCTCACAGATTGTCGTCAGAGACGCACAGAACAGATCCATGCACAGAGTACCGAGATAATTTTTGAAATACGGCGCAAACCTCCGCAGGAGCTCTGCGGAGGAATATTGTCTGGATTCCATATGGAGTTCTCCTTTCCCGATAGGTATATCTTATCATGACCGGCCGGTTTTCGCAAGGTGCGTTTTTATCCCCCGCTCCCCTTTTCATCGCGGACAAAACGTGCTATACTTTCTTTACTATCTACCACCTCTATTGTAAGGAGAACCAATATGCCCACCGGAAAAGATTTTCATGACAATCGGTTTGACAGTATCCAGGCGCTGCGGGGAATCGCCGCGGTTCTGGTGGTTTTGGAGCATGTCCGGTTTTTAAGCTGCGGAGCCTTCGGCGTGGACATCTTTTTCTGCATCAGCGGCTTTATGATGATGTTTACCACGCATAAGGACACTTCCTGCTTTTTCCGCAAGCGTCTGATTCGTATTCTTCCCTTTTACTATCTGATGACTCTGGGGACCTTTGGACTGCTGCTGCTCTTTCCCTCTATGTTCGAACAGTCTTCGGCAGATCCGCTGCAGCTGATACAAAGTCTCTTGTTCCTCCCCTTTGATATAGGCGGAGGCGTTCTGCAGCCCATCTATCGCATTGGATGGACAGTAAACTGTGAAATGTTCTTCTATCTATTATTCTGGATTTCCTACCATATCAGCAGAAAGTGGCGGGGCGCCCTCTGCAGCGCCCTGTTATTGGGCGTGGTGCTGGCCGCCCAGCTAAGCCGCTCCTCTTTCCCGCCCCTGCGGTTCTATGGCGATCCCGTCATGCTGGAATTCGCCCTGGGAATCCTCAGCTATGAAATCGCCAGATTCCTATATGACAAGTCATCCCCCGTGGCATCCATGCGCCAAAGAAATGGCGCCGCCGCACTCTGTCTTTGCGTCAGCGCCATCCTAATAACACTATTGATCGCCACCAAGCCTGCCATCAACATCCTTGGTTTCCGTAGGCCGCTCTTGTGGGGCCTACCCGCGTTCTGCATTCTGCTGGCCGCTTTCCTCTTCGGCCTGTGCCACAAAACGCCTGCGCCCCTGGTACGTCTGGGCGATATCAGTTTTTCCATTTATCTCATCCACTATTATCCGGTCATGTTCTTAGACCGCAGGGTCTTTGACTTCTCCACGGCCAGACCCGCCTCCCTGGCCGGCCTCCCGGTCTGCCTGCTGATCGTCACCGTTCTGGCGCTTATCGCCTGGGATTTCATTGAAAAACACCTGACCTCCTGGCTGAAAAAAATGCTTCTACCCCGCTAAGACGCCCTGTTCTCATAAGCGCCCGCCGTTCTCCTGCGCAGCCAAAGTCCCAATAAAAGAAGCACCGGGAATACCGCGCCGGCCAGAATTCCCTTTTTTAAATCATCCCCCAGCGCACCGGATACCAGCCCTACGAACGTAGGCCCGCCGGAACACCCTAAGTCTCCCGCCAGCGCCAGAAGCGCGAACATGGCCGTACCACCGCCCCGGATGCCGGACGACGCCATACTGATTGTTCCCGGCCATAAAATCCCCACGGACAGGCCGCACAAACCACACCCCAGCAGACTCAGCACAGGAATCGCGGACAAGGAAGACAGCAGATAACTGCCCAGACAAAGCAGACCGCTGAACACCAAAAACCTCTCCAACGGAATCTTTTCACTGTATTTCCCATAAAAGACCCTGGACAACCCCATCAGCACCGCGAAAAACAGAGGCCCTGCCAGATCTCCCACCGTCTTGCTCACGCCCAGACCCATCTCCGCGAACGCGGAGGCCCATTGGCTCACCCCCTGCTCGCAGGCACCGGCACAGACCATCAGGAGCATCATGATCCAAAACAGACGGCTCTTCACCAGTTCTCCCAGGGTCAGTCCCCGTTCTCCCCCTTCGATCAGTTCCGCAATCGGCACTTTAAGAAAAACCACCGCGTTGCAGGCAGGAATCAGCGCCCATACAAATGCCAGATACTTCCAGTTCTCAATCCCAAAAACAGTAAAATAGAGGGTGGAAAGAAGGACCACGCCCACATGTCCCCAACAATAAAAGGAATGCAAAAGACTCATGGCCGCCTCCTTACGCTTCGTAGGGCAGGCCTCCACAATAGGACTTACCAATACTTCCAACAAGCCTCCTCCCAAGGCGTAAAGGGCCACTGCCAGCAATAACCCCAGAAACGGATCCGGCATCACTTCCGGCAGGAACGTCAGCCCCAGAATCCCGATCACGGCAAACACATGGGCCGCCACCATACACGTCCGATAGCCGATACGGTCCACGAATTTCACACTGAAGAGATCCACGAGAAGCTGGATCCCGAAATTGAACGTCACCAGCAAGGTAATCCTGTCCAGAGAAATCCCATACGTACTATGAAAGGTCAAAAACAACAACGGGACGAAATTATTTACCACCGCCTGCACGATGTATCCCACGAAACATGCATAGATCGTCCGATTATATCGATTTTCCTGTGTCATATCAATTGCGCGAAACGCCCTCCTTACCTCTCAAACCGCGTATGCTTAGTATAACATCTTTGAGCAAGAAGTCAATTCTATTTTATTCATCAAAAGAGAGAATCTATTTCATCCCAAGTTAACTGAAAATTCTGTGAAAAGAAGTAATATTTATTTATTGACATTTCAAAAAAGTTATAGTATAGTATTAGTTGTCCGTAAGATATGATAATTTTGTATGCGCGAGTGGCTCAGCGGTGGAGCACCTCCTTGCCAAGGAGGGGGTCGCGGGTTCGATCCCCGTCTCGCGCTTTTTTTATTGCTGCAAATTTAATGGCGGGATTCCCACAGGAGGAAATTCCCGCCATTTTTCGAACCAAATCCTTTTTAGAATCCTTTCTGGATTCCGTCAGGCTTCCGGCATCTGATCAGCAAGCTTAATCCGATAAACTCTGCGCAATGCGTCATTAATCCTTTCTTCGGAGATTACGCCCGACTGAACCGCCCCCAGTACCCCATTATAAGCCAATTCAAAATCATCCGGCATCAAAATCATGTCACAGCCCGCACGCAGCGCGCGAATCGCCGCGTCATCCGCCTCATAATAATCGGAAATCGCCGTCATGTTCATCTCATCGGAAATAATCACCCCTTGGAACCCCAGCTCATTACGCAAAATATCCGTTACTACCACTTCCGACATACTGCAGGGCGTATTATCGCCCGTGAGCGCCGGCGCGGCCGCATGCCCCACCATAATGATCTCCGCTCCCGCATCGATTGCGGACTGAAATACCGCAAACTCTTCCGCTCGAAATTCTTCCGCGGTTCTGTCCAGGACAGTAAGTCCCTTGTGGGTATCGTCCCTGGTGCTTCCCATTCCTGGAAAATGCTTCAGACATGAAGTGATTCCCTGGCTTTCCAGCCCCTGTATCATATTGACCACAAAAGGCGACACTGTCGCCGCATCCGCGCCGTAAGCCCTTTTCTGCATCACGCTGCGCTCCACGTCCGCCAAATCCGCCACCGGGGCAAAATCCACGTCAAAGCCCAACTCCGACAGATAAGCGCCAATCGCGTTTCCCGCCTGATAGGCATTCGCCGGGTCCCCGCTTTGACCAATCTCCTGAGCGGAAGCCGCCTTCTCCGCCAATCCTTTTTCCGCTACATTGTTGACACTGCCTCCCTCTTCCATCACACCAAACAAAAGGGGATAACGGGAAAACTGTCTGGTATTGGAAATCATCTCCGTCAATTGCTCCTTGGAACGAATATTCTTGCTATAATAAATGATTCCGCCCACGGCGTAACGCTCCAGGGCCTCCCTGGTTCCGTCCCCTGCCTGCACGGCGGTATTCACTCCCGTAATGTTCTCCGGAGTCACCCAGAACAATCCGGCGACCTTATCCTCCAGGGACATCTCCGCGATCCGTTCCTCGATCATCTCCTCAAAAAGCTCTTCCGGAGTAGGCTGCGGCTCTGTCTCCGGCCCGGACGATAACGTTTCCTGCCCCACCTCCAGGGGAGGCTCCGACCCAAGCATATCTCCAATGACACTGCTTTCGTCCGGCAGCTCCTGATGCGCTGCCGTTTCCCGATATTGTGTATAAAAACGGACTCCACAGACAATTCCAGCCGCCACCAGCCCTATGATCAGCAATAATAATAAATACGCCGCGATCTGGTTCCTCTGCCTGCGCTTTCTCCGAAATTCTCTTTTATCCTCTTGTGACAACTGACTGTCATTTTCCATGGTTCTGTTCCTCATCCGTAAACCGTTCCATTTGTCCCTCTCTCATCAACTACTTTATCATACATGATTCCGGTCATTTTGACCATACCTTATCCGTCACTTTAGGAAAAAATTAAGAAATCTCTCAAATATCCTTAAACATGCATAAAAAGTCACAAAAAAAACGAATGCCACCTGCCATCCTCAAGCTGGGAACAACTGACATTTCGTTTCAAGAGTCACTCTTATGGCAAAAATCAGGGGCGTATCAACTTTTTCTAAGTTCGATACGCCCCTCTAGGCTATGCTGTCCATTGGTCTAACCTCCATTTCTTTCTTCCATTATTTTATCTTTTGTTCCTTTCCACATTTTCCTATGTACAATTTGTACGTCAACGTTCTTATCCAATCATCTTTGGCGAATCGTTCTCTTTTCATGTGTTCCTGGTCTCTATATCCTTGGTATCCATATTCATTTGTTCATCTAATGGAAGAATAATATTTATTTGATATGGGAACCCTTCTTAACATCCTCCGTTATTCGTTCTTCTTGATGTCAGGTTCCACATGTACTGAATAGGAAGCCTTTCTAAGGCTTTGCTCTTTCCTCCTTTCGTTGGTTGATATTTATCTTTTGTACTTTGGTGTTGTTTTCTTTTGTTGATTTTATTATACACAGATACCCCATATTTGTCAACACATTTTTTCAAAAAATTTTAAATTATTTCAAAATATTTCCATTATCGGCCTGTGTTTACATTATTTGACATTTTAAGTTCCGTTTTCTGTTTATTTTGCTTCAATAATTGCAAAAATTAAGACAAAACAACTTATCGCAAGCGTTTTGCCTTAATCACCATTCGCGCAATAACATCTGACAAAAGTGTTATTTATACTATATTTTCATGTGCATTCTGCCAGACCGACTAAAATTTATACCCACAGTAAATGCAGAAAACTTTGTCGGGTTTTCTCATCTTGCCGCATTGAGGGCACATGTCTCCCTCCTCTTTCCGCAACTCCCCGGCAGATACCTCGGATTCTCCACCTGCTTCGTCCATTTGCAGGGTACTCCCCGCAGGCAACTTTTTCCCGGATTCCAGAACCGAAGCCTGATCCCCGGTCTGTTTCTGCGGCTCGACAGTCTGCTCGTCTTCCGGTTTCCTGGACTCAGCAGCCTGACCCGCAACCGGCTTCCTGGACTCAGCAGTCGGACCCGCAACCGGCTTCCTGGACTCAGCAGCCGCCCCTGCCTGAACGGTTTCCTGTTTCTTTGGAATCTTGCGTTTTCTCATGGTCAACACTCCAACAGCCAGGAGAACCGCTGCAGCGACCAGGACGATCCAATAATACCTCGCCATCCGTCCAATAAACGCATCCGTAAACAGCAAGGCAGTTCCCCAGGTCTTACTGAAAAGCCAGATTCCCAGGCCCAATACTGCCACTCCGGCCACAAGCTCCAGAATCCCTCTCAGGCGCTGCCCCTTGAGGTATCCCAGTTCGTACTCCATGGTGGATTCTTTCTTTGTCCCGGCCTCTTCCACAGTTTTCGTCAGCTTTTCTTTTTTCTCCTTTTTACGCATCTTCACACCCCCTTACTGCGCATTCATCTGAGAACCACCAATTTGCCAGAAATAATCCGCAAGCGGCTTTTCATCTTGTTCTTTTAAAATATCCTCATAGGAGACGCCCACATGATATTCCTGCTCCGCGAAAGCATCATTCACATCCACAGACACATTCAGGATACGGGAATACTTTTCCGGATCCACTACGACATCAAATTCAATCACGTAGTCATTCACCATATATTCTCCAATGGCCGAATAGATTTCGCCCAACACCTCGCTGGAATCAGCCTGAATAAATTTGCCTCTGGTCTTACTGGCAATATAGCTCAGATATTCCGTATCCGCTCCGCCAAAGCCGATCGTATAGACATAGATGTTCTTTCGATTCAACTCATCCAGAATCTCATCTATTCTCGCCGCATCACCATCCGCTCCATCAGACAAAAGGATCACGATCCTTTGTCCATTTTCACCATCCAATAGATTTTCGGCCTCTAAAAGTCCGGAATAAATACTGGTTCCTCCATCGGCCTGAACATTACGGATTGCCTGCAGAACCGGATTCCTGCTTTCCGTAATCTCACAATCCACCCTGGCCATACTATCAAACGTGACCAATCCAATTCGAATAGTATCATCTACATTTTTTATAAAATTTGAAACGGCCTTTCGCGTATCTTCCATAGGAGAACCGGACATACTGCCGCTGCGGTCCACTACCAAAACCACCGACATCTCATCACCAAGACCGATCTCATCCACGTTCAAAATTTTGAAATCCTTAATGGCACTATTCATCTCCAAAATAGAGAAATTATCCTTTTGCAGCTGCTCTTCCAATTCCATCGCCACATTCACGGTAACACGAACCGTGGGGAAGTTCGTCGCGTCAATTTTACGGATGATCACGCCGTTGTACAGTTCATCCAACACACTCAGTACATACCCATAGAAAGATTCGGCCTCGTTGTAATAAGAGCCGCTTTCAATAAAATTCAAAAGCTGTGCGATACGATTCCAAATCACTTCCACACTCATTGTCTGGGTATCCAAATATCCGGGTTTTTCCTCCTGCCCATTCATGATTAAATAAAATTGAATAAAGTCTTTCAAGAGCAGAGACGCGGGTTCCGGACTCTCGTCTTCTTCTTTAATAACGTCCGTCAGGAGTTCCTTCGCCTTTTCCTTATCCTTGGCCTGATAATACAACTGGGCCAATTCCAGCTTATAAGCAGCGGTACCGCGTTCTGTCACGGGTGTGGTTGTCTCAATGAAATTGATTGCCCTCTTTACCGGCTCCGCCTGAATCCGATCATTATAATCATTGATAGAGGCCTGCAGATCCTCGATCCGCCTTGTCAGCCGATTGACCTCCGCTTCCGTTTCCGCTTCATTTACCTTGTTCTGTAAATCCCAAAGACGCTGACTTTCCTCTTGCTGCTTTTCCTGAAGTTCCAGGATGGTTTCATCCGCGGCGCCAATCTGGTTTCCATGCTTGGCGACCAAATTGGCCAACATCGCCCTATTTTCAAAGGAATCGTTCTCCTGGAACAATTCTTCCGCTTTTTCAAAGGCTTCGGAGTAATCTCCTGTCTGAATCGCATATGCCGTCCGCAGCTTCTTGCTCAGCGTGGAATGATCTTTTTCCAACGCTTTCATATTCTCGCTGTTCAGTCCCACTCCCTGGGATGACATTAAATCCAGCATCGCCTGGATGTTCTCACTATTCCTCTTTACCCGGATGCGGCTCTGCACGTCCAAAAGCAGACGCAGAAGATTTTCGCGCACCGTGGTTTTCAGTTCATTACACTCTTCCGTATATTCGTAGGCACTCTGGTCCAAAGCCGCCTCCGCAGTCACAAAGGTCTCCATGGCGGCCTTGGCACTGGTTAAAGTCTCATCCGCGCCCTTTTCCAGATATCCTTCCGCGTATCGGATCCCCGTCACATAATCGCTCTGAAAACCGGTTGCCAACACCAAAAGCTCCTTGGAAATCTGATTTTCCTTGACTTGATCATTCTGGGCCGCCAAAATTCTCCCTTGTTCATAATCGCCCAACTCAATCAATTTGGAAGCCACATAATTCTGCTGCTGCACCAAGGTCTCCAATCGATGAATCCTCAGGAACCAAAGCCCCACGATGACAATCACCACAATTGCCATGATAATACCCACAATAAGCGCCCACTTGGGAATTTTTTTCTTTTTCATTCCTGATCACCTCCCAGATTCAACAAGTCCTCATCGATCCTGATTAAATGGGGATAAACACTGCGCACTTCTTCCGGATTGCTGATCGGGTTGTCCCGCAGCATCAGAACCTGCAGATTGGATAGGTTAGCCAGGCTGCTGATGTCCCTGATTTTATTATAGTACATCCATAACTGTTTCAACTTTGTCAGCCCCGCGACTGCGGTAATATCTGTTACGGCATTATCGGAAAAATCCAGATATTCCAGATCAGCCATCCCCGCCACCGGAGCGATATTCGTAATTTGGTTTCCCCAAAGACCAAGAGAGGTCAGATGAGCCAGTCCGTCCAGTGCCGAGATATCCTGAATCTGATTCCATCCCAGATTCAGCTTCTCCAGCTTATCCAGATTCTGAAGCACCGCAATATCATTCGTATCCAAATTGTCTCCAACCAACGACAACTCTTTTAGTTCCGTACAACCCGCAAGGGCACTTATATCCAAATCCGGCTGGTAGACTACCGCCACCCGTTCCAGGAAAGGCATATACTGCAGATCATTCAGCGTTGCGACCTGCCCTTCCGCATAAAGGGCATATTCATACCCATCCACGGAATAAGCGTTTTCCTCCATGAGAACATTATATTGGTCTTCTCCCGTCCCCACGGCAGTCCCAACGATATAGACTTCAGTAATACGTTCAATATCGTCATTATAAATCGGCTGGTCATAAGGCAGCCCCAGCTTTTCCCGGATAATAGCTTCGATCAAAGGCTCTTCCAATTCCACCAAAACATCCCGAATTTGAAGATCGTACTCCCAGGAGGCGATATCACTCTGGTATCCGGTGGTATTCACAACGATTGCCTTTAGCTGTGTAACCCCGTTTTCCAAAATCAAAGGAGTCGTATATACCTGGGAGTCCGTGGTGGGTTCCGTTCCATCCAACGTATAATAAATCGTCTGCCTCTCTCCGGAAGGCTTCAGCTCCAGTTGAAACCGCTCCGTATACGTACCCCCGTCCACGCTTACAGTCGGAGGTTCCGGTCTGGCCACATAATACAACTCCGTGACCACCTCATCCTCCACCTTTTCCACGGCTTTTTCCAAAAGTTCCCGGGCTTCCTCCAACTTCTCCTGACGAATATACAACTCCGCAAGCTTTTGGTACACGTCCGCCTGTTGATCATCATCCTTCAACATGTTCGTGTAAACCGCTTCCGCATAGGGAAACATATCATTGGCGTCATAGGCTTCCGCCAGTCCCAGATTCGCTTCTTTGTTTTTCTCATCAATATCGAGAGCCTGTCTGTAGGACGCTATGGCTTGTTCATAATCCAATTCCGACAAATACTGATTGCCCGCTTCAATGCACTCCCGTACATTTGCGGCTTTCCGAAACTGCAGATATCCGATAAAAGCCGCCGCCATCAGAATCAGCACGCAAGGCACTCCCAGCACCAACAGCTTATGCTTCGCCCAAAGCTTCTTCATTCCTCTTCGCCCTCCTCAATCCTCTTCCGCAATTTTTTTCTCTGTACACGAAACACGGGAATAAGAATCAACCACAGCAAAAGGCTGATTCCCATTCCGATCAAACCTCCATAAAAAATCATGTCTCCCATATGAACTCCTTATTTGCCAAGCCAACCCTTTACGGCGACTTCATCATAAACCTGATAGAGGTACTCCATCTCCAAATCCTGTTCCTTTCCCGGTCCTTGTGCCTGATATAATTCGTCCGCTTTCTGGAAAAACTGTTCAAATTCCTGATAGTTCCTGGCGTCATTATCCAACACCGCCTGAATATCCATTTCCAAAAAAGCCAGTCTCTTATAAATCAGATAATTATCCGGATAATCCTTGTCTGCCTCCAAAAGGCAAGTCCGCGCCTCCCCGAACATGGCAAGACTTTGATAAAATACCGCCTGATCCAGCCTTTCCACCAAGGTGCCGTAACCCAGTTCTATGATTTCCTCCAGGGCATCAATGGCTTTCAGCGTATAGCTCTCATCACCGGTCAACTGTCCATAATCACCGCAAGCCTGGGCCAGTCTCTCTAATACCAAAAGCCTTCTTTCTTTCGGCAAATTTTGGGAAGCCTCTTCCAAAATCCTGATTCGCTCCTCATAAGCCGCGTCTCCAAGCCCTTCTTCCAGAACCTGATCCAGTTTCACATAGGCGTGCATCCGGACCATGTCATCCTCCGTGCTTTCCAGACAGGAATTCAGATAGTTTACCGCAGCGTCATAATCGCTTTCCAGACTGGCAATCTCCCCCTGCAGCAAAAGGGTACTGTCATCGGACAAGCCTTTTGCCAGGGCCTGAAGTAAGCTTTCCCTGGCCTGTTCCAGATTGCCGGATCTGGCCAGCGCGATTCCATAATCCCGATAATAAAGGGACTGACTGCTGTCCAGCAAAATAGCCTTGCGATATTCCGTGATCGCTTCTTCATACTGCCCCAACTCCAGATAACAGCTGCCGCTTAAATAATACCCCTGACTCATCTGGGCACTTTCCTGATACAAAACATTGTTTAAAATATTGGTTTGCAAATAATCGATCGTTTCCTGATATTGGCCCGCATTATAATAATCAGCGGCCGCCCCCATCTGCGCTGTCAGATTTTCCTCATTCCTCATCCTCCAGCCCACATAGGCCGCGCCGGCGCTTCCCAGAAACAGAACCAGAACGAATACCAGGATAAAATCCTGTTTCCATAATAAATGCTTATAGCGCCTGGTGGACTTCACCATCTGCTTCATCGCGTTCAGCATCTGAGTGGTATTCTTAAATCGCTTTTTCGGATCCTGTTCCAGGCCATGCATCAGAATATGGGCAAACGCATCATTTACGGCAGGCATCAACTTCTCCACCGGAACCTGCTTCTCATAGCATGGGGCAGGTTTCTGTCCGGTCAAAAGATGATACATCGTGGCGCACGCGCTGTAAATGTCGCTGCGTTCGTCCAGCCTTAGGCTTTTGCCATATTTCTTTATCATAAGCGCGGTGCCTTCCGCCACCGGCCGATACCGCGAAGCCCGAGACGCTCCGGGTCCTTTCTTTCCAGAAGAGACCGTTGGCTTCTGCCTCGCACGCGGGCCAGTATCCGGATCAAATCTTCGCAAAGCATTCCCCATATTGGAGCCGCCCCGGACATCCGCAACACGAGTGCCGACCTCCGTGGCTTCATCGTCAATCTCCGTGGCTTCATCGATCTCGGTCGCTTCATCGATTTCCGTGACTTC
>CANQNT010000024.1 GCA_947625255.1 uncultured Acetatifactor sp. | reverse complement strand
AACTTTTTCTTAATTTTACCACAAATTGTTCTATTTTTAGCCTGTTTTGTGCGAATTTTTTTTACCTTTCAGCGCTGCCGGCAAACTCGGATTTTTGTTGACAAATGTGGGAGAAAGTGTTATTTTTTACGAGTATGGAAGGTTATTCATGAGAGAAAGAAGACGGTAGTACAGAGTTTATGAACAAAAAGAAACCAACGAAATTGAACCAGGAACAAATGATGGTTTTGAATCAAGCCCTGGCAGAGTTTCATCCGGATTTGGAGCGGCTTACGGAAGAGTGGGACGCGAGGATCTGTCGAAAGCTTCAAAAGGGTGGATTGTTTTTGCAGCATCAGAGTTGGGGCAGGTATTCGGAGTTTTGGTATGCGCCGGCTTCGCCGGAAGAGCTTTTCACGTTGCCGGATGACGGGAGTATTTTACGGAAGCTTTATTTTCGGAAGGAAATCTCTTATTATGAATATCTGAAAGAAGGGCTTTTAGAGCAGATTACCCTTCGGATTCGGGAGGCGGCGGAGCTGCCAGCCAATTGTGTGATCAGTTATAAACGAAAAAGGTTGACGCTGGCCCGATACGTGGAACGCATGCTGCGGGAGCGGGGCGACAGTCCCCTTTACGAGGTCGTGGACCGGGTATGCGGAAACATTACCACGGAACGGCTGACCTATCTTTTGGAGCACCGAAAAGGGTATGGAGAACTCGCCAACCTAAGACGCTTAAAAGAGGAGTTTGTCAAAGGAATTCCGGAGGATTTTACGCTGTTGTTCCCTAAGGCGAGGTCTATTCAGAGGCATTTTGTCATCCATGTGGGAGGCACCAATACCGGTAAGACCTATGAGGCGTTAAGGGCGGTGATGGCGGCTCCCAGCGGGATTTATCTGGCGCCCTTAAGGCTGCTTGCCATGGAGAACCATGAGCGCATCAACGAAAACGGTGTGCCTTGTTCCCTGATGACAGGGGAAGAGGAAATTTTGACGGAGGGTGCGCGTCATATCTCCGCCACCGTGGAAAAAGCGGATCTTCATAATTTTTATGACGTTGGCTGTATTGACGAATGCCAGATGATCGGGGACAGAGAGCGGGGCTGGGCATGGACGGATGCGATTCTGGGCCTGGCCGCCCGTGAAATTCATATTTGCACCGCTTACGCCGCGTTACAGATTTTACAGGAACTGATCCGTCAGTGCGGGGATACCTTTGAGGTGGTCACTCATGAGCGCAGCACGCCCCTGATCGCGGAACACTGTGACTTTTCTCTGAAAAAAGAAGATATCCGCCGTTATGACGCCTTGATCGCTTTTAGCCGCAAAAAGGTATTGGCCATTGCCGCGGAGCTGGAAAACATGGGCATTAAGGCCAGCGTGATTTATGGGGCGCTTCCTTATCGCGTGCGCAAGGCGGAGGTCCAGCGGTATCTCTCAGGAGAGACCAGGGTAGTGGTGGCCACGGACGCCATTGGCATGGGCATGAACCTACCCATTCACAGAATCGTTTTCCTGGAAGATCAGAAATTTGACGGATTGGAAACCCGTCCTTTGACGAGTCAGGAGGTCAAGCAGATCGCGGGGCGTGCCGGACGCTTGGGGATGTTCGAGGAAGGCTACGTGAACGCGGCCGTCAATATGCCGGAGATTGCAAGGCTTTTGGAAGCCGAGGATCCCCAGGTGGAAAAAGCGGGCATTCAATTGCCGGAGAAAATGCTTTATATGCCGGGCAGCCTCTTGTCTATTCTGATGCAGTGGGACCGCATTACGGACAAGGGAGTGTACCGCAGGAGCGATGTAAAGCATGAAATTGAGGTTTGCCGCGCCATAGAAACCAATTTTGAAATGGAAAAGGAACAAATTTATCATTTCCTCCATGTCCCTTTTGACGAAGAGGCGCCGGAGCTGATGGACTTGTTCCTGATGCTGATGGAGAACTATGTTCGTGACAGCAAGGAGGTCTACGGGACGGAGACTCTGACGCTGCGGGAACTGGGGCGCATGAATCTGCAAAAGCTGGAGAACCTCTACAAACAGTTGGACCTTTGCTCTTCCTTTTATATTTGTACCAACCGCAGGGAATACTTGTCAGATATCCAATGGAACCGGGAAAGAGTCTGCGATGCCATTGCGGCCAGATTGAAGAAAAAAAACAACCTGGTGGTTTCCGGCGGCCGCGTCGGAGCGCGAAGTGTGCAGTAAATGGTGTGAAAGGAATTGTTGAATGATAAAAAACTATGGAAAAAAACAGGGAATTCTAGTATAATAAGGGATGGCGGGGAGAAAGCGGACCTTGCCATAGAGCAACAGGGAGACAATTTTTTACGAAAGGTCAGGTGTTTCAAATGGCGGACAACTACGATCAGTATGGATCAAATTCCGGCAATACGCAGAATTCGCAAGGAGGTCAGAATCAGGACCCTTATGGCCAGGGCAATTATTATCAGGATCATACGGGCAATGGCCAGTATCAGTATCAGGGACAGAATCCGAATGGCCAGAGAGATCCTCGGGACGGGAAAGCCAACGCGTTATCGATTATCGGCTTGATTCTGGCAATCATTTCCATTCCGGCATGCTGCTGCAGCTTGTATAATTTTGTAATCGTGATTCCGGCGCTGGTATGCTCTATCATTGGCTACCGGCAGACGAAGTCCGGCGTGGCGCTGGCGGGTATTATCTGTGCTGCCATCGGTATGGTTTTAACAACTATCATGCTCGTCTTTTATTTTATCGGACTGAGTATATTTGGCAACATAAGCCCATCTGAGATGAATTCCATTCTTGAATCTTTGGAAGGGTATTATTGATGACGCGCAAGTGGCGGAAACTTTGCCTGGAGGAACAGCTTTTCCTGGCAGGGCTTTTCGTACCGTTCCTTGGTTTGGCCGTTGGATGGGGCTATCCTCTGGTCAGTTCCCTGCTTCCTTCCTTTATGCGGGGCTGCATCTGGGATAAGTGGTTTGGCGTTTATTGTCTGGGCTGCGGCGGCACACGCGCTTTTTTTGCGCTTATCAGGGGGCATTTTCTGAGGGCCCTGTGGTATCATCCTCTTGTCTTTTATGGAGCCGTGATTTATGCGCTTTTTATGGGAAGCCATGGGATGGCTTTCCTGACAAGGGGAAAGATTCGGGGAATGACTTTTCACAGTGGTTATTTGTACGCGGCCCTGGTGATTCTGGTGGTAAACTGTATCCTGAAAAACGTGCTGCGTCAGGCCTTTGGAATTTTGTTGGATTAAGGAAGGAGTCTTGCGTCCGAGGAGATGAATCGCATGAAAAAGGGCTTGTACACCGGAAACCGTTCCAGATGTAACAAGCCTTTGTCTTTGCCCATTTAGGATTCAATTTACTCACCGCTCAGATATTGTTCCTGGGGCTGCTCGCCGTGCAGATAGATGATGATAACTTGCACTCTTCGGTAGGCCCTGCGATAATTTTCAAAAGCGAAATCACTATAATTTTCCGCGAAAGGTTCGCTTTCATAGGCGGTATGATAGGCTTCTGCCGCCGTTGACATATATTCGCCGGCTTCCTGCGACAGCTGTTCCAGATAGTCATAGTCCTCAGGAAAATCCATCGCGGCAAGGCGTTGGAATTCCATTTCCAGCTGATCGATGTAGTCCAATAGCTCGGCCGTGGCATTTTCCGAGGAAGCGTCAATACCATTGATGGAAGTATCCAGCATGGAGACATTGATACAGAATTCTTCAAAATCGGCTTGAAATTGCTCTAATTCCGGATCAGTCGCCCCACAACCGGCCAGTAAAACGCAAAGCAATATAGGAAAGAGGCCCAATATCCATTTTTTCACTGCCAAATCCTCCCAATATCCTGATAATGGAAATTAACTGAATGATTATATCATATTTTGTCGAAATTGTAAAGAAGAAAGGAGCCCGCAATGACCCTGGAAGAGTTCCGCAGTTTAACTGCGTCGAAAATTGTCTATCTGGATGGTGCAACCGGTTCGAATCTGATGAAGGCCGGAATGCCTTCCGGCGTATGCCCGGAACAGTGGATCCTGGAGCATCGGGAAATCATGCTGAAGTTACAGCAATCCTATGTGGCCGCAGGTACGGAGATCCTATACAGCCCTACTTTTTCCGCCAATCGAGTGAAATTATCGGAATACCATTTAGAAGACCGCATGGAGGAAATGATCCGGGAGCTGGTGGGCATTTCCCTGGAAGCGGCGTCCTGTGCTCCGCATAAAGTGTATATTGCGGGGGATCTGACTATGACCGGCAGGCAGCTTCGTCCCATGGGAACCATGGAGCTGGAAGAGTTGATCGATGTTTACAAGGAGCAAATCCGGCTGCTTTGTCAGGCGGGCGTGGATCTTTTGGTAGTTGAGACGATGATGAGCCTGCAGGAAGCCAGGGCTGCCCTGATCGCGGCCAGGGAGGTTTGCGAACTGCCCGTGATGATCACCATGACGTTTGAAAAAGATGAGAGGACTTTATTCGGAACGGACGCGTTGACCGCGGCGGTCACTCTGGAATCACTGGGTGCGGCGGCCATCGGTGCCAATTGTTCCACGGGACCGGCTCATATGGAGAACCTGATCCGAGAAATGGCGCAGGCGGTGGATGTTCCCGTTATTGCCAAGCCCAACGCGGGACTGCCCGTGACGGACGCGTCCGGTCAGACACGCTATACGATGGGGCCGGAGGAGTTCGCTGAGGAAATGAAGCTCCTTGTGGGCGCGGGAGCCACGATTTTGGGCGGCTGCTGCGGCACTGCGCCGGAGTATCTTTCCGCCCTGGTTCATGCTGCCAATTCTCTTGCCCTGCCCATAAGGGAGAGGGATCTGTCCGTCAGATATTTGACGAGCGAGCGCAGGACGGTCTCTTTCCAGCCAGGGAAGCGTTTTCTGGTGGTGGGAGAGAGAATCAATCCTACGGGAAAGAAAGCCTTGCAGACAAGTCTGCGTGAGGGAAATCTGGAAATGGTGGCCCGGTTCGCGGAGGAGCAGGAGGAGCGGGGCGCCCGGATTTTGGATCTCAACATGGGCATGAGCGGTATTGATGAAAAGGAAATGATGCTGCAGGCGATTGAGACGGTGTCTGAAGTGACCAGTTTGCCCCTGTCCCTGGATTCCAGTCATGTGGACGTGCTGGAGGCGGCCCTGCGTCATTATCCTGGCCGGGCCTTGGTCAATTCCGTTTCCCTGGAAAAGGAAAAATATGAAAAGCTTCTGCCCCTGGCGGCAAAGTACGGAGCCATGTTTATCCTGCTGCCTTTATCGGACAGCGGTCTGCCAGGGAGCCTGGAGGAAAAATGGGAGATCATCGAGCAGATTCTTCTGCGGGCTTTGGAGCTTGGAATGAAAAAAGAGGATATAGTGGTGGACGGCCTGGTTACCACGGTGGGGGCCAACCGAAACGCCGCATTGGAGACGCTGGAGACCATACGGACCTGTAATGAACGGGGGTTGGCCACGATTTGCGGTTTGTCCAACATATCTTTCGGTATGCCGGAACGGAGCTTTGTGAACGGGGCGTTTTTATCCCTAGCCATTGGGGAGGGACTAACCATGGCGATTGCCAATCCCTCTCAGGAGCTTCTCATGGGCTGCGCCCTGGCAACGGATTTATTGCTTGCCAGAGAGGGGGCGGATGTCAGGTATCTTGATTTTGCCATGAAGGCCAGGGAACGTAAGGAGGCGGAACAGGAGAACCTCAGGCGGACCGCGTCCGTTTCCCGTGCCGAAGCTGTGGGCAGCGGCGACAGTGGCGCAAGTGCCGGCAGCGGCGTCGCGGATTCTTCTGAGCCCGTGGAGGCCTTTCCCATGATTCAGAAAGAATTGTATAACGCCGTGCTTAAGGGAAACCGTAAGGGCATCATGACGATCGTGCATCGGGCCCTGGAGCAGGGAGAGGAAGCGTCCGAGCTTTTGAATCACGTCCTGCTGCCTGCCATCAATCAGGTGGGAGATTATTTTGACAAAGGAAAGTATTTTCTGCCCCAGCTCATTGCCAGCGCGGAAGCCATGAAAAATGCCATCGAAGTCTTGGAACCGCTGCTGCTGAAAGCTTCAGACCAGGAACATATGCCTGTGGTGGTGATCGCCACCGTGGAGGGGGATATTCATGACATTGGCAAGAACCTGGTGGCCTTGATGCTGAAGAACTATGGTTTCCATGTCGTTGACCTGGGTAAGGATGTACCGGCCAGGCAGATTGTGGATGCCGCCCGGGAGCAGGGTGCCCGGATCATCGGCCTGTCCGCCCTGATGACCACCACCATGCAGCGGATGAGAGAGGTGGTAGACCTGGCGCACGCGGAGGGACTGCCCGCCAAGATCATGATCGGCGGCGCCGTCATCACCCAGGAGTACGCGGATGAGATTGGCGCGGACGCTTATTCCAGGGACGCGGCGGAAGCGGTCAGGGTCGCGAAGCGACTCCTTGAGCGGTTTTAGCCAATGGTTGATGTATTTTATCCAAATAGGGGAAAATAGTTGATTTCTCTGGTGTGATTGTGTTATGATGGGGAAACGTGAAATGATGGGCGGCACAAGGTGAGGCTTTCGCAGGAAAAGAAACGTGCCGTGAGACTTCGCAGGGAGGTTTGGGTATATATGATAGGTGCAGATGCCATGATTCAGTGTCTGGAAGCCGAAGGCGTGGAAGTGGTTTTCGGTTACCCTGGCGTAGCGATCTGTCCGTTTTATAATAGTATTCTGAATTCCGGGATTCGTACCATTTTAATCCGAACGGAGCAAAACGCCGCTCATGCTGCCAGCGGAATGGCCCGAATGACGGGCAGACCCGGGGTTTGCGCGGTGACATCCGGCCCCGGGGCCACCAATGTGATCACGGGGATTGCGACTGCCTTTGCGGACAGTATTCCTTTGGTCTGCATCACGGGACAGGTAATCAGTGAACTGCTGGGCAGCGACGTGTTTCAGGAAGCCGATATTACGGGCGCAGTGGAATCCTTTGTAAAATACAGTTACCTGGTGAAAAACGTAGAGGACATTCCGAGAATTTTCAAGGAAGCTTTTCATATTGCAAATACGGGGCGGAAGGGTCCCGTATTGATTGACGTACCCATTGATATTCAGAACGCCGCGTTATCAAAGTTCGTATATCCGGAAGAAGTAAATCTTCGCACATATAAGCCCACAGTAAAGGGACATGCCGTGCAGATCAGGAAAGTCATCCGGGAATTGGAAAAGGCAAAACGGCCTATTATTTGTGCCGGCGGCGGTGTGCTTTTAAGCAACGCGGAGCAGGATCTGCGCAAATTCGTGGAGAAACACCGCATCCCCGTGGTATCCACCATGATGGGAATCGGCGTGATGCCGTCCAGGCATCCCCTCTATTATGGAATGGTAGGCAATAACGGGAGGGCCTATGCCAACCGCGCCATGAACGAATCGGACCTGCTGATCATGGTAGGGGCGCGCGTGGCGGATCGCGCGGTTAGTCAGCCCGGCCTGATCACCAGGGACAAGGTGCTGGTACATATCGACGTGGATCCGGCGGAGATTGGCAAGAACGCGGGACCTACCATCCCCCTGGTTGGAGACGCCGGTAATATCATCCGGGATTTCATCGAGGAAGACTTTGAATGTGAGCATGAGGATTGGCTGCGTCTTTTGGACGAATACCGTGTTTCCATGGGAATCAAAAGGAATCCTAATCCTGCCTACGTGGATCCGGCGGCTTTTATCACGGAGTTGTCGGAGAAAATGGAGGATGACAGTATCTACGTGGCGGATGTAGGCCAGAATCAGATTTGGTCCTGCACTTATCATATTGTAAAGAATGGGAAATTCTTCACCACCGGTGGAATGGGAACCATGGGTTACTCGATTCCCGCGGCCATGGGGGCCAAGCTGGCGGCGCCTGACAGGCAGGTGGTGGCGGTCTGTGGTGACGGCTCTTTCCAGATGTCCATGATGGAGCTGGCTACCATGCGCCAGCACAACATTCCTGTGAAAATCATTGTCCTGAAGAACAATTATCTGGGCATGGTGCGGGAGTATCAGCATTATACCTACAAGGATCATTATTCCGTTGTGGATTTGTCCGGCAGTCCGGATTTGGAGATGATCGCGGCGGCATACGGAATGGGCTTTTATCGATTGGAAAACATGGAACGGGCTTCCGAGGCCATTGACACATTTCTTTCCTCCGCAGGCTCCATGCTTATGGAATGTGTCATCGATCCCATGGATCTGGTGAAATAGGAGGACTGAGGATGAAGAAGAGAATTTATTCCGTGCTGGTGGAAAATCGTTCCGGCGTCCTCTGCAAGGTGGCCGGTTTATTTTCCCGCAGATGTTTTAACATTGACAGTCTGGCAGTGGGAGAGACCGACGATCCTACCGTGTCCTGCATGACCATCGTCAGCAGCGGGGACGAACACACCATTGAACAGATTGAAAAGCAATTAAATAAGAAGCTGGACGTGATCAAGGTCAAAACCTTTGATGAATATCACAGTATCAGTCGGGAACTGATGCTGTGCAAGGTTAAATATAATAAGACCAACCGCCGCGATATCATGGAGATCTGTGAGATCATGCATGCGGAGATTGTGGATATGTCCAGGCATTTCATGATGATTCAGATCTGTGACGTGCCGGAGAGGACAAAGCTCTTGCTTTCGATGCTGCAGTCCGTCAGCATTGTGGAAGTGGCCCGTACGGGAACACTGGCGTTGATGAAGTGTTCCGAGAATGAGATGAATTGAAAGGATAGATGAATTATGCAGAAAAAGGTTTTTCAATTGCTGGTGGACAATACCTCCGGCGTGCTAAGCCGTATCGCGGGACTTTTTTCCAGAAGAGGCTATAATATCGAAAGCATTACGGCGGGTGTGACGGCGGATCCCCGCTTTACCCGCATCACCATTGTGACCTCCGGGGACGACGTGATCTTGGAGCAGATCGAGAAGCAGGTGGCCAAGCTAATCGACGTGCGTGATATTAAGGAATTGACCGCTACTTCCAGCGTCTACCGGGAATTGGTGTTAATTAAGCTTCGCACCACTCCTGAGCAGCGGCAGGCGGTCATTGCCATAGCCGACGTGTTCCGCGCCAATATCGTGGACGTGGCTCCGGACAGCCTGATCATCGAGCTAACCGGTAATTTGAGCAAGGTGGATGCCTTTATTTCTCTGCTGGACGGGCATGAGATTCTGGAACTGGCCAGAACGGGGATTACGGGCTTAAGCAGAGGCTCGGACGACGTGGCTTATTTTGAGGACTAGGGTTGGGAGCGCGTACCGTTCTTGTGCCGGGAACGAAATACCGGCGTCTCATAAGCGCCCTTGTGTCACGAAAATGGATAGCTCTAGGGAAAACCTATCAGTTATAGATTAAATTCATTGGAGGAAGTAAAATGGCTAAAATTTTTTATCAGGAAGATTGTAATCTTTCACTGTTAGATGGCAAGACCATTGCCATTATCGGCTATGGCAGCCAGGGACATGCCCATGCGTTGAATCTCAGGGATTCCGGATGTCATGTGATCATCGGTCTGTATGAGGGCTCCAAGTCCTGGAGCAAGGCCGTGGCTCAGGGATTCGAGGTTTATACGGCGGCGGAGGCGGCCAGGCAGGCCGACATTGTCATGATTTTGATCAATGATGAGAAGCAGGCGGCTATGTACAAAAAGGATATCGCTCCCAATCTGGAGCCCGGCAATATGTTGATGTTCGCCCATGGCTTCTCCATTCATTTCGGCCAGATCGTGCCGCCCAAGGATGTGGACGTGACCATGATCGCTCCCAAGGGACCTGGCCATACCGTAAGAAGCGAGTATCAGGCCGGCAAAGGCGTTCCTTGTCTGGTAGCCGTGGAGCAGGATGCTACCGGTAAGGCCCTGGATCTGGCATTGGCTTATGCGCTGGGAATTGGCGGCGCAAGAGCGGGCGTACTGGAGACCGACTTCCGTACGGAGACTGAGACCGATCTCTTTGGAGAGCAGGCTGTTCTGTGCGGCGGTGTCTGCGCCCTGATGCAGGCGGGCTTTGAGACGCTGGTGGAAGCAGGGTACGATCCCAGGAACGCGTATTTCGAGTGCATTCATGAGATGAAGCTGATCGTGGATCTGATCTATCAGAGCGGTTTCGCGGGTATGAGGTATTCCATTTCCAACACCGCGGAATATGGTGATTATGTGACCGGTCCCAAGATCATCACCGAGGAAACCAAGAAGACCATGAAGCAGATCCTGAAAAACATTCAGGACGGCAGCTTCGCCAAGGAGTTTCTGCTGGATATGTCCGATGCCGGAGGCCAGGCTCATTTCCGTGCCATGAGAAAGTTGGCCAGTGAACATCCTTCCGAAAAGGTAGGTGAAGAGGTTCGCAAGCTCTACAGCTGGAACAACGAAGCCGACAAGCTGATCAACAACTAAAACGGATCGGTGTTTAAGCGATTGCCTGAAAAACGCTGCTGGTTTTATGAAAAAGAAAGAGTTTCTTTAGAAATTCTTTCTTTTTTTATGCGTTTGATTTTTCTTTTTCCGCTGTAAATTGATTGCAAATCCGCAGTGAGTGGGGAGGAGCGTGTTTTCAGCCCGTAAAGTATTGCCTTAATTTTTGAAAAGGGACGGAAAATACGGGCTTTTAAGCGGATGCAGACGAGACGGCGCGGGTTTTCGCAAAGAATTGGTTGCAGGATGCGGGATTCCTCATTATAATGATATTATTGTGGGCATCTTTCCGATGAAGCAAAACTCCTAAAAGGCAGATTTCGCTTGGAAAGTCCGACGGGATGGCCGAGATGGATAAAGCCGGCAGGAGCCATATCGGACCGGCGGGAAACCGGGACAAAGCCCCAAAATATGAGGAAAAGTTGAGGGTAAGTAAGTGGAAAAATCGTACCATGTCCTTATTGTGGAGGACGACAAGGAAATTCGCGACGGAATCGAGATTTATCTGAAGAACCAGGGTTATGAGGTATCCAAGGCCGCAAACGGCAGGGAGGGGTTGGATATCATTCAAAAGGAAGAGATTCATCTGGCGATCGTGGACGTGATGATGCCCGTCATGGACGGGATAACCATGTTGATGAAGCTGCGGATGATGGACAAGGAATTCCCGGTGATCATGCTATCCGCCAAGTCGGAGGAGGTGGACAAAATCATGGGGCTGAACATGGGTGCGGATGATTACGTGACCAAACCCTTTACGCCTCTGGAGCTGTTAGCCAGGGTCAATTCCCATCTGCGCAGATATTCCAAATATCTTTCCGCCCTGAACGACGAGGGGAAAGGCGAACATATTTATACCATTGGCGGACTGGAATTGAACGAGGATACCGTGGAAGTCAGCGTGGACGGAGAGCCGGTAAAGCTCACCCCCATGGAATTCCGCATCGTCCAGCTGCTCATCAAGAATCCCGGCCGCGTATTCTCCGCAGACGAGATTTACGAACGTGTCTGGAACGAAAAAGCCGTCAACACCGACACCATCATGGTTCACGTCCGCAACATCCGCGAAAAAATCGAAATTGACCCCCGCAACCCCAAATACCTCAAAGTAGTTTGGGGCGTCGGGTACAAGATTGATAAGCAATGAGCAGTGTGACATTCATTAGACACAGGGCGAATGCCCGAAATCGAGATGGAGCGAAGCGGAATCGAGATTGCACTGCGTGGCCAGCCGCCACTCCGCTTGCACAAAAGCAGCAAAGACCTTGTCATTCTCTCTCCATCCGCAGAAAGGAGTTTCATTCAATATGGAAGAAGAAAAGAAACAAAGACGTTCCATTTTATGGATTTTGGTTGGCTGTGCCGTCGCATTGACCGCGGGCGGAATTTTCATGTCCTTGTATGGTTTTTTTCAGGATCAGGCGAGGAGGCATAGAGAGAACCCGTTTGAAACCGCCCACAACATCAATCTGTTGTACCATTGCAATCAGGCCTTATATCGCGATTTATACAACGCCAATACCGGGGAAAATCTGAGTTATCTGGATCTTTACTATCCTCTGAAGGAAGACATTCGCGCTCTCGCGGACAAATATAGTTACTCGGAGGACTGGTCAGAAGAAGAGTGGAAAAAGGAGGCGTTGGAAGTGGAGTCTTCCATCGCCGATTCTTTTTCCTATAGCGATTATCTTAAATTAAATGGGCAAAGGACGAGTATGGCCAATTATTTTGCCGCCCTGGATGGTTATTTCGGAAGTCTCAGCGTCCTTTACGATTATATGATTCAAGACACGGTTACGGGTAAGCTCATTACCAATGTGGCTGATGTACAAGATATCAAGAATGGCGAGGAATACAGCTTTCTGCTGGAATTCCGCTTTGACGAGCTGGGAAATTGCTCCATTGGGACGGTCGAGGGGGAGGATGCCGGACAGATTCGAAGATATGCGGCGGATGATTCCAGGACTCTGGCGCTTCCCAGCGATGACGGAGACTTGGCTGGAACTTACTCTTTCGATGCGGACTCGATTCTGGCAAACAGCGAGAAGCGCTATATCACCAATTGCAGAATCCTATATGGTGTTAAGGAAAATATCCTGAAACAACTGGAAACCGGCACTTTGGATCTGACCGCGGGGATCTCTTTTTATCATGAGATGACTTTGAACGCTCATAGCTATTATTATGCGGGAGTTGGAACCTATTATATGGTCTTTCTGACGGTGATATTGCTGCTGGCCTTATTCTTGCCCTTTGTGGAAAAGGGAAAGCCCTGGAGAGCTTTCTCCCTCTGCAGGATGCCGTTGGAAGGGTTGGCCGTTTTGGGAATTTTTCTGTACAGCTTCTTAAATTTCGAAGTCTCTTCCATGGTGTCCAATACAATGGAGGGAAACTGGAGCAACTGGATACAATCCGTGTTTCGTATTTCTTATCACATTTGTGAATCGATCAGCTTTTTGGCGAACCTGGTTTGCCTGGCGGTGGTCTTCTTTGCGGCCTGGTTCCTGGGAATCAGTCTGCGGATGATCAGAGAGGTGGGAATTTGGTCCTACATCAAGGAACGCAGTTTGATTTACCGCTTTTTCCCCTTTCTCCGCTATAAGGTGTTCGGCAAATTTCTGGCGTGGATGCGGAATTTTTACGATACACTGGTGCATTTCGATGTAACCAGGGATGCGAAAAAGACCATTATCAAGATTTTGGCCGCCAACGCGGTGCTCTTATATCTGATCAGCCTTATGTGGGTAGGGTCTTTCTTCGCGTTGATCCTATATTCAGTGATCCTTTATTTTATATTGAAAAAATACATCAGCGATCTGCAGAAAAAGTACGGAATCCTGCTTCGGGCCACCAATGAAATCGCGGAGGGCAATCTAAACGTGTCCATTCCGGAGGATATCGGAGTGTTTGAGCCTTTCCGTCCTCAGATATACCGGATTCAGACGGGCTTCCGGAAAGCGGTGGAGGAGGAGACCAAGAGCCAGCGCATGAAAGCCGAACTGATCACCAATGTCTCCCATGATCTGAAGACTCCGCTGACGGCCATTATCACCTATATTGATCTGTTAAAAGACGAGAATATTACACCGGAGCAAAGGAAAGAGTATCTGGATACGCTGGAACGGAAATCCCTGCGGCTGAAGGTGCTGATCGAAGATTTGTTTGAGGTAAGCAAAGCGACATCCAGGGCGGTACAACTGAATTTGGTGGAAGTGGATATCATGAACCTGATCAAGCAGGTGCGGCTGGAGCTGTCCGATAAGCTGGACGCGGCACGGCTGGAGGTGCGGATGAACCTGCCGGAGGAAAAGGTGGCTCTGTCCCTGGACAGTCAGAAGACTTATCGGATTTATGAAAATCTGTTTGGAAATATTGCGAAATACTCTATGGAGGGAACGAGAGTCTATGTAAACGCAGCGGTGACGCCGGAAGAGGTGACAATCACGCTCCGCAATATTTCCGCCCAGGAGATTCACGTGAATCCCGCAGAGCTTACGGAGCGCTTTGTCAGAGGGGATATCTCCCGCAATACAGAGGGAAGCGGATTGGGATTGGCCATTGCCAAGAGCTTTACGGAGCTGCAGAACGGCAAGCTGCTTCTGGAGGTAGAGGACGACCTCTTTAAGGTAACGACGGTCTGGAAACGGAACTAGCAAAGCAGTCTAAGAATTTACGTGCGGCGGCATTCATGGGTTTTTGGCCGGAATAGGCCAGCCCGATCCGGCGCGGCGGCAGGGGCTTGTTGGTGGGAAAACGCACCAGCAGGCCATTTTTCAAATCCTCCTCTACAAAATCCTCGATCACGCAGGCCACTCCCAGGCCGATTCTGGCGAAATCGATCAACAGATCCATGGTGGTGACCTCTAACTGCTGCCCGAACTGCAGGCCATTTAATAGCATATATTTATCCACATATTGCCTGGTCACATTGTTTTTGTCCAGGGTCAGCAGCGTGGCGTGTTCTAAAAGCTCCTCCTGCAGAGGCATATGATTTTGTTCCGAAAGCTTTTCCAGATATCCTTTCGTAGCCACCAAGATATCACGAATCGTACGAACGGGCTGAAAGGTCAGGCCCCCCAGCCGTTTCGTCTCCCCGATAAGGCCGATATCCAGGCCGCCGTTTTCCAGGGCGGCAATGGTTTCATGGGTAGACTGGCAGGAAATGGAAACATCCACATGGGGATTGTCCTCCAGATACTGCTTCAGATAGGGGAGCAGGACATATTTACAGAGGGTGGTACTGGCGCCGATGGCCAGTCGCCCGGCCCCAAGGGCTTCTTTTTGTCGGATTTCCTCTTCTCCGGACTCAATGGCGGAAAAGGCGGCCTCCAACTGGCGATAGAGAATTTCCCCGGCAGGGGTCAGGGCCACGCCCCGGGAGCTTCTGTAGAAGAGCTCCGCGTCCAGTCCCTCCTCCAGTCTGGAAATGGCCTTGCTGACGGCAGGCTGGCTGATATAAAGCTTTTTGGCGGCATTGGAAATATTGCCGCACTGTGCCGTAATATAGAAAACATAATACTGATTCAGCGATTGGTTCATGTGTTTTCTCCTTTGAGAAAGATCTTTTGCGCTATAACCTGTTGTTTTGCTTTTATTCTACAGCATGAACGGATATTATGACAAGTATAAAATATAAGTATTGGATTCTTTTTGGGCAATATGATAAAATGCAATCAGAAAAAATAATTCCGGGAGGAATCAATATGGGAATGACAATGACACAGAAAATACTGGCCGCGGCCGCGGGACTTCCCAGCGTGGAAGCCGGACAGCTCATAGAGGCCAGACTGGATCTGGTGTTGGGCAATGATATCACCAGCCCGGTGGCTATCAGGGAAATGGAGAAGATGAAGGTGTCGGGCGTGTTTGACAAGGATAAGATTGCCCTGGTGCCGGATCATTTTGTGCCGAACAAGGATATCAAATCGGCGGAGCATTGTAAGTGTGTGAGGGAGTTTGCGCTGCGCAATGAGATCACCAATTATTTCGAAGTGGGAGAGATGGGCATCGAACATGCGCTGCTGCCGGAAAAAGGACTGACCGTGGCCGGCGACGTGATCATCGGCGCGGATTCCCACACTTGCACCTACGGGGCCCTGGGAGCTTTTTCCACGGGCGTGGGCAGCACGGATATGGCCGCGGGCATGGCGACGGGCAAGGCCTGGTTTAAGGTGCCGGGAGCCATCCGCTTCCATCTGGTGGGCAAGCCCGGAAAGTGGATCAGCGGCAAAGACGTGATTTTACATATTATCGGAATGATCGGAGTGGACGGCGCTTTGTACCGATCCATGGAATTCGTGGGAGAGGGGATCCGGTATCTGTCCATGGATGACCGCTTCACCATTGCCAACATGGCAATTGAGGCGGGCGGGAAGAATGGAATCTTCCCGGTGGACGTGGCGGCAAAGGCCTATATGGAGGAGCATTCTGCCAGAAAATACCGGATTTTCGAGGCGGACGAGGATGCCGTGTACGATGAGGAATACACCATTGATTTAAGCACGCTGCGTCCCACGGTGGCGTTCCCGCATTTACCGGAAAACACTCATACCATAGATGAGATCAAGGATCCCATTGCCATCGATCAGGTGGTGATCGGTTCCTGTACCAACGGAAGGCTGGGGGATCTGCGCATCGCGGCCAAAGTACTGGCCGGAAGACATGTGGCCAAGGGAATCCGCTGCATTGTGATCCCGGCCACACAGGCGATTTATCTGCAGGCCATGGAAGAGGGACTTCTGAAGACCTTTATCCAGGCGGGAGCCATTGTCAGCACCCCTACCTGCGGCCCTTGTCTGGGGGGCTATATGGGCGTGCTGGCGGCGGGAGAGCGCTGCGTTTCCACAACCAACCGCAACTTCGTGGGACGTATGGGCCACGTCACCAGCGAGATTTATCTGGCAAGCCCTGCAGTGGCGGCGGCCAGCGCGGTGACGGGAAGGATTTCCTGCCCTTGCGGGCTGGAATAGGCCGCAGGGACCTTATTATAGAAGAAGGAGAATGAATATGAATGCAAAAGGCTCTGTTTTTAAATATGGGGATAATGTGGATACCGACGTGATCATCCCCGCGCGGTACTTGAATTCCTCCGATCCGGCCGAGCTGGCCGCGCATTGCATGGAGGATATCGACAAGGATTTTATTGGCAAGGTGCATAAGGGAGACATTATCGTGGCACGGAAGAATTTTGGCTGTGGTTCTTCCAGAGAGCATGCGCCCATCGCCATTAAGGCAGCGGGCGTCAGCTGCGTTATCGCCGAGACCTTCGCCCGGATCTTTTATCGCAACGCCATCAATATCGGTCTGCCCATCATTGAATGTGCGGAAGCTTCCAGGGGAATTGAGGCAGGAGACGAGGTGGAAGTGGATTTTGACTCCGGCGTGATCACCGATCTTACCAAGGGAACCAAGTACAAGGGACAGCCTTTCCCGGAATTCATGCAGAGAATCATTTCCGAAGGCGGTCTGATCAACTATATTAACAGCCAAAGCTAAGGCGTTCAAATTTATTGTAAAACAAACCCCATTCGGTGTAAGCCGGGTGGGGTTTTGCGGCGGCGTTTCTGTGGGACGGCGGACGGTTGGCGTCAGATGACGGCGAAGTCCGGACGGTCCGGCCTTGTAAAATCCGACTTGACAAAGAGCGGATTCTGTGTCATATTTTGATGTGCCATATACTAGATAAGATAAAAGGAGATGTGTGACATGAGGAGCAACGCTCCGGCGAAAAAAATTGATGAAATGGATATGTGCAGCGGCCCTTTGCTGCATAAAATTGTGATTTTTGCGATTCCCGTAATGCTTTCCGGGATTCTGCAGCTTCTTTTCAACGCGGCGGATATCGTGGTGGTCGGACGTTTCGCGGGCAATCAGGCCCTGGCGGCGGTGGGCTCCACCAGTGCCCTGATCAATTTGATCATCAATGTCTTCATCGGTCTTTCCGTAGGCGCCAATGTGCTGGTGGCCAGATTTTACGGCTCCAGGCAGGACGGCGAGCTGCGCGATATGGTACATACGGCTATTGCAACGGCATTAATCAGCGGTATTTTCCTGATTTTCGCGGGCTGTCTTCTGGCAAGCCCGGCCCTGCAGCTTATGGGAACGCCGGATGATGTGATCGGCCAGTCCGTTATTTACATGAGAATTTATTTTATCGGAATGCCCGCCATGATGGCCTATAACTTCGGCAGCGCCATCCTGCGTGCCATCGGGGATACCAAGCGCCCTCTTTATTATCTGTTGGCCGCGGGAATTGTCAATGTGGTGCTCAATCTCGTTTTTGTCATTATTTTTCATATGGGAGTGGCCGGCGTAGCCCTGGCAACCACGATTTCCCAGGCGATTTCAGCGGTGCTGGTACTTCGTTGTCTGATAAAAACGGAGGGGGCTTTTCACCTGGAATTGAAAGAACTGCGAATCAGCCGGGACAAGCTGCTGAAAATGATTCAGATTGGAATCCCGGCCGGCCTGCAGGGAGCATTGTTTTCCGTTTCCAATGTACTGATTCAGTCCTCCGTCAATTCTTTTGGCTCCATTGCCATGGCGGGCAATACGGCAGGCGCCAATATCGAGGGATTTGTCTATACGGCTATGAATTCCCTCTATCAGACGGCCATCAGCTTTACCGGACAAAACTATGGGGCCATGAAGTTTCGACGGATTGGAAAGATTCTGGCGATTTGTCAGGGGCTGGTGATTGCCATTGGTCTTGTGTTGGGCAATGCGGCGTACCTATTCGGCAGTGTGATTCTGCAGATTTATTCCGGTGATCCGGAGGTGATTCAGTATGGCATGCTGCGTATGAGCATCATCTGCACTACCTATTTTCTCTGTGGCATGATGGATGTCATGGTGGGTTCCATGAGGGGCATGGGCTATTCCATCGCTCCCATGATCGTTTCCCTGACGGGTGCCTGCGCGTTCCGTATCTTGTGGATTATGACGATTTTCCAGCGGATCCATACGCTGGAATGCCTGTATTGGTCTTATCCCATTAGCTGGGCCCTTACCTTTGCGGCCCACTTCGCCTGCTGGGCTCTGATTTATCGAAAAGTGCTTCGTGAAAATAACGCTTGAAACATACGTTCGAATATGGTATGGTTATAGAAAGGTTTTGGTAAAGTGACGGGCCGTTGCCGCCGTTTCAGGTGATGGTTTCTTTGGGAAAGGGCTGGGATTTGCAATGATCGCGTATGTGGATGGAATCGTGGAGAACGTGGAGCCGGACAATGTAGTGGTAGACGTGGGCGGAATGGGATTCAATGTAAAGATTTCGGAAGCCACGGCCCAGAGACTTCCTGGGTGCGGAATGCCGGTGAAGCTTTATACCTATACTTGCGTGCGGGAGGATGCCTTTCAATTATACGGCTTTTTGTCCAGGGACGAGCTGAGGGTTTTTAAATTGTGTCTGACAGTCAGCGGCATTGGACCGAAAGGCGGCCTGGCGCTTTTATCCGCTCTGGATGCGGATTCTCTTCGGCTCGCCATTATGTCCGGGGATGTAAAGGCCATTTCCAGGGCTCCCGGCATCGGAAAGAGGACTGCGGAGCGGCTTGTATTGGAACTGAAGGGAAAGATTTCCATGGAAGAACTTTCCGCGGACAGGCAGATGGCGGAGCTTGGAGGAAAGGCCGTCGCAGCCGATTCTCCGCAGAAGAGGGAGGCCATTGAGGCTTTGACGGCTCTTGGGTATGGCCAGGCGGATGCCATGCGGGCCGTGAGTTCCATTGAAGGGATTGAGAACATGGATTCCGGAGCCGTATTAAAAGCCGCATTGAAGAAGATGATTTAAGAGGTGACCAGCCATGGCCAGAAGATTGATAGAAACCACATTGACGGAAGAAGATACCAAGATTGAGGGTTCCCTGCGGCCACAGAGATTGGATGACTATATTGGTCAATCCAAGGTTAAGGAGAATCTGAAGATCTATATTCAGGCTGCCAGGCAGCGGGGAGACGCGCTGGACCATGTTTTGTTTTACGGACCGCCGGGTCTTGGCAAGACCACGCTGGCCGGGATCATTGCCAATGAGATGGGCGTGAATATGCGTGTGACCAGTGGACCGGCCATAGAGAAACCCGGGGAGATGGCGGCGATTTTAAACAACCTGGAAGAAAGGGACTTGCTGTTTGTGGACGAGATTCACCGTCTGAGCCGTCAGGTGGAAGAGGTGCTTTATCCGGCCATGGAGGATTATTGCATCGATATCATGATTGGAAAAGGGGCTTCCGCCCGTTCCGTTCATTTGAGTCTGCCGAAGTTCACCCTAGTGGGGGCAACCACCAGGGCGGGACTTTTGACGGCTCCGCTGCGGGATCGTTTCGGGATGATCCATCATCTGGAGTTTTATACCGTGGAGGAGCTTACCGCCATTATCCGCCATTCCGCCAGGGTGATGAATGTGGTGATCGATGATAAGGGAGCTCTGGAATTGGCCCGCAGAAGCCGCGGCACGCCCCGTCTGGCGAACAGAATGCTCAAACGGGTACGGGATTTCGCCCAAGTGAAGTACGACGGCGTTATTACGGAGGAAGTGGCCAATGTGGCCCTGGATCTGATGGATGTGGACAAGCTGGGGCTGGATCGGATTGACCGCGGCATTCTCATCACCATGATCGATAAGTTTCAGGGAGGACCCGTGGGCCTGGATACGCTGGCCGCGGCCATTGGGGAGGACGCGGGAACCATTGAGGATGTTTATGAACCTTATTTGATCATGAATGGCCTGTTGAGCCGCACCCCCAGGGGCAGGGTGGTTACGCCCAGGGCATACGCGCATCTGGGTCTGGGGATTTTGCAGGAGCCTCTTTAAGCTTTTGCCCTTTTCAGATCATGGAGGGACGCCTGAAGCCGACCGGTGATGAGCGTTTGAACAGCAACAGTCTTTCCGGGTTTTCCGGACATTTCTAAAATTCGGGATAAAGTACTTGTCACAAAACTTTTTCTGGGATATAATAAAGGCAAGGTTGGGCCTATGGAACAAAGGGTTTGTTATATCGGAGGTTCGCGATGTCCGAAAGGAGTGGGAGTATGTCAGTAAAAACGGATACCCAGGTCATTATTAACGGCAAGATGTATACCCTGATGGGTTATGAAAGTGAAGAGTATATCCAGAAGGTCGCTTCCTATGTCAACGGGAAGATCAGTGAATTTAATAAAATGGAGGGTTTTTACAGGCAGCCACTTGATATGCAGAGCGTACTTTTACAGTTGAATATCGCGGATGATTATTTTAAGGCAAAGAAACAAGCGGAAGCATTGGAAGAAGAGCTCCAGGCCAAGGAGAAGGAAGTTTACGACTTAAAGCATGAGCTGGTTTCTACCCAGATGAAGCTGGAGGCGGCGGAGAAAAAGGCGGAAAATTTCGGAGGCACGAGCGACGGTAACAGCAATAGCGGAAGCAATCATTATAATCGTTCCAATCGATCAAATAATAGAAGATAAGAGGCGTGGCCATTCTGATCGCAAAAGAGCCGTCCGTACGATCGGACGGTTTTTGATTTTTTAGGGGATGCGGGAAAAGGAAGGCAGGGAAGATGACGGAAAAGCGAGTAGAGCTTTTGGCGCCGGCAGGGAATCCGGAAGGGTTTTATGGGGCGATTCACGCGGGAGCGGACGCGGTGTATCTGGGAGGCGCCAGATTTGGGGCGCGGGCATATGCCGACAATTTCACACAGGAGGAGCTGCTTGGCTGCATCCGCTATGCGCATCTGTGGGGCAGAAAGGTTTATATGACGGTCAACACGCTGGTAAAGGACAGTGAGTGGGAGGAGTTGACCCGGTATCTTTGCCCTTATGTGGAAGCCGGCCTTGACGGCGCGATCGTGCAGGATCTGGGAGTGCTTTCCTTTTTAAGAGATCGGTTTCCTGAATTGGCACTCCATGCCAGTACCCAGATGACATTGACCGGCCCTTATGGGGCTGATTTTCTAAAATCTCTGGGTGTCAGTCGGATCGTGCCGGCCAGAGAGCTGAGTCTCTCTGAGATCCGCCATCTTAAGGAAAAGACCGGTTTGGAAATGGAAACCTTTGTTCACGGCGCAATGTGTTATTGTTATTCCGGTCAGTGTCTTTTCAGCTCCTTATTAGGCGGCAGAAGCGGTAACCGCGGACGCTGCGCCCAGCCTTGCCGCCTGCCTTACGAGGTGCTTTCCGGTGGAAAAAGGACCGGGGCCTGTTATCCCTTAAGTTTGAAAGACTTGTGTACCATTGAGCATCTTCCCGGACTCATTGAGGCGGGAATCGATTCTTTTAAGATCGAAGGCCGGATGAAAAAGCCGGAATACACAGCCGGAGTCACGGAAATCTATCGAAAATATATAGATGCCTATTATGCACATCCGCACAAGGAGTTTCGGGTGGCGCCGAGGGATCGGATGGCGCTGTCGCGTTTATATATCAGAAGCGGAGTGCAGGACGGTTATTATTTCAGACAAAACGGGCGGGAAATGGTCACTTTGGACAGTCCTGCCTATAGTCCCAGCGATGAAGCGCTGCTGGAGGACATTCGAAAACGCCGCTTGGAGCGGAGGCTTTCCCGCAAGGTGGATATTTATGCACAGCTTCGCAAGGGGGAACCTGCAACGCTTACCCTGCTGTGCCAGTCTTATTCCGTAACGGTGACGGGAGAGACGGTACAGGCCGCCCGGAAACAGCCCATTACGGAAGAAAACGTGGCAAAACAGCTTCAAAGATTGGGCGATACGATTTTTGATCCGGGCCAATTGCTGATTACTTTGGACAATCATGCGTTTTATTCGTTGAAGGCCCTGAATGAGCTGCGCAGGGAGGCTGTGACACGGTTGGAAGAGCAGATCATTGGCTCGTACCAGGGGGAAACTTCTAAAAGCATGGGCGAAAAAACGGAAAGAGAGGGAGATGCTTCTTTCGCCGGCACATCGTCAGCTTCTGAAGCAGGTGCGGGAATACCGGAAGACGCGGCAGCCATGTCCGGCATGGCGGTCAGCATTAGGACCCTGGGGCAGACTAAGGCCCTGTTGGAGTTCCTGAATCGGCCTGAAAACCAGCGTTCAGGACACAAGCCTGTCGACCGCGTTTATTTGGACGGAGACTTGGTGACGGGAGTCATGGCGGGGGATGCTCTGCCGCTGGCAAAAGAGCTTGGAGCAAAGTGCGGGCTGTTTCTGGCGTTTCCCCGTATTCTGCGGGAGTGGGATGTCTCTTATCTGAAAGAGTTGCTAAAGGCGGCATCCCAGGATTGGGTGGCGGGATGCCAGGTGAAGTCTTTGGACGGCTATGCTTATTTAAAAGCCCACGGTTTTTCCAAACGAATTGCCGCGGATCATAGCTTTTATATTTGGAACCGCCGGACCCTTAGTGATTGGCGAAAGCGTTTGGATATTTTTTGCCTGCCCTTGGAATTGAACGCCGGAGAGCAGTCCTTCCTATTGCGGGGGTTGCGGGAAGAGCGTGAAGACGCGTTTGCGGGAAACAGGATTACGGATGATTCCATGGAAACGGGAAGCGCCCTTAATCCCAACGCATCCGTCCGGGCGGAAAAAGTGATTTACGGCTATCTTCCCATGATGGTGACCGCCAACTGTATCGCAAAGACCACCGATCGCTGCCATCGTAAGGAGGGCGATGCCGTTTCTTACCTTGTGGACCGGTACGGGAAGCGTTTCCCTGTTCTGCAGAATTGCAGGCATTGTCTGAACATTATTTACAACAGCGTTCCCTTGTCTCTCCATCATTCCTGCGGCAAATGGCTGTCCATGGCCTCCCCGCGTCTGGATTTCACCCTGGAAGACGCGGGGCAGACCGGAAACATTTTACAATTCTTTGATCAGATCCTTTTTCAAAAGAAGTCCCAGCTTCCTTTGCCTTATACGGAATATACCACCGCCCATGAAAAAAGATGCGTGGAATAATTTGTACGACAAAAGGAAATGATGAATATTTGAAAAATTAGTTGCGATATGGGAAAATATAAGCTATACTTGAGGTTAGTCAAAGTTGACACACCAAATCAGGAGGAATTGCAATGATTGAAGCAACAAGCTGTGGTGGTGTGGTAATTTTTCGTGGGAAGATTTTGCTTTTGTATAAAAATTACAAGAACAAGTATGAGGGCTGGGTTCTTCCCAAGGGTACGGTGGAGCAGGGTGAGGAATATAAAGAGACCGCCTTGCGTGAGGTACTGGAAGAATCGGGGGCAAAGGCTTCTATTATCAAATACATTGGTAAGAGTGAATACTCCTTTACCGTTCCCGAGGATACCGTGGCTAAGGAAGTGCACTGGTACCTAATGATGGCGGACAGTTATTACAGCAAACCACAAAGAGAAGAATTTTTCGTGGATTCCGGCTTCTATAAATATCATGAAGCTTATCACCTTTTAAAATTTGCAAACGAAAAGCAGATTTTGGAAAGAGCATATGAGGAGTACCTGGAGTTAAAGAAGAGCAATCTCTGGGGGAGCAAAAAATATTACTAGTTTCCTGACAAAGGAGAAGTGAATGGCCGCAGAGATCCGTTACCATTCCAGACTGTATGTGGGAGATGGTATCACTGACAAAAAACTGGAGAAGATCAAGAAGCGCCTTGCCGCCAATCCTTTGCGGGCAGGCGTTTCCGTGATTGCGCTGTCCAGAAACGGAGTGGATCAGTTGGATATTTATGACAGCAAAATGCTGGCATGGCCGTATTATCGCGAGAATCCGCCCCTTATCGTGGGCATCACCCGTTCCAAAGAGGAATCGATCCGAATGATCGAACGGATAGCTCAGGAATGTTGGAAAGCCCGGGGGGACTGTGCGCTTAGGGAGTACCTATTATGCTAGGGATATTGTTGAGACTGTTCAGTGTGCTGGGAATCGTGCTGCTTGCAGTGATTGGATTGGCGCTCTTCGCCCTGCTCCTTGTTCTTTTTGTACCGGTTTCTTATTCCCTGGACGGGGTGCGGGATCTGGAACGCATGGATTTCCATGTAAAGCTTCGCTGGCTGTTCGGCCTGGTGCGGGCGGATATCCGCTATCCCACGCCGGGAGCGATATGGGCCAGAATTTTTGGTATTCGCGTTTTTGATTCCGGCAGGGTGAAAGAAAAAGCGTCCAAAGGATCCAAGGAAACGGCAAAGGAAAAAGCCGCCGAAGCTGCCGGGAGTGCGGAAGGCTCCGGAGGCAGTGGGTCCGCGGGAAACGCGGAAAAAGCGGGAAGTACGGAAAAAGCGGAGAAAGCCGAAGATAAGAAGACCGTTGACGGCGCCCAAAATCAGGATGTTTCCGGTCGGGGAGACAGCGCTTCCGCATCAGCCGGGGATAAAAGCTCCTCGCCGCTAAAGCTTCGATACTACTGGGAATTGCTTCAGGAGGAGGACGCCCAACAGTTGATTTTACATGGTTTTTTCCGCCTGGGACGGATTCTGCGTGGTATTCGCCCCCGTACCATCAGGGGGCAGATCCGCTTTGGAACCGGATCCCCGGATACCACGGGATATTGTATGGCCGTTTATGGTATGCTTTTTCCGTATTTGGGAGAAAATATAACTTTGACACCGGATTTTGAAGAAGCAGTGTTGGTTGGAGAATGCAGCGTGAAGGGATACGTTTCGGTGGCGGCGATTTTGTTCCATTCAGGAAGCGTGTTGTTTGACCGACGCTTACGAAAAGTGATAAAGTCATTGAAAAAGGGAGGATCAATAAATGGCTGAGAAAGAGAATCAGTTTCAGGGAGTCGTGGATTCCCTGCTTCGCGGCATGGACACGGTACTGTCCACTAAGACGGTTGTGGGAGAGGCCACTCAGATCGGTGATACCATTATTCTGCCTCTGGTGGATGTGAGCTTCGGCGTGGGCGCCGGGGCCGGCAACAACAACCAGAAAGGTACGGCGTCCGGGGCCGGCGGCATGGGCGGCAAGATGACCCCTAACGCGGTATTGGTGATCAAAAACGGGACGACCAGACTGGTGAATGTAAAAACCCAGGATTCTCTGACCAAGATCATCGATATGATTCCGGATTTGGTGGATAAATTCACCTCTAAAAAAGAAGAGGGGATTTCGGACGGCCAGGCGGTAGATATCGCGTTCCCTGACGGAGAAAATTCCGGGAAAGACCCCAAGAGTGATTCCAAGAAAGATTCTTAATGGAAAGCGTGCAAAAAAGGTTCATTTTCTTATCGGCCGGCATAAAATAAAATGAGAAGAATGAGGCTGACAGGGCATCGTTCCTGGGGGTGTTCCCGATTCTGCGATGGACGGTGGAAAATGGATTTTAAGAAAATCATAGGGTTAATTTCCTTTTTTATAGCGATCGGAATGTTGCTGATGTTGGTCATAAGCAACCGCTTTGTGGGACTGGTCATCATGGCGCTGCTATTGTTCGTGGGCTATTATTGCTTTTGCGACTAAGGCAGGAGAGCTGCGCGTGTCATTTATGCGGAAAGAAAAAGCCGTGTCCGGCATTGTCCGTACGTACATCATACGTCGCTTTCTTAATACCCTGGAAACGAAATAAATCCCCGGCGTATTGGTTCGCCGGGGATTTTTGACCTGAAATTTGTCTTGCTGTTAAGCTCTTTCCACTCTGCCGGACTTCAGGCAGCTTGTGCACACATGCAGTCTCTTGGGAGCGCCGTTTACCTTGCACTTCACTTTCTTGACGTTCGCATTCCAAATTCTGTTCGTCTTTCTATTAGAATGGCTTACATTGTGCCCAAAATGAGCGCCCTTACCACAAATATCACACTTTGCCATATTGACACCTCCTCAACGTATGCGTGACAACGTCTTAATCTACTTTTTAAAAAAACACGAGTAAAATACTCGCAACAGTGATATATTAACAGAAAAGAGAAAGAAAAGCAAGGGGAAATCTTTCTTTTTTTCTATTTTTTTCATTTTTATATTTGCTTTTTCCCATATTAATTGTATAATGGAGGTTGTCAGACACAGTTTGACGCGGTAAAAAGCGTTGATAAGTAACAGACAGGAGGTTTGCAATGAAAAGCTCTTCTATGAATACTCAAATGGGCAGCATCGTTATTAATAAAGAAGTGATCGCCCAATATGCCGGTACCGTGGCTACAGAATGCTTTGGCATCGTAGGCATGGCCGGAGTCAACATGAAAGACGGACTGGTCCGTTTACTGAAAAAAGACAGCATTGCGCGCGGGATAGCCGTATCCCTCAAGAACAACAAGCTTATTTTGGACTTTCATGTCATTGTGGCTTATGGCGTAAGCATCCTCGCCGTATCCGACAACCTCATTGACAGTGTGAAATACAAGGTGGAAGCTTTTACGGGTATTGAAATTGAAAAAATCAACATCTTTGTCGAAGGTGTTCGAGTAATTGATTAAGGAGGACTTACCGTGGCATTAAATACAATCGATGCTAAGATGCTCGCAAAGATGTTCTTAGCCGGCGCAAAAAATCTGGAATCCAAGAAAGAATGGATCAATGAACTGAATGTGTTCCCGGTGCCTGACGGGGACACCGGCACCAATATGACCATGACAATCATGTCCGCGGCCAAAGAAGTGACCGCCCTGGGAGATGAGCTGTCCATGGAAAATCTGTCCAAGGCCATTTCCAGCGGTTCTCTGCGCGGCGCGAGGGGCAATTCCGGTGTGATATTGTCCCAACTGTTCCGTGGCTTTACAAAGGGAATCAAGGGAGAAGAGATTCTGACGATTGAGCTGCTGGCCAAGGCTTTCGAAAAGGCTGTTGAGACGGCTTACAAGGCAGTCATGAAGCCCAAAGAGGGTACGATCCTCACCGTTGCCAAGGGCGCGGCAGACAAAGCCAGAGAGTTGGCGGAAAGTGGGACGGAGGATCTGGAGGAGTTTTTCCGGGAGATTCTGGAACAGGCCAAACACGTCCTGAGCCAGACGCCCCAGATGCTGCCTGTGCTGAAGCAGGCCGGGGTGGTGGATTCCGGCGGACAAGGCCTGGTGGAGGTCCTGGAGGGGGCTTTCGACGCGTTCCTGGGCAAGGAAGTGGAGCTGAACGACGCTGCTTTCCAGGCTGGCGGGACAAAAGGAACGAACGCTTCTGAATCCTCCGGGAAAGCCCGGGAGGAAACCGAGATCAAGTTTGGCTACTGTACGGAATTTATCATTATGTTGGATAAGCCGTTTGATAACAAGACAGAGCTTGACTTCAAGGCATATTTGGAGTCTATTGGCGATTCTATCGTATGCGTGGCGGACGAGGACGTGGTCAAGGTACATGTACATACCAACGATCCGGGACTTGCCATTCAGCGGGCCCTGAAGTATGGTGCCTTGTCCAATATGAAGATTGACAATATGCGTCTGGAGCACCGGGAAAAGCTGTTCCAAATGTCCCAAAAGGAGGGAGGGGCCGCCAAGGCGCCGGAGACGGTAGCCGCCGAGGCGAAATCCGCTTCCCTGGAAGAGTCTGCCAAAGAAGAGCCGCCGGCAAAGGAAACCCCAAAGGAGCCTCCCAAGAAGGTGGGATTTATCGCCGTATCCGTGGGGGAGGGCGTGAATGAGATTTTCCTGAATCTGGGCGTGGATCACATAATAGAGGGCGGTCAGACCATGAATCCCAGCACGGCGGATATTCTGGATGCCGTGGAATATGTCAACGCGGAGACGGTCTTCATCCTGCCCAACAATAAAAACATCATTCTGGCGGCCAACCAGGCGGCTGAGCTGATGACGGACAAAAATCTCCTGGTTATCCCTACGAAGACCATTCCCCAGGGAATTACGGCTGTGATTAATTATGTGCCGGAGTTGTCCGTTGATGAGAACGAGGTAACCATGCTGGGCGAGATCGATAACGTAAAAACGGGTCAGGTGACCTACGCGGTGCGCGATACCTCCATTGATGGCAAGGAAATCCGTCAGGGGGACTACATGGGCATCGGAGATGACGGGATTCTTTCCGTGGGAACGGATCTGCGCTACGTGACGGAGGAGATGTTGTCCCGGATGGTGGATGAGGACTCCGAGCTGATCAGTATTTATTATGGCAGCGATGTCTCCAAAGAGGATGCCGAGCGGCTTCGGACGGATGTGGAGAGCGCTTATCCTTCCTGCGATATTGAACTGCAGTATGGCGGACAGCCGATTTATTATTATGTGATTTCCGTAGAATAAGGACTATGAATGATCAGACCCCTATTACCCGGATCAAGGGCATCGGTGAAAAGACGGAGAAGCTTTTCCGCAAATTGGATATCGCGACCGTGGGAGATCTGATTCGATATTATCCCAGGGATTATGAGGACTTCGAGGAGCCCGTGCCAATCAGCGCGGCCTCCCCGGGGTCTGTTTGTGCTGTCAGGGCCTGTGTGGTTGGAATTCCGAATTTACGACAGGGTCGAAATTTATCGATTCTTAACGTGACGCTTCGAGACGCTTCCGGCGGCATGCAGCTTGTGTTTTATAATATGCCTTTTCTGAAATCCTTGCTGAAAAGCGGTGGCTTTTACATCTTTCGGGGATTGGTCAAGACACGGGGCAGGACTCTTCTGATGGAGCAGCCCAGGTTGTTCTCCGAGACGGATTATGCCAAATTGATGTCTTGTATCCAACCCAGGTATCGCCTGACGAAAGGGCTCACCAATCAGGCCGTGCAAAAGGCCATGAAGCAGGCTTTGAGCTTTTATGCGTATGAGACAGAATATTATCCTCAATGGATTTTGGAACGTTACGATTTGGAGTCCTGGCGTGAGTCCTTAAATGGAATCCATTTCCCCTCGGACCGTGATGCCCTTGCCCGGGCCCGCAGGAGACTGGCCTTTGATGAGTTTTTTGCATTCCTCTTTGTTTTGCGCCAAAACAAGGATTTGGTGAAGTCCATCCCAAATACTTGCCCTATCAGGGAGGTCCCGGAAACGGAAGCTTTCCTGCAGGCCATGCCCTTTGCGTTGACCAGGGCCCAGAAGCGTGTATGGGAGGAAATCCGCACAGATTTAAAAGGTCCTTACAGCATGAATCGACTGGTACAGGGGGACGTTGGATCGGGGAAAACCATTGTGGCGGTGTTGGCGTTATTGGCCTGTGTCTGTAACGGTTATCAGGGAGCCATGATGGCACCCACGGAGGTTCTGGCCGCACAGCACTACGAAACGATTTCCCAATACACGGCCCGCTATCATTTGCCGTTTCGGCCTGTTTTGCTGGTGGGCTCTGAGACTGCCGACAGGAAACGCGAGGCTTACGCGCGGATTGCCGGCGGAGAGGTCAACCTGATCATCGGTACCCACGCCCTGATTCAGGAAAAAGTGGTTTATCATTCCCTGGGATTGGTGGTCACGGATGAGCAGCATCGCTTTGGCGTGCGACAGAGGGAGAAGCTGGCGGACAAGGGCGGGAATCCCCATGTACTGGTCATGAGTGCCACGCCGATTCCCAGGACCCTGGCCATAATTTTGTACGGAGACCTCCATCTTTCCGTGATCGATGAGTTGCCTGCCAATCGTCTTCCGATCAAGAACTGTGTGGTCAACACTTCTTATCGCCCCAAAGCCTACGAATTTCTTGCAAGACAGGTTTCTTATGGCCACCAGGTCTATTGTATCTGTCCCATGGTGGAAGAGGGGGAGCTGGAGGACGTGGAAAACGTGACCGATTATACCAGGAAACTGCAAAGCGCGCTCCCTCCCCAGATTACCGTTGCCTGTCTTCATGGGAAAATGCGTCCGGCGGAAAAATCGCGCATTATGGAGGAATTCGCGGCGGGAAGGATACAGGTGCTTGTTTCCACCACCGTGATCGAGGTAGGCATCAACGTGCCGAATGCCACGGTGATGATGGTGGAGAACGCGGAGCGCTTCGGTCTGGCCCAGCTTCACCAGCTGCGGGGCAGGGTGGGCAGGGGAGAGGCCCAGAGCTATTGCATTTTCATCAGTGCCAGGGAAAATAAGGAAACCATGGAGCGCCTGGAAATCCTGAACAAATCCAACGATGGTTTTTACATCGCCTCCCAGGATTTGCGGCAGCGCGGTCCAGGGGACTTGTTTGGTATCCGTCAGAGCGGGGAATTTGCGTTTCGGATCGGGGATATCTATACGGATTCGCTTCTCCTGCAGCAGGCGGCAGAGGCAGTGGAACGGCTTCTTGACCGGGATCCGAGTCTGGAAACACCTGAAAATGCCCCTCTGAAGGCACATCTTTGCAGGATTGGGTCGGAAAGTGTTGACTTTCGAAGCATCTGACGGTAAAATAAGCTGGAAATCAATTGATATAGGAGAAAGAAACCATGCCCAAAATAGCGATTGTTACCGATTCAAACAGTGGAATTTCCCAAAAAGAAGCCAGGGAACGCGGTGTTGCAGTGCTGCCGATGCCCTTTTTTATTAATGAAGAATTGTTTTTTGAGGATATTAGTCTCACCGTGCCGGAATTTTATAAACGACTCGGGGAGGGAGCCGATATCTCCACAAGCCAGCCTGCGCCGGATACGGTCATGACCCTTTGGAACCAACTGCTTCAGGAATATGACGAAATAGTGCATATCCCCATGAGCAGCGGTCTGAGCAGCTCCTGCGAAAGCGCCATGGGCCTTGCCCGGGATTATGACGGCAGGGTGCAGGTGGTGAACAACCAGAGGATTTCCGTGACCCAGCGACAGTCCGTCCTGGATGCCATTGAGCTGGCAAGGCGCGGCAAGAACGCGGCGCAGATCAAGCGGATTTTGGAAGAGGATAAATTCAACAGCAGTATCTATATCATGCTGGATACGTTGTATTATCTGAAAAAGGGCGGACGCATTACCCCTGCGGCCGCGGCGCTGGGAACCTTGCTTCGCTTAAAGCCCGTTCTCCAGATTCAGGGGGAGAAGCTGGATGCTTTCGCCAAGGCCCGCACCACCAGTCAGGGAAAGACCATTATGATGAACGCCATCCATAACGATATTGTGAACCGTTTCGGCGGCATTACAGAGACCAACGGCGTATGGCTTTCCATCGCCCATACCCAGAATGACGCGGCGGCTCAGGCCTTGAAAGAGGAGCTGCAGGCGCAATATCCCACCACGGAGATTCACATCGATCCCCTTTCCCTGAGTGTGGCCTGCCACATCGGACCAGGTTCTTTGGCCATCGCCTGCTGCAGGCAGTTAAAGTATGATGAAGTCTAATTTTTTGAAAGCCTATTTCCGGAAATCCCCGTCCGGGGACGAGGGTGGGAGGCAGGAGCTGCCGGATCTCCTGCGCGGCTTTGCCATCCTGCTGGTGGTCCTGGGACACTGTATTCAGGAAGGCAGCGGCGTGGAGTACAGCGCCTCCGCCCTTTATTTTGAAGACAAATTGTATCAGCTGATTTACAGCTTTCATATGCCGCTTTTCATGATGATCAGCGGCTTTTTGTCTTGGGGGAGTGTCCGCAGGGCGGAAAAAGCAGGCCGGATGAACCAATTGCTTTGCAGACGCGCCAAAACCCTTTTGTCGCCGATTTTTATCTGGAGCGCATTGGATTACGGACTGAATCTGCTTTTGACACCTTCCCTCTTGCCGGATTCCCTTTGGAATTTCATCTGGACCTACATAAACCGGACTTTTTATGCCCTATGGTTCTTGTGGGCGGTTTTCTGGAGCTTTCTGATCGTTTTTTTGGTTCGCCGATTCTGCAAGAACAGTCCCTGGATCTATGGGGCGATTTTCCTTTTAATGTTCGTTACTCCGGACGGTCTGGGGCTGGGGGCATATAAATACTTGTTCTTGTATTTTGTGACCGCTTTTTATGGCCGCGGATTGTTGGAATCCCATGGGGCCGGAACGAATCCCTGGCATATTGTCATCTTTGGGCTTGGCTTTGCGTTCTTGTTCCTTTTCTTTCGGGCGGATTCCATGATCTATCTCACCGGCTATAAGCTTCTTGGCAAAAACATTCCGAAACAGATGTTTTTGGACCTTTACCGTGCTTTGATCGGTTTCGTCGGCAGTGCGTTTTTTATCCTGACGGGGGATTATCTCTTAAAGAACACCTTTTTTCGGGGAAGATTTCTGCAGATCCTGGGGCGCGATACGATGGGGATATACATCTTGTCTGGTTATCTGATTCTTTACGTTCTGCGTCCTTTAAGCCCCCTGGAAGCGCCATTTTATCCTTTTAATATTCTCCAGGCGGCGGTAGTGCTTCTTGTCTCCTGGCTGGGAACCAGACTTTTAGGGCGCGTCCCTTTCCTGAGAATCCTGGTAGGAAAATGAGTCCCCTCATTTTTTCGTTGACTTAGTCGCATGGTATGTTGTATAATGTCAAAGGGCGTACATTTGTTTGTGTAGATCCTTAAAGCGCCCATTCAGACGGGCTTTTCCCCGTTTGATGAAAACGATGAAATCCAGTAAAGGATAGGTTTTTTCCATGGCAAAATCAAACATTTATGATGCCTCCAGCATCACCGTTTTGGAGGGGCTCGAAGCGGTGCGGAAGCGTCCCGGTATGTATATCGGCAGCGTTTCGACCAAGGGCTTGAATCATTTGATCTATGAGATCGTCGACAATTCCGTTGACGAACATCTGGCAGGTTTCTGCAGCGAGATCCGGGTCACCCTGGAGGCGGACGGTTCCGCCACAGTGGAGGACAACGGCCGCGGAATTCCCGTGGGAATGCATGAAAAGGGCATCAGTGCCGAGCGTCTTGTTTTTACCACCCTGCACGCGGGTGGTAAATTTGACAACAACGCCTATAAGACCAGCGGCGGGCTGCATGGCGTGGGCTCCTCGGTGGTCAATGCGTTGTCCAACCGTCTGACTGTCACTGTGCGGACGGATGGCAAGATCTACGAGGACCGTTATGAAAAGGGCGTCCCCGTACTGGAACTGGCGGACGGCCTGCTTCCCGTGATCGGCAGGACCAGGGAGACGGGGACTACGATTAATTTTCTGCCGGACGATACCATTTTTGACAAGACCCGTTTCAAAGAGGACGAAGTGAAGAGCAGACTCCATGAAACGGCTTATCTGAATCCCCAGCTCACGATCTACTATGAGGACAAGCGCCCGGAGTCTCCGGAACAGATCATGTTCCGGGAGCCGGATGGCCTGGTGGGCTTTATCAAGGATTTGAACAAGTCCAAAGAGACTGTTTCCGATGTCATCTACTTTAAAGGAGAAGGCGAGGGCATTACCGTGGAGGTGGCGCTGCAGTATGTGAATGAGTTCCATGAGAACGTGCTGGGCTTTTGCAACAATATCTATAATTCGGAGGGGGGCACCCACCTGACGGGGTTCAAGGCCACCTTTACCAATGTCATCAATAATTATGCCAGACAGTTAAATGTTTTAAAGGAAAAAGACGCCAATTTTACCGGTACCGATGTGCGCAACGGCATGACGGCCGTGGTATCCATCAAGCACCCCGATCCCCGGTTCGAGGGTCAGACCAAGACGAAACTGGACAACCAGGATGCGGCCAAGGTGGTGAGCAAGGTCACGGGAGACGAAATTGTCCGGTTCTTTGACCGCAATCTGGAGACATTAAAAAGCGTCATCGGCTGTGCGGAAAAAGCGGCCAAGATCCGCAAGACGGAGGAAAAGGCCAAGACCAATATGCTGACGAAGCAGAAGTTTTCCTTTGATTCCAACGGCAAGCTGGCCAATTGTGAATCCAGGGACGCTTCCAGGTGTGAAATCTTCATCGTGGAGGGAGATAGCGCCGGCGGCAGCGCCAAGACCGCCAGAGACCGGAATTATCAGGCGATTCTGCCCATCCGCGGCAAGATTCTGAACGTGGAAAAGGCCAGTATCGATAAAATACTGGCCAACGCGGAGATCAAGACCATGATCAACGCCTTTGGCTGCGGTTTTTCCGAGGGCTATGGGAATGATTTCGACATCAGTAAGCTTCGCTATGACAAGATCATTATCATGGCGGATGCGGACGTGGACGGCGCCCATATTTCCAATTTACTGCTGACGTTATTTTACCGTTTTATGCCTCAGCTGATCTATGAGGGACATGTGTATATCGCCATGCCGCCTCTCTATAAGGCCATGCCCGCCAAGGGAAAGGAAGAGTACCTTTACGATGACAAGGCCCTGGAAAAATACAGGAAGAAGCACAAGGGACCCTTTACCCTGCAGCGTTACAAGGGTCTGGGAGAGATGGATGCCCAGCAGCTCTGGGAGACCACGCTGGATCCGGCCACCAGGCTTTTGAAGCAGGTGGAAATCGAGGACGGGCGGATGGCTTCCGAGATGACCGAACTTCTGATGGGGGCGGACGTGCCGCCCAGGAGAGCGTTCATTTACGACCACGCCACGGACGCGGAGCTGGACGTGTAGGGCGATGGGCGGCCGTCATGCGTTATACGGGCCCGGCCGCGGGGTTTCCGGGCATATTCCTTAAGAAAGGCTACACAACATGGACGATAGAATCATTAAGACTGAATATTCTGAATTAATGCAGAAATCTTTTATCGACTACGCGATGAGCGTGATCATCGCCAGAGCCCTGCCGGATGTCCGGGACGGACTGAAGCCGGTACAGCGCCGCACTCTTTATGATATGCACGAATTGGGAGTGCGCTGGGACAGGCCCCATCGTAAGAGCGCCCGTATTGTGGGCGATACCATGGGTAAGTACCATCCCCACGGAGACAGTTCCATTTATGACGCCTTGGTGGTCATGGCCCAGGATTTCAAAAAGGGGCTGGCATTGATCGATGGTCATGGCAATTTCGGCAATATCGAGGGCGATGGGCCGGCCGCCATGCGTTATACGGAGGCCCGGCTGCAGAAGATCACCCAGGATGCTTTCCTGGCGGATTTGGATAAGGACGTGGTGGACTTCATGCCCAACTTTGACGAGACGGAAAAGGAGCCCACGGTGCTGCCCGTGAAGTTTTCCAATCTGCTGGTCAACGGTTCCGAGGGCATTGCCGTAGGGATGGTGACCAGCATCCCGCCCCACAACCTGTCCGAGGTGATCGAAGCTACCAAGGCATATATGCGGGATGAAAAGATTACCACCCGGGAATTGATGAAATACCTCAAGGGCCCGGACTTCCCCACGGGCGGCATCGTCATCAACAAGGACGAACTGTTGGAAATCTATGAGACCGGTGTGGGCAAGATCAAGGTCCGCGGCAAGGTGGAATATGAGAAGGGCAAAAACGGCAGGACCAATCTGGTGATCACGGAGATCCCCTATCCCATGATCGGCGCCAATATTGCCAAGTTCCTGACGGACGTGGCGGCTCTGGCGGAGACGAAGAAGACCGCGGATATCATGGATATTTCCAACCAGTCCTCCAAGGAGGGCATCCGCATTGTGATTGAGCTGCGCAAGGATGCGGACGTAGAGAATTTTACCAACCTTTTGTATAAGAAGACCCGTCTGGAGGATACTTTCGGCGTCAATATGCTGGCAATTTACAACGGCCGGCCGGAGATCATGGGGCTGAAGCAGATTCTCAGGGCCAACGTGGATTTCCAGTTCCAGGTGGCTACCCGTAAATACACCAGCCTTCTGGCCAGGGAGATGCAGCGGCGGGAGGTTCAGGAAGGATTGATCAAGGCCTGCAATGTCATCGATCTGATCATCGAGATTCTGCGGGGCTCCAAGGACCGGAACATGGCCAAAGCATGTCTGGTGGAGGGCAAGACCGACGGAATCCGCTTCAAATCCAAGGAATCACGGGTCATGGCGACACAACTGATGTTCACGGAAAAGCAGGCCGACGCCATTCTGGAGATGCGCCTTTACCGCCTGATCGGCCTGGAGATTGACGCGCTTATCAAGGAGCATCAGGAAACCATGGCCAATATTTACCGTTATGAGGATATCCTGGAGCGCAGGGATTCCATGGCCCAGGTGATCGTCAATGAACTGGATGCCATTCAAAAGGAATATGGCCGCGGGCGCCGTACCCTGATCGAGAACGGCAAGGAAGCGGTGTACAAGGAAAAAGAAGTTGAGGAGATGGAAATCTGTTTCCTGATGGACCGCTTTGGTTATGCGAAGACCGTGGACCTGACCGCCTACGAACGCAACAAGGAAGCCGCGGACGCGGAAAACAGCTACGTGTTCATATGCAGGAATACCAGCCGGATCTGTCTGTTTACCGATACCGGCCAGCTCCATACCATCAAGGTTTCCGACCTGCCCTTTGGAAAGTTCCGGGACAAGGGCGTACCCATTGATAATGTGAGCAATTATAATTCCGAAAAGGAATCCATTGTGCTGGTCACCAGCCAGACGGAGCTGAATCTGTGTCAGATGGTGTTCGTCACCGCCCAATCCATGGCAAAGATCGTGGACGGCGGAGAGTTCGACGTGGCAAAGCGCACCGTGTCCGCCACCAAGCTGTCAGAGGGGGACAAGGTGATCGGAATCGCTGCCCTGCGCAATCAGAACAACGTGGTGCTTCAGACCGCACAAGGTTATTTCCTGCGTTTTTCCATAACGGAAATTCCGGAAAAGAAGAAAAACGCCATTGGTGTAAGAGCCATGAAGCTGTCGGAGGGCGACTTTGTAGAGTGCGTGTATTTTATCCAGAATTCCGTACCCGTCACCATCGAATACAAGGGCAGGCAGATCGTGCTCAACAACCTGAAGGTGAACAAGCGCGACACCAAGGGAGTGAAAGTTCGCGTTTAATTCCCTTTTTCATCGGATGCTCTTCATTGGAGGATGCCTGGATGAGAAAGATACATGAAAGGAGAATCCCTTATGAGAGTCATAGCGGGAAGCGCACGCAGTCTTCCTTTACACGCGCCGGAAGGACCCGATACCCGTCCGACTACGGACCGTATTAAGGAGACCTTGTTTAATATTTTGCAGCCGGAACTGCCGGGCTGCATCTTTGTGGATTTGTTCAGCGGCAGCGGCGGCATCGGTATTGAGGCCATCAGCCGCGGCGCCAAAAGAGCCTATTTTGTGGAGAACGCTCCCAGGGCGATTTCCTGCATTCAGGAAAATCTGGTATTTACGAAATTCACGGACCGTGCTATAGTATTAAAGCAGGATGCTTGTGCGGGGCTGTCGAGTATCAACGAGCGCCATGTGGATGTGATTTTCATGGATCCGCCCTATGGGCAGGAGCAGGAGCGCCGGGTGTTGGAGGCGCTTTCCAAGGCACGCTATGTGGATGAGGAGACGCTGATCGTGGTGGAGGCTTCCCTAAATACGGAGGTTCCTTATCTGGAAGAGCTTGGTTATGTCCTGACGCGCGAGAAAAAGTATAAGACCAACAAGCATCTCTTTATCCATAGGATGGGAGGAAAGAAGTTATGAAAAGAGCCGTTTATCCCGGCAGCTTTGATCCGGTGACCTTTGGACATTTGGACGTGATCCGGCGGGCCTCCGAGGTGTTTGACGTGCTGATCGTAAGCGTTTTGGATAATAAGGGAAAGACCCCATTGTTTTCTGCCCGGGAACGTGTTAAGATATTGGAAGAGGCGACCAGGGACCTGCCCAATGTGCAGGTGGACTGCTTCAGTGGTCTGTTGATCGACTATGCCAGGGAGAAGAATCTGCACGTCGCGGTCAGAGGGCTTCGGGCAATCACGGATTTTGAATACGAGCTGCAGATGGCACAGACCAACAGTAAGCTTTCGGAAGGGAAACTGGATACGATGTTCCTGGCCACGAACCTGGAATATGCTTATTTAAGCTCCTCCAGTGTCAAGGAGATTGCCAGCTTCGGCGGTGACATCAGCCAGTGCGTACCGGATTTTGTCGCCGATATGATATATGAAAGATATGGAATCCAGAGAAAATAAAGGAGGGCCGGCATGAGCAGCAAAATCGAACAACTAATTGATGAGATTGAGGAATATATTGACGGATGTAAACCCCAGTTTATGTCCAGCACCAATATCATCGTCAATCGGGAGGAAATCGAAGGGCTTTTGAGAGAGCTCCGTATGAAGACTCCGGAGGAGATCAAGCGCTACCAGAAGATCATCAGCAATAAGGAAGCGATCTTGAACGATGCCAGGACCAAGGCGGAAGCCATGATCAATGAAGCCACAGCCCATACCAATGAGTTGGTCAGCGAACACGAGGTGATGCAGCAGGCTTACGAGCACGCGAACCGGATCGTGGAGGATGCCACCGCTCAGGCGCAGGAAATCGTGGACAAAGCCATGATGGAGGCCAACGGTGTGCGTCAGGCGGCCATGCAGTACATGGATGATATGCTGGATCATTTGGAACAGATCATCATTGCCTCCACCCAGGACGCAACCACCCATTACGAAAACCTGGTGGGCGCCATGAATCATTATCACGAGATCATCCTTTCTAACCGTAACGAGCTTCATCCCGCGGAGGAACAGCCAGTCGAGGCTTCGGCGGAAAACGGGGCTGAAAACGCGACGGGCGAGAGCTTGGATATCATCTGATGACTTGGATCGAGCAAAGAAGAAATGCCTTTTGGAGGCCGGTAATCAGCCGGCCTTGTTTGCGTAAGGCATTTTATCACATCGTGATTTAGCGCAAAAAGCTATTCGGAAAAAGGAATGCCCAGGCCAGATAGTAAGCGCCGGTCAGGCCGGTTAATATCAGTTTATGAAGCACATATTGGGAGATGGACAGTTCCGAGCGTTTGATCATGCTATAGGTCTGGGCGATACAGGACAGTCCCCCAAAAGGCAGCAGGAGCAGGGCCAGCAGCGGCAGGGAATCTCCCAACATTCCCAGACCGCCAGTGATCTCCAGGATTGGTGCGATCAGTGAAGGAAGCGTTTTACAACCCTCCAGAATTTGTGAGAGGAGTACTCCCGGACGGGTGGCGGCAAAGGGAAAGGGCAGGTTGATTTGTCCCGCACATTGCTTTAGCGCAAACGGAAAGAGGTTCATCAGATTAAATAAAATCATGTATCCGCCCAACATCAGAATGCTTTGGATGCCGGCATAGACCGCATCGTCTATTTGCTCCAGAAGGGAAAGCGCGCCTGACTGACTGGCTAGACGCAGTTCACCGCCGTGGATTCCGCGTTTTCTCCTGCCGGAAGCTTCTGCAAACCCGCAGTCGCGGTATCTGGTGTAGCGGAGGAAGAGACCGTAGAGCAGCGGCAGACCGTACATTCCAAAGAGATAAGGCCATAAAAGCTTTCTGTGCAGCAGGGGAACCACAAAGCTTAAGAAATACACGGGGCCAATGTTGTTGCAGAAGGAAAGCAGAAATTCCCCTTCTTTTTGGGTGATCATATTGCGCTCCAAAAGGTCGCAGGTGACTCTGGCTCCCATGGGGAAACCGCACAGGAAACCCATGATGATCGCGTAGGTGACGTTTTTGCGCACGTGGAACAGCGTATTGAACGCGGGATGTAAAAGCGACGCAAAGCTTTCCGTCAGCCGCAGCCGCACCATAATACCTGACAAAATCATAAAAGGCAGAAGCGAGGGAATCATTTTTGTGAACCAGAGATTCAGGCTGTTCAGGGCAAAATAAAGGCTTTCCTGGGAATGGGTCAATATCAGGATGGTAAGAGTCAGAAAAAACAAAGTATAGAATGCTTTTTGTAAGGATTTGGTTTGCATGGGCTCTTTCTCCCGGAAACGGAGCGGAGGGACGGCCGACTCTTTGTTAATTTAAAATATGAAGGACATGGCAAAAATATGGTACGACTTGATAAATTTCTATGTGATTGTCAGATGGGCAGCAGGAGTCAGGTAAAGGATTGGATCCGTGCCGGCCTGGTGACGGTCAATGGAGCGGTGGTGAAACGGCCGGAGAGGAAACTGCGGGAAAATGAGGATGTGGTTGCCTTGCGTGATCAGGTTTGCGCTCCGCGCGGAAATGTCTATTATCTGATGAATAAGCCCGCCGGCGTGGTAAGCGCCACTGTGGACAATGTGTCGGATACAGTGCTTTCCCTGCTGCGCGGCGTTCCCACTGCCGATTTGTTCCCGGTGGGACGGTTGGACAAGGATACCACGGGCCTGCTGTTGATTACAAACGATGGGGAACTGGCGCATCGTCTTTTATCGCCCAGGCGGCATGTGGAGAAAACCTATCTGGCGCGCTGCGCCCGCCCCTTGACCGGGGAGGACTTACAGCGGTTGGAGGAAGGTGTGGATATCGGTGATGAAGCGCTCACCTTACCCGCGAAAGCGGCGCTGGAAGAAGAGAGGCTGCTGAGGCTTACGATCAGGGAAGGGCGTTATCATCAGGTGAAGCGGATGCTGATTGCGATAGGAAACGAGGTGCTGACCCTGAAACGGATTTCCATGGGCCCCTTGATTTTGGATCCCGCCTTGGCGGAGGGGGATTATCGGGAGCTGACGGAAGAAGAGAAGCGGTCGCTGTTATGTCAGGAAAGGCATTTGTAAGGTTCAGGAAAGGATTGTCATATTGAAAAAACTATTAGAAGATATTGATGCTGTGATTTTTGACTTAGATGGGTCGCTGGTGGATTCCATGTGGCTGTGGAAGGACATTGACATTGCGTATCTGGGGCGTTTTGGTATCCGGATGCCGGAGGATCTTCAGTCCAAAATCGAGGGTATGAGTTTCTTGGAAACTGCTGTTTACTTTAAGGAAACCTTTCAGATCCCGGATTCCCTGGAGCAAATCAGGGCGGACTGGAATAAAATGGCCTGGGACAAGTACCTGAAAGAGGTGCCTTTGAAAAAGGGCGTTTATGAATTTCTTCTGGGCTGCAGGGAGAGAGGCGTCTCTTTAGGCATTGCCACCAGCAACTCCAGGGAATTGGTGGAAAACATCGCCGAAGTACATAACCTTCATGATTATTTTGGCTGTATTATGACTGGCTGTGACGTGGAGCGGGGAAAGCCCTGGCCGGATATTTATCTGGCCGTGGCAAAAGGGTTGGATGTTTCCCCGGACAGATGTCTGGTGTTCGAGGATATCGTGCCTGGCATTCTGGCGGGAAAGCGCGCCGGAATGAGGGTGTGCGCCGTGGAAGACGCTTATTCCATCGCCGACCGGGAAACCAAGAAGACGCTGGCGGATGATTACATTGAGGATTTTTGCGGATTGTGGGACGAGGAGTGAGAAGCATACAGTGAACGAGGGATTTTTGCCCATCTCCAGACAGGACATGGAAGAGCGTGGAATTGAACAATTGGACTTTGTCTATGTGGTGGGAGATGCCTATGTGGATCATCCCTCTTTTGGTCACGCGATCATCAGCCGTGTATTGGAAGCTCACGGTTATCGCGTTGGGATCATTTCCCAGCCGGATTGGAAGGATGATTCCAGTATTTCCATCCTGGGACGGCCGAGGCTTGCCTTTCTGGTGGCCGCGGGCAATATGGACAGTTGTGTAAATCATTATTCCGTTTCCAGGAAGCGCCGTTCCATGGATGCCTATACGCCGGGCGGAGAGATGGGACACAGACCCGATCATGCGACGGTGGTATATAGCAATCTGATTCGCAGGCGTTATCGGGACGTGCCCATTATCATCGGAGGAATCGAAGCCAGTCTTCGCAGAATGGCCCACTATGATTACTGGTCGGACAGCTTTAAACGCTCCATATTGCTGGACAGTCAGGCGGATCTGCTCTCCTACGGAATGGGGGAGCGGGCATTGGTGGAAATCGCGGATGCCCTTGCAGGCGGAATCGCGGTATCGGATCTTACCTACCTTGCGGGAACGGTTTATAAAACAAAAGATCCCTCGGGAGTCTATCAGGGCATTTTGCTTCCTTCCTATGAGGAAATGAAGGCCGACAAGACCCTCTATGCGAAAAGCTTTCAGATTCAATATCAAAATACGGATTCCTGTACGGGAAAGCCCTTGATCGAACCTTATCCCAACCAGGTTTATGTGGTGCAGAATCCGCCCCAGCCGCCGTTGACCACGGAAGAGATGGATCAAATCTACGCGCTGCCCTATATGCGTGCCTATCATCCTTCTTATGAGGAAAAAGGAGGCGTGCCGGCTATCGCGGAGATCAAGTTTTCCCTGATCAGCAATCGAGGCTGTTTTGGGGGATGCAGCTTCTGTGCCTTGACCTTTCATCAGGGACGGACCATTCAGGTGCGCAGTCATGAGTCCATATTGGAGGAGGCCAGGCTTCTGACCAAGGATCCTGATTTCAAGGGATATCTTCACGATGTGGGAGGTCCTACGGCCAATTTCCGGCATCCCTCGTGTGAGAAGCAGCTGACGAAAGGGGTCTGCCAGAACAGGCAGTGTCTTTTCCCCAGTCCTTGTCCCAATCTAAAGGTGGATCATAAGGATTATCTGGAGTTACTTCGCAAGCTGCGTGCCCTGCCCGGGGTGAAAAAAGTCTTTATCCGTTCCGGGATTCGCTTTGATTATCTGCTGGCGGATCCTGACGATACCTTTTTCCGGGAATTGGTGGAATACCATGTCAGCGGACAGCTCAAGGTGGCGCCGGAGCATATTTCCGACGCGGTTCTGGAACGGATGGGAAAGCCGCCCAGGGCGGTCTATGAGCGCTTTGTGGCCAAGTATCGGAAACTGAACGAGAAACTTGGGAAAAATCAGTTTCTGGTGCCTTATCTGATGTCCTCTCATCCGGGTTCCGCCTTGAAGGAGGCGATCGAGCTGGCAGAATACCTGCGGGACCTGGGCTATATGCCGGAGCAGGTGCAGGATTTTTATCCCACGCCCTCCACCTTGTCCACGGTCATGTACTACACTGGACTGGATCCCAGGGATATGAAGCCTGTGTATGTGTGCCGCAATCCCCATGAAAAGGCTATGCAAAGGGCGCTGATCCAGTACCGCAATCCCAGGAACTACGATTTGGTATATGAAGCCTTGGTAAAAGAGGGACGGACGGATTTGATCGGATTCGACAAAAAATGCCTGATCCGCCCGAAAAAGGCTGTGCAGGGGGCGGGAAATATGCAGAAGCCGTCCGTACACGGAACGCGGCTTTCCGAAAAAGCGGGGAGGGCGCAGAAACATCAAGCATCGGACCTGACCGGCCGTAAGGGAACGCACCTTAAGCAAGCCGGGGGGAAGAAGCGCGCCATTCGCAATGTGCACAAGAAAAAAACGTCATCTTAATTTGTAAGTCATGGGAGGGCATATGAAGCTCTTGAGAATCTTTTCGGCGGCGAGCTTTCGGGGCACCCGCAATTATTTGAACAGCCAGAAGAAATATGAAATCATCCGTACATTGTTGTATCTGGGAATTTCCCTGATTCTCTATTTGACGGGTTATTTTACCACGAAAAACTATAATGCCTCCATGGGCGTCACGGATGTGGATCCGCGTCAGAATTTGCTGACCATTGTGGCTGTCCTGGGCTGTCTGCCCGCCAGCAAAAGCGCCGTCAGCGCCATTATGTTTCTCCGTTTTCACAGCTGCAGCGATGCGGCGGCTTCGGCCATTGCTCCCGTGGCGGAGGGCATGACCCAGCTGTACGACATGGTTTTCACTTCCTCCTCGATCAATTTCCAGGTGGCGCATCTGGTGGTCAGAGGAAACACGATCTGCGGTTTCACGGAATCGGAACGATTTGATGAAAACGCCTTTCACAAGCATATTGACGGCATTTTGCGGGCGGACGGTTTCCAGGACGTGACGGTGAAGATTTTCAGGGATTTGAAGCGATATACGGACCGACTGGCACAAATCCGTGAATTGGACGCGGATGAGAAGCGTACTGAGGGCATTGTGAACACGCTGAAAAGTGTGGCGTTGTAAAAGGAGTTCGTCATGAAAGAGTTCACAGTCGGTCCCAATCATGCGGGGCAGCGATTTGATAAATTTTTACGAAAATGCCTCCCGGCCGCAGGCGACGGTTTTCTATTTAAAATGCTGCGGAAAAAGAACATTACCTTAAACGGGAAAAAGGCGGAAGGCAGGGAAATTTTGCAGGCGGGGGATGAGGTGCGTCTCTTTTTGTCGGATGAAACATATGAAAAGTTCGCCGACAGCGGGTACGTGCCCGTGGGGGATGCACACGCAGGGACCGCGTCTGAGGGGAATGTAACCGCGGGGAAGTTCCCCGGAAGCCGGATCTTGAGCCTTGCAGCTGACGCCAAGAGCGCTTACGGGACTTTGGCAGGGATCAGCGTTCTCTACGAAGATCCCCATGTCCTGATTTTAAACAAGCCCGTGGGAATTTTAAGCCAAAAAGCCGCTCCAGAGGATTTGAGCCTTAATGAATGGATGATCGGCTACCTGCTGCAAGGCGGGAAGCTGCAGACAGAAGAGCTGGCACTTTTCCGACCCTCCGTGGTCAATCGTCTGGACCGGAATACCAGCGGACTGGTGTTGTGCGGAAAGTCCCTGGAGGGCAGCCGGGAGTTGTCGCGAATCCTCAGGGAACGTACCGTCCGGAAGTTTTACCGAACCATTGTGGCCGGAAAGCTTAAGGCGGGGGGAGAGCTAAAAGGGGTTCTGGTCAAGGATGAAAAGCACAATAAAGTGGGGATTCTTGCGTCCGGAACCGGCGCTTCTTTGCCCGAAACCGTCGGCTCGGGTTCCCCGGTTCACACTGTTTATCGCCCCCTTGCCGATTTGGGAGACGCGACCTATCTGGAGGTGGAGCTGATTACCGGCAAGACCCATCAGATTCGCGCTCATTTGGCCTCTATAGGCCATCCGGTGCTTGGAGACAATAAATATGGCGATAAGGCCATAAACCAGGCATATCGGGCAAAATACAGGCTTACAACCCAGCTGCTGCATGCTTATCGGCTGGAATTTCAGCCCTGTGACGGTGCGCTGGCTAATCTTGGCGGTAAAACAATACTGGCTCCGCTGCCGCGGATTTTTCGGAAAATATTACGTGAGCCCGGAGAAATCTGAGGATTCCGGAGCTTCGTGTAGAGATACGTGTGGATATAGAGGAAGGAGAAGAATGGCTACCTGGAATTCGAGGGGACTTCGCGGTTCCACCCTGGAAGACATGATCAACCGCACCAATGAAAAATATGAGCAGAATGGTCTGGCGTTGATTCAGAAGATTCCAACCCCCATTATCCCGGTCAAAATGAATAAGGAGAATCATCAGATTTCGCTGGCCTATTTTGAGCAGAAGAGTACCGTGGATTATATTGGGGCCGTTCAGGGGCTTCCGGTCTGCTTTGACGCCAAGGAATGTGCCACGGACACTTTTTCCCTGCAGAACATTCACGAGCATCAGGTGGAGTTCATGGGAAAGTTTGAAAAGCAGGGTGGTATTGCGTTTTTCCTGATCTTTTATACCCATAAGGATGTGTTGTATTATCTGCCCTATGATATGCTTCTGTACTTTTGGAATCGCGCAAAAGAAGGGGGCAGAAAAAGCTTTCGGTATGATGAACTGAATCCGGAATATGTGCTTCCAAAGAAGCATGGAGTGTTGGTACCCTACCTGGATCTGCTGCAGAAAGATCTTGACGAAAGGGCGTAGCCGGCAGTGCGGAGGCTTGGCATGGCAGGCGGCAAAGGGCACGGCATGGCAGGCAGTAAAAGGCACGGCATGGCAGGAACGCACTGCACAGAAGTTCTTGACAGAGTTTGCGGTTTTTGATATAGTACATGATAGTTTTGCGTGCTAATTGATTAGCACATTAAATCAATAAAGTGACCGGCCCCGGGAAGAATCGGGAAAGAACAGTGACGAAGTCATGGAAAGCATGTGTCCAAGTGTCAGAGGAGGGGAAGAGGGGCGGTTTGGAAAACGAGGATGGAATGAGTAAGAGGTTATTACATACGCCCGAGGGTGTACGGGATATTTACGGGCTGGAATATCAGCGCAAGCTGACCCTGGAAAGCAGGGTGCAGGATGTGATCCGGCGGTTTGGTTACGAACCGGTCCAGACTCCCACGTTTGAATTCTTTGATGTGTTTTCCAGGGAAATCGGGACAACGCCCAGCAAGGAATTGTACAAATTTTTTGACAAGGAAAATAACACATTGGTGCTGCGGCCGGATTTCACGCCGTCCATTGCCAGATGCGCCGCAAAGTACTTTATGGAGGAAAAGGGGCCCGTCCGATTTTGCTATGAGGGAAATACCTTTGTTAACACGTCCAATTTGCAGGGCAAGCTGAATGAAGTGACGCAGATGGGGGCGGAATTGATCAATGACGGTTCCGTGGAAGCGGATGGGGAGGTGATCAGCCTGGTCATCGAAGCCCTGAAGAGTGCCGGGCTGGAGCGTTTCCAGGTAAGCATAGGCCAGGTGGAATATTTTAAGGGATTATGCCAGGAGGCCGGACTGGATGAGGAGACGGAGAATCTTCTGCGGGAATATATTTCCGGAAAAAATTATTTCGCGGCCAGAGAGGTGCTTCTGGAACGGGAGGTAAAAGAGTCTTATCTGGATATTTTGTCAAAGGCCGCTGATCTGTTTGGCAATCTGGATTCCCTTTCCGAAGCCGGAAAACTGGTGAAAAACGCCAGATCCCTGGAGGCCCTTTCCCGTCTGGAAAAGCTTTATGAGGTTTTGAAGCTTTATGGAGTGGAAAAATACGTTTCTTTTGATCTGTCGATGCTCAGCAAATACCATTATTACACGGGCGTGATTTTCCGTGCTTATACATATGGTCTGGGAAACGCCGTGGTCAAGGGCGGGCGCTATGACAGTCTGCTTCGGCAATTTGGCAAGGAAGCTCCCGCGGTGGGTTTCGCCGTGGTGGTGGATGATTTGCTGGAGGCCCTTTCCCAGCAAAAGATACAGTTGGAAATTCCTACCGGAAAGCGGACGCTTCTGTACCGGGAAGAGACATACGGGGATCGTCTGAAAGAGGCCTGTGAATTGCGGAAGCGCGGAATTGCCGTGGAATTGATAGCGGAGGAAAAGGCGGATGAGTGAAGATCGATATTTAACCTTTGCCCTGACGAAAGGAAGACTTGCCGATCAGACGCTCAAACTGTTGGGAGAGATCGGCATTACCTGCCAGGAGATGCAGGACAAGGGTACCCGGAAATTGATTTTTGTCAATGAGGAATTGAAACTGAAGTTTTTCCTGGCCAAGGGGCCTGATGTGCCCACTTATGTGGAATATGGCGCGGCGGACATCGGCGTGGCCGGAAAGGATACGATTCTGGAAGAAAACCGGAATGTTTACGAGGTGCTGGATCTGGGCTTCGGTAAGTGCCGGATGTGTGTCTGCGGACCGCGGGAGGCCAGAGATCTTTTGATGCACCATGAACGGATTCGGGTCGCCAGCAAGTACCCTGGCATCGCAAAGGATTATTTTTATAATAAAAAGCATCAGACCGTGGATATCATCAAACTCAACGGTTCCGTGGAGTTGGGGCCGCTGGTGGGCTTGTCTGACGTGATCGTGGACATCGTGGAGACGGGTTCCACCTTACGGGAGAATGGATTGGATGTTTTGGAGGAAATCTGTCCCTTGTCCGCCAGAATGATTGTAAATCCCGTCAGTATGCGGATGGAATTGGAACGGATCAAGAGCCTGATTCTGCGGATCCGCGGGCTGCAGGATATGATCGACGATGTTCGGGATGGCAAAAAGGAGCAATCTGGTGATATGTCAAGCTGATTTTTAAAAAGATTTTGATATGTTTTATTCGGAAAAGGGTAACTTTA